>NZ_UHIA01000004.1:1036057-1692114 GCF_900460215.1 Suttonella indologenes
AATGTCTTGTCGGGCATTGTTTTCAAAGCTGTTGCACCGTACATATTCGGGGCTGTCGTCTTGTAATTGCCATTGATAGAGCAGTTGCAGCAGTTCGTAGCGAGCCTGCGAACGCGCTTTAATGGCTTGGCGTTTGAGATTGGGAGTTTTACTGGTCATAGAGTTGGATTTGCCGCGCTGTAAAAGAACATCGGCATTGCCGCTTGCGACAATGCCGGTGAAAAAGAGGGATTAGCCGATTTGACGGAGCAGGCTGACCATTTCAATCGCCGCCATCGCCACATCATGACCTTTATTGCCTGCTTTCGTGCCGGCGCGTTCGATTGCTTGTTCGATATTATTGGTGGTCAAAACGCCGGTCAGTACGGGCAGATCGTATTTTAATGCCACTTGTCCCAAGCCCTTGGCTTGTTCGTTGACCACGACGTCATAATGCCCGGTCGAGCCTTTGATGACGGCGCCGAGGGCGATAATCGCATCATATTTCTTGGTTGCGGCGCAGCGCTGGGCGGCAATCGGCAGTTCATGTGCGCCCGGCACATAGTAAACGTGGATATTGTCCGCACTGATGCCGTGGCGTTTGAGGGTATCGATGGCGGCGGCTTCCAGTTTATTGACGATGAAGTCGTTGAAGCGCGAGCAGATAATGGCAAAGCTGGCATTGTCTAATGGGCTGAATTGCCCTTCGATTCTTTTGATTTGGTCTGTCATAATAGTCCTTGATTAGTGAGTATCGCCAATAAATTCATGTACTTCCAGCTGATAGCCGGAGAGTCCGGTGAATTTGTAGGGCGCGGAAAGCAGCCGCATTTTGCCGACATGTTGGGCGGCAAGAATTTGTGCGCCGATGCCGTAGGTGCGCAGGTCTTGTTCCTGCTTGCGTTTCGGCGGCGCGATATTGTGGGCAAAGGCATGCATGCGCGCCACAATATCGTTGGTGTTTTGTCCGTCGTCAATCACGACAATAATGCCCTGCGGTTCCTGTGCCAAGCGTTTTAAGGCGTCATCCAATTGAAAATTGCGTTCCGACAAATCGGCTTGGAATAAATCGGCTAGGGCATTTTGCACATGCACACGCACAAAGGTCGGCGTTTCAGGACTGATTTTGCCTTTGACGAGGGCATAATGCAGGGTTTTATCCAAGATGCTTTGATAGGCGGTCAAGGCAAAATTGCCGTAGGCGGTGGGCAATTCGCAGGAAGCGACGGCGGTAACGGTTTGTTCGCGAGCAAGGCGGTAAGTGATGAGATCGGCAATGGTGCCGATTTTTAAGCCGTGTTCTTGGGCGAAGATTTCCAAATCGGGACGGCGCGCCATCGTGCCGTCTTCTTTTAAAATTTCGCAAATCACGGCGGCCGGCTCAAGCCCTGCTAAACGCGCCAAATCGCTGCTGGCTTCGGTATGCCCTGCGCGTACCAGCACGCCGCCTTCGCGTGCCACTATCGGGAAAATATGCCCCGGCTGTACCACGTCTTCAGGACGTGCATCGCGGGCGGCGGCGACTTGAATCGTCAAGGCGCGGTCTTGCGCGGAAATGCCGGTGGTTACGCCTTGCGCCGCTTCAATCGAGACGGTAAAGGCGGTGGCGTAAGCGGCGGTGTTGTGTTCGGTTTGCGGACGCAGTCCGAGTTGTTTGGCGCGCTCTTGGGTGATGGTCATGCAGACCAATCCGCGCGCGTGTTTGACCATGAAATTAATCAGTTCAGGGGTGATATGTTCGGCGGCAACGACCAAATCGCCTTCGTTTTCGCGGTCTTCGTCATCCATTAAGATAACTGCTTTTCCCGCGGCCAAATCGGCAATGATTTCTTCTGTGCTGTTGAGTTGCATAGCTTCTCCTAAAAATGTTTAAAAGCCGAAGGCGCGCAATTTCGCTTCCGTCAAACCTTCGCCTTCGCTTTGCTGACTGAGCAGGCGTTCTAAATAGCGCGCGAGCAAGTCCACTTCTAAATTCACTTCCCGTCCGACGGCATATGTGCCTAAGCTGGTGCGCTGCATGGTGTGCGGCACGATATTGACGTGGAATAGATGGTCTTGCACTTCATTGACGGTCAGGCTGATGCCGTCAATGCAAATCGAGCCTTTTTTGGCGATATAGCGTGCCAGTTCGCGCGGCGCGGCAAAAATCAGACGTTCGCTGCGTCCGTCGGGAAAGCGGTCGCATAAGGTGCCGATGCCGTCCACATGCCCGCTGACCAAATGTCCGCCCAAAGGGGTGGATAAGGTTAGGGCGCGTTCCAAATTCACGGTTTCGTCGACGCTTAATTGTCCTAATGTGGTTAAGGCTAGGGTTTCTGCCGACACATCGGCGCGGAAGAAATCTTTGCCCAATTCTACTGCGGTCAGGCACACGCCGTTAACGGCGATGCTGTCGCCCAATTGCGAAGTGCTGAAATCGAAGTACTCGGAGGCGATGAGCAGACTTTGGTCTTCGCCGTGTTGCTCGCGTTGGCGCAATTGCCCTGTGTTTTCAATGATGCCTGTAAACATGGTCTTAATCCTGTGTGGCGCGGCGCAGCGTGAAATGCCAGTCTTCGCCCAGCATGCGGCTGCCGCAAATGCGATAGGCTATTTTAGCAGATAAGTGCGGCAAAGGCGCGGTCAGGAGTAGGGGGCGGGCGTCCGCGCCGAGAAATACGGGGGCGAGATAGAGCTGCACTTCGTCCGCCAGTCCTTCGTCGAGCATGGCGCCGCCCAAAGCTGCGCCGGCTTCTGCGAAAACATGATTGATTTGCCGCCTGCCTAATGCTTCCAATAAGGCGCGCAAAGGCACTTTGCCTTGCGGATTGGGCGCAAAGCGCAGAATTTCCGCTCGTGCGGCAAGTTCGGGGCGTGCAGGCGCTGTTTCTAGCGTGGCGATAATGACGGGACTTGCTTCGGCAAATAGCGCGGCATCGGCAGGAATGCGCAGGCGGCTGTCGATAATGACGCGTATCGGCTGCTGCTGCGCGCGTGCAGTCGGATAACGTGCGTTCAAACGCGCATTGTCTGCTATGACGCTGCCGCTGCCGGCAAGAATCGCGTCGGCGGCAAGGCGTTGTTCATGCACGTTTTCGCGCGCGGCGGCACCGGTAATCCATTGGCTTTCGCCGTTAGCCAGCGCCGTGCGTCCGTCCATAGAGGCGGCGAGTTTGAGGCTGACAAAGGGCAGCCCTGTCCGCATACGATGAAAAAAAGCGCGATTCAAATCTAAGGCTTCCTGCTCGCAAACGCCGACGGTACAGACAACGCCTGCCGTCTGTAATTTGGCGATGCCTTTGCCGGCGACTTGCGGATTCGGGTCGCGGCAGGCGATGATAACTTCGGCAATACCGGCGGCAATCAAAGCGTCTGCGCAGGGCGGGGTGCGTCCGAAATGGGCGCAGGGCTCAAGGCTGACATAGGCGACGGCACCGCGTGCCTGCGCACCTGCCATGCGCAGAGCATGTACTTCGGCATGCGGGGTGCCGGCGGTTTGATGAAAGCCTGCGCCAATTAAGGCGCCGTTTTTAACAATGACACAGCCCACGCGCGGATTAGGCGCGGCGGAATATTTGCCTTGCGCGGCAAGATGCAGGGCATGACGCATCCAATATTCATGCGGAGGCAGGGAGGCGTCGCCGGATTTAGGATTTATTGAGTTCATCAATGGTTTGTTGGAAGGCGGCGATGTCGGCAAAACTCAAATACACGGAGGCAAAGCGGATATAGGCGACATGGTCGAGGGTTTTCAAGCCTTCCATAACCCATTGTCCGATTTGCTCGGAAGAGATTTCGCGTTCGCCGCTGCTGCGCATTTGCTGCTCAATGTGATGAATCAGGGCGCTGATTTGCTCGGCGCTGACCGGTCGTTTTTCACAGGCGCGCAGCAGTCCGCGCCGTAGTTTGTCCGCCGAATAGCTTTCGCGGTCGCCGTTTTGTTTGATGACGGTGGGAATATGGATTTCCGCCACTTCATAAGTGGTAAAACGTGCCAGACAATCGGGATTGAGGCACTCGCGGCGGCGGCGGATTTTTTCGCCTTCCGCCACCAAACGCGAGTCCACGACTTTGGTTTCAGGATGATTGCAAATAGGACAATGCAAGGCACAACCTTATGCGTAAACAGGGAATTGCGCGCAGAGTTCGCCGACTTTATGTCGCACTTCGGTAATGATTTCTTCATTGTCGATGTCGTCTAAAATATCGCAAATCCATGTGGCGACTTTTTTCGCTTCCGCGACGCCGAAGCCGCGCGTGGTAATGGCGGGCGTGCCGATGCGGATGCCGCTGGTTACAAAAGGCGATTGCGGGTCATTGGGCACGGAATTTTTATTGACGGTAATATGCGCGCGGCTTAAGGCGGCGTCGGCGGCTTTGCCGGTCAGTCCTTTGCTAATCAGGCTAATCAGCATGAGATGGTTTTTGGTGCCGCCCGAAACCACGTCATAGCCGCGGCTGTTAAAGACTTTTGCCATCGCTTTGGCATTTTCCAATACCGCTTCTTGGTAGGTTTGGAAAGAGGGGTCGAGGGCTTCGAGGAAGGAAACGGCTTTTGCCGCAATCACATGCATCAAAGGCCCGCCTTGAATGCCGGGGAAAATGGCGGAGTTGAGTTTTTTCTCAATCTCTTCGTTGGCGCGTGCCAAAATCAGTCCGCCGCGCGGTCCGCGTAGGGTTTTGTGCGTGGTGGTGGTTACTACATCGGCAAAAGGAATCGGATTGGGATATAAGCCGGCGGCGACCAAACCCGCCACATGCGCCATATCGACTAATAAATAGGCGCCGACCGAATCGGCAATGGCGCGGAAACGTTCAAAATCCAAAACTTGCGAGTAGGCGGAGAAGCCGGCGATAATCATTTTGGGGCGGTACTCTTCGGCAAGTTTTTGCACATTGTCGTAGTCAATCAGTCCGGTTTCGGGGTCAAGACCATAGCCGACGGCGTTATAACTGCGTCCGGAGAAATTGACTTTCGCGCCGTGGGTCAGATGTCCGCCGTGCGCCAAATCCATGCCTAAGACGGTGTCGCCCGGTTCTAATAAAGCAAGGAAAACCGCGCCGTTGGCTTGCGAGCCTGAATGCGGTTGCACATTGGCATAGTCGGCGGAAAACAGGGTTTTGGCGCGGTCAATCGCCAATTGCTCGACCGTATCCACATGTTCGCAGCCGCCGTAATAGCGTTTGCCGGGGTAGCCTTCGGCATATTTGTTCGTCAGATAGCTGCCTTGAGCCTGCATCACGCGCGGGCTGCAATAATTCTCCGAGGCAATCAGCTCGATATGCGCTTCTTGGCGCTTTTCTTCGGCGGCAATCGCCTTGGCAATCTCTTCGTCAAAACTCGCAATGGTCATGTCTTTGCTAAACATTGTCTTACCTGGTGATTTGAAAAGCGCGTATGGTAAACGCAAGCAGAGCCGGGGGCAAGTAATTTGCTAAGCGTGGCGGCGTAAACTCCCAAGATAAATAGCGATTAGAGTTACGGCGCAGCCCAGCCATTGCAAAGGCACGATGGCTTTATCGAGCCAAACCGCATCAATCATAATGGCGGCGACCGGTTCGCTGAGCAAAATCAGTCCGGTAAGCGCTAAAGAGAGGCGGCGGATAGCATAAATAACCAATCCCCATGCGCCGCATTGCATCACAATGCCGTAAACGGCGACCCAAAACCAGCTGTTGCCTGTCTGCGGCATAAAGGGCGCATCGGATAAGAAGGCAAAGGGCAGGGCGGTCAGCATCGCAAAGAGATTAAATAAGCACATCAGCGGAAGCAGTGCGGTGTTTTCATAATCTTGTACTTTGCGCACGCAGCTCATGGCAAGCGCCAATGCCGCACCGGATAAGATACCGCTGGCAAAGCCCCATAGGGCGCGCTGATTATGGCTGAATTCGGGACTGGCAATCAATGCCACGCCGATAATGGCGAGCAGCAAACTCAGCAGTTGCAGACGGCTGGGGCGTTCTCGAAAAAACAGAAGCCGATGGCGGTTAGAAAGAAAATTTGCAGGCTGTTTAAGAGGGTGGAAATGCCCGGGCCTACCGCATGAATGCTTTCATGCCACAATGCCAAATCAAAGGCGAAGAAAAAACCGCCTGCGGCAATGAATGTCCGTGCATAAGGTTGGCGCGGTAAGGGCAGGCGGCGCAGATAACACAGGGCGGCAAAGACCCAAAAGGCAATGAAAATCCGCCAAAAAGCGATGGCATAGCTGCCTAGAGGCACATGGGCGACGATCAGGCTGCCTAAGCCGAAAATGATGCTGCCGATGAGCAGACCGCCGATGGCGGAGGGAGCGTTTGTATGTTTCATGATGATTGCTTGCGTAATGCTTCGATTGCCTGATTGGCGAGGCTGTCCGCCATTTCATTGCCGGGGTGGCCGCTATGTCCTTTGACCCAAAACCATCGGATGTCATGCTGCTGCACCAAGGCGTCTAGGGCTTGCCATAATTCCACGTTTTTCACGGGCTGATTATTGGCGGTGCGCCAGTTTTTCGCTTTCCATTTGGGCAGCCAGTCGGTAATGCCGTTTTTAACGTAGTTGCTGTCGGTAGTTAGATGAATGGGGCAGGCGCGTTTTACCGCTTTCAGCGCTTCGATGGCGGCAATCAGCTCCATGCGGTTGTTCGTGGTTTCCCAATCGGCGCCTTTGAGGCTTTTTTCATGTTTGCCGTAGCGCATATACACGCCCCAACCGCCGATGCCGGGATTGCCTTTGCAGGCGCCGTCGGTATAGATTTCTAAAATGGTGCTGCTCATAAGCGTAGCGTGCCGATGGCTTCGCCCATGCGGATTTTATTGCCGTTGCCGAGTTTGGGATTGTTGAAGTCAATCATGTCTTCGCTGCAGCAGAGGATGACGGTCGAGCCGAGGTTGAAGCGTCCGATTTCTTCGCCTTTTTTAAAGGTTTTGGCGGGCGAGTAGCGGTAGTGGTTGTCGCCGCTGTCGCGCAGTTCGCCGTGCCAGACGGTTTCAATGCTGCTGACATTCAGGGCGCCGACCATAATCAGCGCCATGGCGCCGAATTCGGTGTCGAAATGGCAGACCAGTCTTTCATTGCCGGCAAACAAATTCGGGATGTGTTCGAGCAAGTCAATGGCAACGCTGTGTTTGTCGCCAGGGCAGAAGGACATGGCGGTCAGGCGGGCGTCGCAGGGCATGTGGATGCGGTGGTAATCATCAGGGGCAAGATAGAGGGTAACGCTGCTGCCGCCTTCAAAGGCTTCCGCGTATTTGGCGGAATTGAGCAGGGCGGCGAGGCTGTATTGACGGGTTTTGGCTTGGTGCAATTGTCCTGCCTCGATGCTGCCGAATACGGCGCAGCGTCCGTCCACAGGGCTGATAAAGGCTTGCGGCTCTTCGTCTATCGGGCGTTCGTCTGCGGCTAGGGCGCGAGTGAAAAAATCATTAAGGCTGCGGTAGCGGTAGGGATTTTTTTCTGCGGCAAAGGCGGTGTCGGCGCCGGTGATTTTCTGATATGTCCAGATGATGGCGTTTTTCAGCGGCGGCATCTCGATGCGGGCGAGATGATAGAAGGCTTTGGTCAGCAAAGCGCGCGGAATGAGTTTGTAGAGGGCAAGATTCATCAAAAATTCCTTACTGGTTGAAACCCCTTTAGGGAGGATAATCTTGTGGGAGAGGTGTAACCTCTTCCAATTCAGGGCAACACGTAGAGCGACGCTTTATGTGTCGCTCTACGTGTTGAAACATGGCGATTATCGGCTTAGTCAAAAAGGCTTGGCATTGTAGCAGCAAGGCAAGAAGCAAGGGTTTTCTATTTGTTTATCAAAATTTCCTTACTGGTTGAAATCCCTCCCTTTAGGGAGGATAATCTGTGGGAGAGGTGTAACCTCTTCCAATTCAGGGCGACACACAGAGCGACGCTTTATGTGTCGCTCTGTGTGTTGAAACATGCGGTTTTGAAATGCCGGTAAAAGAAGCGGCTGAGTAAGGAAAAACAGGGCTTTTCAGCCCTGTTCTCTCATTAGTTGCTGCTGTCGTCATCTTTCCACGGCGGGCAAGAACAGAACAGTTGGCGGTCGCCATGTGCATTATCGATGCGGTTGACGGGTGCAAAGTATTTGGCGGGATTCATATCCGGCAGAGGGAAAACCGCTGTTTTGCGGTCATAGGGATGCGTCCAGTCATCGACCAAATCTGCCAAGGTATGCGGTGCATTTTTTAGCGGATTGTCATCTTGAGGCAAGTCGCCGTTTTCAATTTGGCGGATTTCTTCGCGAATGGCGAGCATGGCGTCGCAGAAGCGGTCGAGTTCGGCTTTGCTTTCGCTTTCCGTCGGCTCGATCATCAGCGTACCGGGAACGGGGAAGCTCATGGTCGGTGCGTGGAAGCCGTAGTCAATCAGGCGCTTGGCGATGTCGTCCACTTGAATGCCTGCGCTGTCTTTAAAACCGCGCATATCCAAGATACATTCATGCGCCACATAGCCATTGGCATCGCTATAAAGCACGGGATAGGCTTCGCCTAAACGTTTGGCGATGTAATTGGCATTAATCATGGCGGAGGCGGTAGCGGCGGTCAGCTCCACACTACCCATCATGCGGATGTACATCCATGAGATGAGGGTAATGAGTGCGCTGCCGTGAGGTGCGGCACTGACAGCCAGACCGCCGTGTCCGGTAGCAATCACACTGCGACTAGGCAAGAAAGGTTTGAGATGCGCTTTCACCGCCACCGGCCCGACACCGGGTCCGCCGCCGCCATGCGGTATGGCAAAGGTTTTGTGCAGATTGAGATGCGATACGTCCGCACCGTATAAACCCGGTGCAGCAAGTCCGACTTGGGCATTGAAATTCGCGCCGTCTAAATAGACTTGTGCACCCACGGCATGAACCAGTTCGCAGATGTCGCCGATATGCGCTTCAAATACGCCGTGTGTTGAAGGGTAGGTAATCATGATGCAGGCGGTATTGCTGCCGTGTTCATCAAGTTTGGCGCGCAAATCGTCGATATCCACATCGCCGTTATCACGGCATTTGACGACCACGACGTCTAAGCCCGCCAAATGAGCGGAAGCAGGGTTGGTGCCGTGTGCAGAGGCGGGGATGAGGCAGATGTTGCGCTCTTCGCCGCGGCTTTTATGATATTCGCGAATGGCGAGTAGTCCTGCGTATTCGCCTTGTGCGCCCGAATTGGGTTGCAGGGAGACGGCATCATAGCCGGTGATTTCCGCCAACCAGCTTTCCAATTCTTGGAAAATCTGATGATAGCCGGCGGCTTGGTCCTTAGGCGCAAAAGGATGAATATCGCTGAATTCGCGCCAGGTGATGGGCATCATTTCGCTGGCGGCATTGAGTTTCATGGTGCAGGAGCCGAGCGGAATCATGCTGCGGTCAAGCGCCAAATCATAATCGGCGAGGCGGCGCAGGTAGCGCATCATTTCGGTTTCGCTGTGATAGCAGTTAAACACGGGATGGTTGAGGTATTCGCTGCTGCGACGAAATGCGCGAGGCAAAACGCTTGGCGAGGCTTCCGGCAGCGTGCTGAGTTCAATATTGCTAAAGCATTCGATAATGACTGCCACTTCCATTTCGCTGCTGCATTCATCTAGGCTGAAGCCGACTTCGGTCGAGCTGTGGCGGCGGAAGTTGATGCCGGCGGTGAGTCCTCTTTGCATCACGAGTTCTGCATCTTCAATGCTGCCGAATTCATAAATGAGGGTGCGGAAATAATGACGGTAGCGGTTTTTTAATCCGGCTTGTTCTAAGGCTTGTGCGATTTGAGTCGTAAGTTTATGGACGCGCTCGGCAATTTGCTTGAGCCTTTGCGGGCCGTGATACACCGCATAGCTGGAAGCCATAATTGCCAACAGGGCTTGCGCGGTGCAAATATTGCTAGTGGCTTTTTCGCGGCGGATGTGTTGTTCGCGGGTTTGCAATGCCAAGCGGTAGGCGGCTTTGCCGCGGCTGTCCACGGATACGCCGACCAAACGTCCCGGCATTTGGCGTTTGAGCACATCGCGCACTGCCATAAAGGCGGCATGAGGACCGCCGTAGCCTAGGGGGACGCCGAATTGCTGCGCGCTGCCGATGACGATATCCGCACCCATTTCGCCGGGCGGATTGATGAGAGTGAGCGAGAGCAAATCGCAGGCGACAGAAAGCGTGGCGCCGCGGCTGTGCAAATTGTCGGCAAGTTCGCTGATTTCTTCTTTAGTGGCAACGCGTCCTTGCGTGCAGGGATATTGCAGCAGCACGCCGAAGCAGTCATCGATTTCTTTTGCCAGCTCGTAGCAATCGGCGACGATAATATCGATGTCTTGATAGCGTGCGCGTGTGAGCAGTACGTCGATGGTCTGCGGATGTACGCCGTGGTCAATCACGAAGGTTTTGCTTGTGCCTTTGTAATGGCGCTTGGCAAGAGTCATGGCTTCTGCGGCGGCGGTCGCTTCGTCAAGCAAAGAGGCATTGGCAATATCCATTGCCGTCAAATCGCAGATCATGGTTTGGAAATTGAGCATGGCTTCCAAACGGCCTTGAGAAATTTCCGGTTGATAGGGCGTATAAGCGGTGTACCAAGTGGGATTTTCCAAGACATTACGCAAAATCACCGAAGGCGTGCGCGTGGCATAATAGCCTTGTCCGATTAAAGAGCGCAAAGGTTTGTTTTGCTGAGCAATAGCGCGTATTTCCGCCAGTGCTTGCGATTCGGTGAGCGCATCGGGCAGGTTCATGCCTTTGCGGCGGATATTCGGCGGCACAATGCTTTGCGTGAATTGTGCCACGTTTTTAAAGCCGATATATTCTAGCAGCGCTTTGATTTCTGAATGCCGCGCACCGATATGGCGCGGCGCAAATTGATCTTCTTGCAGCATAATTACTCCAAAAATGCTTGGTAGGTAGCGCTATCCATCAAACTGTCAATTTCAGCAGGATTGCTGAGTTTGATTTTGAAAATCCAACCTTCGTCTTCCGCCGATGAATTAATCAAACTGGGCTGATCGACCAAGGCTTCATTGATTTCAAGCACTTCTCCGGAAGCGGGGGCATTGACTTCGCCGGCGGCTTTGACCGATTCCACCACTGCCGCTTCCGCACCGGTGCTGACTTGCGCGCCGATAGCGGGCAAGTCCACAAAAACAATATCGCCTAAGGCGTCTTGGGCATGTTCTGAAATGCCGATGGTCGCAATTTCGCCGTCAACGCTAATCCATTCATGGTCTTGGGTATAAAACTTCATCTTGCTTCCTCTCTACATATATTAAAAGAGCCTTATCTTAACATGAAGTTTAGTTAAAGAATCAAGTCTTGATGCAGGCACAGCGCGACAATATTTTTCATGCTACAATCCGCGCTTTGATTTATTTTGCATAGTGAGGCGGATATGAACATTATTTTCCTAGGCGCACCGGGTTCCGGCAAGGGTACGCAATCCGAACAATTGATTGCCAAGCACGGCTTGCAGCACCTTTCTACCGGCGACATGCTGCGCGCCGAAATTGCCGCAGGCTCGGAATTGGGCTTGGCGGCAAAGCAAATCATGGATGCGGGCGAATTGGTTTCCGATGACATCGTTATCGGCATGATTGCCAAACGTCTAAGCGACAAAGGCGCGCTGTTTGACGGCTTCCCGCGCACCTTGGCGCAGGCGCAGGCTTTGGACGCATTATTGGCTGAGAATGCTCAGCAGATTGATCATGTCGTGTTTTTAGATGTGGATAATGAAGAAATCGTGCAAAGAATGCTGGCACGCGGACGTGCGGACGATAATGAAGCCACCATTCGCAACCGCATCAATGTATTTGAGCAGCAAACCAAGCCTTTGATTGATTTTTACCGCGCGCAAGGTAAATTGCGCGAGATTCACGGCAAGGGCGGTGTAGAAGAAATCGCTGCGCGGATTGAGCAAGCCATTCTGTAAGGAAGCAATATGAGCGGCAATAGCATCGGTCAGAATTTTGTGCTGACGACCTTCGGCGAAAGTCACGGCGTAGCGATTGGCGGCGTGATTGACGGCGCCCCTGCCGGCATCGATTTGGATATTGCCGCCATTCAGGCGGATTTGGACCGCCGCAAACCCGGCACCAGCCGCCATGTAACGCCGCGCAAAGAAAGCGACAGCGTGCAAATCCTCTCCGGCATCTTTGAAGGCAAAACCACCGGCACGCCGATTGGTTTTGTGATTTTCAATGAAGACCAACGCAGCCAAGACTACAGCGCGATTGCGGAAAAATTCCGCCCCGGACATGCCGACTACAGCTATTGGCAGAAATACGGCATCCGTGATTATCGCGGCGGCGGACGCTCTTCGGCACGCGAAACGGCGAGCCGCGTGGTCGGCGGTGCGGTTGCCAAAGCGGTGTTGCAGCACCTCTGCGGCACGCAAATCCGCGCCTATGTTTCGCAAATCGGCGAGCATAAATTGGAATTTGTCGATTGGGCGCATGTGGGCGGCAATCCTTTCAATTGCCCGAATACGCATCAAATCGAAATGCTGGACCGCTATTTATACGACATCCGCAAAGACGGCGATAGTATCGGCGCGGAAATCACCCTTGTCATCGAGCATGTGCCACTGGGCTTGGGCGAACCGGTCTTTGACCGCTTGGACGCGGATTTGGCGCATGCCTTGATGAGCATCAATGCGGTGAAAGGCGTGGCGGTCGGTGACGGTTTTGACTGCATCACGCAGCGCGGCAGCGAATTTCGCGACGAACGCGCGGCGGAACAAGGCTTTTTAAGCAATCATGCCGGCGGTATCTTGGGCGGCATCTCGACAGGGCAAAGCATCGTGCTGCGCGCCGCCTTCAAACCGACCAGCTCCATTCTCGTTGCCGGCAAAACCACCGACATTCACAATCAAGACACGGAAGTAGTAACCAAAGGACGACACGACCCCTGCGTGGGACTGCGCGCCTGTCCGATTGTGGAAGCTATGGCGGCATTGGTGCTTTGCGATCATTTTATCCGCCAACGCGGACAGAATAATCGCTAATCTATTGTGCGCTATGCGGCAATTGCATCTTATCGAAGCGGCGGATTTACCGCCGCTCGGCGTTTTTGGACGCGATATTGCGCTTAAGGATTACCGCCGCTATCTCGGCACGACGCAAGGCGATGTGTTTTATGATGCCGGCAAAGGCTTATTTCCTAATGCCTTTGCCGCTGTGGCGGGGACGATTGGCGCAGGGCATCATCTGTATCTGCATTTGCCGGCACATTATCCCGACGGCGACCCCGACCATAGACGATGGCTGGCGTATGGCGAAGCAATTGAGACTTGCGCCGATCATTTTCATCAGCGCTTGCGGCGTTTGGCGGCACAGCAAAATGCTGCAGCTGCGCCGCCGCTCGCGCAACATCAAGCGATTGCACGCTTTAGCCATCCGCAGCCGCAAATTATCCTCGGCAAACGCGGCAGCGGCAAAAGCCATTTTTTAGCGCAGAAAATCAATGCCCTTGCCGACGCAGAGATTGCGCCGCTGTTGCTTGTGAGTCCGTTTGCACAGAATCGCCAAACCATTGCCGCGCATACGCAAGTCCCCTTGCTTTGCCTGCCGCCGGATGAAGCCTTGCGCCGTCTGCCTGCTGCGCAAGCCTTGATTGTCGATGAAGCGGCGGCACTTGCGCCGGCTCAACTGATTGCCCTGTGTCGGCATTATCCTGCCTTTACCCTCGCTAGCACTAGCGACGGCTATGAAGGCAGCGCACAGCATTTTTGCTTAAATACATTGCCGGCGCTCGGCATCAGGCAAGAGCAGATTGTGCATTTGCAGGGTAATTATCGTTATCACAGCGGCGACCCTTTGGAATGCCTGATGAATAGACTTTTCCTGTTTCCCACAGGGCAGGCGGAAAGGCTGCAATCACATGAAATGAAAGAGATTATTGCGCTGCAAGCTCAAGACTTAGCCACCGATGAACAGTTGTTGCGCAGCTATTGGTCTTTGCTGAATCAGGCGCATTACCGCAGCCGACCGGAAGACTTAAAGCGTTTGCTGGATATGCCGGATCAAGCCTTATTTATGGCGGCAAATGCGCAGGGCGAATGCTTAGGCGTGCTGCAAATCGCTTTGGAAACGCCGCTGGATACGGCATTGGCTCAAGCAGTTATTGCCGGCGAACGCCGACCGCGCGGACGCTTGCTGATGCAGCAACTATTGCAGCGCAGCGGCGAGCTGCATTGGGCGCAGCAGGGTTTTGCACGCGTGCAAAGAATTGCCGTGCATCCCGATTGCCGCCGACGCCAAATTGCCAGCCGCCTGCTGAATGCTGCGCATCGGCAGCTTGCCGATTGGCAATTCGGCTGCGTTTATGGCGCCAGCCCGAGCCTCGAAGCATTTTGGGAAAATAATGCCTACCGCCTATGCTATCAAGCGCAACATATCCGCAGTCGACATCAAGGCGCAAGCCATATCCGCCTTCATCGACAGGCTTGAAGGTTATGTTTCAGGAAAGATAATGATATAGAGGCTATATGTCATTGAACAATGGGAGGAAATGATGAGAAACATCTTATTACTGCTGCTTTTGCTATCCAGCCGTCAAAATTGGGCGCAAATTTAGCAGGGCGAAGTCTTGGTGTAGGCGGCAAGGGCGCAAATCGGCGTAACCACCGGCTATGACGGCAGCTATCAAACACTTGCCTATCCTATGGGTGATGTCGCCGGCGCTCGGCTATTGCCCAAGATGTAATGACTGATTAAGGCAAAAGTAGGGAATAAGGGCACCAGCGCCGCCAGATAATAATGGCGGCTTTGTGCCAGCAATTGAATGATAATGACGCTGATAGCGCCGATGGCGGCTTTAATCCAAAGCATTTATGCCGCCCACAGATGCTGTACGCAGTCGCGGTACACTGCTGCCATCAGCGCTAAATCCGCCAGCAGCACATGCTCGTCAATTTGATGAATGCTGGCATTGAGGGTGCCGAATTCCACCGTATCCGCGCCGTATTGCGCCATAAAGCGGGCATCGGAGGTGCCGCCGGCGGTGTTAAAGACGATGTCGCGTCCGCAATGTTTCCGCACGGCTTTACTCAGAGCTTGGAGGAGTTTTTGATTGGCGGTGGAAAAGGGCAGTCCGGAGAGTTTCCAGTCAAATGCTGCGCTCAGCTGTTTTTCCGCGCAGATGCGGCGGACCAATGTTTCCACGCGCGTTTTGATGCCGGCTTCCGTTTGCTCGGTATTAAAGCGCCAATTGAGCAGCGCGGTGGCGGTTTGCGGAACGACGTTTTCCGCGCCGGTGCCGGCAATCAGATTGCTGAATTGGCAGGAGGTAGGTGGAAAATGCGCATTGCCTCTGTCCCATTCAATGGCGGCGATTTCCGCAATGATGTGTCCTAAGCCGTGGATGGGATTACAAATGTTTTCGGGGTAGGCGACATGACCTTGCTTGCCGCTAATCTGCAATTTGAGATTGAGCGAGCCGCGCCGTCCGTTGCGGGCAAAATCGCCGAGCGCGTCTTTAGCGGTCGGTTCGCCGACAATCGCATAATCTATGTGTATGCCTTCGGCTTGCAATAGGGGGAGCACGGCTTGGATACCGTGCGTTGCGGCGGCTTCTTCGTCGCTGGTCAGCAGCAGAGACAGCGTGCCTTGATGCTGCGGATGGCTTTGAATCAGTTCGCGGTAGGCAAAGCTCATGGCGGCAACGCCCGCTTTCATATCCGCGCTGCCGCGTCCATATAATTTGCCTTCGCGTATGCTGGGAGTAAACGGCGGACTGCTCCAGTCGCTTTCATTGCCTGCCGGTACGACGTCCGTGTGTCCCACAAAGCAGATATGCGGCGCGCCTTGTCCGTGCGTGATGAATAAATTGTCCGTGTCTTCAATGCGGATGAGGCGGATGCGGGCGGGCGTGTCGCGTAAAAAATCGCTGATGAGCGACATGCAGCCGGCATCATTCGGGCTGATCGAAGGACGGCTGACCAATGCCGCAAGTAAATCTTGAATGGCGGTTTGCATAGCGGTTCTCGGAAAAAAAGCGCAGTATAAGCGATAGTGATTGCCAAGATAACATTGTCTGCGTTTTTTGCTTTACAGGCGGCAAGCAGCGTGTACAATAAATCGCTTTCTACGGTCTAGGGCATTTCATTGACAGCGATTCCCGCGCTTGAGGCGCGTAATATTCACAAATCTTTCGGCAGCCATGAGGTGCTCAAAGGCATTTCTTTGACCGCGCATAAAGGCGATGTGGTATCTATTTTAGGTTCTTCGGGTTCGGGCAAAAGCACTTTTCTGCGTTGTCTGAATTTCTTGGAAATGCCTAATAGCGGCGAGATTATTGTCGCCGGCGAAGATATTCAGATTAAGACGGATCGCAAAGGCGAGCGTTTGGCGGTATCGGAAAAACAAATCCAGCGTCTGCGCAGCCGCTTAACGATGGTTTTTCAAAGTTTCAATCTGTGGGCGCATATGACGGTGCTGCAAAATGTGATCGAAGCGCCGATGCTGGTGCTCAAACTCTCGAAAGCAGAAGCCGTCGCTCGCGCCGAAGCCCTCTTGCATAAAGTGGGCTTGTACGAAAGACGGCATTATTATCCGGCGCAATTATCCGGCGGGCAGCAGCAGCGCGTTGCCATTGCCCGCGCCTTGGCGATGGAGCCTGATGCCCTGCTTTTTGACGAGCCGACTTCTGCGCTCGACCCCGAATTGGTCGGCGATGTGTTAAAGCTCATGCAGGAATTGGCGGCAGAAGGGCGCACGATGATAGTAGTCACGCATGAAATGGGATTTGCGCGCGAAGTGTCTAATCATGTGATGTTTTTGCATCAAGGGCAGATTGAAGAAGAAGGCACGCCTGACAAAATCTTTTATCATAGCGATTCGGAGCGCGTTCGCCAGTTTTTGTCCAACTCATTAAAAGGCTAGAGGTAATTATGAAAAAATTATTGATGACATTCTGCATGGCAGCGACATTGCCCGTCATGGCAAAACCTTTAATTGTCGCCACCGACGGCGCCTATCCGCCGTTTTCGGAAATCGACAGCAACGGCAATATGTTCGGCTTTGATATCGATATTGCCAAGGCTTTATGTGCGGAAATGCAGCGCGAATGCGAGTTTAAGCAAATTGACTGGGAAGGGCTGATTCCCGCTTTGAATAATGAGCAAATCGATGCGATTATCGCCTCTATGAATGCCAATGACGAACGCCGTCAAGTCATTGAGTTTACAGAACCTTATTATCACAACCCCGGTATTTTCGTGCGCCTGAAAGGCAGCGACGTCGAAATGACGGAAACCGGCTTGAAAGGCAAAACCATCGGCGTGTTATCCGCTTCCGTATTTGATAGCTATGCCACCGATCATTTTGCTAAATGGGCGAAAATCGACCGCTATACCACGCAGGACGATGCCAATTTAGATGCTAAAAAAGGCGTGGTAGATGTTTTGTTTGCCGATAAAATCGTCTTACAAGACGGCTTTTTAGATCGTGAAATCGGTACCGGATTCGAGCAGTTCGGCGAGGAAATCAATGAACCCGCCTATTTCGGCGAAGGGGTTTCTATCGGCGTGCGTAAAGCAGACGAAGCATTGCGCCAATCCTTTAATCAAGCCTTGAAAAATATCCGTGCCAACGGCGAGTATAAAAAAGTCAATGACAAATACTTCAGCTACGATATTTACGGCAAATAATGGATAAAGACTTTTCAGTCCTTTGGCGTTATCAAGACCGTATCTTTGAGGGCGCAAAGATAACGCTTGAGCTTTCTTTGCTCGGGCTTATCTTGGCACTTGTAATCGGTTTGATTGCCTGTTTTGCCAAAATATCGCGCAGATCGTGGCTGAGCATGCCGGCGACGGTCTATACCACCGTATTGCGCGGCATTCCCGATTTGGTGCAATTATTCCTGTTTTTCTATGGTTTGCAGCGGCTATTGCTGATTTTTCGCAAAACCGATACCGCCCGCTTTTTGGGACTGCAAGACCTCGCCTTGAATAATTTTTCCACCGCCGTGATTACCATCGGCTTGATGTTCGGCGCTTATATGGCGGAAACCTTCCGCGGTGCCTATCTGGCAATTCCCAAAGGACAGATTGAAGCGGCAAAAGCCTACGGCTTGTCGCCTTGGCAAACTTTTCGCCGCATCAGTTTCCCGCAAATGCTGCGTTACGCCTTACCGGGCATTTCCAATAATTGGCTGGTCTTGATGAAAACCACCGCCTTAGTGTCTCTAGTGCAAGTGGATGATTTGACGAAGGTCATCAAAGAAGCGGCGACCAGCAATCCTATGATTAAATCGGATTTTGTACTGCGCCTTGCCATGTATATGATCGGCGCATTGGGCTATCTATTTTTTACGACGATTTCCCTTATGATTGTATTCGCCTTAAAACGACATTTTTCTAAAGGCTTTGCGACGGTGTCTTAATGCGTGATGAAAGTTTTTGGGAATATCTGATTCGTTTTTTCAGCCAATACGGCGGCGATATTTGGAAAGGCACGCTCAATACCCTGTGGCTGGTGCCTACCTCTCTATTGATTGGACTATGTTTGGCCATTCCTTTAGGCATGCTGATGGCATCGCGCCTGTCCTTTGTGTTGCGCCTGCCCGCCTTAACTTTCAGCTATATCTTTCGCGGCACGCCGATGCTGATTCAGCTTTATTTAATTTATTTCGCATTAGGCTTATGGATTTCAGAAATCACGAATTTATCGCAGTTTATGCAGGATTTATTGCGCAATAAAATGTTTTGGGCGATTTTAACGCTGGCATTAAATACCGCCGCCTATACTTCCGAAATCGTGCGCGGGGCTATCGAAACCGCGCCGCTGGGGGAAATCGAAGCGGCGAAATCTTTCGGCATGAGCAAAGCGCAAATCGCCAGACGCATTATCTTGCCCGGCGCCTTGCGCCGCGCCTTGCCGGCGTACAGCAATGAAGTGATTTTCATGCTGCACGGTTCGGCAATCGTCTCGACCATCGCCATTATGGATTTGACGCAGGCGGTACGCAGCGCCTATGGCAAAACCTACGAACCTTATCTCGCCTTTACTACAGCAGCCGTCATTTATCTTTTGATTACGCTATGTATTTTTGTGTTATTTAAATTGTTAGAAAAGCGAATTTATCGCCATTTACAACCTATCCAAGAAAGGGGAAGAAAATGAAAAAACTCTTAATTGCCGCTTTAATCTTCGCAAGCGCCGTTTCGGCACAGGCGCAAACCTTGCGCATCGGCATCGAAGGCGCTTATCCGCCGTTTTCTGCAGTCAATGAAAGCAATGAATTAATCGGCTTTGATGTCGATATCGCCAAAGCCTTATGCAAGGAAATGCAGACAGAATGCGAGTTGGTAAAAATGGATTGGGACAGCATTATACCTTCATTGTTGAACGAGCGGATTGACTTTGCCGTCGCTTCGATGTCGGCAACCGAAGAACGGAAAAAAACCGTCGATTTCACAGACAAATATTATTCTAATAACGGGCAATTGGCGCTTGCCGCCGCACAAGCGGAAGCCATCACGCAAGAGAATTTAATGGAATATTTGAAAGGCAAAAAAATCGGCGTGCAAACCTCGACCATTCACGACTATTACGCCACTGCGAAATTTGCCCAAGTCGTATCTTCCATTGAGCGTTACAATACGCAAGACGAAGTAAATTTAGACCTTGTGGCAGGGCGCGTAGATGCCACTTTAGCCGATCAGACCGCATTATCTTCGGGCTTTTTGAAAACAGAGATGGGAAAAGGCATTGCATTCGCCGAACCTTTGTTTAATGATCCGGAATTTTACGGCGAAGGGGTTTCCATTCCCGTGCGCAAAGGCGATGAAGCATTGCGCCAGCGTTTAAATGCGGCGATTAAAGGTATTCGCGACAATGGGGAATATCAAAAAATCAACCAGCAATATTTTGATTTCGATATTTATTAAAAATCTTTTGAAAAAGCTGCCTGTTTAACAGGCAGCTTTTGTTTTTTATTAATGACAAAATCTTCTGCTACTTACTATCACGGTATGGATATGCTGCGTGCCGTGCTGATGATTGTCGGTGTATTTTGGCATGCGGTGTCGGTAATTTTGCCGCAATTTATAGTCTCTTAACTTCAAAATGAGATTATTCTAAGCGCTTCTCCTGACAAAATGTGTATCTCTAAGTCTCATTTTGAAGTTAAGGTACTATACTTTTGTTTATTCCAGCGTTCATCATAAAAGCTTTGCGATTTTTGCGCTCGTCTATCCGAGCATATTTTCCGCATGGAAACTTTTTTCCTCGTCTCAGGATTTTTAGCCTGCATGATTCGCAGCCGCAAGGGCAAAAAGGTATTTTTTCAAGCAAGAATTAAGCGCGTTTTGCTGCCTTTATTATTGGGCTGCTTTGGCGGCAATCTGTTATTGCAAATATTCGGCGCTTATTATATGGATTTTGCTTGGAAAAATTTTGATTTATGACGCATGATCATGCACGGCTGGTTTTTGATTACGCTTTTTGTTTGCGCCTGTTTGGACATGCTGATTCCTGAAAAAATTTATTTCAGCGCATGGTGGAAACAGTTTCTCATTATGTTGTTAATTGCTACGGCAGTCTATCCTCTTGCGCTGTATTTAAATGGCAAATATTGGCATTTCTTCGGCTCGATTGACGGCAATTTATTTAATTTTTTCATCGTTAATACCTTACAATTTTTTCCTTTTTATTATTGCGGCGCTTTGCTTTATGCGCGGCGCGAGTTCTTGCATCGCATCACTAAGAAACAGATTGCCATATTGCTGATAATTACAATGCTATAGACGGAGAAGTGAAAAAGTAGTACAAGGCGGCGAGCCGCAGACAGTACAGATAGTACGGCAAGGCGAGCCAACGCCGTAATACTTTTTCAATTCTTCGACTATAAGTTTTATCATCGATTATCTACTTGGGCTTAAATTCATCAAACTGCAAGATTATCTTCCGGCATTCGGCGGCTTTACCTATCGTCTATTGCATGCCTGTTCCTCAGGTGGTGTGACTTTTCTCTTATTCTATTATTGCTATCATCTGCAATATCAGAGCGGTACAGTGATTTGCTATCTGATTCAGTCGGCGATTGTGATTATGATTGCCTGGCTTTTGGATAGTGCGAATTTCTCGGCAGGGCAATATTATGCGGCGATAAGTCTGTTTACTTTATTATTGAGTTTCGCTCTATATGAAATCATTCGCCGCTTTGTGTGGACGCGTTTGATCTTCGGCTTGAAATAAGCCGACAAATTCGTGAAATCAAAGGCTGTAAACGGCGCTTTGTTCGGCAATTATTTTATGATGATTTATAGTCGGAGAAGTGTAAACTCTTGCAATTCAGGGCAATACACAAGGGGTGTTTTATGTGTCCTTCTGAGGGTTGAAACATTGCTTGCATTTTAACAGGCAGCCGCTATAATGCGCGTCTGGTCTACATTGGTACCTCGCAACAATAAGCCGCGAACCCCGCCAGGTCCGGAAGGAAGCAACGGTAGTGGTGATCTTGGGTGCCGAGGAGCGCTGGTGTAGACCTTTTTCTTTTTTAGCTGACGGTCTTATGCATCAAGTATTAGCCAGAAAGTGGCGCCCGAAAAATTTTCAAGAACTCGTAGGACAGCAGCATGTGACTCAGGCTTTGAGTTACGCCCTTGATCATCAGCATTTTCATCACGCTTATTTATTTACAGGCACACGCGGCGTCGGCAAAACGACCATTGCCAGAATTTTCGCCAAATCAATTAATTGCTTAACTAACGGTATTTCTTCCCAACCCTGCGGAGAATGCGAGCATTGCCGCGAAATCGATGCGGGCAATTTTCCGGACTTAATCGAGGTGGATGCCGCTTCCCGCACGCAGGTGGATAATACGCGGCAATTGCTTAACAGTGTGCCGTATATGCCGATTAAAGGGCGGTTCAAAGTATATTTGATTGATGAAGTGCATATGTTGTCTGACGGCAGCTTTAATGCTTTGCTCAAGACCTTGGAAGAGCCGCCGGAGCATGTGAAATTTATCCTTGCCACGACCGATCCGCAGAAAATCCCCGCTACCGTCATCTCGCGCTGTTTGCAATTTCAGCTTAAAAACATGAGTACGGCACAGATTGCCGCGCATTTGCAGCATATTTTGCAAAGCCAGCAAACGGCTTTTGAGACGGAAGCCTTGGGTATTCTGGCAGAGGCGGCGCAGGGCAGTATGCGCGATAGTCTGAGTTTATTAGATCAGGCGATTGCTTACGGACAGGGCAGGGTATTGACTCAAGATGTCGCCGCTTTGTTAGGTGCGGTGCCGGCGGTGCGCGTCAGGGCTTTATTTCGTCACTTGGCGGCGGGAAATGCACAGGCGTTGCGGCAGGAATATGCGGCTTTGGAAAGCTATGCGCCGGATTACAGCGATTTGCTGCGCCGCATTTTGCAGACCTTGCAATCCTTGACCATCGCACAATTGCAGGCGCAGCGTTTTGCCGACGAAGTGCATGCCGATATGGTGGATTTGGCGGCGCAATTGCCGCTTGAATTGGTGCAGTTGTGGTATCAAATCGCTACCGATGCTTGGCAGAGTCTGCCTTATCAACCCGATGCCGCAATGGCGGTTGAAATGATGCTCTTGCGCATGCTGGCATTGCAGCCGGTCTTCCCCGAACAAGATTTGGCACAGGTGCGTCCGATTGATGAGGCGGCATTGCAGCCGTCCGCTGTGCCGGATTTGCATCATTTGGCAGAACAATTGCAGGAAGCGGCAGAACAGGAACAGAACGCACATACTGTTGCACCGGCTTTGCCCTCTGATGATAGAGAGGCGGTGCCGGTTTCTGAGGACAGTGTTTTTCATGAGTCGCAGGAGATGCCGCCTTGGGAAGAAGCAGTAGCATCTCCGGCGCAAGCCGCTTCGGATGAATCGGAGATGCCGCCGCGTATCAGCCGAGAATTATTGGAAGCCAGTATCAATGCCCCTGCCGTTTGGCAGCAGGTGGCGCAGGCTTTGCCTTTGGCAAATAGTTTTTTTGTCAAAGAAAATATGTATCCCGTCAGCTATGCCCATGGTCATTTGCAGATGGCGGCGGATGAGGCGGGCAAAGTTTGGGCAAGTGCGGCGCATTTGCAGCAATTGGCGCAGCAATTAAGCGCCGCTGTAGGGGAAAAAATCCAAGTTTCTCTCGCAGAACAAGCAGAACAGCAAACCGTATTTCAGCATCGGCATGCGCAACTTCAGACGCAGGAACTGCAATTACGGGAAGAATTTCTTCAACACCCCGCCGTACAAGCCTTGGAAAAAGAATTTGATGCGCGAATTGATGAGAATTCAATTCGTTTTTTAGACAGTGAATCACATTAGGAGTGAATGATGTTAAAAGGTGGATTGGGCGGCATGATGAAAAAAGCTCAGGAAATGCAGGAAAATATGCAAAAAATGCAGGCTGAGCTGGTCAATAAGAAAGTGACGGGGCAAGCCGGCGGTGGCGCGGTCGAAGTGGAATTGAACGGTCATTACGGTTGCACGCGCGTACAGATTAGCGCCGAGGCGATGAATGAAGACAAAGAGATGTTAGAAGCGTTGTTTGCCGCCGCGGTAAATAATGCGGCTGTGAAAGTGCAGGAAATGACGCAGTCGGAAATGAGCAAAGTTACCGCGGGCATAGGATTGCCGGCAGGTTTCAAACTACCGTTTTAAGATGTCTTTTTCCCCCAGCTTCGACCGATTGGTCGAAGCGCTGACCTGCCTGCCCGGGGTAGGCGCAAAAACCGCCCAAAGAATGGCTTTGGATTTGCTGCTGAAAAAGCAAACGCAAGCCGCGCAATTGGCGGAAACGATAGAATACGCTCTGCATACGGCGCAACGCTGCGAATCTTGCCGTAATTTGAGCGATGAAGCGATCTGTTTGATTTGTCGTAATGCGCATCGCGACCAGCAGACGCTTTGCGTTGTGGAAGCGCCGGCCGATGTGCTAGCAATCGAGCAATCCACCGATTATCAAGGCTTGTATTTTGTCTTAATGGGACATATTTCGCCGCTTGACGGTATAGGTCCGGAGGCTTTGGGGCTTGATATCTTGGATAAGCGTTTGGCTCAAGGAGAAATTAAGGAATTGGTATTGGCAACCAACAGCACCTTGGAAGGCGAGGCAACTGCCTATTTTCTTAATGAATTGGCGGCTAAACATCATGTTCGTGCGACGCGCTTGGCGCATGGCGTGCCGATCGGCGGGGAATTGGCTTATATTGATAAAGGCACTTTATCTTTGGCATTTAAAACCCGCGCTATTTATCAATCGAATGAATAATAGAAAAAGAGATGGCAAAGACGGTTTTTATCCAAAATGCCTTGTTAGTTGAAATCTCTTTTTTTGCACTTGGATTGTAAATTCAAGGGAAAATAATGCAATCGGAAGAGGCTAAGGCTTTCCCGATGCGGGGCAACCGCTGGAACGTCGCTTTATGTGAAGTTCTATGTGTTGAAATATTTGACTTGTTTTAATAAACGCCGTATTATCTCGCGCTTTGAATTTTAATAGGAGACAATAATGTCAAAACGTACTTTCCAACCTAGTAATGTATCACGCAAACGTACTCACGGTTTCCGTGCGCGCATGGCTACCGCCAATGGACGCAAAGTCTTAAGCCGCCGCCGCGCCAAAGGCCGTCATCGTTTGACCGTGTAATATTTACTTGCGCGTGTGTGCCGCCTTTGTGCGAGAAGCGCGACTGACGCAGCGCGCGCAGTTTGATCAGGTATTTTCCGCCCCTGAACAGAGAAGCAGCGACCGCTATTTCACTGTGCTGGGGCGTTATTGTATGGAATCGCCTAAGTTTTCCCGTCTCGGTTTGGTGGTGGCGAAAAAGCGTGTTGCAAAAGCGCATGAACGCAATCGCCTCAAACGTATTATTCGCGAATCTTTCCGTTTGCAGATGTTAAGCTCGGACGCGAAAACCATAGATATTATCGTGATGCCGAAATCAGCGGCGGCATTAGCGGATAATGCGAGCTTATTTGCTTCATTGCAAAAACATTGGCATAGAATACAATAGTGAAAAGATTCCTGATCGGATTGATTAAATTATACCGCTTAACCCTTAGTCCTTATATCGGTCGGCAATGCCGTTTTGAACCGAGCTGTTCGCATTACGGCGAAGAGGCAATTCAAACCCACGGCGCTTTGTACGGCTCTTGGCTTACCGTTAAACGCATTTGCCGCTGCGGGCCTTGGTCTAAGGGCGGCTATGACCCCGTTCCAGAAAAAAGTGTGGAGAAATATGAAAAGTAATATGCGTGTAATTTTGTATGCTTTGGCAGCAGGATTAATTTTCATCTTATGGCAGCGCTGGCAATTGGCGAATATGCCGCAAAACCCTACCGCACAAATACAAATCGATCCTTCTTCTTCCGATGCCGGTGTACCGTCGGCCGGCGCTCCAAATACGTCGATGAATGCGCCGGTTGCCGCTCATGCCAATGCTCAGGAGCAGTTTGTCCGCGTGCGCACCGATGTGCTGGACGTCTTAATCAGTACGCGCGGCGCCACGCTGATGCAGGCCGATTTGCTGAAATACCCCGTGAGTTTGAAAGACGATCAGGCATTGGCTTTGATTCGTCAAAATAATCCCAACCGCATGCAGATGACCTCGGGTATGGTCAGCGCTGTACGCGATGAAGCCTCGCCCACGCATACCGCCTTATGGCAGAGCGCGCAAAACGAATATGTGCTGGCGGAAGGACAAGACAGCCTGACGGTACCTTTTACCTGGCAGAACGAACAAGGTCTCAGCGTCAGCAAAACCTTTACTTTCCACCGCGGCAAATATGAATTCGAATTGTTGCAGCAATTAGACAACAGTAGCGCAAACGCATGGCAAGGTATTGCTTATAATCAAATTGCTTTCGGCAAAGCTCAAGGCTCGCAAGGCTTATCCAATATCGCCACTTTTACCGGCGCGGTCTTATCATCAGCAGATAATCGCTATGAAAAAATCAAATTAAGCGATATCGCAGACACTAAAAAAGCCGCGAAATCCGTTAATAGTACAGACGGCTGGGTAGCCATGATTCAGCATTATTTCATCGCCGCCTTAGTGCCGAAAAACAGCGTGCCGCATGTGCTTTACACGCAATATAATCCCAATAACGGCGATCATATCGTCGGCGTGAAATCGGAAGTGCTGAGCATTCCCGCAGGAAGCCGATACGAATTCAGCAGCAGCGCTTATGTCGGGCCGAAAATCGTTAAAGACCTTGATCAGGTAGCGCCGTATTTGGATAAAACCGTTGATTACGGCATGCTCTTTATGATTTCGGAATTCATGTTTAAAGTCATGGAGCTGATTCATAAAGTGATTGGCAACTGGGGCTGGGCGATTGTGGTCATGACCCTGTTGATTAAATTGCTCTTTTTCGTGCCCTCGGCTTGGGCTTACAAATCGATGGCGAAAATGCGCGCTCTGCAACCTGAAATGACGCGGCTGCGCGAGCTCTATGGCAATGACCGCCAAGCCATGAGCCAAGAAATCATGAAATTGTATAAGAAAGAACAAGTCAATCCTGCCAGCGGCTGCCTACCGATGCTGCTGCAAATTCCTTTCTTCATTGCTTTCTACTACATGCTTGCGGAATCGGTGGAATTGCGCCATGCGCCTTGGATGGGCTGGATTCAAGACTTGTCGGCAATGGATCCGTATTTCATCCTGCCGATTATCAATATGGGCTTGATGTTCTTACAGCAAAAACTCAATCCGCCGCCGGCTGATCCCATGCAGCAAAAAGTCATGCTCATGATGCCTTTGATTTTCGGCTTTATGTTTATGTGGTTCCCTTCAGGTTTGGTGCTGTATTGGACGGTATCGAACGCCTTCGGCATTGTTCAGCAATGGCTGATGAATAAACGCTACGGCGAACCGAACAAAGCGCCGCAAAATCATCATGCCAAACAATCCTCATGATTGGACAGCATGATACGATAGCCGCGATTGCAACGCCCTCTGGAACAGGGGGCGTTTGCATTATCCGCATCAGCGGCACGCAGGCATTGGCGATTGCCAAGCAATTGAGCAAAATAGAAGATGTGCGCAAACGTCATGCGCATTTTGCCCATTTTTACGCACAAGACGGAAGCTTAATCGATCAAGGCATTCTGCTGTATTTCCAAGCCCCGCATTCTTTTACCGGCGAAGACGTGGTCGAATTACAGGGACACGGCGGGATTGCAGTGGCTAATGCCTTGCTCGGCGCGGCATTGGATAGCGGTGCACGACTGGCTGAGGCGGGAGAATTTACGCGGCGTGCCTTTTTAAACGATAAATTGGATTTAAGCCAAGCCGAAGCGGTCGCCGATTTGATTGCCGCGCGTTCTATGGCGGCAATGCAGGCGGCAAACCGTTCCTTGCAAGGGGAATTTTCTCGTCAGGTAAATAGCTTGGCTGATGAGATTTTGCAGCTGCGCGTTTATATCGAAGCGGCGCTGGATTTTCCGGAAGAGGAAATCGATTTTATCAGCGAAGGCAATATCGAAGCGCGTCTTTTAGCTTGGGGCGAGAAACTCTCCGCCTTATTGCAGCAATCCGAGCAAGGCAAATTGCTTAATGAGGGCATCGATTTAGTCTTGGCAGGCAAACCGAATGCGGGCAAATCCAGCCTTTTAAATGCGCTTTCCGGCGAAGATCGCGCGATTGTGACGCATATTGCCGGCACTACGCGCGATATCTTGCGCGAATCCATTATCATTGAAGGCATTCCCATCAATCTGGTGGATACGGCGGGATTGCGCGAAAGCGAAGATATTGTCGAACAAGAGGGCATTCGCCGCAGCCATCAGGCGATTCAGCATGCCCAACTGATTGCCTTGCTGATTGCCGCAGATGATATGGATGCGGCAGAAATCCTAGATTTGGAAACGCAGTTGCGCGAGCGCGCCGGCAATAGCCCGATTGTAAAACTCTACAACAAAGCGGATTTGGCGGATGCTTCGCTGCAAGCACAATATCAAGACGGCTTATGGCTATCCGCCAAAACGGGGCAGGGTTTGGAAGCGGTGCGCAAGAAAATCGCCCAATTGGCAGGCAAAACGGAAAGCGAGGCGCCTTTTATTGCGCGGGAGCGCCATATTCGCGCTTTGGATAAGGCACAGCGGCATTTTCTACAGGCATGGCAGGCATTCCAAGGACATCGCGCTGCCGAATTATTGGCTCAAGATTTGCGGCTTGTGCATGATGATTTGGGCGAAATTACCGGCAAAGTTCATGCCGATGATTTATTAGGCGAAATCTTTTCAGGATTTTGCATCGGCAAATAATATATCTTATTAGGAGTACAGTATGAGCCTCATCTTTGACAGCGAAGGTTTTCCGGATTTTTTCGCCCAAGCGCCTATCTTGCATATTCAAGATAAATTGGCATGGTTTTTGGGTGCGGCAGATTCGGGATTGCTGCAATACCGCTATGCGGATGCCGTAAAATTGGCGGGGCATTCTTGTCCGACGGTTGCCGCCGCCTATTTAATGACCTTGGCAGGCATTAAAGCTTTATACGGCGAAGAGCTTGCCCAACGCGGCGAAATAGAAGTATTTTTTGCTCAATCGCCGGATAGCGGCACTACCGGCGTCATGGCGAGTATTGTGCAATTGCTCACGGGCGCGGCAAGCGATACGGGCTTTGCCGGCATTGGCGCGCAAGCTTTGTTTAAGCGCAGAAATTTATTGCAATTTAATGCCGATATTGAAGCAGTAATGCTGATGCGCCGCCAAGATAACGGCGATGCGGTAAGCATCGCGCTGAATACGGAGATTGTGCCTTGGTCGGAAGAGATGCGCGCTTTAATGCCGAAAGTGATGAGCGGATTGGCGGATGCGCAAGAGCAAAGCCGTTTTGCCCGATTATGGCAGGAACGCGTATCTCAGATGTTGTTGCATCATGCCGAGGACTCGCAAATGATTCAGCTGAAACAATGCGTTTTTCCCGGTTAAGATAATCTTTGCCCGATGACGGCCTGCCATTTGTCTTTGGCATCGCCCATGACTAAGGCATCTAATAATTCAATTATTTGCAATAAGCCCGTGCTGTCGTGGTCGCTGCCTTTCCATGCTTCTTCTGCAATCGCTAGTAAATTGCTTTGGGCAGGCAGACGGCCTGTTTGATTCATAAAGGCCTGCATTTTAGGGATATACACCCATTGCAGCCATTCGCTAAAACGCAAATAATCTATGCAAAAAGGCTCTTTGCTGTTCAGTGCTTCTACCGGCGGCGCTTGGGATTGCCACCAGCCGATTGTCCGCATTTCCGTTTCCAGCAAGGCTAATGCTGCCCGCATTTCATTAAGTACAAGATCTTGATTGTTTACGCTCATTTGATATCCGAATTTTTTGCATACAGGTATCATCAATGGCGGCAGCTATGAAAAATACAAGGCATTTACGATAATTTAGCCAAGTACAAAGAGCATTTGCTACAATGCGCGCCTTATAGATTAGATAGGAAAAAGCATGTTAGAGACACATAAACGTATTGCTTTATTTATAAGCGGCCTAGGCGCTTGGGGCTTAATTCTTTTTGCTTGGCTGTATTTGGAAAAAACGCTTTATCTGGCACCTTGTCCGCTGTGCATGATGCAGCGGCTCGCATTCGCAATAGCAGGAAGCTTTATGATATTGGAAGCGGTTTTTTGGCCTGTAAAACCGATAAGCCGCACGATATTGATGATTGGCAAATATGCGGGCATTTTTTTCGGCTTGGGCTTAAGTGCCAGACATTTGCATATTCAAAGTTTGCCTGCCGGCGAAATTCCTGCCTGCGGCTTCGATTTCTGGGGCACTTTAGATAAGAATGGATTTTGGAATGGTTTGTTGCAATCAATGCAGGGCACCGGTGATTGTGCCGTCGTCGATAAATTTTTAGGCTTATCCATTCCGCTGTGGTCTCTTTTGGCATTCGCCGCTTTATTGATGATTGCCATGATTTTTGGCAATCCGCGCGAGCATTTTCCGCATAGACAGCAGCACTAATAATCTTATCCTTGTTTTAGATGCCGATTTATCCCCGAAGATTTCAGTTGATGTTCGGGGATAATTTTTTATCCTCTCTTGAATAAAAAAGCCGGCATTAGTCCGTTGAATCGCTTAGATGCGCATCATGCGCTTTGAAATTGAAATAGGTATAGAAATATTGCTCGGCTTTGCTGATGCGGAAGGTAATATCGCTGTCATCGTCCACATAGCCCGAGGCGGCGACAAGATTGAGCAGTTTTTCATCATCGGCATCCTGCGCTTCTTGTTGGTCAACCACAATACAGCAGTAGTCCATGGTTTGCGCTTGGCTGCGCAGTTGCAGATAGAGTCCCGTATATTCAAATAAAGGAAATTCGTGTTGTTCCAGAATGCTGCTATCGGCCAGCAGTTCGATGCGAGAGAAGTCCGCCATATTGTCCTCGGAAAAAGGCGCATTGTCGCTTGCCGAGCGGCTTTAGGCAAGCGACGCATTTTAGGCGGAGAGCGCTTCCAATGACCAACGCGCTTTGATGTCTAGGGATAAATCCGCGCTTTTGCCGATGTCAAGGCGGCGGGCGGCGGCATGGGCAATCATTAGGGCATTGTCGCCGCATAGCGCGAGTTCGGGAAAGAAGACCCGGCGTTTTAAGGCTTGCGCTTTTTTTTCCAGTCCGCTGCGCAGGACTTGGTTGGCGGATACGCCGCCTGCGATGACTAAATCGCGGTAGCCGCTTTTCTGCCAAGCACGTTGGCATTTGATGAGCAGGGTCTCGACAATGGTGTGTTGAAAACTGGCGGCAATGTCGGCATGCGCCTCGGCGGGTTCTTGTTCGATAAGCAGGCGGACATGGGTTTTTAACCCCGAAAAGCTGAAATCCAACCCCGGGCGGTTGGTCATAGGGCGCGGCATGTCGTAGCGTTTCGGGTTGCCTTGTCGGGCAAGGGCGGCAAGTTCCGGTCCGCCGGGGTAGGGAAGTCCCATGATTTTTGCGGTTTTGTCGAAGGCTTCGCCTACGGCGTCATCTAGGGTTTGCCCGAGCAGGCGGTATTGTCCGATGGCATCGACAGCGAGGATTTGCGTGTGTCCGCCTGAAACCAGTAGGGCGAGAAAGGGTAGTTCGGGTTGTTCGGCCGCCAATAAGGGCGAGAGTAGATGTCCTTCCATATGATGAATGGGGTAGGCAGGGATATTAAGCGCATAGGCAAGGCTGCGAGCATAGCCTGCGCCGGTCATTAATGCACCGAGCAGCCCCGGACCTGCGGTGTAGGCAATCGCATCGATGTCTTGCAGGCTTAATTTTGCCTCGGCAAGGGCTTGTTGCAGCAGAGGCGGTAGGCGTTTGAGATGGTCGCGTGCCGCCAGTTCGGGTACTACGCCGCCGTAGGCACGGTGCATGTCGATTTGGCTGAATACTTGATTGGCGAGCGCGCCGCGTCGGCAGTCGTAAATCGCCACGCCTGTTTCGTCGCAGGACGATTCCACCGCCAGAATAATGTTAGCTTTCATCAAAAATTCCTTTTCGGTTGACCCCCGCCATTGATGGCAGTAGGATTTTATCGGGAGCAGCAGTAAGCGCTTCCTATTCATGTTCATGGCAACACTTAGAGCGACGCTTTATGTGTTGTCCTGTGTGTTGAAACCTTAGCAGGCGCGGATTATCGCCCGATTGTGGCATAAAGACAATTCCTTGCTTACACTATGCCTTTTTCAGGGGGATTCATGCGAGCCATACGAATTTATGGATATCCGCAGGCAAATGCTTGTCTGGTGGAAGATGCTGTGCCGCCTAGCGGAGAAGTGCAAATTGCGGTGCAATATAGTGCTCTGAATTATAAAGATATGCTGGCGATTACCGGCGGCGGAAAAGTGATGCGGCAGTATCCGCTGATTGCCGGTATTGATGCGGCGGGCATAGTGCAGGCTTCTGCGGATGCTAGGTAGCAAAAGGGCGATGCGGTCTTGGTGGCGGGTGCCGGTCTGGGCGAGCAAGTGAACGGCGGTTTGGCGCAAATGATTGCGGTCAATACCGACAGTATCGTTCCCATACCAAGCGCTTGGACGAGCAAAACCGCGATGTTATTAGGCACGGCAGGATTTTCCGCTGCTTTGGCGGTTGATAAATTGCTCAAACATGGCATTGTGCCTGAAGACGGCGAAATCGCCGTTACAGGAGCTAATGGCGCGGTCGGCTTGTGGGCGGTGCGGATATTGGCCTATTTGGGCTATGATGTTGTGGCATCGGCGCGTTCGCCTGATGAGCATGAAGCCTTGTTTTATCAAGCGGGTGCACAAAGAATTCTGTCTTTGGCAGAGGTTAAGGACAATCCCAAAGCCCTGCATTCGGCGCAATTTTCCGCCGCGATTGATACCTTAGGCGGTGCGAGTTTGGCGGCATTATTGAGCAAAATTCAGCCGCATGGCGCAGTCTGTGCAATCGGTATGGCGGAAGGCAGTGCTTGGCAGGGCTCTGTTATGCCCTTTATCTTGCGCGGTGTGACTTTGTACGGCATTAGCTCCGGCGATTGCCGCAGCGGACAGCGGGAGCAAATCTGGTCTTGGCTGGCAAAATTATTCGACAGCGATTTTGTCGCGCACATGCCTTATCAAGAAATCTTTTTAGATGAAGTTATTCCCGTATGCCGAGATTGGGCGAAGCGTCCCGCAGGACGCATTATTGTTAACACAGGAAGCGCAAATGAGTTTCTCTCCTTATAAAAGCACACAAATTGATGCCGCAGAATGTTTGCTTGAACTATTCTGTCCGCCCGAGCAATCTTTAGACAAAATTCTTGCCGCCTTTGCCGATGCGCTTGAAGATATTGATGATGAAGAAGCGCCGTGGAGCTGCGGATATGATCAAGCAATGCGCCTTTGAAATAGCCGCCGAGCAGCGCTTGTTCGGACTGCCAGAAGACTTCAAGGGTTTCATGCACCAAGCAGCCGATCGCTTTGGCGCGCAAATAGGCTAATCGGTCGCTTTTGCTTTGCATTTTCTGCAAACGCACATCATCGACAAAAGGACGGGCAATGCGCTGCAACAAATCGTAGGCATCGGAGAAGGGAATTTGCCCGATTTGGTAGGCATCCTCAATATCGGCAATCAAATAGCAACTATCGTCGGCAGCTTCCATGAGATAGGACAACGGATGACGCTGCCAGACATGCGGCGCGATTTCAGGCAGATGCAGCGCGGCAAAAACCGCCGCGTAGTCTTGCACATCATCGATATACACGCCGTTTTTCTTGTAATAAGCCTGATCTTGCACAGCAAATGCCGTGCAAGGGTATTTGGCGGCAGCGGCAAGCGTACTGGCGGTTAAGCGCAAACCGCCGTGATTATCGGGGCTTTCTAGGCGGTTGCAAATGCGAAATCCTTGTGCATTGCCCTCAATATGCGTTAAATCCGCGCATTCTGCGGGACTTAGCTGTAAGGCTTGCAACATATCGCGTCCATTATCGCTGACGAAAAAATCCCGCATTGCCTGCTCGCCCGAATGTCCGAAAGGCGGATTACCCAAATCATGCGCCAAACATGCTGCCGCGACAATATCGCCGACATCCGCCGCCGTGATGTATTGCTGAAGCTCGGGATAGCGCATCAGCAAAGTCGTGCCGGCACTGCTGCCCAAGCTGCGTCCCACGCAAGAGACTTCCAAAGAATGCGTTAAGCGGGTGCGGACATAATCGTTTTTTTCCAGAGGAAATACCTGCGTTTTATCCTGCATGCGGCGAAACGCGGCGGAGAATAAAATGCGGTCGCTGTCGCGCTGAAAATCCGAACGCACCGAAGGCTCGGGCTGCGCCGCCGAGCCGATGCGCAAGGTTGAGAAAAGAGAAGTCCAATTCATGCTGATTGCTGGAAAAAAGAAAGCGGAAGTATAGCATGTGATGGCGGCTTTACCGCCTTTAGCACAAAGAAATTCAGGGATTATGAATAGATAAGAAAAATGTAGTGATGTATAAAAATTAAGGTTTTGACTCGGAGTCTTTTTCCTCAAAATTTAATAATTGCGACAAACTCACTTCCAAAGCGGTTGCTAAAACCTCTAATGCAATTAATGAGGGATTAGCGCCTCCTGTTTCGATTCGGCTCATATAAGTGCGGGCAAAGCCGCATTTTTCGGCAAATTGCTCTTGGGAATAGCCTCGCATGGTGCGTAGATACTTTATGCGATGACCGAATTTTTTTGTTAGCGATTTCATTCGGCTAATTTTCATATAGCCGCTAAATTTCTCATGTACACTAATCGTGACATGTACACTAATCGTGACATGTACACTGATTGTGACATATAATGCAGTTCTCTCTGCTAAGGAGAGATGGAAAACATTCTTTTATTTAAGAGGTAACAGTATGAAAAATTTTAAAATTTATTCGGTTTTAGGCATGGCGCTATTATTAGCGGCTTGCTCGCATGGCGATAGGAATCGTGTAGAAGACTTGGGTTTGCTGTCTTCTAAAACGGCTGATGCAGGTAAAGTGAATTTCATGAATAGCAAAGTCGTCGTTGGAGCGGACGGCAAACTAAGCTTGAAAAAAGCTGATTTCAACGGTTCGGCAACTGGTCAATCCGGTTATGATGCCGGCATGAATGCAATCAAAAATGGTGAAAATGTGAATCCTGCTTTTGCCGCGGTTAAAGGCTATGATAACCATGACGGCAGTGTTTCCGTTTATCTGCGTGATCCGAGCGCAGCAGGTTGGGAATATCAGACTTTTGGTCAAGTCATTGATAATACGACCGGAAAATCGGCAGGATTTGTTAATATCGGACAAGTTTATACACCGGCTGATGCAGCAGAAATTAATGCTTCTTATCATGGGGTGGCAATGGGAGTGCATAACGGCACAAGCGAAGTGATTGCAAACATGCACGCTGATTTGGCTTGGGGCGCTGCAGGGAAAATACTAGAAGTACGTGTTACAGACAGCATGAAATCGCCGAATAATATCGGCAATCGCTATAATCCTATCGTAGCTGCCAGCGAATTAGATTTTAGCGATCAATTAGGCAGCAAATTCTCCAGCAACACAGCGCAAGCCCATTTATACGGCGAAGCCAAAGAAATGGGCGGCACATTTAGCCGTGAAGTTAACGGCGCTACTTATCAAGGCGGATTTGCTGGAAAACAGTAATTATCCTAATTACGAGAAGCAGCATTTGCTGCTTCTTTTAATTTTATGGATGTATTCATGCGTAAAAAAATATATTTTATTCTGTATTTGGCCGCTAGCGGCATTTCGGCGCAAAATTTGCCGAATCATTTGAGGGATTTCGGTGTTGATGTGGCTGAAAGTAAAATACATGCGCCTGAAGATAATATCGAATATTCAAATAAAGAAGAAATATCGCTGAGTGCGGAAGAAGCGATTGAATATGCTTTAATTCAAAAAGATTATGAATTTTTAGAGCAATATCTGCCGATGTACCGCCAACAAGCCAATGCGGATGTTATATTAGCGGATTTTGCACAAGCTGCGATGCTTAGACAGCAATTCTATCCTCATTCGGCTTTGCCTTTTTATGAGAAAATTTTGGCTTTACGGCCGGATTATGATTTTGTCCGCCTTGCTTATGCCCAAGCGCTGTTTGAAGACAGACAATATGATTTGGCGAGAACAGAAATATTAAAAATCAATCAATCTTTATTAAGCGAAAATAGCAGAATATTATTAGAAAAATATTTGCAAGAAATCGATAAATTTTATCGTAATCAATATCGATTTGAAGCCAGTATAGAGAAAAATGACAATATCAACCATGCCGGCAAGCATGAAAACATTGTTGTGCAAGGTTTGGTTTTATCTAAAAATCCAAAATCCTTGCCGCAATCCGATACCGGTATGCAGCTTTCTGCAGATATTCATCGCCTCTTTCCGATTTACGGTGCGCATCATTTTCAGCTGGGGGCTAATCTCAATGCTTTGGCTTATGCAGATAGCAAAGATTATAATGAATATAAATCGAGAATATTTGCCGGCTATCGTTATCAAACTTTGCGGCATCAATGGGATGTGAAGCCGTATATCGGTAAAAATTGGTTAGGCAGTGATGATTATAATAAAGAATTAGGCATGAATGTGGAATATAAATATAGATTTCATCCTAATTGGCAGGCAAGATTCGGTGCAGGTATCAGTCATGAGAAATATGATGAACTTTCTCATTTGAATGCCAATAAATACCACGCAAATGCGATGTTATTAAATCAACAATCCAATTATTACCTATATGGCGGCATTGCCGCTAACCGCAGGCACACACAAAGCGAGCAAGAGCGGGAAACGCAAGCCAGTTTATTTACCGGCGGACAGTATGTCTTTGAAAATTCATTTGGTATTCAAGCGGATTGGCAGGTGGTTTCGCGTAAATTTGATCAAGCCAATACTTTTTATCCCGATGCCAGAGAAGATATTGAACATAGAGCAAGACTGGGTGTTTTTTCTCCTCATTTTTCTTGGCAGGGTATAACGCCTATTTTGAATTATCAATATGTAAATACCGATAGCAATTTATCCGAATTATATGATAAGACAAATAGCCGTGTTTATTTCAGTATTTTTAAAGATTTCTAAATATTGGATTAAAGACTAATCCGCGCAGTGCAATGCGCCGAGAATGCAGCGGCGTTTTGCCCCTGTTACCGCATTCCATGCCATACGTCCGCCACTCATCACATCAAGCGTCTTGAATTGGCGAGCAAGCGTATAAGGAATGCTCCACGACGTTGCCATTGTCGCCGCTATGCGGATATGACTCGTTGCCTGTGCAATGACAATGACTGCCGATGCGACAATCGGCTCTAACGCCATACCGCCCACAAAAGAGTTATCCTGTGGCACGGTCGCAGGAAAATCGCCCAAAAACAAAAACTGAAATTTGCCCTGCTCGGCAAGTTTGGCAGCACGAATGTCGGCATCAAAATCGGGGTGAGTTTTGGTGTCAACCGCAGGGTCAAGCCAGGCTCTTTGACTGGCTCCAAACGTATCTGTCATACCAGCCCAATAAGCATTTGTTTACTCATTATCGCTTCTTAAATTAAATAAAGTGAATATTTATGGAATGAAGATATTATAATGTTTTATTTTTTATAAAATAATGACGATAAATGATAAGATAGTTTTTAGAAATGGAAATTTATTTTCAGGCAGTTTTAAAGTATATGTCATGTTTTAAATCAGAGGTTTGATTTTAATTTATTGAATGAAATGTAAAAAAATTATGCCAGAATATGGCAATGGGGAAAATGCTGTTCAGCTGAAGTTTTTGTCAATCCCACATTTTTGGAGTATTTCTGTATGATGCCTTTGAATGATTTTATATCTATATGATATATATGAATATTATGTAATACCTATCGTTTTGATTATCTACATTGAGAAGCTCAGGATTTCAATTTAAGTATTCTTTAATTTCAGTATTGACAGAAATTATAAAAGAGGCTAGACTACCGTTATTGTATTTTCAAGATAGCTGAAAGCAGGAAGAAGACAAGATGAAACTTAATCCTACTACCGAAAAATTCGTTTTACATTGGGGAGAAATGGGTGCGAAATGGGGTGTGAACCGCACAGTTGCGCAGATTCACGCGCTGCTCTACATTTTGGGCAAACCCATGAATGCCGATGAAATTTGTGAAACCTTGGGCGTGGCGCGTTCCAATGTTTCCACCAGTTTGAAAGAATTGCAGAATTTGCAACTGGTTCAAGTTACGCACATTTTGGGCGACCGCCGCGATTATTTCACCACTTATGAAGACGTGTGGACGATGTTCCGCATCATTGTGGAGCACCGTCAACGCCGCGAAATCGAACCGACCTTGCAATTTTTGCACCAGTTGATGCAAGAACCCGAGTTCGTGAATGAAAACGAAGCCGTGAAAAAGCGCATTTCCCAAACCCATGATTTCATTGCTACATTAACCGGTTGGACAAATGAAATGCTGAAATTGTCCACCGCAACAATGGCAAAAGTGCTGAAATTGGGCGCGAGCATTCAGAAGTTATTGCGTTGATTTAAATAGATTTTCAGGCAGTTTAAATGTTTAGGCTGCCTAAAACAAAAGCACAAAATTTTTTCAATTTTTATTTCTGTTTTTACAGAAGTTTTGGTAATTAAAAATGAAAACACCGCATTATATTTATGCTTCAATAGCTTTTCTGTGGGCATGGAGCGGCATTCAACCCGTTATTTTTGCAACTGAATTTTCATTGGATTTGCTGGCGCAAGTTGGTATTCCGCATGAATGGCAAGCAGCCGTGTTTTATGCTTCGGCGGGTTTGGATGTGGCGTTGGCTATCGCCTATTTTACCGTATTAAAAAATAAGCCTTTGTTTTATTTATTTCAATTTGCAACTATCTTGGTGTACAGCATAATTATTGCGTTCAGGCTGCCTGAAATGTGGTCGCACCCGTTTGCGCCTTTAATCAAAAATATCCCGATTTTGGCGGTTCTTTATTTTCTTTTTCAACAGAAAAAACAGGAGATTAAAAAATGAATACTTATTTAATTGTTAAAACATTGCACATCATTTCATCGGTTGTGATGGTGGGGACGGGTTTTGGCACGGCATTTTATCTGTTTTGGGCGAATCGCAGCGGTTCGGTTGCCGCGCAAGCTGTGGTTTCCAAATGGGTGATGAAAGCCGATTGGTGGTTCACCACGCCTGCGGTAATTTTTCAGCCTTTGTCTGGAATTTGGCTGTTGCATCAAATGGGCATGCCATTTACTTGGGACGGCGCGTGGCTGTGGGTGAAATGGACATTGGCTTTGTATGCACTGGCCGGTGCTTGTTGGCTGCCTGTGGTTTGGTTGCAAATCAAAATGGCGAAAATGACACAAGATGCTTATGCAAAAGGCGAAAATACCTTGCCTAGCGAATATCGTCGTTACCAACGGGCTTGGGAATGCTTGGGTTATCCCGCATTTTTAGCGATGCTGATTGTGTTCTTTCTGATGGTTCTGAAACCGATGTCTTAAAATGGAACATCCATATTCATGCAGCCTGAAATGCAGAAACAAAGGTTTTTCGGCTCTCATGATGTGCCGTTTGTTCCCGATTATCATTGAATAATGTTATTTTCAACAATTTGGAGTTAAATCATGGAATTATTTGAATTGTTTGCCATGGGCGTGATTGCCTTAATCATCAGTGCGGTGTGTTGGGGCTTGTTGAACGTGCCATTGACCAAAACTTTGGGTTTTTTGTGCGATGATGAACGTGATGGTGTGAAAGAGGTAGCGGCGATATTTTGGCAACGTTTATATTTGGGTTTGACGCTGTTTTTGCCGATGTTATGTGTGTTGCTGTTTGTGCCGAATGGGCAGCATGATTTGGGCAAAATAATCTTGTATTCATTGCGTTGGTCGATATTTGGTGGCGTGAGTTTGTTGTTGGTGTTGGCGTATTTGGTTCGCAAGCAAATTCAGGTTTTGCAGAAGGAAAAACTGTTGAGGCAGACTGAAAAACAGCAAAATATCATTTCGGAAAATACAGAAAATAAGGTAATATCATGAATGTTCTGATTTTAGGCGGACACGGTTTTATTGGCAGCCAAATTGCGTGCATTTTGCGCGAACGCGGACATCATGTGCATATCTCCACACGCCAAGAGATTGATTTTTTGAATATGAATGAAGCTGCTGCGAAAAAAGTTTTACAAAATCAGGAAGTCATCATTAATGCGGTGGGCGTGATGAGTCGCCATGCGGCTGTTTTGGAAACCGTGCATCATCATGCGCCCGTGCAGCTGGCAAAATGGACGCAGGAATTGGGCGCGAAACGTTGGGTGCAATTATCCGCTTTGGGCGCGGACGAAAACCATGAAGTCAATTTTGTCGGTAGTAAAGGGCGTGGCGATTTGGCTTTATTATCTAGTGGTTTGCTTGTGAATGTGGCGCGACCTTCGCTGGTGTTTGGGCGCGGCGGCGAAAGCAGCAAAATATTTTTGAAGATGGCGCAACTGCCTGTTATCACTTTGCCCAATGGCGGTCAATTTGATATTCAGCCTGTGCATGTGTTTGATGTGGCGGAAGGTTTGGCGAATTTTGCCGATAAGCCACGTCCGCACGGCACAATCGTGAACATGACAGGCGCAACGCAGCACACTTTGGCGAATTATCTGCAAACTTTGCGACAAGTCATTCATCACAAAGAAAATCGTTTGAAAATCATCCCGATTCCGATGGCTTTGATTCAGCCTGTTTTGCCTATTATGAATATTTTGAGCAATGGTTTTGTGAGCGCAGGTAATATGAAACTGTTGGCGCAGGGTTCCTGTGCGGACAATGCCGATTTCGCGCAATTATTGGGGCATGTACCTTTGGGAGTGCGGGAGTTTGTGTATTGAAATATGAGCTTGATGATGAATAAGGCGACTGTCATTTTACTCGAATGCAATTATTCTCTGATGATGGTTTTATTTCTAAGACGGTCTTATTGTTTAGGTATTTTATCTAAGCTAATGATTTTATAATTTTTTAGTTTGTTTTTTCAAATAAATCGGGTTGCAGGGGAATGTCTTTGGTTTGCAGTCCCGAGAAGCTCACGCCGACTAAGCGCACGGCTTGTTTTTGCGGGCAATCGCGGTAAAGCCGCTCAATATGCCGCCATGCGTCGGCCGCCGTGAAAAAATAGGGCTTGATGCTGATGCTGCGCGTGATTTGGCTGAAATCGCCGAATTTGAGTTTGATGCTGAGGGTGCGCGCATGCAGGTTTTTGCTTTCCAAGAGCGCAAAGGCTTCCGCATTGCGGGCGGCAAGGGCGGCGAGAATGTCTTGCGTCTGATATAAATCGTGGGCGAAGGTGGTTTCCGCGCCAATCGATTTGCGTTCGCGCCGAGATTGCACGGGGCGCGGGTCGTTGCCGCCGGCGATTTGGTAATAAAACAAGCCGCTTTTGCCGAAATGGCGCAGCAGCTCTTTTTCGCCTGCGGCAAGCATGTCCGCGCCGCTGCGAATGCCCAGACTGTGCATTTTGGCGGCGGTAACTTTGCCGATGCCGTGAAATTTATGCACAGGCAGGGCGGCGGCAAAGGCGGCGCCGTCTTGCGGCAGAATGACTGCCATACCATTGGGTTTATTGAGGTCGGATGCGATTTTCGCCAGCATTTTGTTATAGCTGACGCCGGCGGAGGCGGTTAATCGGGTGTGCTCGAAAATCTGTCGGCGCAGCAAATCGGCAATGCGGCTGGCAGAGCCTTGCAAAATGCCGCTGTGGGTAACGTCCAAATAGGCTTCGTCCAAAGAAAGTGGTTCTACCAAAGGCGTAACGGCGAGGAATAGGCGGCGGATTTCGTCGCTGACGGCACGGTAAACATCAAAACGCGGCGGTACGAAAATCGCCTGCGGGCACAGACGGTAGGCCTGCGCGCAGGACATGGCGGAACGGATGCCGAATCGGCGTGCTTCATAGCTGCAGGTGGCGACGACGCCGCGCGATTGCGGCGAACCGCCGACGATCACGGCTTTACCGCGCAATTCGGGAAAATCGCGCTGTTCAATGGAGGCGTAAAACGCATCCATATCGATATGGATGATTTTGTGCGTCTCTGTCATGGTACAAAAAGGAGATGCACAGCTAAATAGAGCATAAAGATGCCGATTAAGACTTCGATTATCCGCCATACGGCAGGACGGGCGAGATAGCGACGCAAACTTGCCGCGCCGTAGCCTAGCGAGAAGAAAAAACAGAATGAGGCGAGGCTCGCGCCGATGGCAAAACTCTGTTGCCAAGGGCGATAATTCGAGGCGACGCTACCTAGGAGCATGACGGTATCAAGATAGACATGCGGATTCAGCCATGTGATGGCAAGAGCAGTCAGGACGGTGGATTTCAGGCCTTGCGCCTGTGCGCCGTCTTGAATCTTCAAGCTTTCGCCGCCCTGCCATGCCGAACGCAAACGCAGAATGCCGTAAATACATAAGAAAGCGGCGCCACCGTAACGCATCAGCAAGGCAAAGGAAGGAATAAGGTCTTCTATCGCCGCCAAGCCGAAGACGCCGACTTGAATCAAAAGGGCATCCGAACATGCGCAAATCATACAGATCCAGAAATATGTTTTCCCATCATGCCTTGGCGCAATACAAAGGCATTTTGCGCGCCGATGGCGAGAATCAGCGAAAGACTGAAAAGAAAGCCGTCAATCAGGGCACTTATCATGGGTTTGTTCTCGGAGTAAAATTCGCCATTGTATAGAGCCATCAGGCATAATGTCATTATCGATTGCTGTAAATAAAGGAGTTGCTATGTCCGCCCATATCCGTTTGTATCATAATCCGCGTTGCGGCACATCACGCACCGTGTTATCACAACTAGAAGAGCAGGGGATTGATGTGGAAATCATTCTATATCTCGAACAAGCTTTAAGCGCGGCAAAGCTGCAAGAATTGGTCGTCAAAAGCGGTAAATCCGCCGATTATCTCTTGCGCAGCAAAGAAGCCGCCGCAGCGCCTTTGGCGCAGGCGGATGATGCCGAGATTATCGCGGCGATTGCCGCCGAGCCGATTTTGCTCAACCGCCCTGTCTTGGAAACGGCAAAGCAAGTCTTTGTTTGTCGTCCCGCCGCTGCATTAGCCGATATTTTGGCCGAAATCGAGGAGGCATAATGGAGCTGTTTTCCACCGCGATTCTGCTGTTTTTGATTATGGATCCCTTGGGCAATATTCCTGTCTTTTTAGCGGTACTCAAAGACGTGCCGCCGGCGCGGCGCGGCATTGTGCTGCGCCGCGAATTATGGATTGCTTACGGGATTATGTGTTTGTTTTTGCTCTCCGGAGCAGTGATACTGAAAGCTTTGGGACTGTCGCGCGAGGCGGTGGGTATCGGCGGCGCAATTGTATTGTTTATCATTGCTTTGCGTATGATTTTTCCTTCGCGCGGCGGCGTGATGGGCGATGAAGAAATCAGCGGCGAACCGCTGATTGTGCCGCTTGCCATTCCCTTGGTCGCCGGCCCTTCTTTACTTGCCACATTAATTTTATTGACGGAAAATGCACCTACGCATTTTTGGACGAATTATTTCGCCATGACGTTAGCATGGTTGGTCAGCGCCGTTATTTTATTATCCGCCCCCTTTCTGTTTCGCATCTTAGGTCATCGCGGATTAAAAGCGATCGAGCGCCTGATGGGCATGATTCTTATCTGTCTAGCCGTGCAAATGATGCTTAACGCCCTATCGAGTTTACAAATTTAAGGAGATACCGATGAAAGCCGTATTTTTAGACCGCGCCACTTTTTCCGCCGAAATTACCTTAGTCGCACCGGAAAAAATCAGCGATTGGCAGGTATTTGATCGCACAAGCGCAGAAGAAGTCTATGAGCGCGCGCAAGATGCCGAAATCATCATCACAAATAAAGTCGTATTACACGCCGATTTGCTCGCCCGTCTGCCTCGACTCAAACTGATTCAAATTACCGCCACCGGCATGAATAATGTCGATATTCCGGCGGCGCAGGCGCGCGGTATCGCCGTAAAAAATGTTGCCGCTTATTCGGTGGAAAGTGTGGCGGAACACGTCATGATGTTCATGCTCGCCGCCTTGCGCGGTTTAAAACCCTATCATCAAGCGGTGCAAGACGGCAGCTGGCAGGCGGACGGACGTTTCTGTCTCACCGAACCGAGCATTTTGGATTTGCACAACAAAACCTTAGGCATTATCGGTGCCGGCGATGTAGGCAAAGCCATCACACAACGCGCCACCGCATTCGGCATGCAGGTGCTGTGGGCGGAACGCCGCGACAAAGCGCCGCGCAACAGCGATTATCTGCCCTTTGAAGAAGTGCTGGCAAAAGCGGATGTGATTTCGCTTAATTGTCCGCTGACCGATGAAACCAAATCTCTAATTAAGCGCGATACCATCGCTTTAATGAAGAAAAAACCGCTGCTCATCAATGCCGCGCGCGGGCCTGTGGTAGAAAGCCAAGCGGTGGTCGATGCAGTTGAAGCCGGAGAATTGCTGGGCTACTGCGGCGACGTCTTCATCCAAGAACCGCCGGCAGCGGATGAAGCCTTGCTACGCATCAGCGAACATCCGCGCGTTTTATTCACGCCGCATATCGCTTGGGCAAGCGAATATGCGCAGCGCAAATTGTGGACGATTCTCACAGAGCAAGTGAATGATTTTATTGCGCAAACAGAGGAGTAAATCATGAAGTCTTATCTGCTATGTCTTGCTTTCGGGTTCAGCCTTTCTGCTTATGCACAAACCGAGCAACTGCAATTTGTCCAGCATTTATACCAAACCTATTTAATGGGCTTGGAAAAAGAGCAGCAATCTCTTGCTGAAAATCAAAGCGCGGAAATTGAAGAATTGACTGTGGTGGAAAAAATGTTTTCACCCAGTTTTCAAGCTGTGATCGCCCTAGATAAATTATTGGCGCAGCGTGATGAAACGGTGGTGTGTTTAGAGCATGACTATATCGTGCAGGGACAGGATTATGATCTGCCCAAATTAAAAGAAACCTTAAAAATTAGCCCGAATCCGCAAACGCCTGAAGTGATAGAAGTGCGTTTTTATGAAGACAGTAAAGTAGATTATGTATTGGAATGTCAGAATAAAAAATGTCGTGTCAGTGAGATTTTTGAATATTACGAAGGTAAAAAAATACCTTTTAAAGAAAGTCTTGCGCAGTGTTTATTGGATTATCAAGCTCCGTAAATGCCTGCCATAGCCTTGTTTTTGCTCAAGTGTTCAGCCTTAGTCGGAGAAGGGAAGCCGCAATACAGAGCGGGTTAATACCGCCGTGCTTTCCAATTCTCCGACCATATCTATCAATACCTATAAATCCGCAAGGGTTTTAGGTAATTTTTCCAATTCGGCGCTTTCGGTTTTGCGCATAAAATCACGCCGGCAGAAAATCTTCAGCGCCGCTTTATTGTCGGCGCTGAGCCGGCGGGCATAGATTTCCGGCAGGCGCATTTCCAAATAGCGGTAAGCGACGCCTAAGCAAATATTGCCCCAATCATTGCCTTGCGGATTGAGTAGCGGCGCATGCGGCAGGGCTTTTTCCAAGGCGGCGAGAGAACGCGCCTGCATGGCGCTGCCGGCAGTATCGCCGGCGACCATATTCATGCTGACATAGCGCACGATTTGATTGATAGTCGCCATCGCATAGCCGAGCAGGGCATCGCTGCGTCCGCCGCTAAACAGATTACCGGCAAAGCTTTGCATGATAATGAGGGATTCTGTGATGACTAAGCCGTTGTCATGCACTAAAGCAGGGATTTGGCTGTAGGGATTGACGGCTTCCAGTTCGGCGGGATTTTCCCAAGGCTTGACAAAGTGTAGATTCAAATCCTGCTTATTTGCACGGTAGGCGGCAATCAAACTAAGACGGGCGTAAGGAGAGCGTGTAGAGAGATAAAGTTGCATTAGAATTTCCTATCGGATAATGAGTTGCAGATGTTGAAAACCCGCCGATACGGCGGGTTTTCAGAGGATTTATCGGATTATTTGTCGAGCAAATCTTGCACCGCTACGCGTTCTTCGCGTAATTCTTGTGCGGTGGCATCCATTTTTTCGCGGCTGAAGGCGTCAATCGCCAAACCTTGCACGATTTCATATTTGCCGTCTTTACAGGTAACGGGATAAGAATACACGATGCCCGGTTCGATGCCGTAAGAGCCGTCGGACGGAATACCCATGCTGACCCAATCGCCTTCGGCTGTGCCCAATGCCCATGTGCGCATATGGTCAATCGCTGCCGAGGCGGCGGATGCGGCAGAAGAAGCGCCGCGCGCTTTGATAATTGCCGCGCCGCGTTGTTGCACCACAGGAATGAATTCTTCTTTAATCCATGCCTCATCGACTAATGAAGTCGCAGGTTTGCCGCCGACGCTGGCATGATTGAGATCGGGATATTGCGTTGAGGAATGATTGCCCCAAATGGTCATATTCTTGATTTCGGTAGTATGCGCGCCGGTTTTTTCCGCTAATTGTGATAAAGCGCGGTTGTGGTCAAGACGCGTCATGGCGGTGAATTGCTTAGGATCCAAATCAGGCGCCGAGGCTTGTGCAATCAGGGCATTGGTGTTTGCCGGATTACCTACTACCAAGACTTTGACATCGCGTGAGGCATAATCATTGATTGCCTTGCCTTGCGGACCGAAAATCGCGCCGTTGGCAGCTAGCAAATCATTGCGCTCCATACCCGGACCGCGCGGACGCGCGCCGACTAACATGGCATAGTCGCAGTCTTTAAATGCGACACTTAAATCGTCAGTGGCAATAATGTCTTGCAGCAAGGGAAATGCGCAATCGTTTAATTCCATCACCACGCCTTTAAGTGCTTCAAGTGCCGGCGTAATTTCAAGTAATTGCAAGATAATCGGCTGATCCGGCCCGAGCATATCTCCGGCAGCAATACGAAATGCCATGGCATAGCCGATATTGCCGGCTGCACCGGTAATGGTCACACGAACAGCAGGTTTCATCTGATTTCTCCTAGTATTGAATTGACGGAGCCGCCATTTTAGCAGAACGCGTCTTTAAAAGCGGTCAAAAAATTGAACATCCTTAATCTTTCTGTGAACAAAGAGAAATTTTGCGCTAGAATAAGATAGTTTTTCTAAACGTGGAAAGGAATCAAACATGAAAAAGACATTACTTTGCGTGGTCTTAGCAGCTTGTGCCGCTGCATCTGCACAAGCGCAGAACAGGGATGGATCGGTCTCTTTAGATAATCAATTTGTGATTTATAAATGGTTTGAAAACGGTGTGGCGCATTATGGCAAAGCCCCGCCGCGCGGCGTAAGCAATTATATTACGCTTAATGAATATGGCATGGAAATCCGCAAAGATCGCCCTTATGCCAATGAAACCGGCAGCAATATTATTCGCCCCGTGCGTCCGGAATCAATGGAAATGGCAGGTCAAGACGGCAATGCAGCCGCCGATGAAAACCTGCCGCAAGGCAGTATTTCACGCGAGCAACGCTGTGATTTGGCTCGCGAAAACATCGGTATGATGCGCAATAAAACGACGGTTTACGAAGATGACGGCAATGGTAATTTAGTGCCTTTGTCAGATGATGCCGTAGCTCAGCGTATGCAGGAAGCACAAGCTCAAGTTGCTGAATTCTGTCAATAAATTTTGATTTTTATAGCTAATCCGCAGATGGCGGATTAGCTTTTTTTGTTTAGGAAATACTTATGCGTTTTTCACAGTTCTGGCTGGTTACTCAGCGTGAAACTCCTGCTGATGCAGAAGTGATTAGTCATCAATTGATGTTGCGGGCGGGCATGATTCGCCAAACTGCCGTAGGCATTTATTCTTGGTTGCCTCTAGGTTTGCGTGTTTTGAATAAAGTGTCGGCGATTATACGCGAAGAAATGAATCGCGCCGGCGCGCTTGAAGTCTTGATGCCGGGCGTGCAACCGGCAGAATTGTGGCAGGAATCGGGGCGTTGGCAGGATTATGGTCCGGAATTGCTGCGCATAATTGACCGCCATAAACGCGATTATTGTTTGGGACCGACGCATGAAGAAGTGATTACCGATTTGCTCAAGCGCGATTTATCGAGTTACAAACAATTGCCGGTTAATCTGTATCAAATTCAAACCAAATTCCGCGACGAAGTGCGTCCGCGTTTCGGCGTGATGCGCGGACGCGAATTCATTATGAAAGATGCCTATTCCTTTGATTTGGACGAGGCGGGGATGCAGGCTTCTTATGAGAAAATGTATCGCGCCTACTGCAATATTTTCGATCGATTGCAGCTGAATTATCGTGCGGTAATGGCGGATAACGGCGCGATTGGCGGTACGGGTTCGCATGAATTTCATGTCTTGGCGCAAACGGGCGAGGATGATGTGGTCTTCTCCGATAGCAGTGATTACGCCGCCAACATTGAAAAAGCCGAGGCTCTGCCGCCGACAACACCTCGCCCGGCAGCGACGGCGGCAATGGAAAAACGCCATACGCCGCATACCAAAACCATCGCGGCATTAGTGGAAAATTATGATTTGCCGATTGAACGCACATTGAAAACCTTATTGGTAGAAGGTGCTGAAGGCGGATTGGTCGCTTTGATGATTCGCGGCGATCACAGCCTTAATGCCATTAAGGCGGAGCATTTGCCGGAAGTGGCGAAGCCGCTTACCATGGCGGGCGAAGACAAAGTGCGTGCGGCAACCGGCGGCGCAGGTTTCGGTTCGCTTGGCCCTGTGGGTTTGGATAGATTGGGCATTCCCGTGATTGTCGATCATGCTGCCGCAGTGGTCGCGGATTTTGCCGTCGGCGCGAACGAAGAAGACTATCACTATTTCAATGTCAATTGGGAGCGCGATGTAGCCTTGTCGCGCATGGCGGATATCCGCAATGTGGTGGTCGGCGATCCTTCGCCGGACGGCAAAGGCAGTTTGTCGATTATGCGCGGCATCGAAGTCGGACATATTTTCCAATTGGGCGATAAATATTCCAAAGCCATGAATTTAAACGTGCCGATGGAAGACGGTAGTAATCGCAGTGTTTTAATGGGTTGTTACGGTATCGGGGTAACGCGCGTCGTGGCGGCGGCGATTGAGCAAAATCATGATGAAAACGGCATTATTTGGCCGGAGGCGATAGCGCCTTTCCAAGTAGCGATTTTGCCTATCAATGCGCATAAATCGCCGGAAGTCGCAGCGGCAGCGGAGCAGTTGTACCAAGACATGCTGGCGCAAGGTATTGATGTCGCTTTAGATGATCGCGGCAAACGTCCCGGCTTTATGTTCGCCGATATGGATTTAATCGGTATTCCCGCGCGAATTGTGATTTCCGAGAAAACCTTGGCAGAAGGGGAAGTCGAATTCAAACGCCGTAAAGAAGAGCAAGCCCGGCGCGTGAAAATCAGCGAGATTAGCCGCTTATTCCAATGATGCGCCTTTGTATGCCCGCGAAAAAAGCCTCTCTTATTTGCTATTGCAGGAGATAAGAGATGCTTTCTGCCAACAGCAGGCATTCCTTCCAACAGCCGGCAGTGCTTGGCAGCGGCGATTCGGGCATACAGATTGCCGCGGTTTTAGCGAATGCCGGCTTACGCGTCAAACTCTATGATGTGGCGGCAGAACAGGACGGAGAATTGTCGCCGGCAGAAGCCGCTATCGAGCGTTTATTCCAATTAGACCCGTCGCCGCTCTCCGGCATTGAAGCCGCCAGTTTGATTAGTCCCTGCGATTTTGCACAGCATGGACGGCAATTAAACGAGCATGATCTCATTATCGAAGCCTATGATTTGCCGCAGGCGGCCAAACAAACATGGCTGACGCGTTTGGCGCCGCATTTTTCGCGCAGCGCCTTAATCGTATCGCTGAGCCAAGGTGAGCCGGTATCTGAATTAGGCGCTGTCTTACCTGCCGGTATGCGTCCGCATTTTATGGGAGCGCGTTTTAGCGCTTTTCCGCGCCTGCAACGCTTGGTAGAGTTGGTACCGACTGCGCGCAGCGAAGAAAGACTGGTTGAAAAATTCGAGCAATTTCTCAAAAATACGGTTGGATTAAAGCCGTATCTTGTCGAAGATCAGGCAAATTTCAGCTTTTTGCCCTTATGGTTATTTATGCTTTGCTCGGCTTTTGCCCATAGCAAATCGCTGAGCGCCATTCAAAGAGAAGCGGCGACCGCCTTATTATTTCAGCATCAAGGCGGTATTTATTATTTTTTACAGCATATTGTCGGTTTATCCGGCAGTCGGGCCGCCTATCGGCGCCTTGATCAAGCTTTGATAGAAAAATTCGGTTCTTTATTGCAGTGGGACAGCGCATTAGACAAACCGATGGCCTTGTTTTCCTCGCGTATCCTGCAAAAAAATCTCCCTGCGGAGCTGCAGCAATTGTGGAATGCCCGCGATTGGGCGGGGCTTCAGCAACATCAGCACCCTTGCGCCGTTTTTATTTGCCGTTATCTGCGTGACTGCTGGCAATTCTTAGCCCATAGCAGCCAAAACAGCGGCTTAAGCGGCAAAGCATTGGATAATCTGTTATACGACGGCTTGGGTTGGGGTTTTATGCCTTGGCAATTATTGCAGGAATTCGAGCCTAAAAAGGTGTATGAAACCACCTTGCATCAGCAAAGCGAATTATCTTATCCGCTGAGTACGCATTGGCGGCGGCGTGCGCGCAGCAGCACGCCGATTTATGCCGGCGACGAATTCACACATGCCGCTTCTCTGCTCAATGAAAGCAAGCTGAGCCGCCAATATCTATATCGCGGCGACATACTGATTTGGCAGCCGCAGGCGGAAATCGTCGATATTAACAGCGCCTTATTAAGCGAATTGCGGCAAGCCATAGAACATGCCCGCCGCGCCCATCATGCCCTGATGATTTATCATCACGGCAGCCAATTCGGTATTACGAAAAACTGGCAGCAAGCCGCAGAACAAATTGATTTTTCGCAAAATATCAATCTTTTACAAGACTGTATTATGGCATTGCGCATGCATCCGCGTTTTGTGATTTTCTCCGGCGGCGGCGTGATATTAGACGCCGGTATGGCTTTGATGCTGCAAGCCGACCGCGTGATTAGCGAAGCCGATTTAAGCTGGCAATTGACCACTTTTGCACAGGGCTTAACCGGCATCGGCGGTATTTGGTTTGAATGGCTGCGCCGTTTACCGCAGCTAAGTCCGGAATTATCGCGTCTGCAGACGGCGACCGTGATTGACAAACTCTTGCATGGCGGCGGTATTCACAGCATACATGGTGCACGCAATATGGGCTTATTACGCAGCCATGACCGCTACGTGATGAACCGCAGCCAATTGGCGCGCATGAGCCGCAAAATGGCAGATGCTTGGATTGAGAGCGAGAGCTGTCGTGCCATGCGCTATCCTCTGTATAAACCCAATGCCGAAGACCTTGAATGGCATCTGAGGCGCAGCGCAAGCAGTCCTGATCCACAGCGTTACCGCGAACTGATTGCGCTTTTAGCAGCGGAAGATCAGCAACAAGTCTTATCGCTGCGGCATTTTTTACAGAGTGAAAACGCACTTTTTTTCCGCTATCTCAACAATACCGTCCATGACTAAGCCCATCATCAAACAAAGTCCTGCTGATTTTTATGTGGAAGAACGCCTGCATTTTCCCCTTGAGGGCAGCGGCGAACATCTATGGCTGCTGATTGAAAAAAGCGGCATGAATACTGTCTACCTCAAACGCCAAATCGCGCGCCTAAGCGGCTGTCCGCAGAAAGACATCGGACACAGCGGACTCAAAGACCGCCGCGCCATTACCCGCCAATGGCTGAGCCTGCCGCTGAAATACGTCGCCAGTTTGCCTGAAGAACAAAGGCTTGAGAGCGAATACTGGCGGATTATCGACAAACAGGTGCACAGCCGCAAATTGCGCATCGGCAGTCATCGCGAAAATTTCTTCCGCATTATCATCCGCCGCATTGCTGCCGAACGTCGCATGGCAATTGAAGAACAACTGGCGACAATTCAAGCGCAGGGATTTCCCAATTACTTCGGCGAACAACGCTTTGGCAGCAATAATCTTGCCCAAGCGCAGCAATGGGTGGCCAGAGGCGTCTTGCCGAAAAAGCCCGAAGAGCGCAGCCGCGTTTTATCTACCCTGCGTGCCGCCTTATTTAATGCGCAATTGGCGGCAAGAGTGGCGAATCATTCTTGGCACCGTCTCATCGCGGGTGATCGCGCTATGCTCAGCGGTAGCCACAGCCATTTTGCCGTTGAGCAATTGGATGAAGACTTAATCGCGCGAACGGCAAGCGGCGATCTTTCTCCTGCGGGCTATTTGCCGGGCAAAAGCGAGATCGTTTTGCAGACACAAGCCGCTGCAATTGCCGCCCAAGCCCTTGCCGATTGGGAAAAGGAAAACCGATATTTATGCCAATATATGCAGGGCGATTGGCGGGCTTTGCGCGTATTGCCGCAGCAACTGCAATGGCAATGGCAAGATGCGCAGACATTAACGCTCAGTTTCCTTTTGCCAAGCGGCGCTTTTGCTACCGCCTTAATCGCCCATTTGCTGCCTGACTATCAAGAAGCGGAGGACATCTCGCATGACTAATTCCACACCTGCCACTGCCATTCCCTTAGCAGACAAAGCCTTGATTGAAGCCTCAGCCGGCACCGGCAAAACATGGACCCTGACCGGCATTTTGCTGCGCCTATTGCTGGAAGACAGCCCCGTCGGCACAAGAGAGCCGCGCGAAATCATCGCCACCACCTTTACGCGCAAAGCCGCCGCAGAAATGCGCCGCCGCGTACAGGCGCGTTTTGACAGCTTTTTGCTGCTCGCCAAGCAATTGCCAGAAATCTATCAGAAAAACCCTGAGGTTTTTGCTGATGACGCAGGCTTAAAGACACGCATAGAAAAATTATTGCAAGATTGGCAGGAAAGTGATGAACCAGCCCTACAAGCGGCAGCACAAGACAAGATTAATTGCCATTTATTGACCCATGCCGCAGAACAAGGCTTAGATGCTTTGATTGCTCTATTGCAACGTTGCGACCTGTGCAGCCAAAGCATCGACGAACTCTACATCGGCACCTTAGACGGACTATGCCAGCGCTGGCTGCATGAATTCTCCCTTGAAACCGGCAGCGATGCCCGACTTGATTTGCTCGAAGGAACGGAAGAAGAAGAGAAAATCACCGAATTGGTCCATCAGCATCTGCGCCGCGAATTCCATGATATGAGCGAAGAGGCATTTATCTGGTGGCGCAGCAAGCAAGCAAATCAATACAGTTATAAAAAATTGATTGAGCAAATTAAGGAAAAACAGAATTTTGCCGATTTAAATCTTGAACCTTTACCGAATACGGCGGCGGAAATTGCCGCTATAGAGCGTCAGCGTGCCGATTTGCGCGCCGATCCGTCTTATTCGGCCGCCTTAGAAGCCTTACGGGGTATTAGCGAGGAAGAGATTGTCGCCTTTGCCCGCCATTGGCAGAAAGAGATTGTGGCACAGGGCTTTATCTTGAATGATTATGTTCCTATTTTGGATTACGACATCGCCGCATTATGCGCACAATTGCGTAGCGAAGAAGCTTTAAGTGCTGCGGCAATCGATTTTCTTCTGCTATTTTCAGACGATACGCTTTCTTTTGCTAAGAAAAGGCCTAAAGAAGCCATGCAAAATGTTGCAGCCGCTTTGAAAAGCCCTGTAGCACAAACCATTAAAACGCTTGCACGCGTGCACATTCATGAAGAAAAAAAATATCGAGAAAACTATGACATACTTTACCGCTTCAGCGCCCTGCAATATGTGCGCCAAACCTTTCCCGATTATTTAGAACGCAGCGCGCAAATTACCTTCAGCGAAAAATTAGCGCGTTTGAACCGCGCCTTAGCAGGCGAGCAGGGCAGCGTATTGGCACGCTATATCAGCCACCGCTATCCAGTCATCTTGGTTGATGAAAGCCAAGACCTCAATGCCGCCCAAGCTCAATTGTTGGAGCAATTGCATCTGCGCCATTTTCCGCCCACAGGCTTTTTGCTGCTGGTCGGCGATCCCAAGCAGGCAATTTACCGCTTTCGCGGCGGTGATGTGAATAATTACCTGCGCCTGCGCGAACATTTTGCCGCTTCGCAACGCTATACGCTCAGCGAGAGCTTCCGCTCCTCCAAGCCCCTGATTGACGGCTTGAACGATCTTTACGGACAAAACGAAAACAGCAAAAAATTAGCCGAAGATATCCATTATGAGCATATGAGCAGCGGCGCCGAAGAAGTGCGGCGCATCGTCAAAGCTGATGGCAGCGCAATCACACAAAGCATTCATTTCTATGCCTTCGATTCCGCCGAACAAGAACAGGCGCAAATCATCGCCTTGGTGCAATTATTAAGCAGCGAGCATAGCCCCTATGCCTTGAAAGAAAACGGCGTTTTGCGCCCCATTCGCTTACAGGACATATTGATTCTTTTGCGCGGTAATGACAAGTTAAGCAAATTACAAAAAACCTTTCAAATGCAAGGTGTTGAGGTAAAATTTGGAGAATCCGCCTCTATCTTTGCCGATGAAATGGCACAGGAAATCGGCATATTGCTCCAAGCTATCGATCAGCCGCGAGATCTACCGCTATTGCGGCGCCTCTTATCCGGCATCTTATTCAGCCAAAATCAGAACGATTTGGCACGCTTACAAGCCATTAGCGCCGGAGAAATCCCTGCGGATAAGCAGATGTTGACGATAGAGCGGCTAAGCGAAGCCCTGCAAAAAGCAAATGAAAAATGGCAGAGGCAGCAGCCCCTTGCCGCCTTGCAAGGCCTACTAAGCGAAAAGTTTCTGGCAGGGCGCAGCATTTGGGAACATCTTGCCGGCTTTGCCTCACCTTTTTGCGAACGCTATTTGCTGGATTTACGCAAAATTCAGCAAATTATCGCTGATCGCGGCAGCAAAATGCCGCCGGCGCAATTCCTGCATTGGTGGCAGCAAGCGCTTAGCAATCCGCCGACTAATGAATGGGCGAAAGCCAGTCCCTTATCCGCTGACAATGCTCTGCGCCTGATGACCATTCATTCCGCCAAAGGCTTGGAAGCGCCTGTGGTGATTAGCGCATTAGGCGGCATTAGAAATGAACAGGATAATATTTATATTTATCATAATGATAAAGGAGAGGCTTGCCTGTCCGTGCTGCCGAAAGACGAAGCGCGCACAGAAACCCTCGAGCATGAACACAACGAAGAATTGGCGCGCTTATTATATGTGGCGCTGACCCGCCCCTCGGATTTGCTCTTTTTCGGTATCAAAAAAGGTAAGGATAAATACGCCTTTCCGCCGCTGGAACATTTAAAACCCTTTGAATTGGAAAATAGCGATAGCATCCGACTTTTAAAAGAACCGCTTGAAGCAAATGATCTGATTAAGGCATTGCGCCAAGATCATACGCCGCTTAAAAGCGCTGAAGATACGGTAGCAGCAAACACGACCGCCGCCGAGCAAAACATAGCCCAGCCGTCTAAACTTAGATTTGAAGGCTGGCATAAAAGCAGCTTTACGGCGCTGACGCGCGATTTTGATACGCCGCTGCAAGCAGGTAACGTAGAACTGCCGGATTTTATTTTTGATGAACAGACAATAAGCGACATAGCAGAGAACGTAAATTTTCAGCTTGACTTTCCGCGCGGCGCACGGGCAGGAAGCTTTTTGCACAGCTTCTTGGAAAGACTGAAAGCAGAAGACTTTAGCAATTACGATACGCTCTTCTCGCAATTAAAATCATCTCTTTATCCCGCACAAGAGGCAGAAGAAGAAAAACGCACGCGGCAGGCATTGCGGCAATGGTTTGAAACAATCACTCAATCAAACCTCATTAGCGGCAGCAGCCTTGCCCAAATTCCGCTGAATCGCCGTGCCAATGAAATGAAATTTGTCTTGGGTGTGAATGCGCAGCGCCCGATGCCCTTTGACAAAATCAATGCCTTATTTGAAGAATGGGGCAAAAATATGCGCCTGAAAGATCAGCGCAGCTTAATCGGCTTTCTGCGCGGTGAAATCGATCTCTGCTATGAACATGAGGGGCGTTATTACGTGCTGGATTACAAATCCAACCATCTCGGCAATAAAGCGCAGGACTATGAGCAAAACGCCTTGGAAAGGGCAATGGATGAACACCATTACTGGCTGCAAGCCTTGATTTACCAAACCGCCTTGCACCGCTGGCTCGGCAAACGCCTGCCCGATTATCAGGCGCAGCAGCATCTCGGCGATGTGGAATACTTTTTTGTGCGCGGCTGCGGCTTGGGTGCCGACAGCGACGGACACCTGCGAGTCTTTGTGCCGCTGGAGATTTTATTTAAATTTGACGCGCTGCTGCGACAAGAAGAAGAGAGGACTTATAGTACCTTAACTTCAAAATGAGACTTAGAGATACACATTTTGTCAGGAGAAGCGCTTAGAATAATCTCATTTTGAAGTTAAGAGACTATAGATTAAGCCTCGCTTTCTGATAATGCCAAATCTTGCGCGATGACTTCTGCTTGCTGAATCACATTTTGCACTTGGATTGTAAATTCAAGACTAAAAAGAAATATATTTTTTTACTTCCTCTAAAATCAGCAATTCTCCGACAGCATTGAGATGAATGCCGTCTTTGTGGCGGACGCGGATCAGTTTGCCGTCTTTTTCGATGCTGTCGCGGTATTTGCCGCTGCCGCCATCAAGCAATTCATGGCTGCGGATATAAATGACCTGTCCTGCCAAATGTTGGGCAAGGGTGTCGTCAAGAAAGCGGATTTTGGGATTATATTTGGCAAGGCGCATATGCGGCAGCCCAATCCAGATGACTTCCGCGCCTTGGCGTTTTGCCGCCGCCACAATGCGCAAGGCGCGTGCGCCGTATTCCGCCGCCCATTCGGGGCTTTTAAAATTCAACACCCGTTTTGAGGCGGTTTCGATATTCCAAGGGTCGTTAGCACCCATCATGACGACGACCAATTTGAGTTGCGGGGTTGCGGCGATGCGTTTTTCCGCTTCCAGAGGCCAGTCGTAATACTGCTGATTGCTTAGCCCTGTACTGTGGCGTCCGAGATTATTGGAATTGATATGGTGCTCGTTTTTCAGCCATTTTTGCATATGCGGTGCAAAACTTTGCATCATGGAATCGCCGATAAATAAGACGTGGTCGCCGGCGTCGAGCAGGATTTTGTCATTACCGGCGGCGGTATGCGCGGGAAGATTAGGCGGCGCTTCGCTTTCTAGGCTAGGGTTGCTGTCGGGTTCAGGCGCGATATTTTGTGCAGCGATAGTTTCGTCTGCTGGCTGCGTTTCCGCTATCGGGTTTTCCAATCTGCTTTCTTCGTTCAGACTTTCCAAGGTTAGCGTGGCGGCGTTTTCCGGTGCTTGGCTTATTTCTGTTATCGGAATGTCAGATGTGTTTTCTTCGCTTAGGCTTTCCAAGGTTAGCGTGGCGGTGTCTTCTAGCGGATGATTCGTTTCTGCTATAGGTTTTTCAAGCGAATTTTCTTCGCTTAGGCTTTCCAAGGTTAGCGTGGCGGTGTCTTCTAGCGGATGATTCGTTTCTGTTATAGGTTTTTCAAGCGAATTTTCTTCGCCGAGACTTTCTAGGCTTAATGCGCTTGGCGGATTAAGGTTTTCCGATGAGGTTTCCGCAAGTTCGATTGCTGCGTGCCCGTTGTTATCGGCAGCAGGGGCTAAGAGCGGCGGAATCAAGTTGTCTTCTGCGGTGGTTTCGTTGCTTTCCGCAAAAATTGTAGCGTTTTCTTCTTGGGCAAAAAGCCTGTGCCGCCATTGCGCGCCTGCCGTCCACCACTCATATTGTCGTAATGCGGCAAAGGGGCTGGCTTGATGATATTGCTGCTGCCAATAGGTTTCGACAGAGTCTTGGTTAAACCATAAGACAGCGGCGGCAGTGATGCTCAAGCTCAAATACAGTCCGCCGAGGCGAGATTTAGAAATTGGCATATAGAAATCCCGGTATGCCCTCAGGAGCAAAATAAATCATGGCTTGCAGCGCCAGCGCAATCGGCGCGAACCACAGCCACGGCGGCAGGCGCTTAAATAGGGCGATGATGCTTTGCAGGCACCATGCCCACAGCGGATAGAGCAAAATGCCGACATAGACGGCGGCAATCCACAGCCATTCGGCTGCATGGCCGGAATTGGGATTATTCAGCAAGGCACGCAGAAAATCGCTGGCTTCGCCGAGGCTGGGTACGGCAAAGAGAATAAAGCTGAAGCTGATGAAATTAAAGGTCAGGACGATGCCGAGCAGTTTCTGCCAATAGGCGCGGCGGCGGATTTTGCCGAAGAAAAGCTCTTTAATATTCAGGCTAATCAGGGCAAGGGCATGCAAAATGCCCCAGAGAAAAAAGCACCAGCCACTGCCGTGCCAAATGCCGGATAAGCCGAAGGCGATAAGGAGATTAAGTTGCGCGCGCGTAAAGCCTTGTCGACTGCCGCCGAGGGGAATGTAGAGATAATCGCGTATCCACGTCGAGAGCGAGATGTGCCAGCGGTTCCAAAAATCGCGGATATTGACGGCGTAAAAGGGAGCGGCAAAATTCTGCGGCAGACGAAAGCCGAGTAATAATGCCATGCCGATGACCAAATCGCTATAGCCCGAGAAATTGAAAAAGAGCTGGATGCTGTAGCCGTACACGGCAGCGAGCAGAGCGGCGGCGGAATATTGCTGCGGATTGTCAAACATCGGTGCGACGAAATGGCTGTCGATGTGCGCGGACAGTACCCAAGATTTGAGAATGCCGAGCAGAATTAGGCTGATGGCAAGGGCAGGGAATAATAAGCGCCGCGGTTCAAGCAATTGCACCGCCGCACCTGCCTGCATACCGCCGATGCTTTTAAAGCGCGAGGCACGAAAAATAGGTCCGGCGGTAATAGTGGGGAAAAAGCCGAAATGCAGACAGAGTTCGTGAAAACGCAGGGCGGGAATGCGGCGTTTGTATGCCGCACCGAGATAGGCAATCGATTGAAAAACATAGTAAGACAAGCCCAGCGGCATCAAGATGTCCATGATTTCCCACTGTGTGCCGGCATAAACCAGCGGGCGGAGAAAATCGATGTATTTGAAAAAGAGCAAGATTGCCGTTGCCGCCGCAATGCCGCTGATCAGCCAAGCCCGCCTTGCCTGCGCGCTAAGGCTGAATACCATATTTTGCGCAATCACATGAATGATGAGGGTGTAGAGACATAATGCCAGCAAAAACCAAGGATGCAGCCAATAAAGCCATGCCAAGCCGGCGGCGAGCAAGAGCAGATTTTGCACGGACACAAAGCCGGCAACCGCCCAATAGAGCAGAAAAAAGGCGAGAAAAAACAGCGCAAATTCAATCGAGAGAATCGGCATAAGGGCTTAATTTCCTAAGCGGTGGGCAAACATCGTCCGTCCTTGGCGAGAAAGAGGCGGCAAATCATAGCAGAATTGCCGCGCAAATGAAGCAGTTGCCGTCGATATTCGCTATAATGCGCCTCTTTTTTCAATGGGCAAGGCAATGCAGATTCATCGTTGGACAAGCGAGTTCCGCTTCGGGCAGGATTGCGGTCTGATTATTGGCAATTTTGACGGCGTGCATCGCGGGCATCAGGCGATGATTGCGCGTTTGCAGGCGGTATGTGCCGCCAAGAGCATGCCGGCGGTGGCGATGAGTTTTTATCCGCATCCGCGTACGGTGGTGCAGGGCAAAGCACCTGCCTTATTGAGCACTTTGCACGACCGCGCTTATTGGTTGGCGCATTACGGTATCAGCGATTGGATTTTAGTGCCGTTTACGCCCAGCTTCCGCCGCATCGGTGCAGAGGATTTTTTGCGGGATTATTTGCAGACAAAACTGCGTCCGCATTATCTCTTGGTCGGCGACGATTTTCGCTTCGGCTATCGTGGTAGCGGCGATTGGCAATTATTAAGCACTTTTGCCGCCGCGCAGAATTATCAACTCGACAGCATCGACACGTTTGAACACGACGGCGAACGCGTATCCAGCTCGGCGGTGCGCGCGGCATTGGAAGCGCATGATTTTGCATTGGCGCAGGCATTGCTGGGACATGAATTGACCTTTACGGGGCGGGTGCGCGCGGGCGAAGGACGGGGACGGGCATTAGCCGCCAGAACGGCAAATATCCATGTGCCGGCGCATTGGTGTTTACCTGATGGGGTCTATGTGGTAAAAATGCGTGTTTGCAATGCCCAAGAGGCGCATTGGGGGGTGGCGAATCTCGGCGGCGCGCCGACTTTCGCCAGCACTAGACGAAAGCTCGAAGTGCATTTATTAGAGGCGCAATTGGATTTATACGGACACAGCGTGCAGGTGGCATTCCGGCATTATCTGCGGCCGGTGCAAAAATTTGCCGACAGCGGCGCATTGCAAAAACAAATCCAACAAGATATTCATGCGGCAAAGGCTTTTATCGCCGCTCAACTTAACGAAGGCTAAACATGGCAGACTACAAACATACGCTCAATCTTCCGCAAACCGATTTTCCCATGCGCGGCAATTTGCCCGAACGCGAGCCGGAAATGCTCAAATTCTGGCAAGAAAACCGTATTTACGAAAAACAACGCGAAGCTTTTGCCGGACGTAAAAAATTCATTCTCCATGACGGGCCTCCCTATGCTAACGGCGTAATTCACGTCGGACATGCCTTAAATAAAACCCTGAAAGATATCATTACCAAATCGCGACATTTTATGGGCTTTGACAGCCCCTATGTGCCGGGTTGGGACTGCCACGGTCTGCCGATTGAGCAGAAAGTGGAACAGCAACTGGGTAAACCCGGCGTGAAAGTCGATGCTGCGACCTTTCGCGCCGCCTGCCGCAAATATGCGGCGGAGCAGGTGAAATTGCAAAAAGCGGGCTTTATCCGCATGGGCGTGTTCGGTTTTTGGGATAAGCCCTATTTGACCATGAATTTCAAAACTGAAGGCGGCATTGTGCGCGCCCTGCGCGAGATTGTGAAAAACGGGCATATCGTGCGCGGTTTTAAACCGATTAATTGGTGCTTTGACTGCGGCTCTTCTTTAGCTGAGGCGGAAGTCGAATATCAGGACAAAGAATCCTATTCGATTGATGTGCGCTTTGCCGTGCAAGATGTGGCGGATTTGCTCAAGCGCATGAATTGCCAAGTGCAGACCGATGCCGTGGATGTGATTATCTGGACGACCACGCCTTGGACGCTGCCTTCCAATGTCGCGGTCGTCATCCATCCCGAATTCAGCTATGCCTTAGTAGAAGCCGAAGGACGTTTCTTTATCGTGGCGGAAGAATTGCTGCCCAGTTTGAAAGCGCGCTGGCAATCGGAAAGCGAATGGACGGTGCATGCGCGGGTTGCGGGCAAAGCGCTGGAAAAACTGCGTTTGCAGCATCCTTTCGTTGAGCGCGATTCGCTCTTAATCAACGGCGATTACGTCAGCTTGGATACTGGTACCGGCTGCGTGCATACCGCTCCTGCGCATGGTGCGGACGACTATGAAGTCTGCAAAAAATATCCGGAATTGCCCTTTGTCAGCTATGTGATGGCGGACGGCGTATTTTCCTCCGATGCCCCACTGGTTGCGGGACAGCATGTCAGCAAGGCGGACGGACAAATTATTGATACCCTGAAAGAAAACAACCGTCTGCAACATCTCAGCAAAATCAAGCACAGCTATCCGCATTGCTGGCGACATAAATCGCCGACCATTTTTCGTGCCACTACGCAATGGTTCGTCAGCATGGAAAAAGCCGGATTGCGCGACGATGCCCTTGCGGGATTGGACAAAGTGGAATTTACCCCGCAATGGGGCAAGCCGCGCTTGATGGATATGATTGCTAAACGCCCGGACTGGTGCATCTCGCGCCAACGCTATTGGGGCGTGCCGATGTGTTTTGTGGTGCATAAAGAAAGCAATGAACTGCATCCGGACATTCTGAATATTATGGAAAAAGCCGCCGCTAAAATTGATGAAGCAGGCATTGAGGCTTGGTTTGATTTAGCCTTGGAAGAACTGATTCCCGCCGAAGACCTTCCGCATTATGAAAAACTCAATGATGTGCTGGACGTTTGGTTTGATTCCGGCACTACGCACTACACCGTTTTAGAGCAACGTCTCGAATTGTGCTCACCGGCAGATTTGTATTTAGAAGGCTCCGACCAGCATCGCGGCTGGTTCCATTCTTCTTTACTTACCGGCGCGGCGATTCATCAGCGTCCGCCGTATAAAGGCCTGCTCACGCACGGCTTCACGGTCGATGAGCAAGGCCGTAAAATGAGTAAATCATTGGGCAATGTGGTTGATCCCAACCAAGTGATTAAGCAAATGGGCGCGGATATTTTGCGTCTGTGGGTCTCGTCAGCGGATTATTCCGCCGAAGTCAGCCTTAGCGACAATATCCTCAAACAACGCGCCGAGGCTTATCGCCGCATCCGTAATACCTGCCGCTTCTTGCTCGCCAATTTGCATGATTTCGATCCTGCACAACATCAAGTCGCTTTTGAAGACATGGTAGCGCTCGACCGCTATGCGGTGGCATTGGCGGCGGATTTGCAGGAAAAACTGATCAGCCTCTATGAACGCTACGAATTCCACACCATTTACCAGCTCTTATTTAATTTCTGCTCGGTCAGCATGGGCGGTTTCTATTTAGACGTCATCAAAGACCGTCAATACACCGTTGCCACCAATACGCCGGCACGTCGTTCTGCTCAAACAGCGATTTACCACATTCTTGAAGCGATGGTGCGCTGGATTGCGCCGATTCTCTCTTTTACGGCAGAAGAAATTTGGCAGCACTTACCCGGCGAACGCGCCGAGTCCGTATTCCTCACTACCTTCTACGAAGGCTTGCAAGGCTTGGGCGACAGCCCGTTCACGGAAAGCGACTGGCAGCAATTCCTGCAATTACGCGAAGCAGTCAACGCGGAATTGGAAAAAGTGCGCAACGAAGGCTTGATTAAATCGGGCTTGGAAGCGGCATTGCATATCGCCTTGCCAAGCGAGCAATACCAAGTAATCAGTCGCTTTGGCGAAGAACTGCATTTCGGACTGATTGTTTCGCAAGTGCATTTGCAAGAAGCGGCGCAGCGCAGCATCAGCGTGCAAAAAGCGCAGGGGCAGAAATGCGAACGCTGTTGGCATTATCTGCCTGATGTCGGCAGCCACAGCGAACACCCGACCTTATGCAGCCGTTGCATTGAGAATGTAGACGGTGCAGGCGAAACCCGCGCATTCCTATGAAGCAAATCCTTTCCCTCATCATCGCCGCTGCATGGATTGCGGCAGACTATTTCAGCAAATTATGGGCATTGGACAGCCTTGCGCAGCACAGCATCAAGGTCAATGACTATATGAATTTCCACCTCGCCTTCAATAAAGGGGCGGCTTTTAGCTTCTTAGCCAATCAAGGCGGCTGGCAGCAATGGTTTTTTATCGGTTTGGCGGTGCTCATTTCCCTATGGCTGCTGTATGTCCTAATGGTAGAAAACCTCGACAGTCTCTCGCGTTTCGGCTATGCCTCCATTTTAGGCGGCGCTTTGGGCAATGCCCATGACCGTCTTGTTTACGGTCATGTGGTGGATTTCATCCAATGGCATTATCAGGACTATTACTGGCCGATTTTCAATATCGCCGATGTCGCCATCACCATTGGCGTGGCGGCAATCATTATCTCCGGTATCCGCACTTGGCTTTCCAGCACCAGAGCCTTAAGCTGAATACGTAATGCTTAAATTCCCTATTTATCTTTGGGTAAATAGGGAAGTTTTTTATAGATATTGCAAAAGTAATAGCGCTACTTTTGACTGCTGCGTATTGATTTTAATTTTTATAGTCGAATACTTTTTCAATTCTTTGTCTATATCAAGCGGACATTATGTAAAATATAGTCGAAGAGCTGAAAAAGTGACACAAAATATCAAGCTGCGAGTGTTATAGGAGTACGGCAAAGTGAATCAAAACTGTAATTCTTTTTGAAATCTTTGACTATAATACTTAACGATAAATTATGATGGAGATTGCGTTATCCAAATTTTATTAGTCAGAACGGATAGTAAAGTACTTAATCAAAGCTATGTGGGTGTTGGTTGGGGAAGGGTGGATTTCTCTCAACATGCTTCAGCCGAAGAGGTTTTGAAAACATTGAAAGATGTCGGCAGAAATTCGAACAGTATCAGATATTTTTTTAATTTGTCTGTAGGCGATATTGTTGTAGTGCCTTTATATCGCGCGATTGCCATTGGCATTGTAAGTGGTAACAAACGATTTGTGCCTGAATTTGCTAATCTTAATGCCTGCAATCAGGTATCGGTTGATTTTTTCTGTAATGATGAGGGTAAAATTATCCGTATTCCCAGAAACGATCTTTCCGAAGGTTTGTCCAGCCGCTTAAAAATCAGAAAAGCAATCGCGCGTTTGCATGATTTTCGGGAAGAAATTGAAAAAATTATTATCTCTCTGAAAGAAAAAGTACTTATCAAGCCACTTCCGCTTATTTGGAACAAGAAGAAATCAAAAAAGAAGCATTTAAACAAGAATTGCTTCATTCTATCGCATCAGGCAATACTCGGTTATCTGCCGGCGGTAATGGATTAGAGCGCCTTATTGTTGAGCTATTAAGAATTGAAGGATATAACGCCAATATTCAAGCTAAAAATCAATCATCCGATCTGGCGGATATTGATATTAAAGCTGAAAAAATCGATCGTTTTAACGAGTCGCATTTGTTTATTCAAGTGAAATATCATTCGGGAATTTCAGGATCGCATGGCTTAAACCAATTGATTGAGTATGACAGCCAAGATGAAGCAAATGTGCAGAAATGGTTAATCACAACCGCTACATTAAGCGAAACTACCAAACAAAAAGCAGAAGAGATGCAAATTAATACGATGGAAGGAAGCGATTTGGTCGATTGGATTCATAGCAATTTAGATAAATTGTCACAAGCGACAAAAGAACGCTTAGGAATTATCGAGGTGCCACAATTAATTAAATTTAGAGGCTGAATACTATCTATAGTCGGAAAAGTGGAGATTAGTACAAGACGAGCTAATACCTTAATACTTCTTCAATTGTATTTTTTCACTTCTCAGACTAAAAAAAGCCCCTAGTGATTTTACTAGAGGCTTTTTTGCATGAGAGCGTCAATTATTTAAACGGCAGTTTGCCCATTTGCATCGGTCCGTGGCGTTGCAGCATTTTCGCCATTTTGCCGCTGCGGAATTTTTTCATTTGTGTTTGCATTTCTTTGAATTGCTTGAGCAAACGATTGACTTCCGGCACATCTAATCCGCAGCCTGCCGCAATGCGTTTTTTGCGCGAACCTTTGATAATGTCGGGATTGCGGCGTTCTTCCATGGTCATGGATAAGATAATCGCTTCTTGACGCTTGATTTTCTGCGGCGATAAATGCTGATTTTTAATTTCTTGCGGAATTTTGCTCATGCCGGGAATGCGTTCCAACATTTTATCCATGTCGATATTGAGCATTTGGTGCAATTGTTCGCGGAAATCGTCAAGGTCGAAATCTTTGCCTTTCGCCATTTTGCGCGCCAATTTTTCCGCTTTTTGCTGATCGACTTGGTGTTCGATGTCTTCAATCAAACTCAGTACGTCGCCCATACCCAAAATGCGCGAAGCGATACGTTCGGGGTGGAAAGCTTCCAAGGCTTCGGTTTTCTCGCCCACGCCTAAGAATTTAATCGGTTTGCCAGTAATGTGGCGGATAGACAGGGCGGCACCGCCGCGTGCATCGCCGTCAATTTTCGTCAGCACCACGCCGGTCAGCGGCAGGGCGTCATGGAAAGCTTTGGCGGTATTGGCGGCATCTTGTCCGGTCATGGCATCAACCACAAACAGGGTTTCAATCGGGTTTACCGTGCTGTGAATCGCTTTGATTTCCGCCATGAGTTCGTCGTCAATGTGCAGGCGTCCGGCGGTATCCACAATCAATACGTCGAATTGCTGCAATTTGGCGAAAGACAGGGCGCGTTTGGCAATATCGGTGGCTTTTTCGGAAGTTTCGGAGGGCACGAAGGTTGCGCCCACTTGCTCGGCAAGGGTCGCTAATTGCTGAATTGCGGCGGGGCGGTAAATGTCGGCAGAGACCAATGCGACTTTCTTTTTCTCATTGATGAGGCGGCGCGCCAGTTTTGCGGCGGAAGTGGTTTTGCCCGAACCTTGCAGACCCGCCATCAAAATAACCGCCGGCGGTTGGGTAGCTAAATTTAGCGTGGCGTTTTCCTCGCCCATGATGCGGGTAAGCTCTGCCTGAACGATTTTAATAAAAGCTTGGTCAGGGGATAATTTTTGGCTGACTTCTTGTCCGACAGCGGCCGTTTTTATGCTTTCGACGACGTCTTTGACTACCGGCAAAGCTACGTCTGCTTCAATCAATGCCATGCGCACTTCGCGCAGCGCATCGCTGATATTCTCTTCGCTGATACGGCTTTGTCCGCGCAGTTTTTTAATCGTCCCTTGCAGGCGTTCGCTTAAACTTTCAAACATGTGATTTCCTTTGTTAAGAATTGCTAGGCAATGAGCAAGAAATTTGCCAAAGCCCATGCCTTTACGTAAAACATTGGTGTATTATAACCAGTTGTATCGCAATTATCAGGATTTACTATGCAGCTCTGGCTGCCTTTACTCGTTATCAGCATTTATCTTATTACCGGCACAGCTTTTTTTGCCAGTGCAAAAGCGAAATTCAGCTATTTATGGGCGATGGCATTATTATTCCTTGCCTGCCAACTGCATGCTTTTCTGCTGATTAAAACCGTCTCTGCCGGCGGCAATGCGGTGATCAATCTCTCGATTTTCAATGTGGTGTCTATTTTCGCTTGGACGCTGTCTTGCCTGTCCTTTTTCTGGCTTCGCCGTCCTGAAATGGCTTTGGGCGGCGTGATGATTAGCCTGATTAATGCCGTATTAGTCTTTATTTCCGCGCTCTTGCATAGCAGTAAACCTTTTCTTCATGCCAGTAATGAAGGCTTGGTTTGGCATATTTTGCTTTCAATCGCCGCCTGGACGGTGCTGAGTATCGCCCTGATTCACAGCGTACTTTACCTTTATTTTTTCAACCGCCTGAAGAAAAAGCAGTTGCGCAATTTGAAGATGACGGCTTTGGCGTATTTGGAGCGCTTGAGCATGTATTACACATTAATCGGCTGGGCTATTTTAATGTTTGCTTTGCTCAGCGGTTGGATGTTCGTGAATAATTTGTTTGCTCAACATCTTTGGCATAAAACGGTGCTGACGATGTGTGCCGCCGCGGTTTACGCTTGGGTGCTGTGGTCTTATTATGCGAAACGCCGCCGCAGTACCTTATTGATTTATTGGTCTTTAACGGCTTATGGAATTCTGCTGACCGGCTATGTGGTGAGCAATGTGATTCTTCAATTTATTATCACTAAAGGATAAACATCGTGGAAGGTATGCCGACTGGTTTATTATTTTTCATCTTATTTTTATGTTTATGCTGTTCTGCATTCTTTTCTTCTTCTGAAACGGCGATGATGTCTTTAAACCGCTACCGTCTGAAGCACCGCGTTGAAGAAGGCGATGCGGCGGCAAAACGCGCCGAAAAACTGCTGAAAAGCCCCGACCGTCTTTTAGGTACGATTTTGCTCGGCAATAATTTCGTCAATATCTTGGCGACTTCTTTAGGAACGATACTGGGCTTGCGCTTATTCGGCGATTACGGCGTATTGGTTGCCACGATTAGTTTAACGATTGTCGTACTGATTTTTGCAGAAATCGCGCCTAAAACATTTGCCGCGATTATGCCTGAACGCATTGCCATGCCGGCTTCGCGCGTTTTACTGTTTTTAGTTGCCGTGCTTTATCCCTTAGTCTGGGTCTTAAACCGCCTTATTGCTCTGCTATTTAAACCTTTCGGCATAGACAGCCAAAGCAGTAACAAAGACTTGCTGACCAATGAGGAGCTGAAAACCATCGTTATGACCGCCGTGCCGCCCAGTGCTTCCGGCGATCAAGATATGCTGATAAACGTTTTAGAGCTGGAAGATGCGACGGTGGATGAAGTTATGGTGCCGCGCCAGGAGATTGTCGGCATCGATTTAAATGACAGTTGGGAGGATATCAGCGCGCAAATTCATCAAACCCGGCATAGCCGTTTGGTGGTCTATCGCGATCATTTAGATCAAGTGGAAGGTATTTTGCATCTGTGTGACATTATTTCCTTATATCGTGACGAGCGTTTTAATGTGCAGGCAATTACAGAAATTATGCGCCCCTGCGTATTTATTCCTGAACATACCTTATTGCGCCAACAGCTTCTGCTGTTTCGTCAGCAAAAACAGCGCGCCGGCTTAGTAGTGGACGAATACGGCGATATTCAAGGCATGGTTACCTTAGAAGATATTCTGACGCATATCGTCGGCGATATCAGCGAAACCGAAGAAGAAGCCCTGCCTGAAATCGTGGCGCTTAGCGAGCAGCGCTATGATGTACAGGGCGGCATCAGTCTGCGCGTGTTAAACCGCGAATTAGGGCTGCGTCTGCCTTTGGACGGCCCGAATACTTTATCGGGCTTGATTATCGAAACCTTGGGCAATTTCCCCAAAGTCGGTACGGAAGTAGCGTTAGAGGGCTGTATCGTGCGCGTGAAGGCATTTGCCAACGGCATTGTCGAGCAAAGCGAAATCGAGTTATTGCCGCCAGAGGACGAAGATAATTAATGTGGCTCATCCTATTGCTTATGCTTCTGATGCCGCTCTTGGCATGGAGCATTGTGCGTGCGGTATGGTTATTTCGCCTAAGACATATTGATGCTGACAATGAAATGCAAAGTCTGCCGGAAGAAAAACATTTCATGCAAATCAGCACTATCGTCTTATCCCTGTTATTGCTCATGTGCATACCCCTGCTGTATCAGGGCTATGTGCAATCGCGCCTGAATTACCAACTCATGCAGATGCCCTTGGTTGATGTGATGCGTGCCCACCGACCGCATATTTACGACAGCTTTGTCCAAGACGTGCGCCATGCCCAAGCGCGCGACAGCGACAGTGCGACACAGCACAATAAAATTTGGATGCAATATCTGCATGAATTGCGTCTGCAATGGCAGCGCGAACTGCCCTATGCTTCTTTAGACAGCGTCATGCGCTATATCCGCTACCGCTACAATGAAGCGGATACTTTAGGCGAGATTGCCGACGATCACTGCCGGCATATTGATTTTAGCGAACACAATCAAGCAGGTATTGCGGCTTCAGTGAATTTTATGCAGCGCAATGCCGGTTTTATTCAAGCCTTGATGCTCAGCGCTTTCGGCAGTGCGGATGCGCGTCATCGTATGAACTATTTGGAACAACGCGGTGCAGCGCGGCAATACCGCCAATTATTGGCGCAACTCAATCAGCAATTTGAAGGCGAAGTCATCAGCAGTATCGCCGAAGGCGGCTGCGGCTTTCAAAAAGCCTTTTATCTGGCGCTTTTGGATTATAACGAACGCGAAATGAGCCGCATCATGCGCTGGGTACTCTTGCAGCAAATTGCAGAAGCAGATAGAAAGGAACTCTCCGATGGAAAATAAAACAAGACGTTTGCGTGATTATGCGGCGATTTATTTCAAAGGCATGGCGATGGGGGCGGCGGACGTCGTTCCCGGCGTATCGGGCGGCACAATTGCCCTTATCGCCGGCATTTACGAAGAATTGATCGGCAGCATCGCCGCCATTAAGCCGCAGCTGTGGCAGCTGTGGAAAAAACAGGGCTTTGCCGCTCTATGGCGGACGATCAACGGCAATTTTCTCTGCGCCTTATTGGCAGGTATCGTGTCGGCGATTTTTCTCTTAGCCGGCATCATTAAATATTTGCTGTTGCAGCAGCCGGTCATAATTTGGGCGTTTTTCTTCGGACTGGTGGCATCAAGCATATGGTTTTTATACCGCAGCATTGCGCATTGGGATGCCAAAAAAATAATGACTGCCGCGATAGCCTGCATTGCCGCCTTAATTATCGTATACCTGCCGCCTGCCGCTGCTGCCGATATTTCCCTTGCCTACCTCTTTTTCTGTGCCATGCTGGCAATTTGCGCCATGATTCTGCCCGGTATTTCAGGCTCTTTTATTTTGGTTCTGCTCGGGACTTATGAATTTGTGATTGGCGCGGTACATGATAAAAATCTCACCGTCATCGCCGTATTTATCGGTGGTGCCTGCATCGGACTGCTGAGCTTCGCGCAAATATTAAAATACCTGTTCGCCCATTATCACGACATCACTTTAGCCGCATTGACGGGCTTTATCATCGGCTCATTAGTCAAAATACAGCCTTGGGCGCATATGCCTGCCGAGGCAGGTTGGTTTATGCAAAGCATAGTGCCGCTGTTTTTTATCGCATTAGGCGCCGGCGCAGTATTAACTCTAGAATATCTGGGCAAACGTTATCGCTGAAAATTTATTCCAATTTCTTTTGAATACGTTATGCTAGGCTGTTATGAAGATTTTTTCATAAGGAGCTGATATGGGATTGTTTGGCCGGAAAAATACGCAATTGAGCGAAGCGCAGATTTTAAAGAAAATCGATGCTTGGGACGATCAAGATAAAATCTGCGCGATTATTGATTTTGTCGAACCGCATTTGAGTAGCTAGAGAATATCAAAATGGGAGCGAAGGCTCCCGTTTCTATGGGCGGCAGATTAACCTGCCGCCATTTTTTTGCCTTCAATCAATCCTGCTTGAATGGTTTCATGCAGATTTTGAATATCGCCCTGCACGGGTTCGGGCGCTTCGGCACTTTGTTCTTGGCGGATGCTGCTGTCGGATGCTTCATACTGCAAAATCGTCAGCACGGGAAAGTGATCGGAACCGATTTTGGGTAGACGGCGGATTTTGACCAAACTGAAGCAGGGGCTGTGGAAGATATGATCCAATGCCCAACGCAGAAAGGGCAGTTTGGCATGGAAGGTATTGACGAAATAGCGCCCGATGCGCGGATCCAATAAGCCGGAAATGCGGCGGAAAGCGCGGGTAGTGCGTGACCATGCCACATCGTTCAAATCGCCGAATAAGATTGCCGCCTCATCGCGTTCGCGAATACATTTACCGACTAATAAAAGCTCGGCATCGCGCGTGATGGATTTATCGGCTTCGGTGGGACTGGGCGGCATGGGGTGCAGACCGTAGAGCCAAACGATTTTGCCGTTGCGTAGGCGGATGCGGGTGTGAATGGAAGGAATATCTTCAACGACAAGATATTGCACGCTCGGCTCTATCAGCGGCAATTTGGAATAAAGGTGCATACCGTAGAGATTATCCAAGGGTACTTTGACGCTGTGCGGATAATCGGCGTCCAAGCTGTCCAAATGCTCTTGCCAAATATGGTCGCTCTCTAAGGTCAATACGATGTCGGGATTTTCCGCTTGAATCAGCGCCAGCAGGGCTTGGTAGTTCTGATTGGGCGTTAATACGTTTGAAACCAATAGACTCAAGCGCGCATCAGGCAGTTCTTCTTTTGCGCCGCGCACTTGTTTTTTCCACAACGGCGTATAAGGCAGAACCATTGCCGATTCATAGCTAAGAGCGAGTAGACTGCCTATAGCCAAGGCATATTGCCATCCTCCCCATTGGGAATAATGCCAGAGCAGGACGGCAAAAGCGCTGCCGCCGATGGCGATGCTTTGAATGCGCGGAAAATCCGCCGCGCGTATCCACCAGCGGTCGGAGGGAATCAGTCCCCATAGGCTGATGAAAACGAGCAAAGCACAGAGAATTTGAGCGCAGAGATACATGTTTAGGTTCGCGGTAAAGTGACGCCGGTTTGCCCCTGATATTTGCCTTTGCGGTCGCGGTATGAGGTAGCGCAGACTTCGTCGGATTGGAAAAAGAGCATTTGCGCCACGCCTTCATTGGCATAGATTTTGGCGGGCAAGGGGGTGGTATTGGAAAATTCCAGCGTGACATGTCCTTCCCATTCGGGTTCCAGCGGCGTGACGTTGACGATGATGCCGCAGCGCGCATAGGTGGATTTGCCGAGGCAGACGGTCAAGACGTCGCGTGGGATACGGAAATATTCTACCGTGCGTGCTAAGGCGAAGCTGTTGGGTGGAATGATGCAGACATCGCTTTTTACGTCTACAAAGCTTTTGGAATCGAATTGCTTGGGATCGACAACGGCGGAGTTGATATTGGTGAAGATTTTAAATTCGTCGGCGCAGCGCACGTCATAGCCGTAGCTGGATGTACCGTAGGAAATGATGCGCTCGCTCTCGCGGGAAGAAATCAATTGCGGCTCGAAAGGCTCGATCATGCCTTGTTCTTTTGCCATTCGCTGTATCCAGCGGTCGTTTTTAATGCTCATATTTATCGCTCGATGACTATTTTGGGGAAGACTTGCGAGAATTCTTTGCTTTTTTGCGCCAATTCCCAAGCGCTGCGCAATGCCATGCGGCGGTAGTGTTGCGCGGCGGCACTTTGTGCTTCGGCAAGGACAATCGGCGTACCTTGATCGGCGCATTCGCGAGTCGTCATGTCGAGCGGCAACTGCGCTAATACGGGCAGATGGTATTGCTCGGCAAGGGCGATACCGCCTTGATTACCGAAGATATGGCTTTCATGACCGCAATTCGGGCAATGAAAAACGCTCATATTTTCCACCAGTCCTAAGCAGGGAATGCGGACTTTGTCGAACATGGCTTTGGCGCGTTTAACGTCCAATAAGGCGATGTCCTGCGGCGTGGTAACGATAATTGCGCCGGTCACAGGGATGCTTTGCGAGAGCGTCAGCTGAGTGTCGCCTGTACCGGGGGGAAGGTCGATAATCAGGTAGTCGAGGCTTTTCCAGTTGCATTCGTTAAGCAGCTGAATCAGAGTTTGGGTAACCATCGGACCGCGCCAAATCATGGCGGTGTTTTCTTCCACGATGTCGCCAATCGAGAGGGTCTGCATGCCGTGGCGGATGATGGGTTCCATGCTTTTGCCGTCTTTGGTTTCGGGGCGTTGCGCGCCGCCGAGCATGACGGCTTGGCTGGGACCGTAAATATCGGCGTCTAAGATACCGACGCTGGCGCCTTGCAGGCTTAAGGCAGCCGCCAGATTCACGCTGACGGTGGATTTGCCCACGCCGCCTTTACCGGAGGCGACGGCAATGATGTTTTTCACTTCGGGCAGCGGTTTCAGCCCTGCTTGGACTTGATGTTTGGCGATTTTGCTGAGGAATGTAATATCGGCGACGCTTATGCCCTGTGCCTGCAAATGCTCGAGCAGGGCTTTTTTCAGCCGCTCGGCATCGGCATTGAGGAAAAAGCCGCATTGGATTTCAATGTGTTCGCCCTCTTGTTTGATTTTGCAGCCGCTGAATAAGGTGCAGCCGCTGTCTTCGTCGTAAAAGCCGTGGATGATTGCTTCGATTGTCATATATTATCCTTCTTTATGATTGTGCCGAACCAGATGTGAAAGGCGAGCCATGCTTGGTTTTCCAGCATGGAATAGCCGTCTGCAATCTGCGTGCAGCCTTGTGCCGCCGCCCATTGCATGAAGGGCGTTTGCTTGCCGTACATCATGTCATAGCATAGGGTTTGTTCGTGTAATGTAGTAGGGGATAGCGTGAATGCGCTGTCGCCGAGTCCTGCGCTAGTGGCATTGATGATGAGATCATAGCCCTGTGCAGGATGCTCGACTGCCGCCACGCGCTCAGCATATAAGTCGGCAAGCGCACGGGCTTTGTCGGGACTGCGGTTTAATATGTCAATTTGCGATACTTGCGCTTCTAAAAGCGGCAGTATGACGCCGCGTGCCGCACCGCCTGCACCGAGCAATAAGAGACGTTTGCCGCTTAAGTCGATGCCGTGTTGCTGCGAGAGCGCGCGGACTAAGCCGCGTCCGTCGGTATTATCGCCGCAGAGTTCGCCGTTTTCCATCCATAAGGTATTGACCGCTCCTGCGGTGCGGGCATAGGGGCTGTGTTGTTGTGCGAGGGCGTAAGCCTTTTCTTTAAAAGGCAGGGTAATATTCAAGCCGTGTCCGCCTTGGGCGAAGAAGTCCTGCACGACGGCGGTAAAATTTTCCTCTGTGGCAAGGATTTTATCGTATTGCAAATCGATGCCCTGTTTGGCGGCAAAGGCGGCGTGAATCTGCGGCGATTGAGAATGTACAATGGGATTGCCGATAACGGCGCAGCGGTAAGTCATGCCTGTCCTTGTTGGCGGAGAAGGTTAGCGGCGGCTTTGGCATGATAGGTGAAAATCATGTCGGCACCGGCGCGTTTGAAGGCAAGCAATGTTTCAAGCGTGACTTTGTCGCGATCCAGCCAGCCATTGGCAAATGCCGCTTCTAGCATGGCGTATTCACCGCTGACCTGATAAACGGCGGTGGGAAAGGCAAAAGTTTCCTTGGCGCGGCGTACGATGTCCAGATAGGGCATGCCGGGCTTGACCATCACAAAATCCGCACCTTCACTGATATCGAGCGCGATTTCATGAAGGGCTTCGTCGCTGTTGGCGGGATCCATTTGATAGGTGAATTTGTCCGCTTTGCCCAGATTACCGGCAGAGCCGATGGCATCGCGGAAAGGTCCATAGTAGCTGCTGGCATATTTGGCGGAATACGCCATAATGCCGGTATTGACGAATCCCGCCTCTTCAAAAGCGGCGCGGATAGCGGCAATACGTCCGTCCATCATGTCGGAGGGCGCGACGTAATCTGCACCGCAGTCGGCATAGAGCAGGGCTTGTTTGACCAAGATTTGATTGGTTACATCATTGATAATGTAGCCGCTGTCGTCAATCACGCCGTCTTGTCCGTGGCTGGTGTAGGGGTCGAGCGCCACGTCCATAAAGATACCCATTTCCGGAAAGCGCGCTTTAATCGCGCGAATGGCGCGCGGTATCAAGCCATTTTCATCATAGGCATAGGCAGCATCAAGGCTTTTATGCGCCTGCTCGATTTGCGGAAAGGGTGCAATTGCCGGAATGCCAAGGCTGAGCAGGGTCTCAATTTCATGCAGAAGCAAATCAATGCTTAAGCGTTCAATCTGCGGCATAGAAGCGATGGCTTGGTGCTGCCGCTTGCCGTCGCAGATAAAGACCGGCAGCACCAAATCGGAGGTGCTGAGTCGGTGTTCGCGCACAAGGCAGCGTGAGAAATCTTTAAAACGGTTGCGGCGTTTGCGGGTCGCGGGATAGTGGGTCGGGATAATTTGCATAATCTGTCAGTCTGAAAAATTTGCGCGGATTATAGCACATCGCCGTCGGCTAAATTGACGGTAAGGTTGCAAGGCTAGGTTTTTGCGAAAAAGCGCTTATAATTTGCTTTTTTTACACCGTACAAAGGAATTAACATGTTTCGTAAATTATCATTGATGGCTTTATTTGCCGCCGCTATTTTGCCTTTTAGCGCTAATGCGCAATTGAAATACGTCGAAGGGCAGGACTACATCGTCTTGGAAACGCCTATCGAGACGACCGACAAACCCAAAGTAATCGAATTTTTCTGGTTCGGCTGCCCGCATTGCAACAATCTGCGTCCGGCGGTAAACGATTGGTTGAAAGAGGGTTTCCCTGAGGGCATGGAATTTGAATTCATCCCTGCCTATATCGATTCCGAGATGTGGCAGCGTCCTGCTCGCGCTTATTACACCATGAAGGCATTGAAACTGGATTTATTTGACGCTTATTTTGAAGAAATCTTCACGGAGCGCAATCGCGGCATGTTGGGCAGCGACAGCGAAATCAAGGCTTTCTTTGTTCGCAACGGCATCAGCTCGGAAGATTTCGACAAAGCATGGAATTCTTTCGAAGTGAAGCAGCAATTGCAACGCGCCGAAAATTTATTCGATAAAACAGGTTTAGACGGCGTACCGGCTTTTGTCGTTAACGGCAAATACATCGTGCATCCTGCCGGCGACGGCAAATCTGCATACGGTCGCAGCTTCGACATCATTGAATCCTTAGCCAAATAAGGCAATGACAGCTCTTCTTTCAGACCGCGAACCGCTGTGGCAGTTCGCGGTTCGTTTTTTTCCGCATGTGCAATCTATGCAGGCGATGCAGGGCGATGCGGGGGCGCGCCGGTATTACCGCCTTGCTACCGGACAAGCGACGCCGGCAAGCGTGATATTGGTTGATAGCCGTGCAGACAAGTCAGGCTGTGCGCGTTTTCTGCGTTTGAGCGCCTTATTAAAGAAAGCGGCATTGCCTGTGCCGGAGATTTATGCCGTTAATGCCGAGGACGACTGCTTATTGATAGAGGATTTGGGCGATACCTGCTTAGACGCTGCCTTAGCCGCCGATGCCGAAGCCGCTATGCCGCCGCTTTTGGATTTGCTCGGCAAATGGCAGCGCAACACTTCGGCATTGCAGGGACAGATACCCGCCTATAGCGCGGACATTCTGCGCGAAGAATTGTCGCGTTTTGAAATATGGTTTTTGCCGCATTTTGTCGGCATTCCGACAAGTGCCGCCGCAAGTAAGGCTTTTGAACAAGAGGCGCAAAGCCTGATTCGGATGATTCTGGCGCAGCAAAGAGCGGCGGTGCATCGTGATTTTCATTGCCGCAATTTGATGCGCAGCCCCGATGGGCGACTGGTGTTAATCGACTACCAAGATGCGTTATGGGGAGCGGCAAGCTATGATGCGGTTTCCCTCACGCGGGATTGCTATGTTGTTTATAACAATGCGCAGCGACTGGCTTGGGAAGAAGATTTCCGTCGCCGCTATTTGCCGCATATCGACAGCGGGGATTGGCAAATCCATTGCCATGCCCAATCCTTGCAAAGACATCTAAAGATTCTCGGCTTATTTGTACGCTTGGCGATGCAGGAGGGCAAAAGCCGCTATTTGGCGAATTTGCCGCAGGTCTGGGCAAATACCCTCTGGGAAAGTCGCGCCTTAGCCGAACAATTGCCCTATATCGCTTCGCTGTGCGCTAATATGCAGGCGCAGGTGCACATGCAGTTTGAGCAAAGAGGATTATGATGAAAGCGATGATTTTGGCGGCAGGACGCGGTTCGCGTATGGGCGTATTAACCCAAAAAACCCCCAAGCCTTTGCTAAAAATCGGGAAATACCGTTTAATCGAATGGCAAATTCAGCGTTTGGCGGCTGCCGGCATCAGAGAATTTGTGGTTAATCTGGCGTATTTAGGCGAACAAATCGCCGCTGCCTTGGGCGATGGTAGCCGATACGGCGTGCAGATTAGCTACTCTCCCGAGCCCGAAGGCGGCTTGGAAACCGCCGGCGGCATCATTCAGGCGCTGCCTTTATTGGGCGAAGCGCCTTTCTTAGTCGCCAATGCCGATGTTTGGTGCGCGCCTGATTATCGGCGTTTTATCAGCGATTATCAGGAGCAAATGCTGGCGCATTTGCTCTTGGTGCCCACGCCTGCTTGGAAAAACAGCGGCGATTTCGATTTGGCGGGCGAACGCGTGATTATCGGCGACACTTATACTTTTGCCGGCATTTCCGTAATTCATCCGCGCCTGTTCGCCGGCGAAAACGGCGGCTTTTTAGCGCTGGCGCCTTTCTTGCGCCGCGCCGCGCAGCAAGGTAGATTGAGCGGCTGTTTATTTGCCGGTCAATGGCAAGACGTCGGTACGCCCGAACGTTTGGCTTCCTTGCAGGCGCAATACCAATAAGAATTGTGTTTAGCGCTATCGGCTTTTTATAAGCCTGTGATACCATACGCGCTGATTTTTTGACCCAAGAACCATTAGGAGTAAACATGGCAATTGAACAAACCCTTTCTATCATCAAACCCGATGCGGTCGGCAAAAACGTTATCGGTAAAATTTATTCCCGCTTTGAAGACCAAGGCTTGAAAATCGTCGCCGCCAAAATGAAGCAATTAAGCCGCGCGGATGCGGAAGGCTTCTATGCAGTGCATAAAGAACGTCCTTTCTTCAAAGATTTGGTGGATTTTATGATTTCAGGCCCTGTGATGATTCAAGTGTTGGAAGGCGAGAACGCCATCGCCAAAAACCGCGAAATCATGGGCGCGACCAATCCTAAAGAAGCCGCCGCCGGCACCATTCGCGCCGATTTTGCCGAAAGCATCGACGCCAATGCCGTGCATGGTTCCGATGCCCCTGAAACCGCCAAACAAGAAATCGCCTATTTCTTCAGCGCGGAAGAAATCTGTCCTCGTCAATAAAGATGACAGACAAAACCAATCTGTTTGATTTGCCGCGTCCCGCGCTCGAAGCATGGTTTGCCGAGCGCGGCGAAAAACCTTTTCGTGCGCGGCAATTGATGAAATGGCTGTATCATGAACGCGTCAGCGATTTTGACCTGATGACCGATATCAGCAAAACCCTGCGCGAACGCCTTAAACAAGAAGCGGAACTCGTATTCCCGCAAATCATTGTGGATAAAACCGCTTCCGACGGCACGCGCAAATGGGTCTTCCGCTATGCCTGCGGCAACAGCATCGAAAGCGTGTATATTCCGGAAGACGACCGCGGCACTTTATGTATTTCATCACAGGCAGGTTGCGCTTTGGCTTGTCCTTTTTGTTCGACCGCCCATGCCGGCTTTAACCGCAATTTAACTACCGGCGAAATTGTGGTGCAGGTCTGGATGGCAAAAGAATTATTAGGCTGCGAACGCAAGGGCAATCCGCGTTTAATCACCAATATCGTTTTGATGGGCATGGGAGAACCTTTGGTGAATTTCAACCAAGTCTTGCCCGCCACAGAAATTTTTATGGACGATTTCGGCTTCGGCTTATCCAAACGCCGCGTGACCTTGAGCACTTCCGGCATCGTGCCGGCAATTCATAAATTGCGCGAGGTCACGGATTTGAGTTTGGCGGTGTCTTTGCATGCGCCCACAGACGAATTGCGCAATCAAATCGTGCCGATTAACGAACGCTACGGCTTAGCCGCTCTATTGGAGGCCTGCAAAGCTTATGTAGAACACAACCGTCAGCACGGCGGCGTCACATGGGAATATGTGATGCTGCGCGATGTCAATGACCAGCCGGAGCATGCCCGACAATTGGCGCATCTATTAAAAGACGTGCCGGGCAAAATCAATTTAATTCCCTTTAACCCTTTCCCGGGTAGCAAATTCGAATGTTCGTCACGCAATACCATGATGAAATTCCAACGCTATCTCAGCGAACAAGGTTTTGTAGTCACGATTCGCAAAACCCGCGGAGAGGATATTGATGCCGCTTGCGGTCAGTTGGTCGGTCAAGTGAATGACCGCAGCAAGCGAGAGCGTAAATTACGACGAGTGGAGGAGAGCGTATGAAATTTTTAAAATTATCGGCAATAATGGCTTTGTCTCTTGGGCTAAGCGCTTGTACATCAACCATGACGACGACCAAAACTGTGGGCGGTTCTAGCGGCACTCAAGCGGATTATGGTCAAGCCTATCAAGATTATCTGCAATTGGGCGCCGAATATGTGCGCCGCGGACGCTATGATTTAGCAGAACCTAAGCTCAAACGCGCCATTGAAATTAATTCTCGTCCGCCCGAAGCATGGAACATTTTAGCGGTCTTATATGAAGAAAAACGCGATATTGCCGCCGGCGATCAAGTCTATCAAAAGCTTTTGGCCAGTCATCCGGACTATGCTCTAGGCTTTATGAATTACGCTACCTTTCTATGCAAATTTGACCGCAATCCGGAATTAGACAATTTATATGCGCGTATGCGCGCCAAAGGCGCCTCATTCTCGGCCTTATCTTATATTGCCGAAGGCAATTGTCGTCAAAGCAAAAATAATCTGGCAGCGGCTTCAAGCGCCTACCGCCAAGCCCTGACCTTTGACAACCATGCCGCCGGCGCTTTATTGCCATTAGCGGATATCGAATTAAGCCAAGGCAACTACCAAGCGGCTGCCAATTATGTCGAAGTCGTGCACACCTATATCGGCTATAGCGCCGAGAGCGTCCGCATCGGCATTTTAGCGGCACGCGGCTTGGGTAATGCGCAAAAAGAAAATGATTTAATGCGCGTGATGCGCGGTAGTTATCAGGGTTCGGAACAAGCAAGAACCTTAGGAATTTAAGCATGATGGATGCGCAAGATATTGGCGCGATTTTACGCGCCGCCCGTGAAGCAAAAGGCATCAGTATTGCCAGTGCTGCAATGCAAACACGTTTAAGCATTGATATTCTAGAAAAATTAGAAGCTAATCGATTTTCGGAAATAGCCGCGCCGGTTTTTACGCGCGGTTATCTGATGCACTACAGTCGTTTTTTGGGGCTCGATGCGGATGTGATGGCAGCCGATTTCAACCGATTGGGCTTTAAAGACAGTGAAATTCGTTTAAGCAGTGCCAATATTGCTAGCCAAAGTCATTCCTTCAAACGCTATCATTTCGGTACTTGGCTGAGTATTGTGCCGCTGATAGCTTTGGCAGGCGTGGTGTTAACCCAAGTATTTAATCCCAACTCTTGGCTAATCAGCCAATTTAAACAGGCTTTTGATAAAGAACGTGCGCCGCTTGTTGAAAATACGGGAAGCAGCGATACTCAAATCACCCTGCAAATCGCAGCAGATAACGGCGCAACAATCACCCAGCCGGTAGAAAATTCATTTGAAGAAATGCCCAGCTTAACATCATTGCCGGCACAAACTCTGCCCTCGTCATCGACATCGGAAACATTAAGCCTGAGCGCTATAGATAATAGCGGTGCTGAAGACATCGCAACATCGACAGTCTCTCCCGTACAGAGCAATGCTTCCGAAGATGCGCCGATAGCCGTATCAGAAGCAGAGAAAAATAGCCAAGACAATGTCCTTACTCAAGCAGCTCAGCCTTCCCTTCAATTACGCGTTAGTAGCGAGAATTGGGTAGAAGTGCGTGATAAAGAGCACCGTATTGTCGCCTCTAAAGTCTATCAGGCAGGCGATTCCATCGATATTCCCCTTGGCAACGGTCCTTATGAATTCAATATCGGCCGCCCGGATGCAGCAAGCTTGATAATCAATGGACAAGCTGCCGATTTAATGCAATATCGCGTAGGAAAATCCCGTCGTTTCAAGGTAACTATCAATGAGTGAAGCCATCCAATCCTTACGCGGCATGAATGATATTCTGCCGCCGCACAGCAGCAGACGCGCCCGATTATTGCAAATCATCCGCCAATTGCTGCAACAATTCGGCTATTTGCCGGCGGAATTGCCGCTTTTGGAAAAAACTCAATTATTCAAGCGCACCATCGGCGGAGAAACCGATATTGTGTCCAAGGAAATGTACAGCTTTGACGACCGCAATCAGGAAAGCATCACTCTGCGTCCCGAAGCTACTGCCGGCGCGGTGCGCGCCATGATTGAAAACGGGCGTTTGCAGCAAATCACGCGCTTATTCGTCGAAGGTCCGATGTTTCGCTATGAAAAACCGCAGGAAGGACGCAGCCGCCAATTCACGCAGGTAAGCGTGGAATGTTTCGGCTTGGCAAATCCCTCTCTCGATGCGGAATTAATTGCTATCGGGCATGAATTATTCACGCAGTTGGATATCCGCGAAGTAGTGAGCTTGGAAATCAACAGTATCGGTCTTGCCGCGGAGCGCAAAGCCTATCAGGCAGCGCTGGTGCAATTTCTCAGCGCTCATATCGAGGATTTGGACGAAGACAGCAAACGCCGCTTACAGACCAATCCTCTGCGGATTTTGGACAGCAAAGACGCCAAAACCCAAGAAATATTAAATCAGGCGCCGCTGCTGCATGACTATTTAGGTGAGGAAAGCAAAGCGCATTTCGCCCAAGTCTGCGGCATTTTGGAAAAATTAGGCATTGCTTATCACATCAATCCCCGCTTGGTGCGCGGATTGGATTATTACTGCCATACCGTTTTTGAATGGACAACCCGAGAGTTGGGCGCGCAAGGTACTATCTGTGCCGGCGGACGCTATGACGGTTTAGTTGAGCAATTAGGTGGCAAGGCGACACCGGCAGCCGGTTTTGCTTTCGGCATCGAGCGCATCTTCATGCTGTGGGAAAATATGCACCCGATTGATATGTCTTACCCCGATATCTATATTTTAGCCACAGGAATTGAAGAACAAGCCGAAGCGATGCGCTGGGCGATGGAAATTCGCCGCGCACGTCCCGATTGGCAAATTATTGTCCATCATCAATTGCAAGCCCTGAAAAAACAATTTGCCAAGGCGGATGCGGCGCAGGCGCGCTTTGTCTTGGTATTTGGCAGCGAAGAAGTGCAGCAGGGCTTGGCGACGTTAAAAAATTTAGCGACAGGCGAGCAGCAGCAGCTGGATTTGGCTGCTGTGATTGCCATGAATATTGAGGAATAAACATGTTTGATCATGATAGAAGCGATGCGGAAACCGCCGAATTAGTCAAAGAATGGCTGGCGCGCCATCTGCCCGTGATTTTTGCCGGCATTGCGATTGCCTTACTGATTATTTTCAGTATGAAATGGTGGGATAAACGGGCGCTGGAAGCCAATTACCGTTTGTCTTATCAAATCGACACCTTAGAAAAAGCGGTCGCCGCTAAAAACGATGCCGCCGTAAACGCCGCCTATACTGCGGATTTAAAAGCAGATAAAAGCAATTACGGCGCCCTTGCCGCCCTGCTTTTCGCCCAACATCAGCAACAGCAGGACAAAACGCAGGAAGCGATTGCCGCCTTGGAAAAAGCCGGTACGGCATCCGATACATTAATCGCCCAAACGGCACAATGGCAGTTGGCGCACGTGAAGATTGGCACCAAAGATTTCGACGGCGCCATGCAGGCTTTGAATTCATTGGAACATTCGGTTTACCAGTCGCAGCTGCCCTTATTGCGCGGCGATATCGACTATTTGCGCGGCAACAGCGAAGCGGCGCTCAAGCATTATCAGCAAAGCCAAGTGCAGCAAGCCTCGCCGCTGTTGGCAACGCGTATCCGCCAATTGGAAACCCAAATTGCCCTTCAATCTGCTCAGGAGACTCAATGAAATCCTCTCTTCTTGCGCTTACCATTGCCTCTCTTTCCCTAAGCGCCTGTTCAAGTTGGTTTTACGGCGAAAGTAACTATCCCGAACCCAATGAATTACGCGAAGTGCAATCGCAATTTAATACGCAAATTCTGTGGCAAAAAAACTTAGGCGACGAAAGCGGCGAGCGCGGTTTGCGCTTAAGCCCTGCCAGTGACGGGCAACACGTTTATGCCGTCAGTGCCGACGGATATTTCTACCGCTTTGACAAAGACAGCGGCAAAGAAATCTACCGCGTGGATTTAAGAAACGATATCAGTTCTGGGCTAACCGTTGCAGGCAATTTCGCTTTTCTCGGCACCAAAAACGGCGATGTGATGGCGATTCGCTTGGAAGACGGGCAAATCATGTGGCGCAGCCGTTTGAGCTCCGTCTTATTATCGCGTCCTGCCTTTGGAGACGGCTTATTGGCGGTTTATGCCTCCGACGGACAATTAAGCGTATTCAATCCGGCGGACGGCGCATTAATCTGGCGTCACCACAGTAAAGTGCCGATGCTGTCTATGCGCGGCAATGCCTCGCCGATTATCGGCGGTGGCGTCGTTATGCTGAGCGATGAAAACGGCGCATTGCAAGTCTTAGACGCGCGCACAGGCATCAGCATTGCCAATGACAATCTCGTGCAGGCAGGAGCGGCGAGCACCGTGGCGGCGATTATCGACCAAGATGCCAGTCCTAAAATCAATAACAACCGCCTTTTTGCCAGTGCTTACGGCAAAGAAACCTATGCCGTTGACCTGCAAAGCGGCGCGCCGCTCTGGCGCAATGAAAGGGCGGCAAGCGGAGTGGATTTTGCCATCAGTCCGACGGAGTTATATCTCAGCACCGCCGAAGATCACGTAGTCGCCCTCGATCAAGATACGGGCAATGAATTATGGCGGAACAGCGATTTAGTCGGCCGCCGTCTGTCGCCGCCATTAGCTATTCCCGGTCTTGTCGGCGTATTGGATTTCGAAGGTTATCTGACTTGGCTGGACAGCCGCAACGGCAATATGATTGCGCGCAGCAAAATTGCCGCCAGCGGCAGCAAAAGCGAAGCGCTGATTCTGCCTGATGTGATTGTATGGCAATTAGATAACGGCGGCATTGTTGCGCTGCGGCCGCAATAAGGAAATTTGATGCAAAGAGCTTATCCACGCAAACCGATTATCGCCTTGGTTGGTCGCCCTAATGTGGGCAAATCGACCCTATTCAATACCCTGAGCCGCAGCCGCCATTCTATCGTCAGCGATATGCCGGGATTGACCCGCGACCGCAATTACGGCGATGCCGATTTAGGCGGCATTGCCTGCCGCATTATCGATACCGGCGGCATGCTGCGGGAAGAAGAAAGCGAAATCGATTTTCGCGTGGACAGCCAAGCGCGGCAGGCGGTTGAAGAAGCCGATATTGTGGTTTTTGTGGTTGACGGGCGCGAAGGTTTGACCGCAGTCGATGAAAAAATCGCCCATGAATTGCGCTGCACGCAAAAGCCTGTCTTATTGGCGGTCAATAAAGCCGATTTTGCCGATCCGGATATTATTTTGGCGGATTTCTATGTCCTAGGCATGGCGAATATACTTGCCATTGCTGCCGAACATCGCCGAAATATCAATAAATTAGGCGATATGATTGCACAGATGCTCTCTGCTTTGCCTGAAGAGCAATTTATTAGCCAAAGCGACAGCGATGCGCAAAATATTAATGAAGGCATTCAATTAGCCGTTTTAGGACGACCAAATGCCGGCAAATCCACCCTATTAAACCGTCTGCTCGGCGAAGACCGTCTGGTTGCCAGCCCTGTGGCAGGCACCACACGCGATGCGGTTATGATTCCCTACGTCGATAATGAAGGCACGCCTTTTACCTTAATCGACACCGCCGGTATCCGCCGCAAGGCGCGCGTGCATGATAAAGTGGAAAAATTCTCGATTGTCAAAGCCTTGGAAGCTGTCGAGCGAGCGAATGTGGTGATTTTAATGCTGGACGCGCATGAAGGCGTTGCCGAGCAGGATGCCCATTTATTGGGCGAAATCACACGACGCGGACGCGGTCTTATCATCGCGGTAAACAAATGGGATCATTTAGACGAGGAAACGCGCGAAGCGGTCAAATTGCAATTTGAGCGCAAACTGCATTTTGTCGATTATGCCGAAGTCTTTTACATCTCCGCTTTGCACGGCAGCAATATCCGCAATCTTCTGCCGGCGGTCAAACGCGTCTATGAAAGCGCCTTGGCGGAAATTTCCACCAATAAATTGACTGAAGCCCTGCAATTGGCGTATCGTCGCCATCAGCCGCCTTTGGTCAACGGTCATGCGATTAAATTGCAATACGCCCACCAAGGCGGACGCAATCCGCCGCATATCATCATCCACGGCTCGCGCACCACAAATGTGCCGGCTTCTTACACGCAGTATTTAAGCAAATTCTTCCGTCGCCATTTTGATTTGCACGGCACGCCGATTCGCATTTCTTACCGCGACAAACACAATCCTTATGGCAATAAGGACAAATAATACCGCTTTCATCTCGAAGGCTATCACGCTGTTTTCTCTTACATAGAAAACAGCGTTTTTTAATTAATTTCAAACACTTTTCGCCAAATACGGCAGACATGGTTAATCGTGTTCTGCCATTCTAGGCTATCCGCCACATTGCTTTGCCGATTAAGTGCGCGGCGGTGTGCGGCTTGGCGCAGACGGCGGTAGGCATCGCGCAGGGTGTTGGCGTCAATCGAGGAAAGCAGCCCTGTGGCTTCCAGCGCGGCGAGTTGGCGGATATTGTCGCTCATGCGCAGCAGAATCGGTTCCTGATGTGCATGTTTTAACAGCAGATATTGCACAATAAATTCGATGTCTATCAGTCCGCCGACGGATTTTTTCAAATGAAAGCCTTCTTTAGCTAAATGTTCGTTATTTTGCATTTTTTCCCGCATATCCAAGACTTGTCGGCGCAAATCGACAGGTGGGGCTTTTTGCAGCACCGTTTGCCGTAGGACGCTGAATTTCGCACATAAGCTCACGTCGCCGCCGATGGGGCGCGCGCGCGTGAGCGCTTGATGCTCCCATGTCCAGGCCTGTTTTTGCTGATAATCTGCAAAGGCTTCGATAGAGGCGATAAGCATGCCGCTGCGTCCGCCGGGGCGCAGGCGGGTGTCGATTTCATACAAAACGCCGCTGGTGGATGGCGCGGAGAGCAAATTATTGATGCGCTGCACCAAACGGGTGAAAAAGACTTGATTGGCGATGCTTTTCTCGCCGTCGGTACTGCCTTGACTGCGTTTGTCGTCATAGAGATAGACAAGGTCGATATCGGAGGTGTAGCTCAATTCCAATCCGCCCAATTTGCCGTAGGCAATGATGGCGAAACGCGCCGCTTCGCCGTCGCTGCTACGCGGTATGCCGTGGCGTTGCCTGAGTTGCTGCCAGGCGCGCTGTAAGGCTTTGTCGATAATCAGTTCCGCCAGATGGCTGAGATGGTCACTGGCTGCCATTAGCGGCAGATTACCGTATAGTTCTGCCCAAGCGATTTTGAATAATTGCGCATGTTTGAAATCGCGAATGGCATGCAGCCAGTTTTCGTCATCGGTATTGGCAAGACGCGCGGATAAATCCCTGTCTAATTGCGTGGCATCTTGAATGAGGCTGCGCTCGCTTAAGATGTCGTCAATGACTAGCGGATGTTCGCGGATAAATTCCATCAAGCCGCGGCTGTCGCGTGCAATCGCCAGCAGATGGCGGATTAATTGCGGATTGCCCGACAGCATGTCGATATACACGCTGCGCGAGGCGACGGTTTCAATCAAGGCGAGGATTTCGCCGATGGCGGCGGCTTCGGCTTTTTCTTGTGCGGCGATGTGCAATAAAAGCGGCAATAAGGTTTCGATTCTTTTGCCGGCTTTTTCCGAAAGCCGCTGCCAAGGTAGGGCGGCGCTGAATTGCTGCAGGGTATGGCTGATGGCTGCGGCCTGCTCGGCAGAATAGTCTTGCGCGATTAAATCGACGCGCAATTGCTCGCCGTTAATCTGCTGCCAATTGGCACTGATGCTGTTTTCAGCGGCAGTGTCATTTTCCGTACTGGCGAAAATGCGGCGAAAGCGCTGGTCGACGGTTTCACGCGCCTGATTCAGTGCCGCTTGCAGAGCTTCTACGCTGTCGAAGCGGCAGGCAAGGCTTAGACGCAGCCATGCGGCGCTGTCGTCAATCGGCGGCAGTTCATGCACTTGCTGTTCGTGGGCGAATTGCAGAGCATTTTCTACCGTGCGCAGCAGCAAATATGCTTCGCGCAGGGCTTGGCATTCCTGCGCCTGCCATAAATTCAGACAGTGCAAATCCTCCAGTACGCTGAGAAAATGCGGCGATTGCAAGGTCGGATATTGACCGCCGTACACAAGCTGCATGGCTTGGACGGAAAATTCCGCCTCACGAATGCCGCCGCGCCCGAGTTTGATGTGATTTTTCATGCCTTGGGCGCGAATCTGCTGATTGATGCTGTGCTTCATTTGGGCAATCGAATCCAATGCGGCATAATCCAAATAGCGGCGGTACATAAACGGACGCAGCTGCCCGAGCAATGCCATGCCGCCCTCAATATCGCCTGCCACGGGACGGGCTTTCATCATCGCATAGCGCTCCCAATCGCGTCCATGGTTTTGGTAGTAGTTCTCCAATGCGGTATAGGACAATGCCAAAGGTCCGGTTTGCCCGAAAGGACGCAGGCGCATATCCACGCGATAAACAAAACCCTCCGCCGTCATTTGATCTAGACAGGCGATGAGTTTTTGCGCCAATTTGCGGAAAAAGACTTCATGTTCAATGGATTTTTGTCCTGCCGCGGCTTGGGTTTCGCCCTGATTGCGGTAGGCGAAAATCAAATCGATATCGGAAGAAAAATTCAGCTCCGCACCGCCTAATTTGCCCATGCCGAGAATCGTCAGGCGCAAGGGTTTGCCGTTTTCATCCAGCGGCTGTCCGTAGCGCGTCTGCAATTGTCGCTCTTGCCACAGTAAAGCGGCTTCCACCAAGGCGCCGGCCAAGGCGGACAGATTACGCAGAAAAGCGCTTTGGCTGAGCCCTCGGCAGAGCAGGGCATAAATCAATGCACTTTGATAGCGGTGTTTGCAGCGGCGCAATTCGCACATCAATGTCGCTTCATCGCCGCAGTCTTGCCAAAAACTGCCGACGGTGCTGAAATCAAAATTCTGCCAATCGCAGTCGAATAAATCGAGTATTTCGGGCTGATTGAGCAATTGCTGCGCGGCATAAGGGCTGGCCTGAACCAGCAGAAGAATATCTTCTCGCTGCGCCCAAGAATAGGCGGCACTATCGCTTTGCCATTGTGAGAGCGAAAACATCAAAAATCCTTAGAGCTATAAAAGCCTTATTGTAGGCAAAGCGCAAGGCTTGGCAAGGGGAGAGCGGTGCCGTGGGCTTTTTTATGCACAGCAAAGCGAATAAAGCGCAAGGGATTTTCCTGTCAAGCGGCGGAGAATAGCAAAACATATAATTAATTTTAATTTAAATCAGTATATTGAATAATAAAAACGGCAATTAAATTGAATTATTCGCTTTCAGCGCCATTTAAGCGGAAATATTTTTTATTAAGGAAAATGCGATGACTGATTTTTCTCACAATCCCCTTTATCAGCCTTCAACCGAGCCTGATTATCATCAGATTAAGCCGGAGCATCATACGGCGGTTTTGGAAATTCTTAAGGAAAACCGCGCGGCGGTAGATGTCTTGATTGCTCAAGAGCAGCCGACTTGGGAGAGCTTGATGCTGCCTTTGGCGCGCATGGATAACCGCCTGTCTTTGGCGTTTAGCCCGATTGCGCATTTGCACAGTGTATTAAGCACGCAGGAATGGCGCGAGGCTTATGAAGCGCTATTGCCGGCATTGTCGGAATACGGTGCGGATATGGCGCAGCATAAGGGCTTGTATGAGGCAATCAAACGCCTGCAATCGGGCGCGGCATTTGCCGGCTTAAATGCAACGCAGCAGAAAATTATTCGTGATCAGATTGCCGATTTCGAGCGCGGCGGCGTGGCTTTGCCGGATGAGAAAAAAGCGCAATTTAAAGCATTTAGCCTGCGTTTGTCGGAATTGGGAACGGAGTTTTCCAATCATGTTTTAGATGCGACCAATGCTTGGCATTTGCTGCTGAACAATGACGACAGCCGCCTAAGCGGTTTGCCGGCTTCCGCATTGGCTTTGATGCAATCTTTGGCGCAGCAGCAAGGACAGTCGGGCTATCGTCTGACCTTAGACGCGCCCGTCGTAATTCCCGTATTAAGTTATGCCGAAGACCGCCAATTGCGCGAAACGGTGTATAAAGCCTATAACGCGCGTGCTTCGGAATTAAGCGACGATGCACAGTTCGATAATGCCGCCATCGTTAAAGAAATTTTGCACATCCGTCAGCAATTGGCGCAATTATTGGGCTATGCCGATTTTGCCAGCCTTTCTACCGATGACAATAAAATGGCGGAAACCCCGCAGAAAGTGGCGGATTTCCTGCAGGATTTGCTGCACAAATCTAAGGCGGCGGGGGAGAAAGAAATGCAGGCTTTGCGCGAATTTGCCGCAGAGACGCTGAGCCTTGCCGATTTGCAGCCTTGGGACGTCAGCTATGCGGCGGAAAAATTGCGCCAGCAACGCTATGCTTTGTCGCAAGAAGATTTGCGCCCCTATTTTCCTTTCGGCAAAGTCATGGAAGGCATGTTAGCCATTACGCAGCAACTATTCGGCGTGCGTTTTGCTCGCAATACGCAGCTTAGCGTATGGCATAAAGATGTCAGCGTTTATGATGTACTAGATGCGGTGGGACAATTGCAGGCGCGTTTCTATCTCGACCCTTATGCGCGCGAGAAAAAACGCGGCGGTGCATGGATGGACAGCGCCGTATCGCGTTTTCGCGACGGCGAACAATTGCAATTGCCGGTAGCGCATTTGGTTTGCAATTTCACGCCGCCTGTGGGCGATGCCGATGCCTATATCACACATGATGAAGTGACCACCTTATTCCATGAATTCGGGCACGGCCTGCATCATATGCTGACGACAGTCGATGAATACGGCGCTTCGGGTATCAGCGGTGTGGAATGGGACGCGGTGGAGCAGCCCAGTCAGTTTATGGAAAACTTCTGCTACGACCGCGACTGCCTTGCCATGATGACCGCGCATCAGGAAAGCGGCGCCGCTCTGCCGCAGGAATTGTTTGAGAAATTGCTGGCGGCAAAAAATTTCCAATCGGCAATGGCAATGTTGCGCCAATTGGAATTTGCAATCTTTGATATGCGCATACACGATAAGAACAATCAGGATCAAGAAGTATTGGCGGTACTTAAAGCCGTGCGTCAAGCCGTGAGCGTCACGCCCGATTATCCGAACAACCGCTTCCCCATGCAATTTTCGCACATCTTTGCTGGCGGCTATGCGGCAGGCTATTACAGCTACAAATGGGCGGAAGTCTTATCCGCAGACAGCTTTGCCGCTTTTGAAGGAACAGGTGTTTTAAATGCGCAGACCGGCGCAAAATTCCGTAACGAAATACTGGCGGTGGGTAGCAGTCGCAGCAGCATGGACAGTTTTATCGCTTTCCGCGGGCGCGAACCTAATATTGATGCCTTGCTGCGCCATAGCGGTATCGCGCAATAAAGGCGATGATTTCTCTTGTCAAGCCGTGCCATGCACGGCTTTTTTCTTAGAACAGGTTTTTGAGCAATTGATAAGAGCGATGCTGCAAGTCTTCATCGTAAATATAGCTGACCGCCATGATTTCATCGGCATGAATTTGCGCTTGCAGGGTAGTGATTTGTGTTTTCACGCTGTCGGGGCTGCCGATCATGCTGCAGGCGGTCATATGTTCGACTTGGTATTGCTGCGCAGGCGTCCATAGCGCGTCCATATTGTCTATTGGCGGTGCCAAGGGGCGGCGGCTGTTGGTAAGGACGTTCAGGAAAAATTGCTGCTGCGAGCTGGCAAGATAGGCGGCTTCCGCCTCTGTTTCCGCCACAATGGCATTGAGCGCGACAATGAAATAGGGTCGGGCATATTGCGGCGAAGCTTGGAAATGGCGGCGATAAATATCCGCCGCCTGCAAGAGCAGGGCGGGCGCGAAATGGGCGGCAAAAGCATAGGGCAGCCCTAAGGCGGCGGCAAGATAGGCGCTTTCCGTGCTAGAGCCGAGAATATACAGCGGTACATCAATCCCTGCCGCAGGGTAGGCGCGCACGCTGTCTTCACTTTGCAGCGGCGAGAAATAATATTGTAATTCGCCAATATCTTGGGCGAAATCATAAGGCTGATGGGAGAAATGACGGCGCAAGGCGGCAGCAGTACGCTGATCCGTGCCGGGCGCGCGTCCCAGTCCTAAATCGACGCGTTGCGGATAGAGCGTGGCAAGCGTGCCGTATTGCTCCGCTACCATAAGCGGACTGTGATTGGGCAGCATGACGCCGCCCGAGCCTATGCGGATGCTTTGGGTCTGCGATAAGACGTGCCCGATGAGCAATTGCGTGGCGGAGCTGGCAAGATTGGGCGTATTGTGATGTTCGGCAATCCAATAGCGGGTATAGCCCAGCGATTCGGTAAATTGCGCCAGCCGCACTGCGGCATCGATGGCTTGTTTGCTGTTTTGTCCTGCGCGCAGCGGCACGAGGTTGAGAAGGCTTAAGGCGGTCGTCATATTATTCCTAAAATTATGTTTGCTGATGATAGGTGTTGCCGCTAAGTTAGCGCCGATAAGAGGAGAAAGCAAGCGAGAATAAATGTTGCCCAATTTTTTGCTTTATAAATTGGGGCATCAGTTAGAATGGGCACAAGACGGCTTGCTTAATACGCCATGACAAATCTGTTGTCATCGTAGAAAATAGTCAAAATGAAATAAAGTGAGACATTATGGATAGAAGAAAATTTATCACACTGAGCTTGTCTTCAGTGGCACTAACCGCCTTGTCGGGTTGTCGTTTGCGTCCCTGTGGTGGCATCAATTGCAGTAGAAAGCCCCTCCCCGCCATATTATTCCTATTATTCGCAAACGACATCGCTCAGGATCTTTTATCATGGCGAAACCCTGCTGTTTTTAACGCCGGAATTTCATCTGGTTCATGAATATCTGAGAATAGATAACCTTAATCCCGAGCGCAGCGTTGCCTTATCCCAAAAATTATTTGCCGGGCTGCCTGAAAAGCTGTTGGCAAAAGCCTATCTCAAAAGCGAGTTGAGCGCGGAAGAAATCGCTCTCTTGGATAAAACTATCGAACAATACAATAAACAGCTGGAAGCATTGGACGTCAGCGTTTATACCCGCTATTCGCCGCCGCTACGCATCATTCCGATGCATTCGATTTTTTGGATATCTTCTTATCCCTCGGTAGATCCTAAGTTCCGCCCGCCGGCATTGCGTAATAAAGACGACAGCGTCTATAAATTTTCCTATGCACCGGAAGAGGCGGAAATTTATGCTGCCGGCACTTATCCTGCCGATTTTTTCGACAGTGCAAGAAGCGTGGACTACCAACTAGCCAGAGAAATCCACGCACAGGGCGTGAAAAACGAACCGCCGACATCCTATGCTTGGCAAAGTCGCCCCAGTCCGGTCAAAATCGATGAGCGCGGTCGTGTGAGCCTTAACGGCAAACGCTTCCGCCCCTTAATTATCCGCTCGGCATTTGCGGCTAAAAATACGGATTAAAGCTTCATATAAAAGAGTAGGGCGCTTAGTCTTAATTAACAGGATTTTTATTTTGCATCAGGGGCTAAAAAGCCGTAATTGCGCAAAATATTCTGCCCCTGTTCGGAAAGCACAAATTGCACAAAACGTTGCGCCGCTTCGGGCGCTTGACTATTGGCGCTTACCGCAATCGGGTAAGAAAGCGCTTCGTCCAATGGCACTTGAAAGAGCGTCTTGACTTTATCTTTCATGATTGCGGCATCCGTGGCATAGACAAATCCCGCTTCCACTTCGCCGCGCGCCACATAATCCAAGGATTGCCGCACGTTCTGCGTGGGAATATTACGTTCGCCGATTTTTTCCCATAATCCGGCTTTTTCTAAGGCGGTCTTACTATAAGTGCCGACCGGTACGCTTTCGGGATTCGCAATGGCAATGTGCTTTATCTCGGCATGTTCGACAAGGGCGGCGAGATCTTGGAGCGCAATATAGCTGTCCTTTGGCGCGATAAGCACAAGAGCGTTTTGTGCAAAATTCGCACGGCTTTCGGGCTTAATCAGCTGTTCTTTTTCCGCGGTATCCATGCGCAATTGATCGGCGCTGGCGAAAATATCTGCCGGCGCGCCGTTTTGCAATTGCTTGAGCAAAGCGCCTGAACCGGCAAAATTGAAAAAGACTTTATCTTGTGGATATTGTTCTGTGTACGCCTTGCCGATGTCATTAAAGGCATCGGTCAGACTGGCGGCGGCGGAGACGGTTAAATCGGCGGCATGAGCGCCGAAGCTAAGCGCGGCACTTAAAGCAAGAAACAAAGATGCGGATTTCATTTTTACCTCATTATGTCAAAGCAAGACCTGTCGCGGCGTTTTGCATCAGCGCGATCCATAAACTAGCACCGATTGCCAATAATTCGTCATTAAAATCATAGTGCGGATTATGCAATGTCGCATCAGGATGATGGCGACCGTTGCCTATCCAAAAATAGGCGCCGGGTTTGTGTTCCAGCATAATGGCGAAATCTTCCGCGGCGGCGCTGGGCGGCGGATTATGGATAACGTTCTCCGCGCCAAGCAAGCAGCGGCTGATTTCTAAGACATAACGCGCTTGGGCGAGATGGTTGCGCGTGGGCGGATAGCGGCGGTCATAATGTACTTCCGCCTGCGCGCCCAATGCCTGCGCAATTCCTTGGGCGGTATCACGGATACGGCTTTCCAATAAATCGCGGATTGGCGGACGGAAAGAACGCGTACCGCCGCTTAAGCGCACTTGCGCAGGAATGATATTGTACATATCGCCGCCGTGCATTTGGGTTACGCTCAATACCGCTTTATCCGTCGCAGCAATATTGCGGCTGACCACAAGCTGCAAGGCGGAAATAATTTGCGCGGCAACCGCAACGCTGTCCACACCCTGCTCGGGATGCGCGCCATGACAGCCGCGTCCGCGAATATCGATATCGAAGCAATCAAAAGACGCCATGACTTCATCATCATGCACCGCCGCTTTGCCAAGCGGCAAATCCGGCCAATTGTGCATGCCGAATACCGCATCGACAGGGAATTGCTCGAACAATCCTTCCGCAATCATGCGTCCGCCGCCGCATTCGTTTTCTTCGGCAGGTTGAAAAATAAACACGGCGGTGCCGGCAAAATCTCGGTGTTCGCTTAAATATTTGGCAGCGCCCAAGAGCATGGCGGTATGTCCGTCATGCCCGCAGGCATGCATTTTGCCTTTGACGGTCGAGCAATGGGCAAATTCATTGGCTTCAAGAATATCCAGCGCATCCATATCGGCGCGCAGACCAATCATCGGACCGGCTTGATTACCTTTCAGCACACCAACTACGCCAGTTTTCGCCAAGCCTTGATGCGTTTCGATGTCCCAATCGCGCAGCAGCTGCGCCACAATGCCTGAGGTGCGAACTTCTTCATAAGCGGTTTCGGGATGACGATGGAAATCCTGCCGCCAAGCGCGCATCAATTGATCAATCGCGCTCCCAGATAGAATTGCCTGCATAGTAGCTCTTATTCAAAGAAAAAACGGTATTATACGCCGCGACTTCAGCCTTGCAAGCCGGCAAATTTGCCGCCCAAAGACAAAAAGAAAACCGCTAAACGAGAACGATTTGCAAAACAAATTATTTTTAGAATGCTTGATGAGCTTTTTAAAGCATGAATTTCTGCTTAAAAACGGACTTAAGGCTTGATAATAAGGGGTTAGCAGTATATAGTACGTTTGTCGTTCTATATTATTTAGGGAGAGCTGGATGCTGCGCATCACCAAAGAAAGCGAGTACGCTTTTTTGCTTTTGAGCGCCTTGCTCGCCGAAGATGATACCCCGAAAAGTGCAACGACACTAGCGCAGCTGACAGGGATTGCCGCCCCTATGACCGGTAAAGTACTCAAGCGATTGGTTCGTCATGATATTTTAATTTCTACGCGCGGTTCGCGCGGAGGCTATGTCTTATCAAGAGCGCCGCATGAGATTTCCGCTTTGCAGGTGGTAGAGGCGATGGAAGGCGTGCCGGAATTGGTCGATTGCGCCCATCATGCGGTCTCTTGCGCCTTGGCGCAGTATTGCACGGTCAGCCCTTTTTGGCAGCAGCTGAATCAGGAGATCAATCAGATGTTGGCGGGGAAAAATTTGGCGGATATGCAGCGCGACGAGCGCCGCCTGCGGCATATGAAAACGCATCCGCATGCGGTTTAAACAAGCTAAGGTTAATCATGAGTCAAAATGAAGAATTGAAACAAATTGCCGCGACTGAATACCAGTTCGGCTTTGAAACCCAGATTGAGCAGGAAACTCTGCCGCCGGGGCTGAATGAGGGGGTTATCCGTCAGATTTCCGCGATTAAACGCGAGCCGGAATGGCTGTTGGAATGGCGTTTGGCGGCATATCGCACATGGCTGGAAATGGAGGCGCCCGATTGGGGGCATTTGAATATCGCGCCGATTGATTATCAGGCGGTCTCTTATTATTCCGCGCCCAAATCGAAAAAAGACGGGCCTAAGAGTTTGGACGAGGTCGATCCGGAGTTGCTGGAGACGTATAAAAAGCTCGGCATTCCTCTGGAAGAGCAGGAAATGCTGGCGGGTGTGGCGGTAGACGCGGTCTTCGATTCGGTTTCCGTTGCCACCAGTTATAAAGAGCGTTTGGCAAAAGACGGCATTATTTTCTGTTCTTTTTCCGAGGCGGTGCAGGAGCACCCCGAACTGGTCAGACAATATTTAGGCACGGTGGTTTCGCCGAAGGACAATTATTTTGCCGCCTTAAATGCGGCGGTCTTTACCGACGGTTCCTTTTGCTATATTCCGCAGGGCGTGCGCTGCCCGATGGAATTATCCACCTATTTCCGCATCAATGCCGCCAATACGGGGCAATTTGAGCGGACATTGATTGTGGCGGACAAAGGCAGTTATGTCTCTTATTTGGAAGGCTGCACCGCACCCAAACGCGAAGAACATCAATTACATGCGGCGGTGGTAGAAATTTATGCGCACGAAGACGCGAGCGTGAAATATTCCACCGTGCAGAATTGGTATCCCGGCGATAAGGACGGCAAAGGCGGAATTTATAATTTCGTGACCAAACGCGGATTGTGTCAGGGCGCGCGGAGCAAGATTTCTTGGACGCAGGTGGAAACCGGTTCGGCGATTACTTGGAAATATCCTAGCTGCGTCTTGCGCGGCGACGATTCGGTCGGCGAGTTTTATTCGGTGGCATTGGCGCGCGATTATCAGCAGGCGGACACCGGTTCGAAAATGATTCATATCGGCAAGAACACCAAATCGACGATTATTTCCAAGGGCATTTCTTTAGGTCGCGCGCAAAATGCCTACCGCGGTTTGGTACGGATTTTGCCGACGGCGGAAAATGCACGCAATTTCTCGCAATGCGATTCTTTATTAATCGGCAGCGATTGCGGCGCGCATACTTTCCCCTATTTGATTACGCAAAATCCCAGCGCGCAAGTCGAACATGAGGCGACTACCGCCAAAATCGGCGAAGATCAGATTTTTTATTGCATGCAGCGCGGCTTATCCGAAGAAGATGCGGTGAGTTTGATTGTGAACGGTTTTTGTAAACAGGTATTTCAGGAATTGCCAATGGAATTTGCGGTGGAAGCGCAACGTCTGATTGAGCTGAAATTGGAAGGCAGTGTTGGTTAAGAGTAAGAGAAAAATGTTAAAAATTGAAAATTTACATGTTGAATTAGAAGACGGAAAAAAAATCCTTAATGGCATTTCTTTGGAAATTCCTGCCGGAGAGGTGCATGCGATTATGGGTCCCAACGGTTCGGGCAAATCGACTTTGGCAAATGTGCTGGCAGGTCGCGAAGGCTATGAAGTCACTGAAGGACATATCTGGTATGAAGACAAGGATTTGCTGGCGCTCGACCCTGAAGAACGCGCCCGCGAAGGTTTATTTTTAGCCTTCCAATATCCGGTGGAAATTCCCGGCGTCAGCAATTTGTACTTCTTGAAATCCGCCTTAAACGCCAAACGCGTGCATCAAGGATTGCCGGAAATCGATGCGATGGATTTTCATGCGTTGCTGCAAGAACGCATGAAGCAGGTCAAAATGGGAGAAAATTTCCTCAGCCGCGCCGTGAATGTCGGTTTTTCGGGCGGTGAGAAAAAACGTAATGAAATCCTGCAAATGGCAGTTTTAGAACCGAAATTGACGGTGCTTGACGAAACCGATTCCGGCTTGGATATCGACGCTTTGCGCGTGGTCGCGGAAGGCGTGAACGCTTTGCGCGATGCCCGCCGTTCTTTCTTAGTGATTACGCATTATCAGCGTTTATTGGAATACATCGTGCCTGATGTGGTGCATGTATTGGTTAACGGCGAGATTGTGCAAAGCGGCGGCAAAGAATTGGCATTGGAGCTGGAAGCGCGCGGTTATCAGGAATACCGCGGCGAAGAAGCAGGCGCATCGCGCAATTAGGAGGCATGATGTCTGATTCGATGATTACAGAATTGCTGGTGCATACCGGCGATTCCGCTGCCAAGCAAAAAGCCTTGGTTTATCCGAGCCTGTCGCGTGCCGAATCATGGCGCTGGACGCCCTTGAAAGCCTTACGCAGCATCAGCCGCCGCGTGGACTGCGCCGCTTACCAATATGATTTTCCGGATGCGGTGCAGGTGTCTGAAACCGACGAAGCGCGCGATTTGGATATGGCTTTCTTGCATAGCCAAATCGACGCGCCTTTTGCCGCCGTCAATATGGCATTAGCCGATGATGTGCTGCACATCCGCATTCCCGCGCAAACATTCGAGCAACCGCTGGCGATTCATTTGGATGCCGTGGGCAAAAAATGGCAATTTTCACGGATGTTGATTGAAGTGGCGGCAGAGGCGAAAGCGGCTTTATGGCTGGATATGCGTGCCGAACGCGAGGCGGCGCAACTGCCTTTGATTGCGTTGGAAGTCGGCGCAAACAGCGAATTCGATATGGTGCTGTGGCTGGGCGCGGCGGATGAGGGTGCGGCGAATACGCAGTGCGCCTATATCGGCGCCAAGCAGCAAGCACACAGCAAACTGCGCATCAATGCGGTGCAAAACGGCGCGGCATTGGCGCGAGTGGACGTGCAAGCCGAGATTCACGGCGCAGAGGCGGAATTTTTATTCGGCGGCGTACAGATGCTCAGCGGCGAGCAAGTCGGCGATTATCATGTGAACGTGCGCCATATGAGCGAAGGCAGCCAAAGCAATCAAGTCGTGCGCGGTGCTTTGCGCGACAAATCCAACGGCATTTTCGACGGCATGATTTATGTCGCCCACGGCGCACAGCAAACCGATGCCAAGCAAGACAGCCGCTATATCCTGCTTTCGAACGAAGCCAAATCGCATTCCGTGCCGCGTTTGGAAATTTATGCCGATGACGTGCAATGCGCGCACGGCTCGACAGTCGGCTTTTTAGACCCTGAATCGCTGTTTTATCTGCAATCACGCGGTATTGACCTAGAAACCGCGCAAGTGATGCTGATCAGCAGCTTCTTGCATGAAGCGGTGGTCGTGGAGCATGAAGCCTTAGCTGCCAATTTGCATGAAGCGATTAGCCAAACATGGACAGGCGGCGATGAAGACTGATTTAGCCGGCGAATTTCCCATTCTCAGCCGTCAAATACACGGCCATCCCTTGACCTATTTAGACAATGCCGCCAGCACGCAGAAACCCCTGCGCGTGATTGAAGCCATGCAGCATTGTCTGCAGCATGAATACAGCAACATTCATCGCGGTGTGCATTTTCTTTCGCAGCAACTGACGCAGCAATATGACCGCGTGCGCGAAAAAACCGCCGCCTTTCTTAATGCCGCATCCGCGCAAGAAATCGTCTTTACCAAAGGCACGACCGAGGCGCTGAACCTCTTAGCCTCTTCTTTAGGCGAACTACTGCTGCAAGCAGGCGACAAAGTATTGATCAGCGCCATGGAGCATCATGCCAATATCGTGCCTTGGCAAATCGCCTGCCGCCGCTTCGGTGCGGAATTGCTTGTTTTGCCGATGAACGACAAAGGTGAACTGCTTATAGAAGACTTTGATACCTACTTAGACGGCGTCAAAATTTTCTCTATCTGCCACGTCTCAAACGTATTGGGCAGTATCAACCCCATCGCGCCGCTCATCGCCAAAGCCAAAGCGCGCGGCATTACCACGATTGTTGACGGCGCGCAGGCGGTTGCGCATCTGCCGGTGGACGTGCAGGCGCTGGACTGCGATTTCTATGTTTTTTCAGGGCATAAACTCTACGGACCGACCGCCGTCGGCGTTCTCTACGGTCGCTACGAACTTTTAGAAGCCATGCCGCCCTATCAAGGCGGCGGCGACATGATTTTATCCGTGAGCTTTGAAAAAACCCTTTACGCACCGCCGCCGCTGAAATTTGAAGCCGGCACGCCACCGATTGTGGAAGTCATCGGCTTGGGCGCAGCATTGGAATGGTTGCAAGACATCGGTTTACCGAATCTCGCCGCGCATGAAGAACAGCTGCGCATAGAAGCGGAAGCCGCACTGAGCGAATTGAACGGTGTAAGCATCTACGGACAAGCGGCACAAAAAGCTGCGGTCATTTCCTTTACCCTGCAAGACATTCATCCCCATGATGCGGGAACGATTATGGACAGCCGCGGTCTCGCCGTACGTGTCGGACATCATTGCGCAGAACCGATTATGCGCTTCTTCGGCATTCCCGCCACCATCCGCGCCTCATTTGCCGCCTATAACGACAGCGCGGACATTGCGCGTTTAGTCGCAGCAGTCAAAACCACTCAGGATTTATTCGCATGAATGATTTAAAAACCCTTTATCAAGAAGTCATTCTTGATCACAGCAAAAAACCGCGCAATTTTCATGCACTAGAGCACCATAGCCATGCTGCAACCGGACATAATCCGCTGTGCGGCGATAATCTGAAAGTCTTTGTGCGGGTGGAAAACGGTATCATACAGGATGTGAGCTTTGTCGGCGACGGCTGTGCCATCTCCAAAGCCTCCGCCTCTTTGATGACGGAAATGGCAAAAGGCAAAAGCATAGAAGAATTTCAGCAACTCTATGCCCAATTTCATCAAGTAGCGACCACACAAGAGCCGATTCCAGCGGATTTCGGCAAACTGCAAGTCTTGGCAGGGGTACGCGACTATCCTTCGCGCGTCAAATGCGCCACCTTGGCTTGGCATACCTTAGACGCCGCCTTACATCATCAAGACAGCGCCAAAACCGAATAACAGGAAGCATTATGGAATTTGAGCAAATCCCCTTTCAAAAAGATATTGACGACCCCGCCTTATCGCCGCTCGAGCGCGACATCATCACCGAGCTAAAAAGCGTTTATGACCCTGAAATTCCTGTCGATATCTATGAATTAGGACTGATATACGACATTCAATACGACAAAAAAACCGGACAAGCCGATATTCATATGACCCTGACCGCGCCGGGCTGTCCTGTGGCAGGCGTCATGCCGGATTGGGTCAAAGAAGCGGTAGAAAGAGTTGACGGCGTAGAGCATTGCGAAGTGCATATGGAATGGGATCCGCCTTGGCGCATGGACATGATGAGCCTGCGAGCAAAAATCGAATTAAACATGATTTAAACCGAATGGTTGCAGCGAGGTAAATGTTTGCCGCAAAGGAGCTGTCTGTTTTCTCCGAAGGCATGGCTATCTTCTTAAACTCCTTTAAATCACAGAAAACATTTTCTACCAAATGACGCCATTTGTACATATGCCGGTCATAAGCACATTGCAGTTTTCGCTTGCTCGTCGGCGGAATCACCGCTTGGCAAGCTCTTCGTTCAGTTCCTCTAACAGCCAATCTGAAACCTTTGCAAAACCCCAAAGCACCTAAGTTGCTTTGGGGTTTTCAACAAGAATGGCATCATCTGCCCAAATTTTACCCATTCCCCCTGATTAAACAGCCTATTTCAGGCTGCCTACTGCCTTTTCAGGCAGCAATAGGCGCAATTAGCCTTAACTTGTTGGCTGCTTTCAACAAATTCAAACACATCACCTTCAACACCATTTGCCCTTTGACTTTTTCCAAACCAAAATAGCTCGCCCGTTTACACTTAAACAGTCGGTGCAAAATGGCAAAGCTCTGCTCTACACGATAGCGAACTTTTGATAGTCCCTTATTGCGCTCAATATCATCTCGGTTCAATGGTTGCTTACGATGGGCTTTACGCATTATCCCGTCTTTTAATTTGTGCTTTTCTAAAAAAGTCCGATTTTCTTTGCTGTCGTAACCTTTGTCGGTATATATGGTTACGCCTTCTTCAACATGGTCTAACACACTTGCCAAATGTTTGACATCTACTGCATTAGCAGGAGTAACGTGGATTTGTTCAATAAAACCTTCCGCATCCGTACGCGCATGCAGTTTGTAGCCCAAATGCCAGTGTCCGCTTTTAATCGTCCATTTGGCATCGGTGTCTTTGCTCGCTGGCGTATCGCTTACTTGGATTTTGGTTTGTTCTTGATTTTCAGTTTGTTCGGTATGTTCGCTGACTTCAATGGCTTTCTTGAGTTTGTCGCCTGCGGTTTGGATAATGGTGGCATCCACAATGGCGGTTTGGGCTTTTTCTACTTTGAGTTTGTTTTGAGCCAGTTGTTGGTTGATTTGTTGATTGAGTTCGTCCAACAAACCATCTTGTATCAGCCAGTTACGAAAACGGTTGAGTGTGCTGTGGTCGGGCAAATTCATTTCGTCTGGAAATTGATAAAAAATCATGAAATCCAATCGGGTAACCAGACTGCGTTCTAATTCAGGGTCGGAAAGACTGTGCCATTGTCCCAACAATATTGCACGAAACATCGGCAACAACGGATAAGCAGGACGATCGCCGTGGTCGCGCAAATCAGCCACTTTTTTACTGGCAAGTGTGTGTTCAATGGCTTGCCAATCGAGCAGTTGGGTGATTTTAAGCAAGGGGAAACGGTCAGCGTATTGGTTTAACAGAGTTTGGGCGGAGTGGTATAGTCGAAGAGTTTAAAAAGAGTTACAGCTTTGTCTCTCTTTTCTATACTCTCTACTGTCTGCAATTTGCCACTTTGTATCAGTTTTTCAATTCTTCAACTATAGAAGAAGCTGCTCATGGAAAAGTCCTCTAAATTCTGGGTTGGGGAAATTTAGAGGATTTTTTGGGGTTTTGCAAAGGTTTCAATCTGCATCAAAGGCTTTGTCTGCCAGTAAAGCATTAAACTCTTTGTTTTTAATTAGCGCTTCGACACCGACAATGTCGTGACGTTGCTCGGGTAATAGGGTGAATGAAACCCAATTGCCCAATGCGTCGACCAAGGCCAAGATTTTGGTACTCATACCACCTTTGGATTTACCAATAGCCTGATTTGAAGTCCCCTTTTTGCACCTTGTCCGTGGCGGTGGACTTTAACAATGGTGCCGTCAATCATAGCGTATTCCATATCAGGATCTCCCCGCAGTGCTTCAAAGATTACGGCAAAACGCTCAGCCTTGACCCATCTGCGATAGCGTTGGAACACGCTGTTCCACTTACCGAATTCTTCAGGTAAATCACGCCAGGGACTGCCTGTACGAATAATCCACAACACTGCTTCGATAAACAATCGGTTGTCTTTTGCGCTTCTTCCGTCATCTGTGACTTTACCGGCACAAAGCGGCTCTATCTTGGCCCATTGGGCATCACTTAGCATTAATCTGTTTCATATCAATAGCATGCCATCAATTCAACGTATGTCAACAGCCCCTAAATTTGTAGAGTTTTTCATTTCTTTAAGCGTAAACTTTCTTTTTGATACAGAGTTATAGTAAATTCATGACAAAGTTGCACACCTAAAAACATCAAGTTTTACTATTGTGTGGGCTAACATATAAAAACTGTGTCTTTATTTGAGCTGAATTGACTATACTACGGTAAGTCGGAATAATTTCGTCCAATGAATTATGTAAATTCATGACAAAAATCGCAAAAATCATACAAATCTAAATCCTAAATCAACAGGCAATATAAGTCTTATATTTTGAATTTAACATAACGTTCCTTCTGCGAATATCGGTTTCGCCGGTTTCGCCGGTTTCGCCGTGCTGCGCACGGTACATGCCGAGCGGTAATCTTTGGAGTTTTTTTTGGCTGACCAAGGGCGTGATAATTGAGTGCTTCGATAAGGGCATGAGGGGCTGCCACCTAAGGCTAATCGATAGCCTAAGGCTCAGGGGTTAGGGGCGGACTACGTCCGCGCTTACGCCGAACAAGATTCATCACGCGCTACGCTGCTGCGCAGCTTGCGTGACGATGAGGGGCGCGGCTACTTAGTAAAGGCTATGGATTGGCATTCTTGCGCTCATATCGACAGTAGGCTGCCCAGACGCTCAATGCGTAATAGACCACATAGGGCATTTGGCGATAACTGGCATTTTGAGGATTGCTCAAATAGGCTCTAAATTCACGTTTAGGCACCTCGAGGACGCGCGCAATTTCGTTTTGCGCCAATCCAATATCATCAACCAATTGACGCAGATGCTGCATATCAAGATTTTTATTAAGTTTTTCAGGTTTCATAAAAAAGGGGCTTGCGCCCCCTCCGTTAATGCATGAACAGTTTGATAACCGCATAAACAGCTGCAAATGCACCTGCTCCAACAACCAACGGATAATAGACCGTTTCTTTAATCAATTTCATGCTTTCTTTTTGTACTTTTTCCGTTTCTGCATTGATTTTTTGGGTTTCTGCATTCATCTTTTGCATTTCCGCATTAATCTTCTGCATTTGCGCCAACATTAAATTGATTTCCGCTTTTAATTTCTCAGCTTCTAAAGTTGTCATAATAACTCCTTAAATTAAGTGATACGCCAAATCCGACATGGATTAGCATCTGTAATTATAGCTTAAGTCAAGTCTTATTGTCTTGTTGTGCTTTATTATTTCTTGGCTTAGTCGCATCAAAATAGCCCTCTTTGACATAAGCGCGGCAGACGCTTTGGGGATAATCTCGCATCAGCGTGCCTTGCTGCGTGTAGCAGATACAGTTTCTTTTCGAAGACACACATTGAGGCCGCGGAAAATCAACAGGCTTGCGCAAATCGTCATAGGCGGGGGCGGTTTCGGGTATCGCCTCAATACGCGGCACATAGTCGGTCATCGGATTAAAAGACCTGCGCTCCTCATAGGCGGTGTTTCGAGTGAGACTGCTGCCAAAATCAGATAAACATTACAGGCTTGTTAGATTAGTACCAAAAATGGTACAAAGTCAGGTACTACTATACCCGACTTTTAGCTTGCACTTCGCGCGCGCCAAAAGAATATTTGACGGCTTGGTTATAATCTGATAAATACCCTGCTCCCAACAAGGAGCAGACATGCAGCTATCGAAAAACGAAATCCTGATGTTGCTGCGTATGCCTCATGGCATACGCGCAACTTATTTGCTATGGCGTTTAGGTATCTCAAGCAAATACATTACAAGCGCCGAGACCTACTCACGGCATCGTCGCTATTTGCTGTCAAAACACGGCATAGACATCACAAAAGACAGCGGGCTTCCCCCTAGCCCTATCAACGAGAGGGCGCTATATGCGCCCAAATTTAAGCCTTTTTCTGCGCCGCAAATTCTGTTCGATTTTGCGGCTTTTTTCTTGACTGATTTTTTGGTTTAAAGTGTTGTTAAAAACAAGATTGTTAATCTTTCTTCTACGAACTGTTTTCTTTTTTGATTTTTTTAGGCTTAGCCAAGAGCAAGAACGTTCCTTCTACGTTCTTTAAGGCGTGTTGAACATTGAGAAAGAAAATTTTGTCAAAAAGATAGCGAGATAGTACACTTTAAGCTCTGACTCAAAAAGAGAACTACTCGCTATGACTAAGTCCAGACTCATGCTAAACGATAAGCACGATAATCAATGGAAAAGACTTAAACCCATTCTACTTGAAATTGGATTATATAACAAACCCAACTTACGAAAGACTGTAGAAGGTGTATTGTATCGAATGCGAGTAGGCTTACCATGGCGAGACCTACCCAAATATTTTGGGAAACACAATACAGTTTACAAAGCCTTCAACCGTTGGTCAGCCAATAAGCAGAAAGATTTATACTTAATTGTAAAACAACAAACGGATGTGATGCTCCCGTTTCCTGGTCTAACTTAGCTTCTGGTACTGCTCATGAAAGGGTAGATATTGAAATTAGGACAGGTAAGGCGTTCGAATAATGGAAATTGATAATATTTTAAATGATAAAGATTGGGCTAGAAATTTAAAAAAGTATAAGATTATTGAAGATTATATTTTCCAAATATTTCAAGATACTCTAAGGTGTATCGACGGTGATATTAAATTTTGGAAAATTCCTTTCTTCAATACTCCTTTTTTTGAAAATGAAGAAAATGGTAATCCAATATTTTCAGCTTTAAACCAACAGAGAAACTATATAATTAAGGTAATAATTGATGAAGAATATTCTGCATTGACATCATGGAAAAGTGAATTTAATTCAATTCCCCTAGATGTTATTTATATGAATTCTAACTATTTGAAAGAAATCAAAGAAAATTTTAAAGAGATAATTCTTAACCATAAAAAAATATTCTTAATTCAAAAAATGGAAAGTAAGGAGTCAAATACAAAATAATAGAAAGAAGCTGAAGGGGGTATCTGCGGAAAAGCCTTGCAAGTAGCAAGTCAAAAAGGACAAATCATTTACCATATTACCAAAGATAATTACAGTCAGATTTTACCTCAATTAAAGTTAAGTTCTCATGTGATGAGTGATATCCGTGATGCCATATCTGCAGGTCGTGAAGTGACTGCTCATGAAAGAAATATTAGTGTAAAAGGTTGGACTGGTTTGGGTTATGTCATTCTTGTCCCGACTACTGGGGCTGGGGCTTATTTGATTGATGGTGGGGCGAATGGGGGACTGGCTTTTGCAGTCGGAGCAGCATTGGGGTCATTATTAGCTTTGATTGTTCTACCTATGGCTCCTGTAAGTGTAGGTGTTGCTGTTTTATTTACTCCATATATTCTTTTCGCTATTGCTGCAATTACAGTTTTATTGTATTTGTTCTGGGATACTATAAAAGATAACGAGTTTGCTAGGTCATGTTTCTTGTTAGGACTAGGTTTTGGGTTTGGGATTCGGTTGGGGTTAGGTCAATTAACTCTTACTATGCGGAGTTTAATTCAGTTTGTAGCTGGCACAGGAGTAGCATTTGGTGCTGGTTGGTTCACAGGGGTTGACAAATGCTTAAAGTGAGTTTAATTAAATTTAAGTTTTATTTTAATAAATTTATATTTTAATCAATGTTTTAACTTTTATATTATTTTATTTTCTATTAGTTCAGCAGAAAGATTTTATATATCTTCTACTTTTAACTACCGCTTTAATATCACAGCGAGATAGTACACTTTAAGCTCTGAACCAAAAAGAGAACTACTCGCTATGACTAAGTCCAGACTCATGCTAAATGATAAGCAATGGAAAAGACTTAAACCCATTTCACTTGAAATTGGATTATATGACAAATCCAACTTACGAAAGACTGTAGAAGATGTATTGTATCGAATGCGAGTAGGCTTACCATGGCGAGACTTACCCAAATATTTTGGGAAATACAATACAGTTTACAAAGCCTTCAACCGTTGGTCAGCCAATAACAAGCTCATTTTACTGTTTAACAAAGTAATAAACCAACCAGACATGGAATGGGTCTTTATTGATGGTAGCCACATCAAAGCCCATCAACATAGCAGTGGAGCAAACCCTAAAGACCAAGCGATTGCTAAAAGTCATGGGGGTAATACAACTAAAATACATTTAGCCGTTGATGCTCATGGTAATCCAATTACCTTTATCATCACTGATGGCACAACCCATGACATCAAAATGGCAAAAGACTTGGTAGATAAAGTTAATTTAAGCAATGTTGTCATGCTAAGTGCTGATAAAGGCTATGATTCACAATTAAAGATTATCGAGCGATTGCCACACGCTTTGATAAGCTAAAAAGAAACTTTGAAAATAATGTGGCTCTAGCCTTTGCTTATCAATGGATTAAGATATGAATGTTCAACAGACTCTAATAATAACTATCAACAGGTATCTGTCTGCGTTTGTAGCTGCTCTTAAATGAGCGCTCCTAAAAGTAGGACTAAACAAGACCAACTAATAAAGACGCAGCTCAAAAAACAAACATGTACTAAATGCCGTACTTCAAACTTGAATCTAAGAACAAAAAATATGAACTTTAGGCAGATTTATACTTATGAACTTACTCCAAATTCTGCACTTGTTCGCGCATTTGTTCGATAATCACTTTCAAATCCACCGCCGCTTTGCTCAATAGATTGTCGCCGGCTTTGGCACTAAGCGTATTGGCTTCGCGGTTAAATTCCTGCATGAGAAAATCCATTTTGCGCCCGATAGCGCTTTGCTCGTTCAAACTTTGCCGCGCTTCCTGAATATGAAAGCGAATGCGGTCGATTTCTTCCCGTATATCGCTTTTATTCAGCATAAAAACAATCTCTTGCTCAAGCCGGTCTTGATTTATTTCCATCTGCAAAGCGGCGATTTTCTCCTGCAATTGCTCGCGGCGCTGCCGTTCAATCTGCGGCACTGCGGCATCAATTGTCTGCATCTGCTGTTCAATCTGCTCCAATTGCTCTAATAACACCTGCTTGATTTGTTCGCCTTCGCGCTGGCGCATCTCCAATAAATTGGCAATCGCGGTATCTAAAGATTCCAAAATCGCCTGATTCAGCTCCTCTTGGTCAACCGCCGATTCGACCAATACGCCGGGCAAATTCAGCATCGTCTGCCAATCAGGTTTGCCTAGCGACTGCATCACGCCGCTGTCGGAGAAAGCTAATAACCAGCGTTTCATAATCGACGGGTTCAAGCTCACTTCCCGACCGGCCTGCAGCCGCTTCACGCCAATCCAAATATCCACTTTGCCGCGATACAAGGCTTGCTGAAATTTTTGGCGGATAATGTTTTCAATGCTGCGCATTCCCTCGGGCAATTTGACCTGCACTTCCAAAAAACGATGATTCACCGTTTTAATTTCAATCGAGTAAGAAAAATCCGCAAAACTTCCTTCGCTCCCCGCAAATGCGGTCATACTCATTCTCACGACATAATCCTTTGGTCTTAGCTGCAAAAAGCCCACTGTACACGTTTTTGCAGGCAATTTCATTGCTTTTACCGCCGCTTTTTTTGCTAAAATGCCGCGTTTTTATTTCAAACTTTTATAGATAAGGATAATTATGCGCCCCAGTCATCGTCTTGCGGATCAAATGCGTCCGCTCAGTATTGAATGTGATGTGAACTGCTATGCGGAAGGCTCCGCCCTCATCAGCATTGGCAAGACGAAAGTACTCTGCACCGCTACCGTCGAAGACAAAGTACCGCCCTTTCTGCGCGGCAAAAATCAAGGCTGGGTCACGGCGGAATACAGCATGCTGCCACGCGCCACGCACGAACGCACGGCACGCGAATCCGCCCGCGGCAAGCAGCAAGGGCGCACGGTAGAAATTCAGCGTCTCATCGGACGGGCTTTGCGCGCCGTTGTCGATTTACAAGCTCTAGGCGAACATTGCATCACTATCGACTGCGATGTCTTGCAAGCCGACGGCGGCACGCGTACCGCCGCCATTAGCGGCGGCTTTGTCGCTATGGCGACAGCCATCCGCAAATTAATGGCGCAAGGCAAATTGAAAAACAATCCCCTGCACGGACAATTGGCGGCGGTATCGGTAGGCATTTACAATGGCAGCCCCGTGCTGGATTTGGAATACGCCGAAGACAGCGAAGCGGAAACCGATATGAATATCGTCATGAACGATGCCGGTGCTTTCATCGAAATACAAGGCACTGCCGAAGGACATGCTTTCCGCCGCGAAGAAATGAATCAAATGCTCGATTTGGCGGAAAAAGGCATTCGGGGAATCATGGAGGAGCAGCGTCGCGTCTTAGGATTGGGTGCATGAGCGACATCGTCTTAGCCAGCAATAATGCCGGCAAAATCGCCGAGTTCAATGCCCTGTTTTCAGGCTTAAATCTAAACATTATCGCCCAAGGCACATTAGGCATCGGCGAAGCGGAAGAAAATGCCGACACCTTTGTCGAAAACGCCCTGATTAAAGCGCGTCATGCCGCCAAAGCCGGCGGCAAAGCGGCTTTGGCAGACGATTCGGGCTTAGTCGTTCCTGCATTGGGCGGCGCGCCCGGCGTCTATTCCGCACGTTATGCAGGCCGCCACGGCGATGATGCCGCCAATAATGCCAAACTGCTTGCAGAACTTGCAGATAGCGCAGCGCGCGAAGCCTATTTCGTCTGCATCATTGCTTATCTGCGCCATGCCGACGACCCTTTGCCGATTATCGCGCAGGGCATCTGGCAAGGCAGCATTGCGCACTCTGTCAGCGGCGCAAACGGCTTTGGCTATGACCCGCTATTTATCCCGCAAGGCATGAACTGCTCCAGCGCGCAGTTAAGCCCCGAAGAGAAAAATGCCCTTAGCCATCGCGGTCAAGCCATGCAGTCCTTGATGCGACAATTGCATCCGCTTTATGCAAAAGAAAGCTAGAGCATTTTTAGGCAAATGCCATTTCATTCATTTGCCGGCGGTTTTTTTACTTAGCTCGAGGCTATAATAGCCCTTAAATTTTAATAATGGCATTATCATCATGAATTTTTGGAAACGTCTGGAAAAATGGGCGCATCAATGGAACAGTCCGGCAGGTTTTGACCGCTTAAGCGGTAATATCCTGCCTTGGCTCAGCCCCTTGGCTTGGCTACTGCTGACAGTCGGCATCATTTGGGGCTTGGCATTTGCGCCGATGGATTACCAGCAGAAAAACTCTTTCCGCATCATCTATATCCATGTGCCGAGTGCCGCTTTGTCGATGTCGATTTATCTCATGATGGCGGTCGCTTCTTTTGTGTATTTTGTCTGGCGCATACGCTTGGCGGCGATTTTCGCCCGTGCCGCTGCGCCTTTCGGCGCATTAGTCACCGCGCTTGCCTTATTAACCGGCGCAATTTGGGGCAAACCTACTTGGGGCACCTATTGGACTTGGGATGCCCGCCTGACCTCCGAATTGATTCTGCTCTTTATCTATATTGCCTACATGAGCCTGCAAATGAGCATTGACAATCGCGATCAAGCCGATCGCCTAAGCGCCATTCTCGCCATTGTCGGCGTCATCAATATTCCGATTATTCACTATTCCGTAATTTGGTGGAATTCCCTGCATCAGGGCGCGACCTTATTCAAAGTTTCCGCTCCCTCAATTAGCAGTAGCATGCTGTATCCGCTGCTGATTTGTCTGGCAGCGTTTTATATGCTCTTTTTCGCTTATGTGATTCGGGAAATGCAGAATCAAATTTTAAAAACGCGGATTAAGCGTTTATTGGAGGTCTAATGGCATTTGCCAATTTCGCAGAATTTTTACAGATGGGCAAGCACGGCGCTTATGTATGGACGGCTTACACCCTTGTAATAACGGGATTAATCGCTATTCATCTCATCACCCATATCCGTTATAAACGCCTGCAAGCACAGCTTGCCGCGCTCAAAAAAGAGGCAGATACATCATCATGAAACCGGTCAAAAAGAAACGTCTATACCTTGTTACGGGGATTTTTTCCGTCTGCGCCATCGCCATCGGACTGATGATTTATGCCATGGGCAGCGATTTAAACCATTACTATTCATTAGAGCAAATCGCCGCCGGCGAAGCGCCTAAAGACCAAGCGGGCATCCGTGTCGGCGGCATGGTGGCGGCTGGCAGTCTGCAACGCGAAGGCGAAACCTTGAACATCTCTTTCCGCATTACCGATTTTCGTCATCCCGAACTGCCGATTCGCTACAGCGGCATCCTGCCTGATTTATTCCGCGAAGGACAAGGCGTTATTGCCCGCGGCACACTCGGCAGCGACGGCGAATTCCGCGCCACCGAAATTTTAGCCAAACACGATGAAAACTATATGCCGCCCGAAGTCAAAGCGGATATGGAAAAAAGCGGCTACCAACACAAAAGCCAGCAAGGAAGTGCGCCTTGATCGACTGGGGAGAATTCGGACATTACGCGCTTATCTTAGCTGCGGCGGTTGCCGCGATTGCCGTCGTCAGCGCCTTATTCGCCGCAGACAAACTCCGCAGCACACAGCTAGTCTTGCAAGCGAGCAAATTGCAGTTTTATTTATGCAGCTTCAGCATGTTGAGCTTAGGCATCGCCTTTTACGACAATGATTTTTCCCTGCAATACGTCGCCAATCACAGTAACAGCCTCCTGCCTTGGTATTACCGCATTACTGCGATTTGGGGCGGACACGAAGGCTCCTTACTGCTTTGGATTTGGATGCTCAATTTATGGACATACTGCGTCGCCATCTTCAGCCGCAGCCTGCCTGCCGGTTTCCGCACTCGCGTATTGGGCATACTCTCCTATATCGCCCTAGGCTTTTATCTCTTTATATTGCTGACCTCCAACCCCTTTGCGCGTTATGATTTTGCGCCCTTTGACGGACGCGATCTCAATCCCCTCCTGCAAGACCCCGGACTCATCTTCCATCCGCCTCTGCTCTATGCCGGCTATGTCGGCTTTGCCGTGGCATTTGCCTTTGTACTTGCCGGCTTATGGCAGGGACGTTTGGACAGTTTATGGCTGCGCCGCGCCCGTCCGTGGACACTCTGGGCATGGCTGAGTCTGACATTGGGCATCAGCCTCGGCAGCTATTGGGCATATTATGAACTCGGCTGGGGCGGCTGGTGGTTTTGGGATCCTGTAGAAAACGCCTCATTGATGCCTTGGCTGCTCGGCACTGCCCTGATTCACAGCTTAATCGCCTCGGAAAAACGCAGCCTGTTCCGCATTTGGACGGCGCTGCTTGCCATTTCGACCTTCTCTTTATGTCTGATCGGCACCTTCCTAGTCCGCTCCGGCGTGCTGACGTCCGTCCATGCCTTTGCCAGCGATGCCACGCGCGGCATCTTTATTCTCGCCCTCTTGATTGCCATCAGCTTACCGGCGCTTATCCTATTGATTATGCGCGCCAATACCATCAGCCATAGCGGCGATTACGCCATCTTTTCCAAAGAAACGGGGCTGCTCATCAATAATTGGCTGCTCTCGGGATTATGCTTGGTCGTCTTTGTCGGCACCCTTTATCCCTTAGTGGCAGACGTACTCTCACTAGGCAAAATCTCGGTCGGCGCACCCTATTTCAACCGCTTTACCGTGCCGCTGGCGTTGCTGATGCTCTTTTTAATGGGCTTTTATCCGCTCCTGCGCTGGAAGCGCGACCGCCTACAGCGCCTCAAGCCGCATCTTGGCATTGCCCTTGTTTTCGCCGCCGTATTAACCGCAATCTGCATGAAATGGCTGCTGCCGCATTGGCAACACACCGCCGCTCTCAGCATCTTTTTAAGCGCCTTTGCTTTAGCGGCGGTATTGATTGATTACCTCGAGCGGATTAAGCAGCAAGGCAGCAAAGCCCTGAAACCGCGCGGTGCCATTGCCGGCATGCTGCTGGCTCACGCGGGTTTAATCGTGATGATTTTCGGCATTACCGGCGCTTCTCTTTATGATGAAGAACGCGATATCAGCATCAAAGAAGGCGACAGCATTCAGATGCACGATTACCGTATCACACTCACAGGACTGCAAAGCTACAGCGGTGCAAACTACCGCTCCGTGCAAGGACGCTTTTTGCTGCAAAAAGACAGCGATGCGCAATTTGCCGCCCTGCTTCTGCCTGCCAAACGCAATTATTTCTCCTCAACCATGCCGATGACCGAATCCGACCGCCTCGTTACCCCCAGCCATGATGTATACATCGCGATGGGCGAAGAAATCGGCGCGAACACATGGGCGGTGCGCGTGCAATACAAACCCTTTATCAGCTGGGTATGGATCGGTTCCTTAATCATGGCATTAGGCGGCATCGTCGCCGCTTTCGACCGCGCCTACCGTAGCCGCCTCAAAGAGGATATCGCATGAAAAACAAACAAATTCTACTTGCCGTTATTTTATTGGGTGCTTTTGCGGGGCTGCTCTTTTTCTTTGTCAAAGGACTGGGCAAAGACCCGCGCAGCTTGGAAAATACCGCCGTCGGTAAAAACATCAACAGCACGCAGCAAATCAAATTAGAACTGCCCGATTTGTTCAGCGGCGAAATGCGCAGTCTTGCCGACATGCCGCTGCCGCCCTATCTGCTCAACGTATGGGGCAGCTGGTGTCCCGCCTGCTACACCGAGCATCCCTATCTCTTGCAACTAAGCAAAACCATTCCCATCGTCGGACTCAATTGGCCGGCAAATAATCCTAATGAACAGGCGGATGCCCAACGTTTTTTACAAGAACTGGGCAATCCCTATCAGCAAACCCTGACCGATATTAGCGGCACGACCATTATCGATCTAGGCGTTTACGGCGCGCCCGAAACCTTCTTAATCGGCGCAGACGGCAGCATCTTGCACCGCTATGCCGGCCCATTAAACGCCGACATTTGGCAACAGCAATTCCTCCCATTGCTCAAAAAATAAGACTATGAATACTATCGACTTACTTCTTTCTCATCACAGCGTGCGCCAATTCAGCGGGCAAAGCATTGCAGAAGAAACCCTACAGCGCCTGATTGCCGGCGCACAAGCCGCGCCCACCTCACACTATGTGCAAGCCTACAGCATTATCGGCATCACAGACCCCGCGCTCAAACAAGCCCTTGCCGCTATCTCCGGACAAGCCCATGCCTTGAACAACGCCCGTTTACTCGTCTTTATTGCCGATTTCAACCGCCATGCCGAGTTACTGGAAGATAAACAACACCTCGGCAGCGCCGAAAATCTACTGGTTGCCGCCATTGATGCCAGCCTTGCGGCGCAAAACCTCTGCATCGCTGCGGAAAGTCTGGGCATCGGCTGCTGCTATCTCGGTTCATTACGCAATCAAGTCGCAGAAATCATTCGCTTATTAGAATTACCACGCTTTACCTTCCCTCTATTCGGCATCGCTCTGGGCTATCCCGCCGCCGATGCCGACAGCGAACAAAAACCGCGCCTGCCGATGGCAGAAATTTATCATCAAAACCGCTACGACAGCCGCGAACGCGCCCGACATCTCGCCGATTACGACGCGCAAGTACAAGCCTATTATGCCGCCCGCGCACGCGGACAAAAAAACCAGCAATGGACGACGCAAATGCGCGACTTTTTCAGCCGACCACGCCGTCAAGAAATTGCCGACGTTTTACAATCACAGGGATTTTGGCAGTTATGAAACGCCTTATTTGCATACTCGCACTCAGCTTCGGCATCCATGTCAGCCATGCGCAAGCCATTGACAGCGGCAGCCAATTCAACACGCAGGAAGAAAAAGCCCTCTATCAGGAAATGGTGCGCGTCATCCGCTGCCCCACCTGTCAAAACCAAGACATCGCCGAATCCAATGCCCCGCTTGCCAAACAATTACGCGACCTCATCGCCGAGCAAATCAAAGCCGGAAAAAACGGCGATGAAATCACGGATTATCTGGTAGAACGCTACGGCGATTTCATTACTTATGCGCCGCGCCTGCAAAAAAACACCGTCGTTCTATGGTTTGCACCTATCACATTCATGCTCTTTGCCCTCGGCTTCTGGCTCTTTATCCGCCACAGCCGACAATATAAACAGCAGCGCCTCAATCCGGAACAAGAAGCGCAATTACAGGCATGGCTCAAACAATACGGCAAGGTGGGCTCATGATTTACCTGCTCATACTGCTGACCATCGCCAGCCTCATCTACCTACTGGGTGGACGCCCGGCGCCGATTATCGCGCGCGAAGAAGAAGCCCGCCGCCTCATCGCCCAATACCAAGAACACAGCGATGCCGATAAAGACCCGCAAGGAAAAAGCGAAAGAGATTACCGTCTCTACCAAGAGCTCGCCGCCCTGCTCGGCAAAGACAATGGCGGCGCGCAAGGCAAACTCTCCGGCATCATATATCTGCTGGTGCCGGCATGCTTTTGCCTTGCCATCATGGCATGGCAGCTGCGCGGCGGCGCGGAAATGCAGCGCTGGCAGGGGTTATATCGCAGCATCGGCGCAGAAATCGCCCAACATAAAATCTATGGCAAAAACCTGCTCGATCAAGCCGCCTTTAGACAAAACATCAATCAACGGGTCAACAGCTCCGGCTTTTTCCCCGCAGGCAGCCGCCACACCCCGCTGCTTGTCTATTGCCAAGCCCTGCAACGCCAACTGGATCGCAGCGACATCATTCAGCTGGACGCCCTAGGACATTGCTACAGCGAATTAGGACTGTTTGAACTCGCCGCGCCGGTCTATGATCGCATCGACCATCTGCAACCCGATGCCACCAACCATATCTTGGCATGGGCACAAGCCAAAACCCTTGCCAATCCCGAGCAGCCGCCGGCGCCGGAAGTGATGCAGAAACTGCACAAACTGCTCGCCGTCGAGCCGGATAACAGCCTCGCCCTGCTCTTTCTAGCCTCCGCCTATCAGCAGCATCAGCAAATGGACAAAGCCCTGCCCCTATGGCAGCAATTGCTGACACTCCTTCCTCAAGACGACCCACTTTACCCTGCCATACGCCAAGCGGCAGACAAGGCCCGACAACAGCTAGACTCTGGCAGCGCAAGCCAAGAGCAGAACATCAGCGGCGATAATCCTCACACTCAAAACCAAGCAAACGCCAGCGCAAACAAAAGCTATGCGGTCAGCGTCAGCATTGCGCCCGAAATCCTAGCGCAACTGCCTGCCACCGCCCGATTATTCCTCATCATCGCGCCGGCAGGACAGAAAATGCCCTTAGCGGTAAAAATGCTCCCGCCGCAAGCCGCGCAAGACATCAACATCAGCGATGCCGACAGCATGGCAGGCGCCTCGCTGAGCGAATATCCGCAACTGGTCATCCGCGCCCTGCTCAGCCCCTCGGGTACCGTCGGCGACAATGCCGTCTATCTTTTGGAAACAGCGGCAGACGACAGCCGCCGCATCGAACTGCACTTCAAGCCATGACCTTACTCATCAGTGCAGAAAACATCAGCATCTTACGCGGTCAGCATCTCATCATCCGCCAAGCCTCGTTGGATATTCCGGCAGGACAAACCATTCATCTGATTGGCGAAAACGGCAGCGGCAAAACCACCCTGCTGCAAGCCCTCGCGGGACTGTTACCAATTAGCGCCGGCAACATTATCCGCCATAGCGAACTACTCTATTTAGGACACCGCGCCGGCATCAAAGGGCTGCTCAGTGTCACTGAAAACCTCTACATGGCAGCACGCCTCTATCACGGCATGAACAAAACAGCAGCTCATGCCGCCATCCCTCAAGCCCTAGCACAAATGGGCATCGCACATCTTGCCCAACGCCAAGCCCGCCACCTCTCCGCAGGGCAGCAGCGCCGCGTGCAACTCGCCCGTTTATGGCTGCCTAGCCCCGCATTATGGCTGCTGGACGAACCCCTGACCGCACTGGATATCAAAACTGCCGCCGTACTCGCCGCACATTGTGAAAACCACATCGACAAAGGCGGCGCCATCCTCCTGACCTCGCACCAACACTTTCCCATGACGGCAAACAAACTCAGGCAAATCGACCTTAGCGATTTAAGCCCTGCGCAAAGCACCGCAGGAGCAAATCACGACTGGGATGAGGACAGTTTTTAACAGGCTCTATAGTCAAAGAATTGAAAAAGTATTACGGCGTTGGCTCGCCTTGTCGTACGCTCTTGTACTGTCTGCGGCTCGCCGCCTTGTATAGCCGTTAAACTTTAAAACAAGACGGAATTTCCTACGAAGAGCAAAGAAAGCAAAGTTTTGAGCAAAACTCGCTACGCAGAGCCGGCGAAACTGCAAATTTCCACAAAACCAGTTACGGAGCACTTAAAATCCCCTTTTGCCTTGCCACAGACAGCGCAGGATTTTTCGGGAACAAGCGCGTCACTGTTTGAGCGATTAACGAAGTCCGAAGCGTTTTGACGCGCGCCGAACCATAAAAATTAATTTGGCAAGCTGGCAAGGGAACTCCGCGTAGCGGAGCAAGGCAAGTGGCTGCCTTTACGTTGCTTACTAGCGTTTCTTTGGTGATTGCTTTGCGTACTTTCTTTGGCAGCGCAAAGAAAGTACGGCACAGCGCAGCGTTAAAAATAAATCATAAGAATTAAGCAATGTCAGAAATCTGGACGTTTTCAGCATAAATAGATTTTTGGGTTGAATGGCTATAATAGCCATTAAAAACGCCCTGATTGCTCAGGGCGTTTTTTAAGGGTTTAAGGATCAGGTTTAGATGATGCTAATACCGTCTTGGATATAAACCATCGTCTCTTTATCAGATCCATTCCAATAGGCGTTGTAGCCTTTAGGTTTATTATCGCCTGTATATTCCTTAAAGTCGTTACTAAAATTTGGTCTATCGACGCTGCCACCATTAGCACCCAAATCTACAGTATCGCCTTCATTGCCGTTGATAAATAGACCTGTATAGCTAATACCATCAATATCGATAGTAGTATTACCATTTAGTTTTACCGCACTAATAGATACATCTAAGCGATTGTTACCTGTTCCTGTAAGATCGATAGTTTCAAAATTAAACACTCGATCCAGACTGGTGTGTACACCAGATCCGGTAAAAAACAAGCTGTCATTGCCCTCGCCACCATCAACACGAACATCTTTATGAACACTACTTCCTATATTGCCTGCAAGCATGACTGTGTCATTACCATCACCCATATCTATCTTCGTTAAACCAAAAATAGAAATGCCGCCTGTTCCCTTGTCATTAACAATCAAGCTGTCATCACCTGCATCAAAATAAAATTTTTTACTACCGGCAATATAACCATTAACAATAACTTCGTCGTTTCCTTGACCAAGCTTAACATCACCACCTCCGTCCCAATGAGAACCAACACGAATGAGGTCACTACCATCACCAGCATCTACATTTGTAAATGCAAGGTTAACTACGTCTTTACCAATATCTAAAATATCGTTTCCATTACCTAAATTAAAGGTATATTTTCCAGTAGCCAAACCACCACCGATTTGAATCTTATCATTACCGGCGCCCATATCAATTTGAGGTCCACTGGTGATTGTATTAGGAACATATAAATAATCATCGCCGCCCGCCATATCAATATTAGGTTTTATTGATCCTGCTTGTCCTCCCAGATTTTCTCTAATGAAGATCCAATCACCTTCGACAGACATAATTATGGCTTTTTTAGGATCCGAGTCCATTCTTTGGAAACCATTAATATTGTCTATGGTAGCAAAAGTTAAGCCTTTTTTAGTATTTAAATCGGTATACAAATTTCTGATTGTATAAAGATTAACTGATGAAACATTTCCTGCTTGATCTTCAATCACCAATTGCGCATTTTTAGATTTGCGATCCCATGTTGAAGGCAGAGTTAAGTTAAATTTGCCTGAATCATCTACATTGACAGGCTGTGAGCCTGAAGTACCATCGGTATTTCGATAAGTAAGGGTGATTTTGGCGCCTTTTTCGGCTGTGCCGGTAATGGTGGTGCCATTACGATCACTTTGCACAACAGTTTCCGTATCAAAGGCTTCTATCATGGTATCCAGTTTTATGCTGAATTCTTTTTTTGCCAATACACCCGTTTTATCGATAACTTTGGCGGTGTAGATATATTCAGTGCCGTAACTGTCTTCTAAATTGTCTGTAAAACTGAATTTTTTAGTGCCTGGTTTAGTGTTTGAGGCATCTATTTCATGCACGGTTTGCTCAGCAGATTTACCGATAATATCACCCTTGCTATCACGGCTAACGGCTTGACGCACCACGACTACACTTTCACCTTCAGCTAACTCACGGTCTATTTCAAAGCTTATTTCCGGTTTTTTGTCGTTAGTTAAGCCTGTTTTCAATTCAGTGTAAGAAGTTGATTTTTCATTGCTAATTGTGCCTTTATGCCCACCGCTGTAACCCGCAGGCGTTGGACTGGTATTGGCGCCAACATCATCTTTGCCTTGCAAGTTTTCAATCTTAATTGGAGATTTCAATAAATCTTCATCAATTTTAGACTCACCATTGACTGTTGCCTCTGCTTTGACTTTGTAAACTTTAGTGGAATCAAAATCATTAATAGCTTTTGGAACAACAGTAGCATTCCACTTTTTATCAGCCACTTTGACGGTCTCAGTCCATATTGCAGCACCCTTTTCATCTAGGATTTGCACTTTAACATCAGTGCCATTGGCAATGTTTTCTGCTGTGCCTGCAATTTCAAAACCACTTTTAATCAATTTATCAGTGAGGCGTGCATATCCGTCTGAATCGATATGTTTGCTGCTACCCTTGTCTTGCGCTTCAGATTGTCCTGCAATGGTATGGATGTTAATTGCAGGTGCTTCCTTAGTGCTATTATTTTTCACTTCCTTTGCCGCAAAAGTCGCTGCATCATTACCTGCCGCATCTTGGATGGCTTTTGTATCGTCACCAGCGCTTGGATCTGTGTAAGCAACTTTGACGTTGTCGGTGCTCACAAACGGTATGGTGAAGTTCAGCTCAATATTGTTACCGTTTACAGTGACGCTGTTTGGGGTGACGGTACTGCCGTTTTTTGTCACCGTAAAGGCGGCAGGTTCAGGTGCTTTATCGCCCGTAGCCAAGTTTTCATCATAAGGAATGGTGATTTTTTTGCCAGAGGCATCAATGCTTGGCTCGTTCGCTGTGCGAGTAGGCGCAGTCAAATTGACTGTGCTGCTATCTTTCAGTGTATCGTTAGATGCAGTATTGCCCGCTTGGTCTTTAACTTTAACGACTTCAACATTGAGTGTTTCTCCGTCTTTGATTTGATCCTTATCCACAGGAATATCTATGAATTCACCAGGAGCGACTTGCCCCTCATCTTTGCCAATAGTGATTTCTTTAGTTTTACCGCCGATATTCAGCTTGATAATATCGCCTTCTACTGCTTTAGGAGAGGCGGTGACTCTCACCTTAACACCGGCTTTTTTTTCGGCGGCATTGATGTAATTATCACCACCATCAAGGATTTCCACTTTCATGTTGTCAAGGATTGGCGCAGTGCCGTCGATGTTTAAGGAAAATTCGCCGCTACTTGCCACCTCTTTGCCATTAGCATCAACAATTTTTGCAGTGAATTCTGCAATGCCTTCAGACAGCTCGGCGGTGGTGAAGTGGTATTCGGTGCCGCCGGCGGCGTTGGTTTCGGCAGTAGCTTCGCCAAGTTTTGTACCTGCTTTGTCATAGACAGTCACGACTTCGCCCTCTTCCAAGGTTCTATTTAAGGTGATGACCAGAGTCGGGGTTTTGTCGTTGCTGTGTCCCTGATGCATCACGTTGCCGGTTTGGGGGTCAACGTCATCAATGGCGTGCGTGATGTTCAGGCTAGGCTTGGTAACACTGCTGCCGTTGCTCACCGTTGTGCCTTGAGTAATGCTGGTATTTGAGTTGCCAGCTGTGTCCACAATGCCTGCTGCGTCAGTCGGTGTGCTGTCCGTATAAGCCAGCGTGACTTCGGCGTCTTTAGCGATTGGGGTGTTGAATCTCAGGGTGACTTCTTTGTCCTTGATGCTAACACCATCTGGTTTGATATTTGTGCCGTTAACAGTGATGGTAAAGTCTTTAGCAGTTGGTGCATTAGCGTCACCGCCTTTTAGCTCTTCATTGAATGGAATTTTCAGTTCTTTACCTGTCTTGTCAATTGTCGGCGTGCCGTCAATGCTCGGCGGCGTGGTATCGACTGTGGCTGTAGCTTCTGAAGCTTCGCCTGTGTTGCCTGCTTTGTCGGTAATGGTGGCGGTGACTTTCAGCGCATCCTTGCCATCTGCTGGGATTTTGCCGGTTGGGATATCGGCTTCTTTGCTTTTGCCTGCCTTGATGTCTTTGCCCACGGTGTATGTGGCAATCACATCATTACCCACTTTCACTTCAATCACATCGCCTTCTTTTGCTTCGGCAGGAGCGGTGATATTGACTTTAACATCGGCTTCTTTTTCGGCGGCATTGATGATGCCATCGCCGCCGTCTTGGATCTCCACAGTGGCTTTGTAGTCCGGTGCGGTGAGATCAATATTGAGGCTGAAGTTGTTGCTGCTGGTGACCAGATCTTTGCCTTTGTGCACTTTGGCGGTGAATTCTGCGGTGTCTTCAGACAGCTCGGCGGTGGTGAAGTGGTATTCAGTGCCGCCGGCGGCGTTGGTTTCGGCAGTAGCTTCGCCAAGTTTTGTACCTGCTTTGTCATAGACAGTCACGACTTCGCCTTCTTCCAAGTCTCTATCTAAGGTGATGACCAGAGTCGGGGTTTTGTCGTTGCTGTGTCCATCATGCATCACGTTGCCGGTTTGGGGGTCAACGTTATCAATGGCGTGCGTGATGTTCAGGCTAGGCTCGGTAACACTGCTGCCATTGCTCACTGTATAGCCAGAGAGATCATCCGCATCATTGCCTGCTTTGTCTTGGGTGGCAGGGTTGCTGGGATCTTGGTGTTTTTTGTCGCCACTGCTGTAGTCAATGCTAACGTTGTCGCCTTGGTAGATTGGGGTGTTCAATTTTAAGGTGACTTCTTTGTCCTTAATGCTCACGTCTGTGACGGTGACGGTCTTGCCGCTATCTAGCTTGACGGTGAACATGTCTGTGCTTGCCTTGGTGCCGCCCAGATTTTCATCATAGCTAAGCACTATGCTTTTGCCATCGCTGCTGACTTGCGCATCAGTAATCTTCGGCGGCGTGGTATCAGGCGCAGTGCTTGCCACAGCGGTGTCTTTGCCACTAGTGCCTGCCGGAGTTTCTTGTTGTGCAGAGACGATGCTGCCATCTTTAACGGCTTTATCAGGAATGCTGATGATGCCGGTATTCGGATCAATCCATGGGTATTGCTCGCTAGGCGTGGTGTCTAGCGCTTTGTCGTCTTGGTTTTTTGCTGTCCATTTGCCAGTGTTTGGATCTTTGGTCGCCATAATTGTGTTAGGCAGGTCCTTGTCATCCACATAATTAGTTGTTGTGCTTGAGGCATCTTCACTGGGTTTGATGGTGACTGAGGCATCTTCATGCGCTTTCACTTCCGGTTCAGGAATGTTGTCCTTAGCAGTGGCGCTGCTGTCTTTGCTGGTGCCTGCAGGGGTGTCTTGCGTGGCGGTGACTGTTGAGCCGTCTTTTACTGCTGTTGGCGGCAGGGTCACTGTGCCGGTGTTGGGGTCGATACTCGGTTTGTCCTTGCTCGGCATGTCGCTAATCGGATTGCCGACTTGGTCTTTGCCCTTCCATGTGCCATCAGGCTGTTTCGTTGTGGTGATGGTTTGTGGTTTGCCATTTTCGTCTTCATAGCTCACGTTCACTCCGGTGGCGTCTTCGGTTGGCTTGACTTTGACTGAGCCATCTTCTTTGGCATCAATGTCCGCCGGCGGTATGTCGCCATTGGTGATGGCGGTGCTTGGGCGGCTAGTGCCATCCGGAGTTTCTTGTGTGGTTTCCACAGTGCTGTTGTCTTTGACCGCAGAATCAGGAATGCTGATTACGCCGGTGTTCGGATCAATGCTAGGCTTGTCCTTGCTCGGCGTGTCGCTAATCGGATTGCCGTCTTGATCGGTGCCTGTCCATTTGCCAGTGTTCGGATCTTTGGTCGCAACGATGGTTTTCGGTTTGTCGTCTTCGCCCACATAGCTGGTGTTGGTGCCGGTGGCATCGCCGCTAGGGCTGATGGTGACATTGCCTTTATCATCCGCATCCACATCTGCTGTGTTGATCGCAGGCGGTGTTTTGGCGGTGGCGGTGGCTTCGCCGCTGGATTTGCGATTGCCATTGTCGTCAATTACTTGGCTTGCGCCCACGTCGGTGCCGTCTTTAACGGCTTTATCAGGAATGCTGATGACGCCTGTATTGGGATCAATCCATGGTTTGTCGCCATTAGGAGCAGTGGCAATTGGATTGTTGCCCATGGTTTTATCTGTTGCCGCCCATGTGTTATTACTCGGGTCTTTTTTAGCCTCGATTTGATGTGTGTTGCCCTCATCATCTGTATAGGTAGTGGTGCTGAAGATGGCTTTATCATTCGGTCTAATGATCACATCGCCATTTTTCTCGGCGCTCACTTCTGGTTTGGGGGTATTGTCTTCAATGGTGCTAGAGCTGTCTGAACCCGTACCATCAGGTCCTGTTTGCTCAGCGATGACTGTTGAGCCGTCTTTTACTGCTGCTGGCGGCAGAGTCACTGTGCCGGTCTTGGGGTCGATACTCGGTTTGTCCTTGCTCGGCATGTCGCTAATCAGATTGCCTTTTTTGTCTGTGCCTGCCCATGTGCCATCAGGCTGTTTCGTTGTGGTGATTTTATGTTCATCTCCTTTTTCGTCTGTGTAGTCGGTGATGACTTCTGTCGCGCTTGCCGTCGGGGTGATGGTGGCGCTGCCATCGTCTTCTGCCACAACTTTAGGTTTATTATTTTCGCCTAAGACTGTGCCTTGCTCCGGCAAGGATGGCGCAGGATTGCCGCCACTGTCTTTAGTGGTTTCGGCTTTAACGTCTGTATGATCTTGCACTTGGCTGGCAGGAATGCGCACTGTGCCTGTGCTCAGATCAAAGCTGGGCTCGGCGCCTTTAGGCGATTCTGCAGGCAATCTAGTGCCATTATCGAGGGTGGCAACACCATTGCTCACGGTAATCGTGCGATCATCGCCTGTGTTAGAGTCTTTATAAGTAATGATGGTTTCGCCTGCATCATCGGCAATTTTCACCGTCGCACCGCCTGTCGGAGTGGAAGTGACTGTAGGTGAGGCGCTTAAGTTGCTGTCATCAGTACCATCGTTATAGCCTGTTTTGCTGGCAACAACTGACAATTTTTGTCCTTGTTTGATTTGTGCAAGCACTTGTCCATATAAGACATTGTCAAAATTTGTTAGCCGAGTGTCGATGGCTAATTTGTGAAGGTCAAAGCTGTAACCATTGATTGCATTGCCATCTTCGTCTAAACGTGCTAAATCTTCTTCTGTGAGAGTGAAAGCTCCACCGCCCGGCATTGAAAAGACTACTTTATCCGCACCTTTTTTTAGGGCAACTGATATCTTGGCGTCATAGGTTTTGGCTGAAGGATTGTATTCACCGGCTTGCATATTCAGTTCTACCGGCAGTTTGGGAGCACTGAAGCTTAAATCATCACTTGAGGTATTGCCGGCGTCGTCTTGGCTGACGGCCTTAACTTCTGAGCTATCTTTCACGATGGTGCCGGGGATGGTGACTGTGCCTGTATTGGAGTCGATACTCGGCGCAGTATCGCTGGCTGTATTGCTAATGGGATTGCCGTTATTAGTATCTGTGGCAGTCCAATTGCCGCTTTGCGGGTCTTTCACCGCTATGATGGTGTGGGGATTGCCATTTTTGTCAATATAAGTGCTGGTGACTTTTGTTGCATCACCATTCGGCTTGACGTTTACATTGTTGTCGGCATTGGTGCTAACGTCGGGTTTATCAACGCTGTTATCCGCCGGCGGGGGGGGGGGGGGGAGGCAGGTTTATTATTATCACCGCCGCCACTGCCGCCTGCTGCCGCTGCAATCCCTGCCACAGCCAATAAGCCGATCAGCCAACCGGGATTAAATGCCCATACCGGGCTGGTGATAAATTCTTGTGTGCCTAATACTTGTCCTGCAGAAACTTGATCCGCCAGTTTCACCACTGCATCAAGCTGTTGTCCGCTTTCCGGCACATAGGCATAGTAGTTGCCGTTTTCATGCAAGCCAATCAACAGATTGTCGCCGGCTTCGTTGTAGTAGTCTTCAATGATTAAATCGGGTTGGGAGATCTCTGAGCTTTCAAAGGCAATGTGCAAATCATTGCCAGAGCGCGCCACCATGATGTTTTCCGGCGCAACTTGAGTCAAGTCGTTCACTAATTCATAGTTCACATTGCTATGGGCTTGCACGCGCACGGCATCTGTGCCGACGGTGTTGATTTTAACAGTCTCGATAGTACCGTTAGCACTGTTGATTTTTAAAGTGATATTCATAAGTTTATCCTTTGATTAGCTTAAGGTGAGTTCGGGATAAGAAAAATTTACAAAATTAAAGGGCAAATGTGATAAGTCATTGTTTCCAAATAAACAATTAACACATAAACCCTTTAATCATGGATTATCTTACTGCACTTTTCTGTCAAATCGATGACTTCTGCAAAAAAAATTGAAGCTGAATTTAATAGTAAATTGATTTCAAATGGAAAATTTCGAAATCCTAAGCCTTGCATCAATACTTCTGAAATTATTGCTATTTGGCTTTACTTTCATCATATTCGTATGCGCGATTTTATAGCCGTTAAACTTTAAAACAAGACGGAATTTCCTACGAAGAGCAAAGAAAGCAAAGTTTTGAGCAAAACTCGCTACGCAGAGCCGGCGAAACTGCAAATTTCCACAAAACCAGTTACGGAGCACTTAAAATTCCCTTTTGCCTTGCCACAGACAGCGCAGGATTTTTCGGGAACAAGCGCGTCACTGTTTGAGCGATTAACGAAGTCCGAAGCGTTTTGACGCGCGCCGAACCATAAAAATTAATTTGGCAAGCTGGCAAGGGAACTCCGCGTAGCGGAGCAAGGCAAGTGGCTGCCTTTACGTTGCTTACTAGCGTTTCTTTGGTGATTGCTTTGCGTACTTTCTTTGGCAGCGCAAAGAAAGTACGGCACAGCGCAGCGTTAAAAATAAATCATAAGAATTAAGCAATGCCAGAAATCTGGACGTTTTCAGCATAAATAGATTTTTGGGTTGAATGGCTATAAAACTTACTACCAATGGCAGGTCAAAACCATCTGGCAAAATGAATTCCCACATATGCCTAGCTACAATCGTTTTCTAGAATTATCCCAAGATGCTTTACCCATGATGTTATTGTTTTTAATTTCAAAAATGGGAATCAGCATGAGCTTTGTCCAAACCCCTTTGTTGCGCCAACGAATAAAGCGGCGGTGGGTATTGCTCCATCCGCCATAGTCTGGCGGCAGATCCCGCCAAGGTGCGCCTGTACGCAGTATCCAAAATACGGCATTGATGAATTGTCGCTTATCGCGGGCTTGACCGCCCCTGCTGCCTTTGCGTCCAGGCAGGTGGTTTTCAATAAGGCTCCATTGATGGTCGCTTAGGTCGTGGCGGCGGTGGGCTGCTTGGTTCATGGCATCATTGGGCATTGTGGGTGAGGTTGAATGATCTCATGTTTTGGATTGTGACTACACTATCTAAGAATATTCTGCAATATTTCGCTGCTGCAAACAAGCACGATTGTCTTCGCGCCGCATTTCAAACAGGGCATCGCCGAAATAGTCCGCATCTTCGCTGTCATGGCTGATTAAGAGCATGGGAATGTGGTATTCGCTTTGCAAATCCGCAATTAGGCGGCGGGTTCTGGCGCGCAGGGCGGTATCTAAGGCGGAAAAGGGTTCATCCAGTAATAAAATGCGCGGTTGGCTGACCAGTGCGCGTGCTAAGGCGACGCGTTGTTTTTGTCCACCCGAGAGTTGGGCGGGGTAGCTGTCGGCGACGGCGGCTATTTCTAGTTTTGCCAACCATTGCGCGGCTAATGCTTGGCTGCTACGCCGGCGCGGATTCCAATAGCGGCGGCGCAGGGAAAATGCCACGTTTTGCGCCACGGTGAGATGCGGAAAAAGCGCGTAATCTTGAAACAGATAGGCGACTTGCCGCGCTTGGGTGCTGAGGTTGATGCCGGCGTTTGAGTCGAAGAATACGCGCTCCTGCACGCGGATATGTCCTTCATCGGGCGTCAGCAAACCTGCTATCATTTTTAAAAACAAGGTTTTGCCGCTACCTGAAAAGCCGAGAATGACATTGCGCGCCACATCACTTTTCAGCGTCGCTTCAATTTGCAAGCCGTTGGGCAGACGTTTTTTCAGCGCGATATCCAGCATTATTTCAATCCGTCCTGCGGCACTTTTCCGCCCGCCAATGCGCTGACGCTGAGCAATACGGCTAGGCAAATCAGCGAGACGACCAAGACCAAGAAATGCGCGTCGCCGTCGCGCCCTGCCTGCACGGCTTCATAGATGGCGGTGGATAAAATCTGGGTTTTGTGCGGAATGCTGCCGGCGACCATCAGGGTCGCGCCGAATTCGCCTAAGGCGCGGGCAAAGGCGAGCAAGATGCCGGCTAAGATGCCGCGCCAAGCCAAAGGCAGGGTAATCCGCCAAAAAACCGCCGCATTGGAAATGCCCAAGCATTTCGCCGCCGCTTCGTATTGACGATCGACTTGCTCAAAGGCGGCGCGTGCCGGTTTGAAAATCAGAGGAAAAGAAACGACTACCGCCGCTAATACTGCGCCCTGCCATGTGAAAATCAGCTGAATATCGTGGCTGCGCAGCCATTGCCCTAAGTTGCTGCGGCTGCCGACTAAGACTAAGAGATAATAGCCTAAGACGGTCGGCGGCAAGACCATCGGCAAGGTGCAAAGCGTATCGAGCAGTTCGCGTCCCCAAAATTTTTTCCGCGCCAAGAGATAACCGAAGCCGATGCCCAGCCAAAGATTGATACCGATTGCCCATGTAGCCACTTTCAGCGATAAGAGTAGCGGCGGCAAAGCCTGCTGCCAATGCTGGGCGATGTCTTGCATTACCACGCCTTGGGATATGCCGATACGCCTGCAAACCCCTGTTTGCGCAAGAGCTTTGCCGTGCTTCGCGAGCGCTGTCCTGCTGCACAGACCAGCAAGACCGCTTCTTGCCTGCCGATATATTGCAGGGGATTGTCTAATAAAGCCGACATCAGGATGCAGTTATCGGCTTGCAGCAAAGGTTTTTGCGCGATTTCTTCCGCGCTGCGGATATCGATAATGCGCAAACCCTGCATTTTGGCGGCGGCAAAATCGCCTTCAAATACCGCTTCATCAACCATATCGGCGGCTTGTTTGTGATGATTGCAATCTGCCGCTTTTGCCACGCGCAAGCGCATTTGCCGCATGGAAACAAAATCATATTGCAGCAATTCGCCCGACAACGACGGTGCAAAACGCGTGATGAGTTTTATCGCTTCCAATGCCTGCCAAAGCCCCAAAGTCGCGGGTACAGGGCCTAACACGCCCAAAGCATCGCAATTGCCGCTCGGCAACACCTCTTCCGACCACAGACAGCGCCAACAAGGCAAATCGGCATGCGGCTGCATGGTAAAGAGTTGTCCGCCCATTGCCGCCGCATTGGCAAACACGACCGGTCGCCCTGTGAATAATGCGGCATCGCTTAATTGATAGGCTAATTGGCGGCTGTCGCTGCAATCTAAAACAATATCCGCCGCCTGCATTGCCGCTACGATTTCCGCCGTCGATAAACGCCGCTCAATCGCCTGAAAACTGCCTTCGGCGCGAGCCTCACAAAATGCGGCGGCGGCGACGGCTTTATTTCTGCCGATATCGCCGCGCGTAAATAAAATTTGCCGATGCAGATTGCTCAAAGCTACCGCATCGTCATCCACAATCATCAATGCGCCCACGCCAGCCGCAGCCAAATAAGGAATGGCTGTCGCGCCCAAGCCGCCTGCGCCGAAAATCAGCACTTTGGCGGCGGCAAGACGGGCTTGCGTTTCTGCATTCATGCCCTGCACTTTGAGTTGGCGCGAAAAATCCATCATGTTTTCAATCCTTACGAATAAACAGCGCAATCAGTATCTGCGCAACTCCTGCGATAAGCAGCAAAATCCCCATGCTCAGCATCACGGCGGCTTTGACTTTGCCTTCGGTAAAAAAAGCCGCCAGCAATGCCAGCGCCAACAGCAGATACAATAATTTGAGCAATAAACGCGCAGGAGCGGCTTTCATTTTAGCCACAGCAATGATGGTTCAATGTCCATTCGGCGCTGCCGTCTCGGTAAAACTCATGTTTCCAAATCGGCACTTCACCTTTAATCGTGTCGATAATAAAGCGGCAGGCTTCAAAGGCGCTGCCGCGATGTCCGGCGCTCACGCCAATCCACACCGCAATATCGCCGATCTGCAATTCGCCGACGCGATGAATGCACAATGCCGCTTCAATATCAAAACGCGCCAGCGCCGCTTTCACAATTTTCGCGCCCTCTTTTTCCGCCATGGCGGTATAAGCGCTGTAAATCAACTTGTCCACCGCCTTGCCGTTATGATGATCGCGCACCCAGCCCTCAAAGCTGACGAAACCGCCACAATCAGAGCGCAATATACTCGCGCGTGCCGCTGCAATATCAATCGCTTGTTCACTAATCTGAAATCGCATTCAGCCTCCCGATACCGGCGGAATAAAGGCGATTTCATCGCCCTCTGCCAAGCCGTCCTGCCAGTCGGCAAAGGCTTGGTTACGCGCCACGCGCAATTGGTTTTGCGCCAAGCTGAAGCCGTAGCGCTCGCGCAATTGCGCATAAACTGCGGCTAAGGTATCTGCCGTGGTCTCCAGCAGTTCTTCCGCTTTTGCCGCTTCTTCGCCTAATTGGGCGAAATATAAAACTTTAATCTGCATCATCTGTCCTTGTAAAATCTGATTTGCCGCCGCTCTTGGTCAATAATTGCACGCGCTCAATGACAATCTCATGGCTTAATGCCTTGCACATATCGTAAATCGTCAGCGCGGCAATCGACGCCGCCGTCAAAGCTTCCATTTCCACCCCGGTTTTATGCGTCACGCGGCATTCGCTGATAATGTTCAGGCAGCATTGCCCGTCATCATAGCTAAATTGCAGCCCGACTTTATCCAACGGCAGCGGATGGCAGAGCGGAATCAATTGCGCGGTTTGTTTCGCACCCATAATCCCGGCGATATGCGCCACATCGGTAATCGCGCCTTTTTTGGTCTGCCCGTTGACGGCGCGCAAGGCTTGGTACACTTGCGGCGGAAAACGCACTACCGCCTGCGCACGCGCGCTGCGTGTCGTAACGCTTTTTACGCCCACATCGACCATATTCACATCGCCGTTTCCGTCTAAATGACTAAATCCGCTCATAATATTCCTTTGCCTGCTGCCATTCTTCCGGCGTATTAAAGCCCAATAGCGGTGACCACTCTTGCGGCAGGGCGACCAATTTCGCCCCCTGCACCGAATTCAGCGGCTGCAAAGCACGAATGCCGCCCGCCAACCATTGCTCAATCCGCGGCAGCAGTGCGACTTCGGCATAGGCGAACACATTATGCAATTGTCCGCGCTCGGCGATGGTTATCCACGATGCCGGTTGAGATTTGCCCAACACATCACGCAATTGCGCTGCCGTCAGCAAAGTATCCACCGGCATCAGATAAGTACCTTGTCCGCCGCAAAGTGCCAAAGCTTGCAAAGCCCCCGCCAATGCCGACAAAGGCCCCGCCCGCTCCGGCAATTTGTCTTGCACGCGCACAATATCGGCAGGCAAATCGGCATAATCCACGCCGGCAGCGGCGATTTGCACGCGAAAGCCCGCTTCTTGCGCCATGTGCACATGGCGTTGCAGCAGGCTTTCATCGCCGAGCGGCAGCAATGCCTTGTCCTGCCCCATGCGCGTCGAAGCGCCGCCGCATAAAATCGTGAGGCAATCAGTCATCGGCGCGCGTCAGATGCGGATAGAAATTACAGGGACCTGTGCGGCTGTCCAATTGTTCGCACAGAACTTTTTCCCAACCGGTCTTGCAGGCGCCGGTAGAACCGGGCAGACAGAACACCGCGGTGCGGTTTGCCATGCCCGCCAAAGCGCGCGACTGCATGGTGCTTAAGCCGATTTCTTGCATGGAAGCGGCGCGAAAAACCTCACCGAAACCGTCAATCTGTTTGTCGAATAAGACCGATACCGCTTCCGGTGTATTATCGCGTCCATAAAAACCGGTACCGCCCGTGATTAAGACCACTTGCACGGATTTATCGGCAATCCATTGCGCCACTTGTGCGCGGATACCGTATTTATCGTCCGTAAGCAATTCACGCGCAGCCAAATGATGCCCTGCTGCCTGAAGCACTTCGACTAAATATTGTCCTGAGGTGTCTTCCGCCAAAGTCCGCGTGTCCGATACGGTCAAGACCGCGATGTTTAGAGGGTAAAATTGTTTTTCCGCATGGCTCATAAATTTCTCCTTTAACCGCCAATTTGCGCCAAATGCGCCATGATGCCCGAATCATTACTATGCAATTGATGACTTGCGGGCTTAACCGCAATCAGGCGCTGCAATTGGGCTTTCAAGCCCTGCACGTCGCCGGCGCGCAGATAATCGCGCAAATCATAGTTAATGCTGTCAAATAAACACAGATGCATTTTGCCTGTTGAAGTAACGCGCAAACGATTGCAACTGCTGCAAAAATCCTTGCTGTACGGTGCAATGATGCCGATACCGCCGGCATAATCGGCATGGCTGAATTCCAATGCCGGACCTGATAAAGGCGTGCGTTCGCGCAGCACCCAGCCCTCCGCCAGCAGCATTTGCGTGATTTCCGCCGCGCTGATATGCGATTTCTCATAAAGAGCGGTATTGTCATTGGTGCGCATCAGTTCGATAAAACGCATGGTCAGCGGCCGTTCTTTCACAAAAGCCAAAGTATCCGCCAAAGTCTCGGACGCGGTTTCGCGCATCAATAAGGCATTGAGCTTGATATGGCGAAAGCCTTCATCCAACATTTTTTCCACCGCCTGCAAAATGCCGGCAAGACTGTTTCTGCCTGTCATGCGGCGGAAAGTCTCTTCACGAAAACTGTCCACGGAAATATTGAATTGCGCGATGCCGGCATCAATCAGCGGACGATAAAGTTTGTCCAAGCGGTGCGCATTGGTGGTAATCGCTACTTTCTTAATACCCGCCTGCGCCGCGCAGATTTGCGCAATCTCGACAATATCGCGGCGCATGGTCGGTTCGCCGCCGGTCAGACGGATTTTTTCCGTGCCGGATTCGGCAAAAGCGCGCACCAAGATTTCAATCTCGGCAAGACTTAATTCATCGGGCGTGGCGCAGCCTTGATAGCCTTCGGGCAGACAATACACGCAGCGGTAATTGCAAAAATCGGTAACAGACAAACGCAAATAAGCGATGCGGCGCTGGAAAGGGTCAATCAATGCGGCGGAACTCATCAATCGCCTCCTGAAAAATGGCTGAAGAAAGGATGCACGGCGACTATTGTACCGGCAGTGGGATTTTCCATCTCTTCCGGTAAATCAATCAGACAATTGGCGCTCGACAAACCATGCACGCGGTGAGAATCCTGCCGCGAAGCGCTGCCCACTTCCCAGCCCTTGGCGCCCATCTGCATCACGCCGCGCTGAAAATCGCGCCGTCCTGCGCCCTTTTTCAAGTCTTGATTCAAAGGCAGATGCAGCACCAAATCCGGCAAGGCTTGCGCATGCGCCATCTGGCGCAAAGCGGGGTTGACCAAGCGGTTCATGCCCACATAACTGGATACGGGATTGCCCGGCAGACCGAAATATACCGCCCGCCCGATTTTGCCGAAGACAAAAGGCTTGCCCGGCTTCATCTTCACTTTATAGGTATGAATCTCACCCAAGGCTTCCACCGCCATTTTCAAGAAATCGTAATCGCCGACCGACACGCCGCCGGAAGTAATCACCGCATCGCAATCTTGCCCCGCCTGCGCCAAAGCCACTTTAATCGCCTCTATATCGTCGGCAATCAAGCCCATATCCACAATTTCCACCGGCAGACGGCGCAGCAAGGCGCAAATCATCGCGCGGTTGCTGTCATAAATCTGTCCTTCCCGGCTTAATGTCTCGCCGACGGCAAGCAATTCGTCGCCGGTAGAGAAGATGGCGACGCGCAATTTTTTAAACACCGGTACTTGCGCAATGCCCAAAGAAGCCAGCAATAAAATATCCGCCGCATTCAGACAGCGACCAGTATATAAAACGGCATCGCCGCCCCGCAATTCTTCGCCGGCGCGACGGATATTGGCACCCTCGCGGCAATCTTTCGTTAAGACGATGCGATCCGCCTCGCGCCGCACATGCTCTTGCATGATGACGCAGCGGCATTGCGCCGGTACGACTGCGCCCGTCATAATCCGCACCGTCTGCCCTGCCTGCACCGCGCCCTCAAAAGGCTTGCCGGCAATCGATTCGCCAATCACGCTGAAAACGCTATCCGCCTGTGCCGCTTCCGCCAAGGCATAGCCGTCCATAGCAGACACATCCGCCGGCGGAATATTCACATTGGAAATCATCTCCTGCGCCAGAATACGCCCCTGTGCCTGATCAAGCGGCACATGTTCTTGTTCCTGCTGCTGATGCGCGGCGAGCGTCGCGCGGATACGTTCTTGTAATTCGTCTACACTAAGCATATTGCCTCTCTTTTTGCGCCGCATTGTACGCTTTCTATCGTTTTTTTTCAGCTTTTAAGATGATTTTTGATTGTTTCAACCGAAAATTGACGCGATTTGTTAAAAAATTATTGAAAATTGAGATTATTTTTAAATTTTTCCAAAACAACTTTCTCTATTTTTACATTATTTTCTTATAGTTGCTTTAATTAGAACCTTTTTAATCCTTTTTATTTCAATTATATGCTTATTTGCAAATCTATGGATTAAGTCTATACTACGAACACAAAAAAAACGGAGGCAATCATGGCAAATAATAGAAAAGTAATGCTTTTCATGACGAAAAAAGGTTTATTTCTTATCATTTTCTGCGCATTGCTCATCGGAGCCATCGGACTGTATGCCACGCATTGGTCTTTGCGCGCCACCAGCACGACCGAATTCTGCGTCAGCTGCCACTCGATGGAAAAACCCTTGAAAGAATGGCAAAGCAGCAAACATTTTTCCAATGTCAAAGGCATTCAGGCGGGTTGTGCGGACTGCCATATCCCGCACGATAACGACTGGGTGTATGTGAAAACCAAAATCACCACCGGCTTGAAAGATATGATTGCCGAGATGCGCGGCACCATCCCCGATGCCGCTGCCTTTGAAGAAAAACGCGGCGAGATGGCAAAACGCGTCTGGGCAGAAATGGAGAAAAACAATTCCGCCACCTGCCGCAGCTGCCATAAAGCGGAAGTTTGGGACATTTATGCGCAATCCGAAAAAGCGCAGCGCGAACATCAGAGAATGGAAAGCGAAAACATGACCTGTATCAGCTGCCACCGCGGTATCGCGCATTTTCCGCCTGAATTTACCGAAGACGCCGACCGCGCTGCCGGACATTTGCACGAACTGGCGGCAAAAACCGCCGACAATGCCGCCGCTCTCTTCCCTATCGCCGAAATCGAAGGCTATGCCGACAGCGGCAAGCAAAAGGCTGCGGCGAGAATCTTCCCCAGCACCGCGCTGAAAGTGCTTGCCGGCGAAGGCGGTATGCGCCAAGTGCAAATTGAGGGCTTCCAGCAGGAAGGCGCGGAGCAAGTCATTTACGCGCAGCACGGTAAACGCATCATTGCGGCGGTCATCAACGACCCGATGCTGGAAAACATTAGCGTGCAGGGTGAGTTCCGACACCATGAAGCCAGCGATACCAATTGGCGCCCCGTTCAATTCAGCGCATGGATTAGCGCGGAACATATGCTTTCCGATGTGCAAGCCCTATGGGATTATGGCGATGAGCTGAATAACGCTTATTGTGGCGGTTGCCATGCGGTTATCCCTGCGCATCATTACAACGCCAACCAATGGCCCGCGATTGTTAACGGCATGGCAAACCGTACCTCCATTAACGAAAACGGCAAATTAGTCTTAACCTACTACCTTCAAAATCACTCGAAAGATGTCACAGGAGCTAACCATGACTAAACAACACTCTTCCAGCCGTCGCAGCTTCATCCGCAACAGCGGCTTGCTGGCGGGCGCAGGCGCACTGTCTCCGACAATGTCGGCAAAAGCCTTCGCGCAGGCGGCTAAAAACGGGCAAATCATCACTGCCGCCCACTGGGGTCCCTTGGTCATCAATGTCGATAGCAGCGGCAAAGTCACTTCATCAGGGCCCGCCGTGCCGGCGAAATTGAAAAACCCCCTACAAACCGTGGTCGCTGATCAAATTTATAATAAAGTCCGCATCAAGCAACCGATGGTGCGCAAAGGCTTTTTGGATAATCTGGACAACGTCACCCAGCCGGACGGCAAACGCGGCGACGACGAATTCGTGCCGATTTCTTGGAAAGAAGCCTATGATTTAATCGAAAAACAATTACGCCGCGTCCGCGAAGCCTACGGCGCCGACGGCATCTTCGCCGGCTCTTACGGCTGGCGTTCCTCAGGCGTATTACATAAAGCCTTTACCCTCTTACAACGCTTCATGACCCTTTCCGGCGGCTATGTCGGGCATCTGGGCGACTATTCTACCGGTGCGGCGCAAGTCATCATGCCGCATGTCATGGGCACGGTCGAAGTCTATGAACAGCCCACCAGCTGGGAAGTGGTGCTGCGCGAAAGCAAAGTCGTGGTCATTTGGAGCGCCAATATCGCCAACAGCTCGCAAATCGCGTGGTCGGCATCGGATTGCCAAGGACGCGACTATCTGCTCAAGCTCAAAGAAAGCGGCATTAAAGTCATCGCCATCGACCCTACCCTATCCGAAACCGCAGAAATTTTGGGCGATGCCTGCGAATGGATTCCGGTCAACCCCACCACCGATGTGCCGCTGATGCTGGGCATCTGCCATGAATTGATGGCCAATGATTGGCATGACAAAGCCTTCTTGGAAAAATACTGCGTCGGCGCCGACATCGTTGCCGACTATATCCAAGGCAAAGAAGACGGCATCGCCAAAACCCCTGAATGGGCGGCGGAAATCTGCGGCGTCAGTGCCGAAAAAATTCGCGAACTGGCGAAACTCTTCCACGAAAATCGCACCATGTTCATGGCGGGCTGGGCGATGCAGCGCCAGCATCACGGCGAACAAACCCATTGGATGCTGGTAACGCTCGCCGCTTTCCTAGGACAAATCGGACTGCCCGGCGGCGGATTCGGATTGTCTTACCATTATTCCAACGGTGGCGTGCCCGAGCGTAAAGCCGGTGTATTGCCCAATATCGGCATCACGCCCAGCAGCGGCAGCTCTGCCAATAACAAAGACTGGCTCTTGACCGCCACCGAACTCTCCTTTCCTGTGGCGCGCATCTCCGACGCCCTGCACAATCCCGGCGCGCAATACCCCTACAACGGACAAACGCGCACCTATCCGCATATCCGCCTGATTTGGTGGTGCGGCGGCAACCCCTTCCATCATCATCAAGACTTGAACCGCCTGCGCAAAGGCTGGCAAAAACCCGAAGTCATCATCGTCTCCGAACCCTATTGGACGGCGACCGCCAAACATGCCGACATCGTTCTGCCCGCCACCACCAGCTACGAGCGCAACGACCTCACCATGACCGGCGACTACTCCAATATGCACATCGTGCCGATGAAAAAAGTCGTCGAACCGCAAGGCGAAGCCAAAGACGATTACGAAGTCTTTGCCGAACTCTCGCGTCGTTTCGGCGTGGAAGCGGAATTTACCGAAGGTCGCGGCGAAATGAGCTGGCTGGCGCATCTCTACGGACAAGTGGAAGCCGCAGCACGTCAGCAACACATCCCCATGCCGCGTTTCCGCCAATTCTGGGATGAGAACAAAGTCTATGAAAACCCAATCAGCGAACGCGGCGTCGAATGGGTGCGCTATGCCGATTTTCGCAAAGACCCCGTCTTAAATCCGCTCGGCACGCCCTCAGGCAAAATCGAACTCTTCTCGAAAACGATTGAAGCTATGAATTACGAAGACTGCCGCGGACACGCCTCATGGCTGCCGCCGGTGGAATATCTCGGCAATGCACCCGAAGAATATCCCCTGCACATGGTCACTCCGCACAGCCACTACCGCCTGCACTCGCAGCTCAACCAAACCAGCCTGCGCGAGCAATATGCGGTTGCTAACCGCGAACCGGTGTGGATACATCCTGAAGACGCGCAAGCGCGCGACATTGCCGACGGCGATTTAGTCCGCATCTATAACGGACGCGGACAAGTGCTGGCAGGCGCAGTAGTGACCGAACGCGTGGCAAAACGCGTGCTTGCCCTGCACGAAGGCGCTTGGTACGACCCAGCAGATGGCAGCGACAATGCCCTGTGCAAAAACGGCTGCGGCAACGTCTTGGCGATTGACCGCGGCACCTCCTCGCTCGCCCAAGGCAATACGGGACAAACCGCCGTCGTCAATATTGAGAAATACAGCGGCGAAGCCCCTGAACTCACCGCTTTCACGCCGCCTAAAGGCGCAGCATAAGCGGCACATAAACAATAAATAACGACGGAGCAATCCGCCGTTATTTATTGTAGGTATATCTAGATTTGTTTCTTTAATAATTGGAGAGCGAAAAAGCATTACGGTGCCAGTATATCGGATACTTGTATCCGATATCTTGCAACACAGACAAAAGATTTCATTGGATTCAAAAATCAGACCTATCTCGCACAGACGATAAACAACGCATCCTCGACATCCAACCACAAAGCCTACACCAACGCTGTCCTATCTTCACAGGCTCCAAAAACATGGTCGAAAAAGTCATGCAATTTATCAAAGACAACCCTGACCAATAGAAAAACACCCAAATTCAAAAACAAAAAGCGGCGGATTAACCGCCACTTTTTTTTACCGCTAAACGCCTAAATCAGCGCAAACTGCTCGTGGCTTAAAGCATTTAAAGCCGAACCGCGTATGGTAGCAATATGCACCGCCGCTGCCTCGCCTGAACCATCAGCATCATAAAGCAAAGCCCCTGTTTTACTATCAAAAACCAGCCGCTGCTCAGCATTTTCTGCTTGGCTGCCAAAGGCGAATTCCGCCGCTTCAATGTTTTCACCCAAAGCGGTGAATAGTGATTTATCTAAAGCGATACTGTCTTCTTTCGCATTGAAATCTTCCAGCGTATCTACTGTATCAAGACTATCAAAGATAAACACATCTGCCCCAGCACCGCCATGTAAGCGGTCAGCACCTTGCCCACCACTTAACATGTCATTGCCAGCACCTGCGTATAAATAATCTTCGCCTTCTCCGCCATATAAGCGGTCATTGCCACCATTGCCGACTAAACGGTCATTACCTTCTTCACCATACAGTTCGTCGTCTTTATCAGCGCCAATTAAGCCGTCATTTCCTGCGCCTGCATAGGCAATCATTTTGCCTTGCCAATGTTGGATGGTTTCATTTTGTTCTGTGCCATGCAGGATTAAGCCGTTTTTCATCATCTCATCAAGTGAGATTGTTTTGTCGGCAAATTCAAAATGTTCTATTTTGTATTGTTGGCTACTAAAGAAGTAGTCGATTTTGACGTAATCGTTTTCACCGCTTGCGAGGATTAAATGGCTGCCGTCTTGGCGGAAGGTCATATCTGCATAGTTTAAATCGGTGAAGACAATGCGGTCGCCGCTGTCGTTGTATGGGTCGTAAAGGCTGTCTTGTCCATGTCCTTTAGAGAATACATAAACATCATTGCCTTTGCCGCCTTCTAAGCGGTCGTTACCTTCTCCACCAATTAGGCGGTCATCTCCACCATTGCCGACTAAACGGTCATTACCTTCTTCACCATACAGTTCGTCGTCTTTATCAGCGCCAATTAAGCTGTCATTTCCTGCGTCTGCATAGGCAATCATTTTGCCTTGCCAATGTTGGATGGTTTCATTTTGTTCTGTGCCATGCAGGATTAAGCCGTTTTCCATCATCTCATCAAGTGAGATTGTTTTGTCGGCAAATTCAAAATGTTCTATTTTGTATTGTTGGCTACTAAAGAAGTAGTCGATTTTGACGTAATCGTTTTCACCGCTTGCTAGGATTAAATGGCTACCGTCTTGGCGGAAGGTCATATCTGCATAGTTTAAATCGGTGAAGATAATGCGGTCGCCGCTGTCGTTGTATGGGTCGTAAAGGCTGTCTTGTCCATGTCCTTTAGAGAATACATAAACATCATTGCCTTTGCCGCCTTCTAAGCGGTCGTTACCTTCTCCACCAATTAGGCGGTCATCTCCAGCATTACCATACAATTTATCATTGCCAGCTTCGCCATGTAGTTCATCGTCTTTATCGGCACCAATTAAGCTGTCATTTCCTGCGCCTGCATAGGCAATCATTTTGCCTTGCCAATGTTGGATGGTTTCATTTTGTTCTGTGCCATGCAGGATTAAGCCGTTTTTCATCATCTCATCAAGTGAGATTGTTTTGTCGGCAAATTCAAAATGTTCTATTTTGTATTGTTGGCTACTAAAGAAGTAGTCGATTTTGACGTAATCGTTTTCACCGCTTGCTAGGATTAAATGGCTACCGTCTTGGCGGAAGGTCATATCTGCATAGTTTAAATCGGTGAAGACAATGCGGTCGCCGCTGTCGTTGTATGGGTCGTAAAGGCTGTCTTGTCCATGTCCTTTAGAGAATACATAAACATCATTGCCTTTGCCGCCTTCTAAGCGGTCGTTACCTTCTCCACCAATTAGGCGGTCATCTCCAGCATTACCATACAATTTATCATTGCCAGCTTCGCCATGTAGTTCATCGTCTTTATCGGCACCAATTAAGCTGTCATTTCCTGCGCCTGCATAGGCAATCATTTTGCCTTGCCAATGTTGGATGGTTTCATTTTGTTCTGTGCCATGCAGGATTAAGCCGTTTTTCATCATCTCATCAAGTGAGATTGTTTTGTCGGCAAATTCAAAATGTTCTATTTTGTATTGTTGGCTACTAAAGAAGTAGTCGATTTTGACGTAATCGTTTTCACCGCTTGCTAGGATTAAATGGCTACCGTCTTGGCGGAAGGTCATATCTGCATAGTTTAAATCGGTGAAGACAATGCGGTCGCCGCTGTCGTTGTATGGGTCGTAAAGGCTGTCTTGTCCATGTCCTTTAGAGAATACATAAACATCATTGCCTTTGCCGCCTTCTAAGCGGTCGTTACCTTCTCCACCAATTAGGCGGTCATCTCCACCATTGCCGTAGAGTTTGTCATTGCCTGCACCACCGCTAATGAGGTTAGCGAGATCAGTGCCTTTAAGGGTTTCATCTTGTTCTGTGCCGAGATGGTGTCCTAAGGCGATAAATTTCTCTTTGCCTAAGATAGCGAGGTCGGTTTCAAAATTGCCGCTGCTAATAGAACTTTGGGCATACTCCATAAATAGGCTAGAAAGTTTAGCGAAGGTATCGGTTTTTTTCATCGCATCGCTGTAATATAAAAATTCACCTAAATCCACAAAGGCTTTTTGTGGGTCTTTGGTATGGATTTGGTTAAATACGGCTGCGGTTTGGCTAAAGTCTAATGCAAGTTTGTCGTCTTTAAAGCTCAGGCTAATGTGGTCGGTGTAGGGTTTTAAGCGGGTTTGGAAGAGCAGTCCTGCGTAAAGTTGTTCCGCCAGTTTGTCGTAGCTGTCTTTAATAACGTTTAGAATGCGTTTGGCATCTTCAAGGTTGGTATAAGCAATCAGGCTGGAGCGTTGTCCTGTAAAGCTGTCTAAAATGCGGATTTTGTCTTTGAGTTGATGAAATTCACCATTAATTTTAGCAAGTTCAGGACCCAAGAATACATTTTTTAGTTGTCCAGGAGTAAGTCCTACACCGCTTGAGGCGGTTTGTATAGAAACTCTATCCAAATGAAAAGCGTACATTGGATTAATATCGGTATTCGCCCATTCTAAGATTAATTTATCCCGCAGGGCGAGTTGTTCTTGTTTGGTTTGAGCAGCGCTATAGTCTTGAATCACATCCGCTAGAGCAGAAGATTTTGCCGCGGCTTGTTGCAAATCGCGGAGTCTTCCCATGCCGCGTAGATTCACACTGTCTTTTTGCGCGGCACTGAGTTCCACTTCATCGCTAAAGCGGCTAATCATGGCGTTATTATCAAAGAGTAAATCGCCCATTTTGTGTGTGCTGCCGTCTGTGGTGGTATAGCTGCCTAAGCGTGCTACGGTATTGCCATTACCCTGTCTTTGATTGACCGCTTGATGATTCAAATCTAGCGATTGAATGCCTAATTGCTCAAGCGTGAAAAGTTCTTCCGCTTGGCTCACTCCATCTTGGTTTAGATCGCGCCAAACTTTTAGCTGTTCAAACACGGCATCTTGGGCATCAATTTTGCCATCGCCATTATCATCATGTTCTGCTAAGGCGGCAAATCCTGTCGGCGCTAAGCTGCCATCTTTTAGCAAGCGATTATCGCCAAATAATTCCCGACCAGTATCAATCTTGCCATCACCATTACTGTCTAATACTAATAAGCCATCATCGGCTTTTACCCAACCTGTCGCGGTACGAATCCCATCGGCATCATGGTCAAATAAGATGCTGTTTAAGCCGTCTATTTTAACCGTTTCAATTCCATCTCCGTCTAAATCTAAGGTCAGCGGATCGACAATATGGTATTCACCTGAGCGGTTGAGATTTATATATTCAATAGCATCTTCAATATCTAACCACGGATTTATTGCATCAGGAAGAATTTTATATACAAATTTTGACCATGCTTCAAATCTATCTCCAATAAATCCAAGCATATTTTCCTTATTGAAGAACTCACTAGCTGCAACTATTGCAGGCTCATTTCCATACGTAGCATCTCCATATTCTTTTATATAAAGACCTGCTGCAGACAGAATTACCCCACCTTTAATTCCATTTGCCGTAAAAGAATCACCTGCTATAATAAATAAATCACCCAATAAATTATTTAATTTATGCAAATCTATTTCATCTTTATAAACTATAGAATCCTTGAGAGTAATGATCTGATTATATACCATTCCTGAAGTTATTACTGCAGACATAGTGTTAGATTCCATTGAGCCATACCCAAGCAAATCACCTATATTCTCAACCATTTGAATAGTTGAGCCTGTTGTATATAAAATTTCTTCCTGATTCATATTCAAAATTTCATTTGTAAATGTGTTAAGAATATCTTCACCAGAAAACCCATTTTTAATCAAAGTAAATGTTTTTGAAACAACAGTTAATGGTGTTGCCATTTTTTCTCTCCTCTAATATAAAACGAATTAAGAAATATTAGTAAAAATGCATGAATAAATACCACAAAATATATGAATTTATATCTAAAAAACTTACTCTTTATACTATACAACTCTTGTTTAAAATAATCTTCTTCTATTATTTTATCATTTAAAACAGAAGAGGAGAATAATATTTTCTTATACTCTTTTTTTGCTTTATAATGTACAGTCACATAAAAAAAATTACAACGAATATTGAAACATCTTATTATAAAATGTGGCGTTAGAAACTCTTGCGTCAAAAAACTTTTTGAATAACCAATATTTATATTTTCAGTACTTTCTATATTATCAAAATCAATAGTAGGATGATTCATAAAAAAGAAAAACTGCATTCCTAATAAAAACCAAGATGATATTTTTAAATAAGACTGCTTAACAAACAACAAAGGATATAAAAATAAATTTATTAAGATTAGTATCAAATAAAATGAAAATCCTAAAATCCAATAGTAAATTAGAGCAAACAAAATGGATGTAATTAAAAATATTAATAACATATTTTTGTTCAAAAATACTATTCTAGACATTCAACCCCCAAATAAACTTTAATGGTGGTTCTCTACGTTTAATTAATCCCATCTTTTCCTCTCATTTTCTAAGACTCGCTCTCAATAGTAGGTGATAGTAGATTGGCATTATCTTATGTTTGAGATTACGATAAGTCAATAATAAAAAATGATTTCAAAATCAAATTTATATACAGAATTATAAAAACTAACCGCTTTGTCCCATAGTGTTTGAAGCAAAAAGCTTCATATATTTACGATAAATCTCCTCCCCAATACCGCTTTGTTCGTTTATTTTTAAGCGGCGCTGAGTTTCACTTCATCGCTAAAGCGGCTAATCATGGCGTTATTATCAAAGAGTAAATCGCCCATTTTGTGTGTGCTGCCGTCTGTGGTGGTATAGCTGCCTAAGCGTGCTACGGTATTGCCATTACCCTGTCTTTGATTGACCGCTTGATGATTCAAATCTAGCGATTGAATGCCTAATTGTTCCAGCGTGAAAAGTTCTCCCTCTTGGCTCACCCCATCTTGGTTTAAATCACGCCAAACTTTTAGCTGTTCAAACACGGCATCTTGGGCATCAATTTTGCCTCAGCAAGCCTCCCAAAGTGCCAAGCATTTTTGCATTATTAGCTGAATCCAAAACTTTGTTGTTAAAATTATATTTTGCATCAAGCTCTCCAATTGCTTGCTGAATTTGCAAATGAATGGGATGATTAGCTTTACCCGCAGCCTCCCAAAGCTTGGCTGAAAACTGTCGATATTTATAGTCGCTCCTATTAGAAATTTGGGCTCCTTTAGCATCATCAATAAGATTATTTAAGGTTTTATTTGAGTTAGGCCCATAATAAGATTTTATCGCCTCTTTTGAGGAAGAGGCAGATATAAAACCAAGAGTAGCACTAGTTATTCCTGCAAGATTCCCTAAACCATTATACTTCCCAGTACTTTCATTTTTAGAAAGTGAGGAAAAGAATAAGACAGAATTCCAAAAATTCTGCAAATAATTATTTTGAACATTCGATGTATCACTCATTTTAACATACCCTCAGTATCAACCAAATCAAAATCTTCTCCAAATCTACATCCATATAGAATTGAATAGGCGAAAATAATAACTAAAAAAAATATAACATACAAAGTAAAACTACTATGTAAAAACATATTATCAGAATACAAAAAACAAGCTGTTAATAGCGTACAAGTTTCTGCTTGTTTTGTTAATGTAAGGTAATAAGTAGCAAAAATAGAGGCTAACATACATAAAAAAAGCATGATATTTCTAACAATATACTTAAATGATATTCTAAGTTTTGTAACTTTTCTTAACAAAGAAAAATCATGTGTTCTTATCGCTAGGGATAAAGCAAGTATATGCATTACGGCACTTAGAATAAGACTTACATTCCAACCATATGGTTCCTTTACAGGAATATAGAAAAATTCTAATATTTTTCCAGTTATATAATTTATTTCTTTATAATTAAAAAGCAGCACAATTGAAGATAAACCTATATAAATAGGAAAAAATACCGCCATATATCGCATATAAGTCATGCATAAACTCTGCTGATATTTGATTACAATGTGTGTAAAAATATTTGCACCATATTTTTTAATAAACTCATTTGCTTCTTCAACCGTTTGAAACGGCGGTTCTCTACGTTTAATTAATCCCATCTCTTCCTCTCATTTTCTAAGACTCGCTCTCAACAGTAGGTGATAGTAGATTGGCATTATCTTATGCTTGAGATTACGATAAGTCAATAATAAAAAATGATTTTAAAATCAATTTTATATACAGAGTTATAAAAAAAATAACCGCTTTGTCCCATAGTGTTTGAAGCAAAAAGCTTCATATATAGTCAATTCAGCTCAAATAAAAACACAGTTTTTATATGTTAGCCCGCACAATAGTAAAGCTTGATATTTTTTAGGTGTGCAACTTTGTCATGAATCGACTATATTTACGATAAATTTCCTCCCCAATACCGCTTTTATTGTTCGTTTATTTTTAAGCGGCACTGAGTTCTACTTCATCGCTAAAGCGGCTAATCATAGGGCGGAGCAATCCGCCTTTGTCTTGTCTTTAGCAAAAAAGCGGCTTGCGCCGCTTTTTTGAAAGGATGAGGAAGATTATTTCAAAATTTCCACGCCCGGTAAGGCTTTGCCTTCTAAGTATTCCAGCATGGAACCGCCGCCGGTTGAGACGTAGTCCACTTTGTCTTCTATGCCGAATTGGGCGATGGCGGATAGGGTGTCGCCGCCGCCGGCAAAGGTAAAGGCTTGGGTCTTGGCAATGGCTTCGCAGAGGGCCTCGGTGCCGCCGGCAAAGGGTTTCATTTCAAATACGCCGACAGGGCCGTTCCAAACGATGGTTTTCATTTCGGCAATCATGCGTGCGTAGTTGGCGGCGGTTTCCGGTCCGATGTCTAAGATCATTTCGTTTTCCGCCACGTCTTTAATGGATTTGGTTTGCACTTTGGCATTTTCGGAAAATTCATCGCCGACAACCACATCGACCGGCAGAGGAATGTTTACACCGCGTTTTTGCGCACTTTCCAGCATTTGGCGGGCTTCTTCCAATAAATCGGGCTCATAGAGCGAGCTGCCGACGTTGTAGCCTTTGGCGGCTAGGAAGGTGTTAGCAATGCCGCCGCCGGGGATAAGGGTGTCCACTTTTTCCAATAGGGTTTTCAGGACTAATAATTTAGTGGATACTTTTGAACCGCCGACAATTGCCATCATCGGTTTGGCAGGATTTTTCAAGATGCTTTCCAAGGTTTCCACTTCTTTTTGCACTAAGAGTCCTGCGCAGGCAAGGGCGGCTTTTTCCGCAACGCCGACGGTGGAGGCTTGTGCGCGGTGTACGACACCGAAACCGTCGCTGACAAATACATCGCACAGTGCGGCGTATTTTTCCGCCAAAGCGGCGTCGTTTTTCTTCTCGCCTTTGTTAAAGCGTACGTTTTCCAGCATAACGACTTCGCCGCTGTTCACTTGCGGTGCGTTTTCCAGATAATCTTTAATCAGCGGCACTTCTTTGCCCAGTAATTTGCCCAGATGTTCGGCAACGGGTTTTAATGAAAATTCTTCTGCATATTCGCCTTCGGTCGGACGACCCAAATGCGCCATAATCATGACGGCTGCGCCTTGTTTTAAGGCCAGTTCAATGGTCGGCAGGGCGGCGGTGATACGCGCATCGCTGCTAACTTTGCCATCTTTTACCGGTACGTTTAAATCCAAACGCATTAAGACACGTTTATTTTTGACATCTACATCCACTAAATTACGCATTTTCTTTCCTCATTTACGTTACACAAAAAAGAGCCAGCAAAGCCGGCTCGATACTTACAATAATGTTTTCGCCGTATTAACGACGTTTTCAACACTAAAGCCAAAGTATGGGAATAATTGCTCGGCAGGTGCGGAAGCACCGAAACCGTCCATACCCACGACTGCGCCTTTATCGCCGACAATGCCTTGCCATAATAGGCTTGAGCCTGCTTCAATAGCGAGTTTCGCGCTGCCTTTCGGCAGGACTTGTTCGCGGTATGCCGCATCTTGCTGCAAGAAGATATCCAAGCAAGGCATAGAGATGATGCGGGCGGCAATCCCTTCTTTCTCAAGTGCTTCTGCGGCTTTGCATGCCAGTTCGACTTCCGAGCCGGTGGCAATCAGGCTTAATTTTGCATTTGCCGCTTCTTTCAGCACATAGCCGCCGCGGGCAATATTAGCAATTTGTGCGCCATCGCGTGCCATGACGGGCAACCCTTGGCGCGATAAGGCTAAAGCGCTCGGGGTTTCGGGATTGATGGCGCTTTGCCAAGCGGCCAATGTTTCGACGGTATCGCAGGGGCGCCAGACGTTCAGGTTCGGGATGAGGCGCAGGGAAGAGACATGTTCGACGGGTTGATGGGTCGGTCCGTCTTCGCCTAAGCCGATGGAATCATGGGTCAGTACATAAGAGACCGGCAATTTCATCAGGGCGGACATCCGCATGCCGTTGCGCATATAGTCTGAGAAGACGAGGAAGGTGCCGCCATAAGGACGGATGCCGCCGTGCAATGCCATGCCGTTCATAATCGCCGCCATGGCAAATTCGCGCACGCCGTAGTGCAGATAGTTGCCGCCGAATTGCTGCGGCAGAATGGATTTGCTGGATTTGCTGAAGGTCAGGTTCGAGCCGCTTAAATCCGCAGAACCGCCGACCAGTTCGGGCAGTTTTTCCGCCAATACGTTCAGTGCCAATTCGGAGGCTTTGCGAGTGGCGACTTTTTCGCCTTTGTCTTGCGCCGCTTGCAGGGCATTTTGCATGTATTGAGCGAAATCTGCCGGCAGTTCGCCTTTCATGACGCGGCGGTATTCTGCCGCCAATTCCGGTTCGGCTTTTTCATAGGCGGCAAATTGTGCTTCCCATGCTTCCTGCCATTGACGACCTTTGGCACGTAAATCGGCGGCTTCCAATGCGCCTTCGGGCAGGCTGAAGGCTTCTGCCGGCAAGCCTAGAGCGGCTTTGCTTGCGGCAATTTCTTCATTGCCTAATGGCGCGCCGTGGGTTTTTTCCGAGCCCGCCAGATTCGGCGAACCGAAGCCGATGGTGGTGCGACAGATGATGATGCTGGGGCGAGTGGTGTCGGCTTTTGCAGATTCAATGGCTTGATGAATGGCTTGCTCATTGTGTCCGTCAATGGCTTCAACCACTTGCCAGCCGTAGGCGGCAAAGCGTTTTGCCACGTCTTCGCTGTACCAGGGATCGATTTCGCCGTCGATGGAGATGCCGTTGGCATCATAAAGCACAATCAGTTTGCCCAGTCCCAAAGTGCCGGCGAAAGAGCAGGCTTCATGCGATACGCCTTCCATCAGGCAGCCGTCGCCTAAGAAGCAGTAGGTGTAATGGTCAACAATCTTATGTTCGCCGCGGTTAAAACGCGCTGCCAAATGCGCTTCTGCCAACGCAAAGCCGACGGCATTGGCAATGCCTTGTCCCAATGGACCGGTGGTGGTTTCCACGCCCGGAGTTTCGTGCACTTCGGGGTGTCCCGCGGTTTTGCTATGCATTTGGCGGAAGTTTTTCAAATCATCAAGGCTGACGTCAAAGCCTGTTAAATGCAGCAAAGCATATTGCAAAGCGGAGGCGTGTCCGTTCGAGAGAATAAAGCGGTCGCGGTTATCCCAATGCGGATTGGCGGGGTTAACGCGCAAATGACGCTGCCATAAAACAGCCGCCATATCTGCCATACCCATTGGCGCGCCCGGATGCCCTGAATTGGCTTTTTGTACCGCGTCCATGCTGAGGGCGCGAATAGAATTCGCCATTAGCTGATGTGCATTCATAGTCTCTCCTTTTGAGATTAAGCGGCTTTATCCAAGACCTGCCCACCATGGGCATGTTCGATAAAGTCAAACAAAATATAGAGCGTTTCAAATAAGCCTGCATCAGGCACGAAATATTCCTTATCCGCTTCGCTGTCAATCACGGCATTGCGTTTTTCGATGTCTTTGCGGCGTTTTTGATCGGACTGCAAAGCGGGCATTTCCTGCGTCTGTATGCCGGCATAATTTTCCACATAGCTTTTCCAATCTTGATACTGCTGCTCGCGTTGCGCCAAATTCAGCGACCATTCATTACGTTCTTTTTCGGCAATTTCGCGATTGATATATTCCTGATAGCGCAGCAGAGCGGGCTTGCTGTGCATTCTTTGCTCGTGCTGCCGTTGCAATGCCGAGACGGTTTCAGGTGTGACTTCATCACTGCTTTGATAATCTGCGGCTTTAATCGATTTCAGCGGCAGAGCGTAAGGCAGACTGCGTTCGCCGACTTTTTCAATATCCGCGCTTGTGGGCAGGGCGATATCGGGTACCACGCCTTTATGTTGCGTGCTTTCGCCGGTGATGCGGTGGAACATGGCGATGGTGATTTTCATCTCGCCCAAAGGCGGCACTTTGCTGCTGACAAAACGATTCAAAGCAATCACGGTTTGCACCGTGCCTTTGCCGAAAGAATTGCTACCGACCACAATACCGCGGCGGTAATCCTGAATCGCGGCGGCGAAAATTTCGGAAGCGGAGGCGGAGCCGTGATCCACCATAACCGCCAAAGGTCCTTCGTATAAAGCGCCTTTGTCGCTGTCGTGCTGCGTTTCGGCGCTGTTTTCGACATCGCTGACCATGACCACCGGACCTTCGTCGATAAACAAGCCGACGGTGCGCACCGCTTCATATAAAGAACCGCCGCCGTTGCCGCGCAAATCGAGAATCATGCCGTCGATTTGCTGTGCTTTCATGTTTTTGATAATGTTGCTTAAATCATTACTGGTGCTGCGGTAATTTTCTTTGCCTTTGCGCGCGCCTTCAAAATCCATATAGAAAGAAGGCAGACGGATGACGCCGATTTTGCGCGTAAGGCCGTTGGCTTCCACGCTTTCCACATAGCCCTGCGCGGCTTGGTCTTCCAGCTTGATGGTATCGCGTTCAAGCGCAATTTCGGTTTCAGGCATATTGGGACTGGCAGGCTCGATTAGAAGGCGGACAATCGTGCCTTTTTTGCCGCGAATCAGGCGCACGGCTTTGTCCAAACGCATACCGATGACCGGCTGCATTTCGCCGTCCTTGTCTTGGGCAACGCCGATAATGCGGTCATTGATGCGCAATTTGCCGCTTTTAAAGGCAGGGCCGCCGGCGACCAATTCGCGAACGGTGATTTTGCCGTCTTCATAGCTCAAGGTCGCGCCGATGCCCTCCAACGACAGACTCATATTGATGTCGAAATCTTCCGTGCTGCGCGGCGAAAGATAAGAAGAATGCGGGTCGAAGCGCAGCGCGATATTGTTCATATACATATCGAAAACATCTTCAACCGTCATTTGATTGAGGCTTTTCTGCTGCATTTCATAGCGGCTGATTAATTTTTTTATCGCTTCTTCCTGACTGCGTCCGCCCATGCGCAGGCGGATTAAGGTATCGGTCAAACGCGCTTCTTGATAGGCATGCACTTCTTCCAGCGTTTCGCGCCACGGCAAATGGCTGCTGCCTAGGCGCAGATTGTTGGGAATATGCACCGTTGCCGTGCCGTCCAAATCAAAAGGCTGGTTTAAGCGTTGCAAAATCCACGCATTGAGCGCGCTGGCGCGTTCGCGGTAACGCTCGAAAATCTGCACCGCCGGACTCAAATCCGCCTTGCGCACCGTTTGCGCCAAGGTGCTGCGATGTACGGAAAGCTCTTCAATATCGCTTTTTAAGAAATAAATGCGGTTGAAATCTAAAGTATCCAAATAATTGTCAAACACGCCGGCGCTGATTTGGCGCAAAGAATTGCCGCGGTAATGCTGTTTGCTTAATAAATTGCTGCCTAATTGGAAAGCGCGTTTTTGTACGTCTGTGATGATTAATGCTTCAGGCTTGGAAAAAGCCGCTTCGTGAGTATCGGCGGCTTGGGCGCAGCCGGTAAAACTCAGCGCCAAACATAGCAGCGCGGCGGCCGGCGAGAAAGAAAACTTCATGACATTCCTTAATGCTGAACAGTGGTCAAAAAAACAAATTATTCTAGCACCGCTTGCACCCAATCGCTAACGCTCTGTGTGGCTTTGCCGAAGCTGCTGCGATGAAATAGGCTCGAGCTTTGTGTTTTTTCTAAATTAATTTCCAGCGTCTCTATGCCGTTGAAAATCGCTTCTTGCACAAAACCCGCTGCGGGATAGACCGCACCCGAAGTGCCGATGGCGACAAAGATCGCCGCCTGCGTCAAGGCCTGTCTAATCGTCTCCATGTGATAAGGTATTTCGCCGAACCAGACGATATCGGGACGCAGATCGCCGCTGCGTTCGCAATGCGGACAAGACATTTCCTTATGCGCATCTTCCGTCCATTCGAATGCCGTGCGGCAATGCGTACAGCGCAATTTTCTCAACTCGCCGTGCATATGAATCACATCCGCGCCGGCGCGCTCATGCAAATCATCGACATTCTGCGTCACAATCGTTACCGTACCTTGCTTATAATCGCGCTGCAATCTCGCCAAAGCCTGATGCGCGGCATTGGGTTCGACCGTTTTCAATTGCGCACGCCGCGCATTATAAAAACGATGCACCAAATCCGGATTGGCGATAAAAGCCTCGGGAGTGGCGACGTCTTCCACGCGATGATCTTCCCATAAGCCGTCGGCGGCGCGGAAAGTCTTAATCCCCGATTCCGCCGAAATCCCCGCGCCCGTTAAGATAAAAATAGACTTCATTTTTCCCTCAACACCTGCCACAGCAATAATATCCAGCCCAGCAGCATCGACACACCGCCCACAGGCACCACATAGCGCAGCGGCAAACCCGTCAGCACCATCAAATATAAAGAACCTGAAAACAGCAGCGCGCCGAAGCTCCACAGCATCGCCACTTTAGCGCGCGCGGGACTTTGTCCGCTCAGCCACAATAAAGCCAAAGCATGCACAATATGATAACGCTGTGCCTTTTCCATCCACACCGCCTCTTGCGGCGGCATCGTGTAATGCCCTGTCGCCGCGCCGATGATAAGCCATAGCAAAGCGCCTGAAATACCCACTATCTGCCAAGTTTTCATAAAGATACCCTCTGAATTGTGTCTTGAAAAGCCGTCCAAATCTCCGCTGCCGACCATGCCGCCATACAGGCATTCGCCGTCGCCGCGCCGTGTCGGCGGCAATCTTTTTTCATGCAAGGACGGGAGCGCGACAAATTCTCCGCCCGTGCGCCGCGCATACCGCTTAAAGCGGCATCCGTCGCGGCAAAAAGCCCTAAAACAGGCACGCCCTGCGCCGCAGCCAAATGCCCCAAGCCCGTATCGACCGACAAGACCGCCGCACTCTCGCGCAAGAGCTGTGCAATCTTGGGCAAAGGCATTTTTGTTATCACTTCCGCCTGCGAGGCGGCAGCCAGACGCTGCGCGCGCGCTTCTTCTTCGGCATTGCCCCATAACAAACGCACCCGATAGCCCGCCTGCTGCGCCAAGAGAATCAATTCCAGCCATGTGCTTTCGGGCAATAATTTGCTTGCCCAAGTCGTACCGTGCAAAAAGACCAAATCGCGACTCTGCCGCTCCTGCCATTGCGGCAGGGCAAAATCTTCCGTCGGCGGCAATGCGTAAGCCAAAGCGGAGGCGCACAATTGCCGCGTACGCAGCACCGCATGCTGAAGGCGCGGTACCTGCGCTTTATGCTGATAAAACAGGCTTGCCCAGCCCTCGCGCGCACTCTGCCAATCATAGCCGCAATGCGGTGCAGGGCTTGCCAAATACGCCAAGACCGCGCTTTTAATCAATCCCTGCGCATCAATGACCGCCGCATATTCCTGCGCACGCAATGCCGCAATCACTTGCCGCCATTCGGCGCTGCGCCACCATAGACGGCTGTGTTTGCGCAAACGCCGCATCGGCACCGCCACCACTCTATCCACCGCAGGATGCATAGCAGCCAAAGGCGCAAAAGCCTCTTCCACCGCCCATGTAATCCGCGCATCCACCTGCGCCGTCATATCGCTGACGGCGGCAAAACTGTGCACCACATCGCCGAGAGAAGAAAGTTTGACCAACAAAATATTTTGTGCCAAATTACCAATCCATTTATAAAAATTTGCCACTATGTTACCACTAGATAAAGAACTTCTCAGCTTTGCCGAACAATTAGCCGACCGCGCGCGCGGCATTACGCGGCAATATTTCCGCCAAGCCCTAAGCATTATTGATAAAAATGATGCCAGCCCCGTTACCGTTGCCGATCAGGAAACCGAAGCCGCCTTGCGTGCCCTGATTAATCAACATTACCCCGAGCACGGCATCATCGGCGAAGAATACGGCGCACAAACCAGCGCCTCACCCTATCGCTGGATTATCGACCCCATCGACGGCACGCGCAGCTTCATCAGCGGCTTTCCGATTTACTGCACCCTGATTGCACTGCTCTACCACGATAAACCTGTCTTAAGCATCATCGACATGCCGATGTTAGACGAACGCTTTCTTGCCGCCGGAGAAGGCAGCCGGCTTAACGGACAAAGCATCCGCGTCAGTCAATGCCGCGAAATCAGCCAAGCCTTGGCTTACAGCACCGACCCCGGCATGTTTGACGTGCGCCAATACGAACGCCATCAGCAAGTGGTGCGACAAGTCCGCCAACAACGCTACACCGGCGACGGCTACGCCTATGCCATGCTGGCGGCAGGTTGGATCGATTTAGTCGTTGAAGCGGGTATGAAAATACACGACTTCCTGCCCCTGATTCGCATCATCGAAGAAGCGGGCGGCATCATCAGCGACTGGCAGGGACAACCGCTGACCACGCGCAGTAACGGCGAAATTCTTGCCGCCGCCACCCCTGAATTACACCGCCAAGCCATGGCTTTACTCAACTAAGGAGGCAATATGCTCGTACTCGTTACCGGAGCCAGCGCCGGATTCGGACGCGCACTCAGCATCGAACTTGTGCGGCGCGGACACCGCGTCATCGCCTGCGCGCGCCGCGCCGAACGTCTGCAAGCCCTGCAGACGGAACTCGGCGACGCGCTCTATCCGCTGCATTTCGATATTCAAGACATCACCGCCATGCAGGCGGCGATTCACAGCCTGCCCGCAGCATGGCAAGACATCGACGTGCTGATTAATAATGCCGGCTTGGCGCTCGGGCTGGACATGGCACAGGAAGCGCAACTGGACGACTGGCTGCAAATGATCGACACCAACATCCGCGGACTGGCGGCAATGACCAATCTCATCTTGCCGCGCATGGTCAAAAACAATCGCGGACACATCATCAACCTCAGCTCCACCGCCGCCAATTACGCCTACCCCGGCAGCAATGTTTACGGCGCCAGCAAAGCCTTCGTCAAACAATTCAGCCTGAATCTGCGCGCCGATTTATACGGCACGGCGGTGCGCGTCAGCAATATCGAACCGGGACTGATTAGCGGCACCGAATTTTCCGCCGTCCGTTTTCATGGCGACCAAGCGCGCGCCGACAGCGTTTATCAAGGCGTGCAAAACATCAGTCCCGAAGAAATGGCGGACATCATCATCTGGTGCGCCGAACTGCCGCCGCATATCAATATCAACCGCTTGGAAGTTATGCCCACCGCGCAGAGCTTTGCCGGCTTAAAAGTTTATAAAAGCGAAACATGAAACACATCAGCGTCCTTATCTCGGGCGGCGGCAGCAATCTCGCCGCCATTATCCAAGCCATCGGGCAGCAAAGGCTGAAACAAATCAGCATCAGCCAAGTCATCGCCGACCGCGACTGCACCGGCAAAGCCCATGCCTTTGCCGCCGACATTCCCTTTACCATGATTGACCGCAAACTCGGTGCCGCCGCCTTTGCCCAAGCCCTTGATGCCGCCATTGCGCCGCACAGCGACCTCGTCGTCCTAGCCGGCTTTTTAAGCATCATGCCGGAAAGCATCATTGCCAAATTTCCGCGTAAAATTATCAATCTGCATCCTTCACTGCTGCCGAAATTCGGCGGTGCGGGCATGTACGGCATGCATGTGCACCGCGCCGTTATCGCAGCGGGGGAAACAGAAAGCGGCTGCAGCGTGCATTATGTCGATACGGGCATTGATACCGGCGAAATCATCGCGCAAAGCCGCTGCCCCGTCTTGCCGGACGACAGCCCAGAAAGCCTGCAAGCGCGCATCGCGCCCCTAGAGCATGAATTGCTGGTATCCGCCATCAATAGCGTGCTTAATTAAAGCTATGCGGATTTACGCGCAGGAGCAAGAGGCGAATTAGAAAGCTTTTTATGGTTGAAGAACTAAAAAAGTGATACAAATTGGTGGGTTACAGGCACGCCAAATTTCCAAGCCCACTAAAATATTAGAGGGCTTTGTATTTTTCTTTTTTAACCGTAAAGCTTTACGGCATCCGCTTCCCGTTTCTGCTATAGTCGAAGAATTGAAAAAGTATTACGGTGTTGGCTCGCCTTGTACTACTTTTTCACTTCTCCGACTATAAAACACGCATTCAATATGAATCTAAGAAATTAAAGTTAGCTTTGAGCGCCTTACACTTCATACTTGAATCTACTAGCTATTTAACAAAGCTTCTTTGAAAATACCGCCGCAAGGGCTTTGTGCCAAATCTCAATGCCCGCCTCAACGCTTCTGGCTTCTTCGCTTAAAATGCGGCGGAATTGCTTGGCGCCGACTTGTCCGTTAAACAGTCCGAGCAGATGCCGCGTGTAATCGCTGAGGCGTTCCCTATTGTCCAAAGCCTTTGTCAACAAAACTTCCAAAGCGGCTAAAACGCTCTCAATGATCGGTATTTCACATCCAAATAATTCGGCGGCTTCCAATAAGAGACGCGGTTCTTGGTAAGCGGCGCGTCCCAACATCACGCCGTCCACCGCCTGCAAATGCTGTTTGGCTTCGGCAATGCTGTTAATGCCGCCGTTGATGACAATATGTAGTTCAGGAAATCGCTGCTTGAGTTCATAAACCAATTCATAATTCAGCGGCGGAATATCGCGGTTATCCTTGGGGCTTAAGCCCTGCAGCCATGCCTTGCGCGCATGCACGATAAACACGCGGCAATCGCTTTCACTTGCCAGACAATCCACAAAATCAATCACTTGCCGCTCGTTCTGCTCATCAATGCCCAAACGGTGCTTAACCGTTACCGGCACATCGCTTTCTTTCTGCATGGCTTTTAGACATTGGGCGACCAAACGCGGCTCTGCCATCAGGCAGGCGCCGATGCGATTGTTTTGCACGCGGTCGCTGGGGCAGCCGACATTCAGATTGATTTCCGCATAGGCGAATGTTTGCGCTATTGCGCTGGCTTTTGCCAATTCATCGGCTTTGCCGCCGCCCAATTGCAGGGCGCAGGGCATATCGCCGCTATGCTTGAGATAACGCGCGGCATCGCCGAAGATAATCGCGCCGGTAGTAACCATTTCGCTATACAGCAGCGCCTGCGGACAGAGAATGCGGTGAATGCGCCGACATTGCGGCGTTGTCCAATCCAGCATCGGCGCCACGCTAAAACGCCGCGCGGCGGCTAAAGCATCAATTGACATAGGCTTTTAAAACGTGGTCTTTGATGCCTTCACGCTGCAGACGGTTTTGAATATTCACCGCCTCCTCGCGTTCCGCATAAGGCCCGATTTGCACTAAGAATAAAGTGCCGTCTTTGATAATCTGCACCGGATAATCGCGCAAAATCATTTTTGCTCTGAGACGGTCGGCATGCGCTTCTTCGCTGAATGCACCGAGCTGAATGCGATAATGCCGCCCTTTGATGCTACTTTTATCCGCTTGGGCAATTTTATGCTGCAATTCCGCCTTGACTTGCTCATCGCGTTTGCGCAAAGATTCATAGAAGCTATATTTCGGCGTTTGCGCCGCTTGAACGGCTTGTCTGTTGTTTTGCTGTTCTGTTTGCACAGACGGTTTTTCCGCCACCGGTCGCACATAGCCTTCTTTGTGTTCTTTGAAGAAATTCACACCGATCAGCAATAAAATTCCCAAAATTAAGAACAGCAAAAACATGCCCATGATGCGCTGCGCCCAAAAGGCTTTGCTATTGGGGCGCAGCGCATTTTTATTACGCTTGCGCCTGTTTGCGCTGGCTTTTTTACTCACATTCTCTCCTGCGCCTGCACACCGACAACCGCCAAAGCATTACGCAATACCTGCCCCACGCAATCGGTCAGCAGCAAACGCGCCGCGCGAATCTCCGCATCTTCGTGCAAAACCTTATGCCCCGCATCATAGAATTGATGCCAAGCGGTCGCCAAATCGCGCAGATAGCCGATGACCATATGCGGTGCTAATTGCTCGCCGGCGCTGATCAGCATATCGCGGTAACGTCCCAATTCGCGAATCAGGGCTTTTTCTTCCGCCTCATTCAACTGATTGCGCAATTTCAGGGCGTCTTCCACCTGATATTCCACCCCTGCTTCTTTGGCGCGCTCCATCACGCGGCAAGTCCGCGCATGGGCATATTGCACATAGTAGTAAGGATTGTCTTTGCTGCTGGAAACCGCCAAATCCAAGTCAAAATCCAAATGCTGCTCGGGTTTGCGCATCACATAGAAAAAGCGCGCCGCATCCGAGCCGACCTGCTCGCGCAATTCCCGCAGGGTAACGAATTCGCCGCTGCGTGTGCTCATCTGCACTTTCTGCCCGTTTTGATACAAAACGGCGAATTGCACCAAAGCGATATGCAATTGGCTGGGATTCAGATTCAATGCCGCTAAAGAAGCGCGCACGCGTGCCATATAGCCGTGATGATCGGCGCCGAAAATATCGATCATCACATCATAGCCGCGTTCGTATTTATCCAAATGATAGGCAATATCTGAAGCAAAATAAGTAGTTACGCCATTTTCCCGCTTAACCACGCGATCTTTCTCATCGCCGAATTCTTCCGCCTTAAACCACAAAGCGCCGTCTTTCTCATAAATAAAGCCGCCTTCCTGCAATTTGACTAAGGTTTTTTCCACCATGCCACTGCTAAACAAAGAGCGCTCTGAGAACCAACGCTCGAATTCCACGCCGAATTCCTGCAAATCCTGTTTGATATCCTCTACTTCCGCCTGCAATGCCGCTTGGAACACCGTCTCGTAGTTTTCAGCGCCTAATTTAGCTTTCAATGCCGCAATCGCGCCGTCAATCCATTGATCACGCGCCCCTGCCGCCGCTTCCGCCTCGCTCCACTCCTTAGGCTCGGCATGCAGCCATTGCTCAGGCTGATGCAATAAGGCTTCGCCATGCGCCGCTTTCAGACTGTCGGCAATGCCAATCACATAATCGCCTTGATAAATCCCCTTAGGCAGCACCTTATCCACGCCGCATTGCTGCATATAACGCCAATACACCGACAAAGCCAAAATATCCATCTGGCGTCCAGCATCATTGACGTAATATTCCTTATCGACCTGATGCCCGTTGACCTTAAGCAAATTCGCCAAACTGTCGCCATAGGCGGCGCCGCGTCCATGCCCGACATGCAAAGGTCCGGTGGGATTTGCAGAAACAAATTCCAGCAAAATTTTCTGCGTCGGCACCGCTTGCTGCCGACCGAAATGCTCGCGCTCGCGCACAATATCCGCCAACACGGCGGTAGCGCTGTCTTTTGCCAAGCGGATATTGATAAAGCCTGGCCCCGCCACTTCCATACCCGCCACGCTGTCCATCAAAGGCACGCTGACGATAATTTTATCCGCCAAATCGCGCGGCTTCATGGCGAAAATCTTGGCGAATTTCATCGCCACATTGCTGGCGAAATCGCCGTGCGCAGGGTCTTTGCAGCGCTCGATTTCAATCGCTTGATTGAGATTTTCGGTGGGGATATTGTGGGTTTTCGCTAATAATAATAAGGCACTCGCCAACCCATCTTGAATTTCGGCTTTCATCATCTGCTCCGCAGCAAAAATTAAAACGCGCTATTTTACCGCTCTCAGGGCTTGCCGCCAAATGCTTATAAACTGCCGCCAAATAAATGCAGAAAGCCGACAAACAGCCGATAAGAAAGCAAAAGCAACAAGAATAAGAGCGCAAACACAATCGCCGCTAATATCCAGCGCTGTTTGCGCGACAGCAAAGGCTGCGCCGTCGTCGCTTGCAGCACGCCCAAGGATTGCGGGGCAAGCTGATGTCGGGCGGCAAGATAGTTTTCGCTGATTGCCAATACCTTGGTACTGGGACGCATCGCAATATCAAAAACAAGTCCGATCACGGGGATGCTGCCGGCGAAAAAATCCAATACCGCCAAACGGTAAGCCGGCAGCAATTGCCGATGCGGTACGCCGGCTCGACGCGCCAAACGTACGCTGTACAGCGTTAAGAGAAAACCTGCCGCATCGCCGAGGACGGGAACGGCGGATAAAATCGCGTCCAAACCAAAACCTCTGCGTACAAAAGGGATTTTTATCCAGCCGTCCATCAGGCGGCTGAATTTTGCCAAACGCTGTAATTGCCGAAGCGTATGTTGAGGGGGTGCTTGAGTCATTGTCCGTCCTTTAATATTGCCCGACTGGGCTTCTGCTGAGTGCAGCGTATTTTATAGCCTCTTAATCTATCCACAAAGGATCGACGTCTATCGCTACCCGCACCGCAAAGGCTTTGCCTTGCGCCAACAGCCATTGATTGAGCGCCGGCAATTGCTGCTGCAAAGCGGCACGATTATCCGATTGAATCAGGACTTGATAGCGCTGCAATCCGTCTTTGCGCAGCATCAAAGCCGGCGCAGGCCCCAGCCATTGCCAGTCTTGCCCGATACCTGCCGCCTGCGCGCCTTCGCAGGTAAATTGCAGGGCTTGCGCGGCGCGCGCGCCGTCGCGATGGCGCGCCGTTAATAAGACTTGCGCAGAATAAGGCGGCAAATGGGCTTGTTTGCGTGCTGCCGCAAGCCTTTGCAGGGTATCGCGATAAGGCTGCTGAAAGAGGCGGAATACCGGCTGCGCCGCTTGGCGGGTCTGAATCCAAATATGTCCTGTCGATTCACGCCCCGCGCGTCCACCGACCTGCATCAGGGTTTGCGCCAAATGTTCTTCGGCGCGGAAATCGCTGCTGTAAAAAGCGGCATCGGCATCCACCACCGCCACTAATTGCAGGGCGGGAAAATGATGCCCTTTGGATAACCATTGCGTGCCTAAAATAATATCCGCCTCGCCGGCTTGCACCTGCGCAATCGCCTGTTGAAATTGCGCCGCGCTGCGATAAGCGTCGGAATCAATGCGTAAAATACGCGCTTGCGGAAATTGCCGACGCAGGCTTTGTTCTAATCGCTGCGTGCCATAACCCAATAATTTCAATTCTTTGCTACCGCAAGCAGGGCAATGGGTCGGAATATCGCGGCTGCGTCCGCAATGATGGCATTGCAAATTGCGACTGCTCAAATGCGCCGTCATCGCGCAATCACAGGCGCTGCATTGCAGGGCTTCGCCGCAGTCTTCACAACGCAGCAAGGGCGCATAGCCGCGCCGATTGAGAAACAGCATCACTTGATGCCCGTCGCGCAGTTGGCGGTGAATTTCGCTAATCAGGCGGAAAGACAAGCCGTCCACCTGCTCCGGCGTGTTCATGTCGTCAATGGTAATTCGCGCCTGCGCCTGCGCCAAAACCCTCGACTGCAAACGGATATCGCCCCATATGCCGCGCTCGACCTGCGCCCAGACTTCCAAAGGCGGCGTCGCGCTACCCATTAATACAGGAATATTCAATGCTTTGGCACGCAAAACCGCCATATCGCGCGCATGATAATGAAAGCCTTCCTGCTGCTTATAAGCCTGATCATGACATTCATCAATCACGATGCCGCGTAAATCCGCAAAAGCGCCGAACAAAGCCGAACGCGTGCCGATTAAGACCTGCACATCGCCGGCGCGTACATCCTGCCATACCGTCAAACGCGCCGCATCTGTCATCGCACTGTGATGCTTGGCAAGCGCACAAGACAAACGCGGACGTAAATGCCGATACAGCATTTCCACCAAGGCGATTTCCGGCGCCAATACCAATACCTGCCCGCCCCCGCTCAACAATTGCTCAATGCGGCGGATATAGACTTCCGTCTTGCCCGAACCCGTTACCCCGTCTAACACATCCACAACAAAACCGCTGCGCTTCGACAAATATGCTAAGGCTGCCGCCTGTTCCGTGCTTAAATCGGGCGCGGGAATTGGCGCCGCCGCTTCATATTGAAACTGTTCTTCTTGCGTCAGTAAACCGCGTTCGACCATATCGCGCAGCCAAGCGGGGCTTAAGCCAAACTGCCCGCGCAAGGCTTGTTCCGACTGCCGCCCGGATTGCAAAGCAGTTAAGACCTCGCGCTGCTTGCTGCCTAATTTGCCGTCTAATGCCGCGACTCCCGCTGCCGTCAAGCGATAAAAACGTGCCAAGCGGCGGCGATTCTCCGCCCCATGCAGCAAAGCATTGGGCAAGGTGCTGGCAATCACTTCCCCTAGAGGATGCTGATAATAACGTGCCGCCTGCTGCAAAAAGCCCAGCAATTCCGTATCCAAGACAGGTGCTTCGTCTAAAACGGCGGCAATGCTTTTTAATGCACCTTCTTCCTCTACATAAGGTGCAGACGCCAACACAATCCCGATTTCTTCTTTTCTGCCAAAAGGCACACGCACCCGCTGCCCCGCCGTCAAAGGGCGGTGATGCAAATAGCTAAATGCGCTGAACAAAGGACGCGGCACCGCTACGCTGATGCAAAAGAGCGCGCCCGATTCTATCGGTTTACTCATCAAATTATGTTATCCTATAACGGAACTTTTACTCTGTGATTATATGTCTGATCCACTTATTTCCCTCGAACATATCAATTACCGCATCGGCGGACGCAGCATTTTACATGACATTTGCCTGCCGATTGAAAGCGGAGAACTATTAACCATCGTCGGGCCCAACGGCGCCGGCAAAAGCACATTGATGCGCCTGATTTTAGGACATTACCGCCCCAGCAGCGGCAGCATCACACGCCGCAAAGGACTGCGACTGGCCTATGTGCCGCAAAGTTTTCATACCCCTTCCGATTTGCCCATTAGCATGCGCCGCTTTCTCAAAGGCTTGGATTATCAGCAAGCGGACTCGCCGCTGGATTCCTTAAACATCCGCCATTTGCTCGACAGCCCCCTGCAAAATCTCTCGGGCGGCGAAACACAGCGTCTTTTACTGGCACGCGCCATGCTCAATCGTCCCGAATTAATCGTTTTAGACGAACCGGCGGCGGGCATCGATCCTTCCGCCTTGGGCAATTACTACCACCATATCCGCGACTATCAGCTGAAAACCCGATGCGCGATTGTCTTAGTCTCGCATGATCTGCATCTCGTTATGGCGGCAAGCGATAAAGTGCTGTGCTTAAACGGACATATCTGCTGCATGGGCAAACCGCAGGAGATTGCCAAGCACCCCGATTTCCTGCGCCTGCTCGGACAAGCCGAAGCCGCCGAACTCGGCATCTACCATCATCATCACAACCATCAACACTTATGAATTTCTTCTTACAATTTGTTTTGATTCCTTGGACTTGCGCCGTTTTATCCGCTGCCGCCGCCGCGCCCTTGGGCAGCATCATCTCTTGGCGGCGCCTGATTTATTTCGGCGAAGCCCTTGCTCATAGCGCCTGGCTGGGCATTGCCTTGGCATTATATTTCCGCCTACCCATCTATCTTGGCATTTGGGGCATTACCGCTCTATTAGTCATCCTGCTCTATGTCATCAAACGCCGCACCGGCGCAGACGGCAACAACATCCTCGGCACCCTCTCGCATTTCATGCTGGCATTAGGCGTGATTGCCCTGTCGAAAATGGAAAACATCCGCACCGACCTGTTCGGCTATTTATTCGGCGACATCTTAAACGCCGGCGGCAGAGACTTACTGCTCATCGCCATTGCCACCGTGCTCACGCTCCTGTTCATTAAATGGCTGTGGCAGCCCCTGATTCTGCTGACCGTCAGCGAAGACATCGCCCGTACCGAAATCCCGAATGTGCATCGCTACGAAGGCATTTTCCTGCTCCTGCTCGGACTATTCACCGGCATTATGATTCAATTTATAGGACTGATGCTGGTCATGGCATTTCTGATTATCCCCATTCAAACCACCAACCGCTTCGCACACACACCGGAGCAATGCGTGCTCTGGGCGGCGATACTCTCGACGATTACCGCCACGCTCGGCGTCGGCATGGCGTATTTATGGGATTTTCCGGTCGCTCCCGCCATTGTCGGCATCAGCGGCATCTGCTATTTCGCCGCCTTGTGTTACCAAAAATTATACTTCACCGAGGCAAAGCGCTTAGATGCAGGCACAGGATCTAATGCTTCTGCGATTAGACAAGAAAAACTTTGACTTCATACCGACCGCTGCGTAATATGCAGCGGTTTTTTTCAAGCCACCCCCATATTTTATGACAAAACAAAAAGCTCAAACCACTGAAAACAATCAAAAATACAGCCCTGCTGACGGCGAAGAATACATGTCCGCCAAGCAATTGGAATACTTCACACAACTGCTTCATCAATGGAAGCAGGAAATCATTGACGAAAGCGAACGTACCCGCGCATATCTCAAAGACGAAAACACCCATACGGCGGATTTAAACGACCGCGCCACCCAAGAAGAAGAATTCTCACTGGAACTGCGCACGCGCGACCGCCAACGTAAACTCATGCACAAAATCGATAAAACCCTTGAACGCATCAACAGCGGTGATTTCGGCTACTGCGACCAATGCGGCGAAGAAATCGGTTTCCGTCGCTTGGAAGCGCGCCCGACCGCCGAATTATGTATCGATTGCAAGCAAATTGCGGAACGACGCGAAAAAGGCTTTTTTGAAGACCACTGATGCACATTATTTGCTCGCATGGGCGCGGCGGCAGTCCTGATGATGCGATTATGCAGCAGTTGGCAAAGACCGCAGGTCGCTTCTGCGACGCTGTCAGCAGCATCCACGATACCGACATCCAGCAAGACCCCGAAGCCCGCGCCGCACGCTTAATTCAAAACATTCAAAACCTACCTGCCCAAGAACCGGTCATTTTGGCGGGTTTTTCCATGGGCGGCTACACCTCCGTACTTGCCGCCGAACAATGCCGACAAGTACGCGGATTATTTCTTGTTGCCCCCGCCCTCTATTTGCCGCATTACGCCCAACATCGTTACAGCAATGATTTGATTAATGTTGAGATTGTACACGGTTGGTCGGACAACGTGGTAATCTTCGAACATTCCCTGCGTTTTGCCCGCGAATGCAATGCGCCCCTGCATCTTCTGCCCGGCGGACACATGATGCTCTCGCAACTCTCGCGCATTGATGAGTTATTCAGTCAATATTTGCAACGCGTTATTAAATAATTTAAAGACGATGCCTTAGCCCCGCTTTTGCGGTATGATTGCCCAAGTTTCTTCAAGGAGTTTATCGTGATTTCTCTTAAAAAATTATGGCTTATCAGCCTTTTAAGCCTATCCGGCTTTGCATTTGCCGCCAATCCCGTCGGCTACTGGCAATTAAAAGACAAAACGGGACAGCCAATCATGATTATCCGCGTTTTCCAAGACAGACAAGGGCTTTCTGCCAAATTGATTGAATACATCCCTAACAGAAATGCGCGCTGCAGCAAATGCGAAGGCAAAAACGCCGACAAACCCATCCACGGCATGGTGCTTATCACAGACTTGCAGGCAGAAAAAGACAATCAATGGAGCGGCGGCAAAATTCTCAATCCCCTGACCGGCAAAGTCAGCAAAGTACAAATGACGATTAATGCCGCCGGCACCGAGCTGAAAATCAACAGCTACGGATTCCTTTCTTGGTTCGGAAGCGCCGATGTCTGGACCAGAAGAAAATAAATCCGCCTATTCCCTGCGCTTTTTTTCATGGTGTCTGCTGATTTGGGTCAGTAGCATTCCTTCCTGCATGATGCTTCTGCGTTAATGAAAAAACATTGGCTCACAAAGCTTAAAAACAAAGCCCTGTTGCTGCGCGGTTCCAGTTTGCTGCTGCCCGTCCTGCCGCTCAGCCTGAGCGCGATTATCGGCTTATTCCAAGCGCGCGCGCTTAAAGTCGGCATTAGTTTATTGGCCTGCGCCTGCTTTATCTATGCCGCCAAATGCACGCGCCATTACTACCGCCAATTAGCCCAAGTCCTGCAAGAAGACCAAGCCTTGGGCGAAATACGGGACAGCCGCGGGCAGGGACTGACAGCCTTTACCTTAGCCATACTTCTGTTATCCGCCTATCTTCTGCGCCATCCGCTGTGGATTTTGCTCGGCACATTGGCAGGCGCCGGCAGCTATTATTTTCATTACATGCAAGCGCAGCAACTGCCGCCGAGCGCGGATAATCCGCCGCCGCACAACGATACCCGCCATTTATCCCCGACCCTGCAGGCAATGATTGCAGATGCGGAAAACCATAGCGCCGCATTATGGCAATTAAGCGAAGCATATCGGCAGCACCCTTTAAGCGCGGTACGCGCTTTAAGCGAAAAAATACGCATCAGTGCGCAACGCGCCCAACGCTTAATCAGTCTATGCGCCCAAGAAGCGGACAACATCCGCCGCCTGCGTCCCTTTTTCATCGTGCAATTGCCTGAAATCCTGAGCATTTGCCAAGCCTGCCTGCAAGAAAATCCGGAACAGAGTGAGCATTTGGCGCAATTAGACCGTTTATTAGACAGCGTCAACCACACCTTTGCCGAACAGAGCCGCGCCCTGCTTGCGCATGACAATATTCAGTTACATAGTAAAATGGACGTTTTGCGTCAACAATTAGAGAGTAGCCATGACAAACAACAGCACTAATCCTAGCCAAACTTTTCTCGATAACGAGCAGCTGGACGAGCAGTGCGTACGCAGTCTGGCAAGCTCGCTAGACATCCACAGCAGCCAAAGCGTGCTGAATTTCGGCTCCAAAGCGCAGCAGGAATTAACCAGTGTCGCCGATGCCATGCTGAAAAACGTGCAAATCAAAGACAGCGGACAAGCGGGCGAATTGCTCACGCAAATGGTGCTGACCCTCAAAGGTCTGCAAAACGCCCAAGAAGAATTGAAAAAGAAAAACGGCTTTTGGGCCAAACTCTTCGGCAAAACCCAAGAGCCGATTCTCGCCTTCATGCAGAAATTCACCACCGTCAGCGACCAAGTCGATGCCATCAGTAACCGCTTGGAAAGCCAAAAACAAAACCTCTTAATCGATATCAATAGACTTGACCGTCTTTATGAAGTGACATTGAAGCATTACCGCGAACTGGCACATTTCATTGCCGCCGGCGAGGCGGCCAAACGTCATGCCGATGAAGTGACCCTGCCCGTTCTCAAAGAACGGGCGGAAAAAAACAATACGATGGAAAATGCGCAGGTCCTGCGCGATTACCAAAGCCAGCGCGATGAACTCGAGCGCCGCCTGCAAGATTTGCTACTCACGCGCCAAGTAGCGATGCAATCTCTGCCCAGCATCCGCCTGATTCAGGAAAACGACAAAGGATTGGTCAATAAAATCAATACCACGCTTGTCAACACCGTTCCTTTATGGCGGCAGCAATTGGCGCAATCTTTGGCCATCCACCGCAGCAGCGAAGCGGCGCAGGCGCTCAAGGCCAGCAGCGATTTGACCAATGAACTGCTCCTGAAAAATGCCGAGAATCTACAAATGGCAAACCGCGAAACGCGCGAACAAATCGAGCGCGGCGTCTTCGATATCCAAGCGGTAGAAGAAGCCAACCGCCGCCTCATCGCCACCATTGAAGAAAGCATCGAGCTCAATGCCAATGCGCAAAAAGCGCGCGAAGACGTCAAGCAGCGTCTGCAAGAAGCCGAAGCGCAACTGAAAAGCACTTTAAAACACGCTGCTGAATAAGGGATTTTTATGCTGAATCATCTATTTGCCCGCTTTATGCAGCAAAACAATCAAACCAATATCTTGCAATCCGCGCCTGTCGGAGAATGTCTGCACATTCAACACATCGAAACATTTTCCGAGCCCTGTTTATTGCGTGTCGCCGCCAAGCAGCAAGTCTGCCTCGTGCAAAACGGTTGGCGCAGCCCGATTTATCAAGAAGGTGAACACGCCCTCTCTTCAAGAGCGCTCAGCGCCTTAAATCCCAATATGCCGCTACAATTGATCTTCCTGCATATCGAACACAGCCTGCAGCGCGACTGGCAGCATCAGGGCTTGCATCTGCAGGGGCAATACCAATTACGCATTTTGAACAGCGAAGCCTTTTTAAGCCAGCTTTTAAGCCTGTCGCCGATACCCGATTTAAGCGCATTCGATCAGTGGCTAGTAAGGCAAATCGAGCATATCGTGCAAGAACAGCAAATTTCCGCACAGGACGTACAAGACTATCCGCAGCGCCTTGCTCTCTTTCTTAAAGACGTTCTCAATGCGCGCCTATTAAATCCCCAAGGCATGACGCTAGACCGCTTTAGCGCCGATTATGAAATCCCCGTCGCCGATACCGCCGCGCAAGAAAACGCCGCAGAAAAGTCCTCGGCGCCGATCGCAGAAACGGCTTCGCCTTCTTCCCTCACGACAACAGCACAGGAAAACGAAGTCGCAGAATTTTACTGCGCCATGAACGGCGGTCAGCAAGGGCCCTACCGGCGCCAAGAATTGCAAAATCTCATCAGCAGCGGCGAAATCACACCGCAAACCCTTGTATGGAAGCCGGGCTTACACTCATGGCAAGCCATCAAACAATTTTCTGAATTTCAATGGCATGACAAGACAATCAATGACTAATTTTTCTCTGCAACTCGCCCTAATCGCCGCCTGCTGTACCGCTTTATTATTCAGCCCCGAGAGTAAGGCGCAATCCGCCAATCAGCTCTATATCTGCGATAACGGCAGCGGCAGCACCAATATCGTCAGCGCCGCCCAGCGTAGCGGCAAATGCAAACCTTATCAAAAAGGCATGTTCGGCAATTACAATGCCGGCGCCACCGTCATGCCCCTAGACAAAGCCACCGAAAATTTCACCGATAAAGCCGAAAGCAGCAATCTCTTTGCCAACGTCATCGCCGCAGAAAAACAGCAGGCAGTAGCATCTGCAAACTCCGCCTCTGTACCGCTAGAAGATTTCAAAGAAACCGGCGCCATCCATATTTTCTATTGCCCCGATTACCGCAGCGGGCGTATGATTGAAGCCACTAGTCCGCCTGAACCGACCTGCCGTTCCATCGGTATCAAAGCCGAAGTACAAGACCCGCGCGGCATCGTGCCGACACCCAAAACTACTGCCGAACCGCAGATTGTGCCGACCAAAGACGGCAGCGGTGCTATTGTCGCCACCGACTCGCCGCCGACCGATATTTACAAATGCTTTGATCAGGAAGGACTGCCGACCTTTGTCGCCAGCGACCAAATCGACAAATACCGCCGTTGCAGCTTCTTCCAACGCTCCTATGCCGGCGCGAAAGCCGATTTCACTCAACAGGCCCGACAGCCGCAAGCCCCTTCCTTAACCCGATTGGCGGCACAAGGCGTCGGCGCAGCGCCAACCCCCACCGCTTCCGCCGCCCTGCGCTGCGTCGGTGCGGGAAAAGTGGAATTTAACGGCAGCACCCGCGAATATAACTGCGCCACCCGTTCTTTCGACATGACACCCGGCTCTTCCGGCGGACAAGTCATTCTCGGCGACCGCAGTGCCAATATCGCCGCACACCGCTTGGACTATTTCGGCTCGGAAGGCAGTTGTAGCGGCGTGGTTACCACGCCCGAAGGTCGCGTTCTGCATCTCGACCCGACCAAAGATTGTCCGCAAGCGCTGAAAATCGAGGCGCGCCGCATCGAAGCCGAATACGTCAAAACCATTTCGGTCAATGTCTCGGGCGCATTCTTGGAGCGTCAGCGCGGCTTATCGGCGCAAATCAATGAAATCGCCGCGCGCATCGGTGTTGATCCTTATTTGGTTCATGCCGTTATTTCCGCCGAATCCGCCTATAAAAGCCGTGCCGTCTCGCATGCCGGCGCCCAAGGTCTGATGCAGCTCATGCCGGCGACCGCCCGACGCTTCGGCGTATCCGATTCTTTCCACACCGGCGAGAACATCCGCGGCGGCACCACCTACCTCAAATGGCTGCTGAAAGAATTCAACGGCAATTACCAACTTGCCATCGCAGGCTACAATGCGGGCGAAGGCAATGTGAAGAAATACGGCTATAAAATACCGCCCTTTATCGAAACCCGCGCCTATGTACCGAAAGTCATGGAATACTACCGCAAATATAAGGCGAACCCCGCTTTGATCGGACTGCAATAATGAACAAAACCCTTCTCGTCCTTGCCTGTCTGTGGACAGGCGCCCTCCTTCCCGCACAGGCAAAATCCTGCGGCAGTTATGTCAAAGACGGCAAAACCCACCAAATCCCCTGTTCGCTTGGCAAAGACTTGAAAAGCAGCGTCGCGGCAGGGCAGACCTGCAAAGCGGAAATCAAAGTCAACGGTTTAACGGTAAAATTACGTCATCAATGCGTAGTCAAACCCAGCGGCAAAACCGGCGCCCAAAGCGTTGTCGAGCCGCAGGGCAGCATGCGCGAACGCCTCAACCAACTCAAAGCCACCATCAATACTTTGGCGGCAAAACACGGCATCGAGCCGGCTTTGGCGCATGCCGTGATTACCGTGGAATCCGCCTATCGCAGCGACGTGGTTTCCAGCAAAGGCGCCATCGGACTGATGCAGTTGATGCCCAACACCGCCAGCCATCTCAATGTCGCCGATCCCTTCGACAGCCGCCAAAACATCGACGGCGGCATCCGCTACTTAAAAGAATTGCTCGGGCGCTTTAACGGCAATACCACCCTTGCCATTGCCGCCTATAATGCCGGTCCGAGCGCGGTGAGCAAATACGGCAACCAAATTCCGCCCTATACCGAAACCCAGAATTACGTCAAACACGTAAGCGCTTACCGCGACAAATACCGCCAAGAATGGAAATCACATATCTACTAATCCACAGGACCTTTCATGCTCGTTAAATACCTCTCTTCCTTCATGCTGTTTCTTTTTAGCCTGCCCTCGCAGGCGGCGGAAAGCCTCCTGCAAGCCGAAACGGCGGTTCAAAACGGTGCGCCGCTCAGCCAATACCAACATCTCGCCGCGCATCCGCTCTATCCCTATCTGCAATACCGCCATTACCGTAACCATTTGCAAACCCTGCCCAGCCAAGAAATCAGCGATTTTCTGCGTCTGCATCCGCGCGCACCCTTTTCCGGCTGGCTGGCCGAACATGCCTATCCGCTGTGGCTGGCGCGCGGCGATTATGCAGCCATTCTCAACAGCTACTCCCCCGCCTTTGCCGATGAAAGTATCGAATGCGAATGGCGTTTGGCAAATCTGCGCAGCGGCAATCGCGCCCAAGCCCAGCAAGGGCTGGAAGCATTATGGCTGTCGCCCAAAAGCATCGAAGCCGCCTGCGATCCGCTCTTTGCCCAATTGCCGCCGAGCGCCGCAAAAATCGAAGCGCGCTTCCGTCTGGTAATGCTGGAAGGCGAACTCAGTCTCGCCAATCGTCTGCGCCCGCATCTGCAAGGCAATGCCGCCTCCGCCGCCGACACATGGCTCGCCATCCGCCGCGGCAGCCTGCCGCTTAATAGCGCTTTAAGCATCAACGAGCCGCAATGGCGCGCCGCCGCCGTCAGCGACATTTTACGCCGCTATGCACGCGAACGCCTGCATGAAGTGGCGGCGATAGCGCAGCAAGGCATGCAAGCCGGCGTATTCACATTAGAGAAAGAAGCCGCCGCCAAAGGCTTATCGCGCGTTGCGGCACGACTGGCGCAAGAAGACAATCCGCTGGCAGAAAGCATCTTCGCCGCCATTCCGCAGGGCTTGCACGATAAAAATGCCGTCTTCGATCTCATCGCCTACGAATTGCGCCTGCAACGCTGGCAGCAGCTGATACCGCTGTTAAGCAATATGGGCGGCAAATCCGGCGCACAGGCGGAAGTGCAATATTGGCTCGGCAAAGCCTATGAAAAAACCGGACAGGCAGACAAAGCGCGCCAACACTATCAAGCCGCCGCCGCGCAGCGCGATTTCTTCGGCTTTCTTGCCGCCGAAAAACTCGGACAAGCGCCGCAATTTAACGACAAACCGCTATTGCGCGACAGCCATTACGCCCAAATCAGCGCGCAACCGGCCGCCTACCGCTTGAAAACCTTCTTGCGCATGGGCGACATGCGCCGCGCCCAGCAAGAATACAATGGCTTAACCTATAAAATGCCGCCTGCCGAATTGCGCCAAGCCGCCCTGCTCGCCGCCGAGCAAGGCTGGGTGATTCAAAGCGTGGTCAGCTTAGTAAAAACCGAAGACTGGGACGCACTCAATGTCCGCTTCCCTCTGCAATACGAGCAGAAAGTACGGCATCTGGCACAGCAAAACAACATCAGCCCCGCCACTATTTTCGCTATCATCCGCAAAGAAAGCATTTTCCAGCCGCAGATTAAATCCAGTGCCGGCGCTATCGGACTGATGCAAGTCATGCCCGCCACCGCACGCCACGTCGCCAATCAAAGCGGCATCGCCTACAGCGGCAGTCAGCAGCTCACTGATATCGACACCAATCTGCAACTCGGCAGCCGCTATCTTGCCGACCGCTTAAGAGAATTCGGACACCTTGCCTATGCCGCCGCCGCTTACAATGCTGGGCCTTCGCGCGTCAATACATGGCGCGCCAGACACCCTAATCTGCCGCTGGACGAATGGATAGCGCAAATTCCCTTTTACGAAACCCGCGATTACGTCAAACGCGTACTGGAATACGAGCGTATTTACGAATACCGCCTCGGCATCGCGCACAAACCTTATCGCCAACAAAGCCTCAGACCTTGGTAAGGAGAACCGATGAAAACCTTTATCTCTGCCTGTAGCTGCGCCCTATTGCTCAGCGCCTGCGCCAGCCAATCCGGCGACAGCATCGAAGCGCAAAATCCCGCGCAAGGGGCGGGCATTCCCCTGCCGCCGCAAGTCAAACTGCCGATTAGCGCGGACAAATGGACGCTTTGGCAATGCCAAGACGGCAGCCGCCTCGAAACGCGCTTAAGCGCCGACGGACGGCAATTACAGCTGCGCTATCAAGGACGCGAAGCGCAATTGCAGCAAGCCGCCTCCGCCCGTCCCGCCATTTTTGAAAATACCCACCTTGCTTTTTTTAGCGACGGCAAAACCGCCGCCGTCGGTCATCCGCACAGCCCGACGGTACTGAGCAGCGGCTGCCGCTTAGGAGAACTGAAATGACACGTCAAACCCGCATCGAACGCCATACCAATGAAACCAAAATCGACATCAGCCTTAATCTCGACGGCACGGGCAAAGCCCGCCTCAATACAGGACTGGGCTTTTTCGACCACATGCTCGAGCAAATCGCGCGCCACGGATTATTGGATATAGACCTGCACGTCGAAGGCGATTTGCACGTCGATTGCCACCACAGTATTGAAGATACCGGCATTGCGCTCGGCGACGCCCTGCGCGAAGCCTTGGGAGACAAACGCGGCATTTACCGCTACGGACATGCCTATGTGCCGCTGGACGAGGCCTTATCGCGCGTGGTTATCGATTTTTCAGGCCGCCCCGGTCTGCATTTTCATGCTCAATTCAACCGCGATAAAATCGGCGACATCGACACCGAAGCCTTTTTTGAATTTTTCCAAGGCTTTGCCAATCATGCCCGCGCCACCGTCCACATCGACAATCTGCGCGGCGTGAACAATCATCACATCATCGAAACCATCTTCAAGGCTTTCGGGCGCGCCCTGCGTATGGCGGCGGCAGAAGATCCGCGCGCCGCCGGCACCATTCCCTCGACCAAAGGCTGCTTATAAATGCGCATCGCGATTATTGACTACGGCATGGGCAATCTGCACAGCGTACATAAGGCTTTGCAAAACGTTGCCCCGACTGCCAAGCTCTGCCTTGCCACCGCCGCCGCAGACATTCGCCAAGCCGACCGCATCTTATTGCCCGGACAAGGCGCGATTGCCGCCTGTATGCGCGCTTTGCAAGACTTAGACCTGATTGACGCCCTGCAAACGGCGGCGCGCGAAAAACCCTTTTTAGGCATCTGCATCGGGCCGCAATTAATGATGCGGCGCAGCGAAGAAAACGGCGGTGTGGACGGCTTGGGCTTTTTTGAAGGCGAAGTCCGGCGTTTTCGTCCCGATTACCGCGACGGCGACGCACCGATTAAAATTCCGCATATGGGCTGGAACCGCATCCGACAAAGCCAAGCGCATCCGCTGTGGCAGCACATTGAAGATAATAGCTATTTCTACTATGTACATAGCTACCATCTCTCGTCCAATCCGCACAGCATCGGCAGCACGCAATACGGCATCGTCTTTCCTGCCGCCATTGCCCGCGACAACATCGCCGGACTGCAAGCCCATCCTGAAAAATCCGCTCAAGCCGGCTTGCAATTTCTTGCCAATTTCGTGAACTGGCAACCTTAAAACATCTATAAAGAGGAGAAACATGCACGCATCCGCTCCCGCGCTTAAAGCCAGCGACAAAGCCGCCATTCTAAGCGAGGCTTTGCCCTATATCCGCCGCTTTGCCGGCTGTATTTTCGTGATTAAATACGGCGGCAATGCCATGACGGAGGAAACACTCAAAGAAGGCTTTGCCAAAGACGTATCTCTGCTGAAATTGGTCGGTATTCATCCGGTGATTGTGCATGGCGGCGGGCCGCAAATAAACGCCATGCTGGAGAAAATCGGCAAGCAGGGCGAATTTGTGCAAGGTATGCGGGTAACAGACCTTGAAACCATGCAAATTGTAGAAATGGTCTTGGGCGCGCAGGTCAATAAAGAAATCGTCTCGCTGATTAATCAGCATGGCGGCAAAGCGGTCGGTTTAACCGGACGCGACGCCCACTTCATCCGCGCGCGCAAACTCCTGCTCAATACGCCCGAACAAGGCTGTATCGATATCGGACAAGTAGGCGAAATCGAGCGCATCGACTGCAGTTTGCTGCAAGAAATGGTGCAAGACGGCTATATTCCGGTCGTCGCGCCGATTGGCGCCGGTGCAAACGGCGAAGCCTTCAATATCAATGCCGATGTGGTCGCAGGACGCCTCGCGGCGGAACTGAATGCGGAAAAGCTGATTATGATGACCAATATCACGGGCGTGATGGATAAAGCCGGCAATCTGCTGACCAATCTCAGCCCGAAAAAAATCGAAGCCCTGATTGCCGACGGCACGCTCTCCGGCGGTATGCTGCCGAAAATCGCCTCCGCCCTTGATGCCGCCGCAGAAGGCGTGAAAGCCGTGCACATCATTGACGGACGCGTGCTTAATGCCATGCTGCTTGAAATTTTCACCGACAGCGGCGTCGGCTCCATGATTTTAGCTGAATAAAAGGATGATGATGTTACCCATTCCCGCGATAGATCTCAAAGACGGACAATGCGTGCGCCTTAAACAAGGCCGCATGGAAGATGCCACCGTTTTTTCGCATGACCCCGTGCAAACCGCCGCCCATTGGATTGAACAAGGCGCAACCCGCCTGCATTTGGTCGATTTGAACGGTGCCTTTGCCGGCAGCCCGCAAAATGCCGACGTCGTGCGCGCCATTATGGCGGCATTTCCGCATATTCCCCTGCAAATCGGCGGCGGCATCCGCGATGAAGCAACCGCCTGCCATTATTGGGATTTAGGCGTGCAATATTGCATTATCGGCTCCAAAGCGGTCAGCCAGCCGCAGGCAGTCGCCGCCTTAGCCGCCAAATATCCGCAGCGTCTGATTCTCGGCATCGATGCCAAAGACGGCTATGTCGCCACCGACGGTTGGGCAAATATCTCCGCCGTCAAAGCCGCCGAACTGGCAGCCGAATTCGATCCGACACATTTTGCCGCCATTATTTATACCGATATCAGCAAAGACGGCATGATGGGCGGCGTGAATATCGAGCAAACCGCCGCCCTTGCCCGCGCTACCCCTATTCCCGTGATTGCCTCGGGCGGCGTATCCGGCCTCGCCGACATTCAGGCGCTTAAAAACAGCAGCACGCCGATTGCCGGTGCGATTATCGGACGCGCTCTGTATGACGGCGCATTCAGCCTGAGCGAAGCCTATCAAACGGCAGGCATCTCGCCGCGCCCGATTCGCTTTAGCGACAGTATCGACAATGCCGTTTACGCTCAAGCCCTCGCTCTGCGCCGTGCGGTTTTTATTGAAGAACAAGGCATCAGCGAAGCCGAAGAAATCGACAGCCCCGAACTCGAAGCCCGATGCCGCCATTTGGTCTTGCAAGACGCGCAAGGCAATCCGCTGGCGACAGCGCGCTTTTATCTCAAAGATGCCGAGCAAGCGAAAATCCAACGCGTTGCCGTGGCAAAAAGCGCGCGCGGCAGCGGTGCCGGTAAAGCGATTATGCTTGCCGCCGAAGCACATGCGCGCAAAATGGGCGCGAAAACTGCCGTTTTAGGTGCACAGGTACATGCCCTTGATTTCTACCGCAGCCTCGGCTATGAAGTGTGCAGCGAAGAATATCTGGACGCCGACATCTCGCACCGCGATATGCAAAAAACTTTGTAAAGACTTAATCAGCTTGCCGCACAACACTTGCGGCAAGCTGATGGATGATTTACCAATCCATGAAAATATGGCGCACGGCGCTGAATGTCCATGCGTTTAAAAGCGGCCAACCCCATAGTCCTAAGACAATCAGCAGCAAAAAGCCTAATAGAGAGGAAATTTGCGCTATGAGTAGCACGGTAAAAAATGCTGCACTCAAGGCCGCACTGCATAATAAACCGAAAAATATCAGCGATTTTAGATTACTAGCCATGCCGTCGAACTGCAAAGCCAGTAATTGCTTGAAAGATTGGCGGGGAAATTCCACTAAAATCGGCAAAATCGCCCAAGTTAAGAAAAGAATCACCATCTGTGCGCAGACCATAAAGGCGGCGGCCTGATAAATTTGCGCCGCCTCCGCCATGTGCATCTGCTCGTTTTCAATCCAGACCAAGGGCTGAGGGAACAGCAGGCTTTGCAATAAGGCTAAAATGAGATCAAGCGTCAGAATAAACAGGCATAATTGCAAGAAAGAACGGTTTTTGATGCGCGCTGCCGCGGCAAAGAAATCGTTCATTTCCGCCTTGGTGCCGGCGGCGAGTTTGGCGCAAATCATCAGCATACCGGCTTGGATAAAGCATTGCGCCACCACCATCGGCACCAAGCCTAATAAAGGCAGGATAGCGGCGAAAATACCGCCTGCCAACAAAGCGGCGAAGCTGATGGCAACACCGCTCAGGCTCACCAACAGCCATAGCCAAGGTGCGGCTTGAATCAGACGCAAACCGTCGCTAAACCAAACTTTTGCCTCATTCGGCGGACGCGCCTCGCCGCGCGCGAGCAAGTGAATTTTAGACATCATTCTTCCTTTTTATCTGAAAATGTGAATTTCTGCGGTAGAATATCGATAAATCCTTTTAGAATCTAGCCGCGCTGAGTCAAGCCTTTATTATTTCTATGTTATCAAGAATTATTGTTTATTTATTTCCTGTACTTTTATGCTGTTTCAATCTAAGTCGCGCGCAAAGCCTAGAAGAATTGCGTACGGAAATTACGCGGCGTGAAAAAGTCATTAGCACCCTCAACCAAGAACTCGAACAGGCGCCGCAGTCTGCACAACATATTTCACAGGAAGAACTTAGCGCCTTGCGCCTGAATGTGGATCAAGTCAAAATCGCCGCCGACGGCGCTAAAATCGCCATACAAGAATTAGAAGCGCATTTGCTCAATACGCAAAAACAATGCGAGGCGCTCAATGCGGAATTGCAAAAACAAGCCAATCCGCTGACAAATTCCGCCGGCAACGGCGAATCCGATACCGCTGCGCAATTCGCCGCCTGTCAGGAAAATGTGCTTAACATCGGCACGATACTGACTTTGCAGAAAAATTTGCAGCAATTAATTCTCCGCCAACAAGGGCTGCAGGAAAGCCTCTATCAACGCCATAATGAATTATGGCTGCAAAGCCGCCGCGCCAATGAAAACACGCCCTATGCCGCCGCCACGGCATTATCCCAGCAATTGCAAAGACTCAAAGCCGAGCGCGACCGCCTCAGTGCCGCCCTGCCCTTTACCGGCGACAACCGTATGCGCCGCTTCAATCAGCAAATTGAAATGGCATTGATTACAAGGCAGATATTAATCGCCGAGTTGCAATTCGAATTCCATAATATCGACAACCGCCTGCAGGAATTGCAATTTGCCGATTTGAGCAGCGTCTCGCTCGAGCGGATTCATCAAGTCAAGACGGAATTGCAGGCAAGCGAGCAGCGCTTGGGCGCCATGCAGCAGCAATTAGCCAATAATATGACGGTTATGGAGCAGCAATACGGTTTATATCAGCGTCAGCAGCAGCAAATTCCGCAGAGCGTCGCCACAAGACATCAGCAATTGCAAGAGCAGTATCAAGCCTTTGCCGAAGCACTGACCAATGCCCAAGCGGCGCAGCAATTGATTATGCAGGGCGTGGATTCCCAATACACGGAATTATCCAAAAACTATATTACCAGCCGCTATGATTTTATCGCCGCCTTAGCCCATCCTGCCACTTTCGGCGAAAAATTGGGCAAGGCGCTGACCACGTTTTTAGGACAATATGCGGTTTCCTTCCAAGCCTTATGGCATTCTTTGCAAGCCCTAAGCACAGGAAAGAAAACCCATCTTGGCATAATTTGCCTAGCCATCATCGGGCTGACCGCTTGGCTGACCAGTCTTGCTAATCATCTGGTGCGCAATTATCGTAATGTGAAAAAAATTTCTTTTTCTACACGATTGATTTTATTCGCATTCGGCATGAGTAAATACAATCTGCCCTATATCGGCTTATTGGTGATGACTTGGGCGGTCTTGCGCGTGGCAAAAGTTCCCGCTCCCGGTTCGCAATTGATTTTATTGCTGTCGATCTGGTTTTTGCTCATCACCATTCCCTATTTCTGTGTTCACACCCTCAGCGAAAGCCATTTGCTGACTAGCAATACCGAGCGTTACCGCGTGCGCCGCGTAACCACCGCTGCCGCCATCGGCAGCCTACTGCTGGCATTAGTGTTTATGGCGCAATGGATTCTCTCGGAAAAACTGATTATCGACAGTTTTCGTTGGTTCTTCTGCATTTTTACCCTGCTGATTAGTCTGCCGCTGTGGCGTATCTTGCAGAATATGCTGCATTTTCTTGCCGAAGAACACGGCGCTCTTTATACCTACCGCATCGTGCGCCTGATTGTGCAAGTCATTCCGCTGGGCTTTTTCCTCTTCGGCTGCGTCGGCGCATTCGGTTATCTCAATTTGGCTTGGCTCATGGCGCGCTATTTGCTTATCGCCTTATTTTATACCATTGTTTGGGTGAGTTTTTTAGGCTTGTGCAAAGATATTTCTTTGGCGGCAAAAAAATATGTGCTCAGCCATACCAATAACAGCGTTTTTTGGGCGCAGGATGTCATCAATCCCATTCACAGCATTTTCCGCTACGGCAGCTTCCTTTTGCTGCTCTATCTGCTTGCCGAAACCTATAATTGGAATGCCAATATTCCCGTCTTCCGCGATTTGTTCGTCATCTTGCGCAAGCCCTTATTCAGCGGCGACGACGACAGCCAATTCACCCTAATGAACCTAATTTTATTGGCGGTGATTTTATATGTGATTATCCAATTCGGGCGTTGGATGAAATCGCTGTGCTACCGTTGGGTCTATGCGCGCGTGCATGATACGGGCATGCGCAACTCCCTTGCCGTTTTCACGCAATATGCTTTGGTAACCTTGGGATTTTTCCTTGCGCTGCGCATTATCGGCTTGGATTTGACCGCCTTTACCGTCTTTGCCGGTGCATTGGGTGTGGGCATCGGTTTCGGCTTGCAAACCATTGCCAATAACTTCATCAGCGGCATTTTGCTCTTAATCGAGCGACCGCTGCGCGGCGGCGACATCATCACCGCCGGCAACTACACCGGCACGGTGGAGCGCATCGGTATGCGCACCTTGACGCTGACTACCTTCGACAATGAAAGCGTTATCCTGCCCAATTCGGATTTCGTCACCTCCGCCTTTATCAACTGGTCGCATACCGACCAAATCGTGCGTATCGTCTGCCATTTTGATTTGAGTTATCGCCACGATCCGCATGATGTGGAGCAGGCCCTGATGAACACCCTGATGGAAATGGCGAAAAAAGGCGAACTGATTCATCAGCAAGATTTAGAATGCGGCGTTTACGCTTGGGATTACAGCGAGCGCGGCGTCACCTACCGCGTCTTATTCTATCTGCACATTGACGATCACGGTTATCTGCGCACCAGACACAAAGTCATGCGCGCCCTGTGGCGCACCTGCGAACAGCGCGGTTTTGAATTCGCCTATCCGAAAGCCGATATCGCCATGCGCGAGCTTGGGCAAGATTTCTCGCCTAATTATGCGGCCGATCAGATGATTAGCATAACGGATAACCGAAGCCCCAAACTATAGGCATGCAAACAAGAAAAAAGCGTGCGCCGCACTTAACAAGGCAAAGGCTATCAGTTAAGATAGCCGCATCAATTAACAAAAAAGGAGACTATATGCTTCCAGAGTATCGTGATTTAATCGCCCAACTGCGTCAAAGCGACAATCACTTCGCGCGTTTGTTCGATGAACATAATGCGCTTGACGAAGACATCAACCGCTTGATGAAAGATCCTGTCGCCGCACCGCGCGATTTGGAAATAGAAGAAATGAAAAAGAAAAAATTGGCATTGAAAGATCAAATCTATGCCTATTTGCAAAAGAAAGAAAAAGAGCAGCAAGGCTGATCGTAAAGCGCCCCTTAGCGGGGCGCTTTTTCATCAAAATTTCCTTACTGGTTGAAACCCCTCCCTTTAGGGAGGGTAATCAAATTGGAAGAGGTGTAACCTCTTCCAATTCAGAGCAACACACAGAGCGACGCTTTATGTGTTGCTCTGTGTGTTGAAACATGAGCATAAAAAATATCCCGAATTTTTAACATCCTCACCTTTGGAACCTCTACATGACTGAAGCGACTTCGCAAACCATCGACATCAATACCGCCGATCCGAAAAGCATCTATCTGAATCGAGAACTCACTTGGCTGGCATTTAACGAACGCGTGCTGTTTGAAGCCACGCGCAGTCATAATCCATTATTAGAGCGCGTCAAATTTCTCGCTATCGTCAATAATAATTTGGACGAATTTTTTATGAAACGCATCGGCGGACTCAAGCAGCAAGTCGCCGCCCGTATTCACAGTCTTTCCGCCGACGGACGCAGCGCCCAAGAACAAATCGATCTCTGCTATGCTAAAGTCCGCGAAATCGAACAGCAAATTGCCAAAGTTTGGAAGCAATTGCAAAACGAATTGAAAAAAGAGCGCATCGAAGTTACGCGCTTTGCCCAATTATCCAAAAATAAACAGGCGCAACTGCGCGAGTATTTCGCCGAAAACATCTACCCTCTGCTTACCCCGCAGGCAATGGATCCGGCGCACCCCTTCCCCTTTGTCAGCAACCTATCGCTGAACCTTCTGATAAAATTGAATTATCCCGACAGCAACCGCAGCTCCATCGCACGCGTCAAAGTGCCGGTCGGGCAAGGCAGCAAGCGCTTTATCAACACGCAGGATCCTAATAGCTATGTCTTTATTACCATTGAAGATCTCATCATCAATAATTTAGACCTGCTCTTTCCCAATATGATTGTGCAGAAAGTGGACTTATTCCGCGTCACGCGCAATGCGATTACCGAAAAAAATGAAGAAAACGCCGCCGATCTGCTCGAACTGATTGAAGACGAACTGATCGAGCGCCGCTTTGCCCCTATCGTGCGCATGCAATACGACAATAATATGGACCCCGTCCACAAAGGTATGCTCTCAGCAGAATTGCAATTGCAGGAAGACAAAGACACCTTTGCCGCAAGTGGCTTGATGGAAATGCGCGATTTATTCGAAATCGCCGGCATTGAGCGTAATGATTTAAAATTTGCCCCGCATCATCCCGTCGATCATGAATTTTTTGCCGGCGAAGACAACATCTTCCATGCCATCCGCAAAAACGGTCCCTTCCTGACCCAATATCCCTACGAATCCTTTAACAGCACGGTGGAGCGTCTGCTTGCCGATGCCAGCCGCGACCCTAAAGTCATCGGCATCAAAATGACCATTTACCGCACTTCATCGGATTCCAAAATCATCTCGCATCTAGTGGAAGCCAGCCGCAACGGCAAACAAGTCACCGTCGTGGTGGAAGTCAAAGCCCGCTTTGACGAATCCGCCAACATCCGCTGGGCAAACTATTTGGAAGAAGCCGGCATTCACGTCACCTACGGCATCGTCGGACTGAAAACCCACGCCAAAATTATACACATCATCCGCCAAGACTATGACGGACTGCGCCGCTATACCCACATCGGCACCGGCAATTATCATTCCGGCACCGCCCGCCAATACAGCGATTTCGGCTTCTTTACCGCCGATAAAGCCGTCGGCGAAGACCTAACCGAACTCTTTAACTACCTCACCACAGGCTATAGCCCCAACCGCGAATATCAACGCATCCTGCCTGCGCCGCGCCATATGAAAGCAGGATTATTGGAACGCATCGGACGCGAAATCGCTTTTGCCCAAGAAGGCAAAAAAGCCCTGATTCGCTTGAAAACCAATGCCTTGGAAGACGTAGACATCGTCAATGCCCTGTATCGCGCCTCGCAAGCGGGCGTCAAAATCCAACTCATTGTGCGCGACAGCTGCCGCCTGATTGCCGGTGTGGCGGGATTATCGGAAAACATCAGCGTCACCAGTATCGTCGGGCGTTTTTTAGAACATGCGCGCATCTATTATTTCTATAACGGCGGCGAAGAAGAATACTTCATCGGCTCGGCCGACCTCATGCATCGCAATCTGGAAAGCCGTGTAGAAGTACTAGTCAGCATTGAAAAAACCGGCATCCGCAACAAACTCAATCACTTCTTGGAAAGCCAATTAAGCGACAATAAAAACGCTTGGCTCATGCGTCCGGACGGTAGCTACCAATTACGCCATAACCCCAAAACCAAACTCGGCAGCCAAGAACGCTTCATCAACGACGCGCAAAAACGTTACAAAGAAGCCCACAGCCTGCGGCTGCGCAAAACCAAATCGCTTACCTAATGACAGGGCAATACTACATCGGCATCATGTCCGGCACCAGTTTGGACGGCGTAGACGTGGCATTAGCGGATTTTTCCGCCATGCCGCGCATACTGGCTACCTACCAAGAACCCTTTCCCGCCTTACTGCGGGCAGAAATCTTGGCATTAGCGCAAGGCGCTAGTCGCTCCCTGCAAGCCATCGGCGAACTCGACCACCGCCTAGGACGACTTTTTAGCGACGCCGTACTCGGACTACTCGCCCAAGAAACCCTCAGCGCCCGCCAAATTCGTGCCATCGGCAGTCATGGACAAACCGTATTCCATCATCCTCAAGGCGACAATCCTTTCACCATGCAATTGGGCGACGCCCATCTGATTGCCGCGCGCACCGGCATCGACACCGTCGCCGATTTTCGTCGCAAAGACATGGCGGTAGGCGGACAAGGCGCGCCGCTGGTGCCCGCCTTTCATGAATACCTCTTTGCTCGAAAAGACAGCATCCGCATCGTGCTGAACATCGGCGGCATTGCCAATATCAGCATCCTGCGACCTCATCAGGACACCATTGGCTACGACACCGGCGCCGGCAATATGCTCATGGACGCATGGGCACAGCGCCACACAGGACTGGACTATGATAAAAACGCCGCCTTTGCCAAACAGGGACAAGTGCAAAACCGCTTATTGGAACAACTGCTCGCCGATGAATATTTCCGCCGACCGGCACCTAAAAGCACGGGACGAGAAAAATTTCATCTCGCATGGCTGGACGCCCAACTCGCCACACTGCCCGATTACACACCGGCAGACATACAACGCAGCCTCTTGGAATTTAGTGTCCGTAGCATCGCCACAGAAATCGAGCGCTATGCCGACAAGCGCTACCGTCAAGAAATCATCGTTTGCGGCGGCGGCGCGCATAATCCTCTGCTTATGCAAAGACTGGCGCAATTATTAGCCGATTGGACAATACAAAGCAGCGCAGATTACGGCATCGACAGCGACTACTTGGAAGCCGCCGCCTTCGCTTGGTTAGCCTACTGCCATCTGCAAGGCATCTGCACCAACCTCCCTGCGGTAACAGGGGCAAAACGCCGCTGCATTCTCGGCGCATTGCACTGCGCGGATTAGCTTTCTGATGACAGCAAAGCCATATACGATAAATGCCGCTCAAAGCGGCATTTATTATCCATGATGTTATCTACCAGCGATATTTCACGCCAAACCAAAATTGTCGTCCGGGTTGATAACTGACATCACGTTTCTTCTCTTCCCATGCAGGAGTAACAATTCTTTTACCTACAATTTTGCGGTTAAAAACGTTCAAAATATCCAAACTCAAGCTAAGGGTAGAATCTTCAGCCAAAGCTTTATCCCAAGAAAAATGCCAGTCGTTTAAAATTGCCGATGAATATTCAACACCATCATAACGAGTTAAATTACCGCCTTGATATCCTGCACAAAGGCGATCAAGCGCAGGTTTACTATTCGGACAACGCAAATTGGTTTGCTGATAAAATTTACGCGCCGCTTCATAGCGTAAACGCGGTTGCCAAGTCAAATGCCATGCGGGAATCTTAATTTGCGCCGCAAGATAGCCGCCCCAAGGACGATTGAAGCTGCTTATTGCCGGCATATCTTTAGGATGATAAAACTTACCATCTACCAGCATTTGCTGCACATTATGCTCTTTCCACCACTCGGTTTGTTTAAAGGTTTGACCATGCAAACTACTTTGGTGCAGATGGTAATCAAGCCCCGCACTCACAGCAATTTCCGCCATGCCTAGCTTCCAAGGACGCAGGCTGTCAAAACTCAAACTGAAGGTATCATGCCTGCCCCGCCCCTCATTGGTCAATTCACGCACAATACGCCCTTTATCATCTTCATAGCGTTTGCTCATAAATTGATCGCGACTAAAACGGCGCACCCATTTTCCCTGCCACAGATAATTATCGGTTTCTTGTCCAATTGCCAAATTGAGTTCATCGCTATAAGGCGTTTTTAATTGACTGTCGGCAAAACCTAAAAACATGTGTGCCTTACCGATCCATTGATTATTATCCTCACCAAAACGGCGGTTATAATTATCTTGATCTTTAAATGCCCCTTGTAATTTATAAGTAAGCATTTCTGTGCCGTAATAACGATTTGCCCCGCCCGAGACATAATAGCCCTTATCGCTAAAATCGTATTTAAAACTCAGGCGCGGCGCAATATCAATATTTTTCAAAAATTGATTATAATCAGCACGCAAGCCTAAATTTAAGTGCAAATTATCACGGCTTAAACGATTTTCAGCCCAAATTGCCGCGCTGCTATTAGGCACGCGTACATGAACAGGGTGAATATGCGTATACCATGTGAAATATTGCTCGCCCGGAATACAATCAGAACAATCGGTCTCATCAGTCGGCGCAGCACCTGCATAAATATAGCTGGCTTTATCCCGCTTAATCCCCGCTCTCGCATATTGATACGACCAACCTGCCGACCATTCTTGATCGAAAAACGCTCCTTTTATCGGTTTGAAAAACCAATCCTGTTTGAGCATTAGTTCATCAGAAAAATTTTTCACCGTCCCTAAGCCGCCGACTGTCGCCTCTTCGGTATCAGGAAAACTAACCCAATCAATGGTCGGCGTATTACCCTGATAACGATATAAATTTTGTTTATCATAAGCTTGCATCTCATGAATTTGCCGATAAGCAATCCGCGTATCAACATCGGCAAAATCATTGCTATGCTCCCAAGTAAAATCAACGCGCCAACCGCCGCCTTCATCTTCATAGCGTCCGTCTTTAATATTTTCAGGGTAATAGGTCGCTTTATGCGGAGAATAAATTAGTCCTGCTAAAAAACGATTTTGATTATTTACATCATAACGTCCTTTAAGATAAAACGTTTCCGCTAAGCGCTGCTGCTTATGCTGCTCATTCAAATGTTGATGAAAAAGCGGAATCCGCGATTCTTCACGGTCATAGGCAAACAACACCGCCGCTTTTTCATTCAGCGGCACATTGACATCAAAATGAAATTGCTGCTTAACAAATTTGGGCTGTGTTTCCGGTGAAATACCTTTGCTAAAATCGGCTTCATAGGCATTATCAATATAAAACTTCGTCCAATCATCGCGGCTTTGCCGATAAGATATGCTGCCTGAAGGTTTATCCGTTTGCGGTTCAATCAATTTCGCATCTACATAGCCGCCGGTAAATTTACCAAATCTTGCCGGTACATTGCTATCCATCACAGAAACCTTATCGACCAGTTGATTAGAAATCCAAAAAGCCTGCGTATGACCTGCCGGCAACTGATTAGGCGTATGGTTATTAATTGTTAAAGCATCGGGAACAGGACTTGTACCATTATGAGCAGGATTAAAATTAACCGTATTACTCAAGCCGTCAATCGCAAACTGATTGTTATAAAACGCCTCTCCGTGAAAAGAAATATTTGCCGGCGCAATTTCCCCTAGCTGCTCGGAATTATCCGCACCGCTGGCAAACTGTATCGCGCTATGTGTGCGCAGCAAAGCATCAATACTATTATTCGATTTTGCTGTATTGGTAATCTGATCCCTATCTAAATGACGATGAAATGCCGAATCCGTAAAATTAGCCTTCACATGGATTGTCGGCAAAGTAATTTCCGCATCCGCTTGAAGATTTGGGCTTAACATCAAAGGTAAAGTATAAATGACTGTGCGTAAGCTCATTAGCTGCATCTAAAATAATTCCTTTTTATTCAATAAATAATGTATTTATTCCGACAGTAATTGCTAAAGAATTACATAAATTTTATGTTATACCGTAACTTCTATAGAATCAAGTCATCACAGATGGTCTTATTGGAAATTATTTTCACAACATTTATTTCTGCTTGAAAAGGCAGGGTAAAACTGTCGACGCATGCTATAATACTTCCGCTTTCTTTTTTCCAGCAATCAGCATGAATTGGACTTCTCTTTTCTCAACCTTGCGCATCGGCTCGGCGGCGCAGCCCGAGCCTTCGGTGCGTTCGGATTTTCAGCGCGACAGCGACCGCATTTTATTCTCCGCCGCGTTTCGCCGCATGCAGGATAAAACCCAGGTATTTCCTCTGGAAAAAAACGATTATGTCCGCACCCGCTTAACGCATTCTTTGGAAGTCTCTTGCGTGGGACGCAGTTTGGGCAGCAGTGCCGGCACGACTTTACTGATGCGCTATCCCGAGCTTCAGCAGCACATCACGGCGGCAGATGTCGGCGATATTGTCGCGGCAGCATGTTTGGCGCATGATTTGGGTAATCCGCCTTTCGGACATTCGGGCGAGCAGGCAATGCGGGATTTTTTCGTCAGCGATAATGGACGCGATATGTTGCAAGCCTTACAGCTAAGTCCCGCAGAATGCGCGGATTTAACGCATATTGAGGGCAATGCACAAGGGTTTCGCATTTGCAACCGCCTAGAAAGCCCCGATAATCACGGCGGTTTGCGCTTAACCGCCAGTACGCTTGCCGCTGCCGCCAAATACCCTTGCACGGCATTTGCTGTGCAAGATCAGGCTTATTACAAGAAAAACGGCGTGTATATCGATGATGTGCAAGACTACGCGGCGGTTTTTGCCGCGCTGCATCTGCCTGAAATCGCGCCGCATGTCTGGCAGCGTCATCCGTTGTCCTATCTCATGGAAGCTGCCGACGATAGTTGCTATTTGATTGCCGATATTGAGGATGCCTACCAAATCGGGCAAATTCCCTTCTCCGATGCCTACGATTTGCTACAGCGCATTGCCCGTCCTTTTGTCGATGATGTGCGTTTGCAGAAAATGCAAAGCAAAAGCGACCGATTAGCCTATTTGCGCGCCAAAGCGATCGGCTGCTTGGTGCATGAAACCCTTGAAGTCTTCTGGCAGTCCGAACAAGCGCTGCTCGGCGGCAATTTCAAAGGCGCATTGCTTGATCATATCCGCAGCTCCACGGCGCTTCAGGCTTTGCGCGATTATGCCGTCGACCATATTTATCACTGCCGCTCCGTATTGGAAATGCAGATTGCGGGGCATCGCGTACTCAACGGATTGATTGAGATTTTCTGCACGGCGATTTTGCACCAACATCTTAAACGCGCCGGCAAACGCGATGCCATGGTGATTCAACTCCTGCCCAATCGCTACCGCCGCCATCATCAGAATAACTATCAAAGCCTGCTTGCCGTCTGTGATTACATCATGGGCATGACAGATTCCTATGCCGTGTCTTTATACAAAAAACTCACCGGCATATCCCTACCAGCGGAGTAATTATGACCCAACGTATCGGCTATCTCATCGGACATTTCGAACCCCTGCACCGCGGGCATGTGCGCCTGATTCAACATGCCGTCGGCTTGGTGGACAAATTGCATATCGTCATCTTGCGCCATCCGCAGCCCAATCCCGCCTATCCCGTCAGTCTGGAAGACAAAGCTCGCTGGCTGCAACGCGCATTCAACAATTTTGACTTTATCTCTATCCACACCTACGCCATCGACAATATCAATCCCGAACAGGCGGAAGCCAATGCTCAATTGCAAGTGCTGCGCCGAAGTCTAGGCATACCTGAAGACGCGATTTTCATTTCCGACGAAAGCCACAGTTGGACTTCTTTGCTCGCCGCCGATCAATTTATCGCCCTGCCCCTGCATCAAGAATACGACAGCGAAGCCATTCATCAGCGCCCCGTGCATTACTGGCAACATATCCATCCCACTGCCAGACGTGAATATAGCAAAACCATTGCCGTTGTCGGCGGCGAAAGCTCGGGCAAAACTACGCTCGTCTATAAGCTCGCCAACTACTTCCTTGCCGACTATGTGCTTGAGCAGGGGCGGCATTATGTGGACTATGCTCTCGGCGGCTCGGAACTCGCCCTGCAATACTCCGATTACGCCCGCATCTCGCAGGATCATGCCAAAGCCATCGACCTTGCCTTGGAAACGCCCAAAGCCCCCGTTACCATCATCGACACCGATTTCATTACCACCCAAGCCTTCTGCCAAAGCTATGAAGGACAGCGCGATGCGATTACCACCGCCTACAGCCTGCATATGCGTTTCGACCACACCCTATTGCTGGCTAACAACACCAAATGGGTCGATGACGGCCTGCGCAGCCTCGGCACGGAGAATGCACGCCGACAATTTCAAGAACTGCTCAAACAGCTTTATCAAGAACACGAAATTCCTTATTATGAGATTAGCGCCGCAGGCTACCAAGAACGCTACCGACTGGCGGTAGACTATATTCAAAAGCACATTTATGCACAGGACTGAGAGACATGTTCAAACTACTCGACAAACTCACCGACGAATGGCAAATTTCATGGATTATCACATGGTTTATCTGCGGTATTTTGGCGCTGCTGTGGGGATTTATAGACAGCATAGGCGTATTTAGCGGTCAAAGTTTATCGCGCAATGCCACACTTTTTGAAGCCTTTAAACTATTAGTCGCCATTATCGGTATGGTCTACGTCGTCGCCCTCGCCTTTCGCAAAAACCGCGCCGGCAACGGCTTGGGCGCACTTGCCAATAGTGGCGAAATCATCGCCCAAGGCGGCAGCGGCACCACAAGCTTGATGCTCGCACCGACAACTGGTGGCTATGGTTCGGCGCAAACAACATCTGGTTTGCGGTGAATCTTGCCAATCACAACAGCATCTTTCTTGTGCAAACCATTATTTACCAAATCAACTGCATCATCGGCATCTATGAATGGTGGCGCAGCAGTCAAAAAATCCATAAAATCATAAAGGAAAACCTATGATTCTAGCCGAAGCCCTTATCAAACGCGCCGATTTGCAGCGCTATCTCGCCGAACTCAAGCATCGTATCCAAGCCAATGCCCTTCATCAGGAGGGGGAAACGCCTGCCGAAGATCCGCAGGAATTACTGGCGCTTTACCGCCAAGGCAATACGGAATTGGAAGGCTTGATTGTGGCGATTAATCTCAGCAATAACCGCATACGGCTTGCCGACGGCACCCTCATGGTTGCCGCACTTGCCAAACGCGAAGCCTTAAAAAACGCCCATGCCGTATTGATGGCTGCCGCCCAAGCCGCTACGCCCGAGCAGCAACGTTACAGCCGCAGCGAAATCAAAATGCTGTCCGCCTTATCAGTTAAAGAATTGCGTCAAGAAGCCGATCGTCTCGCGCAGGCGGCAAGGGAATTGGATATTCAAATTCAGGCGGCGAACTGGGCAAATTCATTAGTCGAATAATCGCTTAGGAGTAGTTGTTTTTAAAAGCGGATACAAAACATAAGAAGCTTTGGGGCGGGCATATTCAAGTATCGCGTAAGCCCGGTATCGAGCATCTTGTATAAAGTACTGTGTAATCTGACGACCATGTATCGGTTTAGAAGCAATGAGGGTGGGATTGGGGATAAGCGGATAGAAAAAGCGGCATATGCCGCTCTTTCTATTGTTCATTAAAACAAATAGTTATTTGAAATAATTGCGGATTGTTGCCAAATCGTCCTGCTGCGCCAAAGCCAGCATCAGCATAATCCGCGCTTTCTGCGCATTTAAAAAGCCACTGCCGGTGCCTTCGTCTTCAGGCACGCTGATATAGCCTTCCACCGTGCGGCTGGCACGCACAATCGGAAAACCTTGCGCCGTCAATTCTTTAACCCGTTCCAATAAAGGCGTGGACAGGCTGCCTGCGCCCGTAGCGTCAATTACCACCGCTTTGGCGCCATTTTCAATCGCGGCATCCAATAAAGCCGTATCGGTGCTTTGATAGCCGTAAATAATATCCACGCGCGGCAATTCTTTGTACCCGCTGACATCAAAATAAGGGCGGTTGCTCGGCTGCTGCGGCAGATAATAGAAATGCGGCTCTAAACCGATCATCAGACCTAGATAGCCCGCTTCCACCGATTTGAAAGCATCGGGGGTATTGGCGCGCGTTTTAGTAATATAAAAACCGGATCCGATACGGTCGTTCATCACCATCATCACGCCGCGTTTTGCCGCATCCTCATGCACAGCTACCGATGCTGCTTGCAATAAATTCATTGAGCCGTCCGCGCTGATAGCGGTGGCAGGGCGCATCGCGCCGACCAAGATAATCGGTTTGTCGGTTTTGGTGGTTAAAGAGAGAAAAAAAGCGGTTTCTTCCAGAGTGTCCGTACCGTGCGTAATCACTGCCGCCGCCGTATCGCCCGCCAAATCCTGATGTAATTTCTGCGCCAATTGCAGCAAAATGGCAACGCTGATGTCATTGCTGTCCACGCTGGCGATTTGCTCGCCTTTCACCTCTGCGATTTTTTTCAATTCCGGCACGGCGGCAATCAATTTGTCGATGCCTAAAGTAGCGGTCTCATATTGGAAAGTATCGGTGGCACTGGCGGAACTGCCGGCAATCGTACCACCGGTAGCATAAATATTTAACCGAGGAAGCGCAAAACTTGCTTGAGATACTGTCATAGCCATTAACACCGTAGAAATGTTTCAACACACAGAGCGACACATAAAGCGTCGCTCTGTGTGTTGCCCTGAATTGGAAGAGGTTACACCTCTCCCACAAGATTATCCTCCCTAAAGAGAGGGGTTTCAACCAGTAAGGAAATTTTGATGAACAATTTTTTCATAGACAATTCCTAATTACAATAGCGGAATATCGGCAGCATTAGTGTTGACTGAGTGTATTTTAATCTAAGAATTTAGATTATCAAAAGATAATAATATCATTTTTATTACAAATACTCATGAAAAAAACGCTTAACAAATACTGCAGAATCTAGTATGATGCGCGCTTTTCGGGCCTATAGCTCAGTCGGTTAGAGCAGGCGACTCATAATCGCTTGGTCGGGGGTTCAAGTCCCTCTGGGCCTACCATCTTCACCGCAGCGTTCTGCGGTTTTTTTATGCGCGGAATAAATCTCGCCCGCTTTTATTCTCTCTCTTTGTTTTCCGTAGGCCTTCAGCGGCGGCATTGATGGGTTTTGCGGACAAAGTCGTGTAAGATGCGTCTGTTTTTTAAGTCTCTTCGTATTGATACCGCATGATTTCAGCAGATACTTTCAAATTTATTGCCTATGATTTAAGCCGCCAATTGCGCCCGAATACGGTGCATTTGCTGGTAGTACCCGATGCCCTATGGGGGCATTATGTCTATGAAAATTTGAAATTTTGGCTGAAAAAAGCCTCGCCCGAGCAAGAGGCGCTGACTGCCGAGCAAGGCAAAGCCTTTGCCGCAGCGCAAACCTCGCGGGCGGCATTTCAATTAAGCACGGCGGCGGGAGATTATCCGATTTATTGGTTTTCGGATTGGGAGACTTTGCCTTATGACCAATACACGCCGCATCCCGATTTGATTTCCGAACGTTTGCGCGTGTTGGCGGAATTGCCGACCTGTCCGCAGGGGATTGTGGTTGTGAGTGCGGCGGCATTGTCGCAGCGTCTATGTCCGCAAACACATTTGGATAAATACGGCATTCATGTGCGCACGGGCGATCATTTGCCGCGCCAGCAATTTATTCAGCGTTTATTGCAGGCAGGCTATCAACATAATGCTTTGATTAAAGAAAAAGGTGAGTATGCGGCGCGCGGTGCTTTGCTGGATATTTTTCCAATGGGGGCGCAGGCGCCGATTCGTCTGGAATGGTTTGATGACGAGATTGAGCATATCCGCACTTTTGATTTGCAAACGCAGTTTACCTTAAGCAAATTGCGCCAAATCAGCATCTTGCCCAGTCATGAATTAGATTTATCCGATGCGGGACGGATCTGTTTTCGCCAAAGCGCGCGCAGATTGTTGGGCGATAAAGTGGAAAAAAGCGGTGTTTATGAAAGCATCAGCGCCGGACGTACGCCGCAGGGTTTGGAATATTATCTGCCGCTGTTTTTTGATGAAACCGCGACTTTATTCGATTATTTGCCGCCGCATACGATGCGTATCGAGATGCCTTTGCCCGTTGCCGAGCTGAAGCAGCATGCCGATTACTGCCGCAAACGTTATGCGCGTTTGCATTCGATGCGCGAGCATGCCTTATTAGCCCCCGAACAGTTATGGCAAAGCGAGGAAGAAACTATTGCCGCTTTGAGCGCTTTACCCGCCCTTGCTTTGAGAACACATGCCAAAGCGATAGTTTTTAGCGGCAAGAGCGATGAACGCCAAGCACAATGGCAGAAGCAGATTGCCCGAGATCAGCCGATGTGCCTGCATTTTGCCGGCAACGGTTTGCGCGAGCAGGAGTTTGAGCGTTTGCAGAAAGCGCATTTGCCGGCCGTCTTAGTCGAGCATTGGCAGGCGAATGATGCTGCGGCAGCGCAGCGGCAATTGATACTCTCGCCGCTGCAATACAGTTTTGCCGCTGAAGGATGTCTGCATTTGGCGGAATCGGATACGCACAGCGGCAGTCATTTGCCGAATTTGCGCGAGAACAAACAGAAAAATGCGGGCGAATTGATTCAAAGCCTGCAGGATTTAAGCATCGGTGCGCCGGTGGTGCATATCGATCACGGCGTGGGGCGTTATTTGGGCTTGGAGCGTTTTGGCGATGAAGAGCTGATTGCGATTGAATACGCCAAGAATGCCAAATTATTCGTGGCGGTGGGTGATGTCGATTTAATCAGCAAATATAGCGGCAGTGCGCCGGAAAATGCGCCTTTGCATGAATTAGGCGGCAAAGTTTGGCAGCAGATTAAGCGCAAAATCAAACAAAATGTGAACGATACCGCCGCAGAATTGCTGGCGGTCTATGCGGCGAGAGAGGCGGCGCAGGGCAGAAGCATTGCTATCGATACGGCGGCGATGCAGCAATTGGCCGATAGTTTTACTTATGAAGAAACGCCCGACCAATTAGCCGCCATTGATGCGGTATTGGAAGATTTGGCGCGCGAACGCCCGATGGACAGAATTATTTGCGGCGACGTGGGCTTCGGCAAAACCGAAGTGGCGATTCGCGCTGCTTATGCGGCGGTGCTGGCAGGACAGCAAGTGGCGCTGATTGCCCCGACCACGCTGCTGGCAGACCAGCATTATCATCATTTTGCCGACCGCTTTGCCGATACCGCCTTGACAATCGACAGCATCAGCCGCTTTAAAAGCACGGCGGAGCAAAAAGCCGCCTTAGCCGCTCTGAAAGAAGGGCGCACCGATATCATCATCGGCACGCACCGCCTTTTGCAAAGCGATGTGGCTTTTGCGCGATTGGGCTTGGTCATTATTGACGAAGAACAGCGCTTTGGCGTGCGGCATAAAGAAAAATTGAAAAGCCTGCGCGCAGATGTAAATCTGCTGACCCTAACCGCCACCCCGATTCCGCGAACCTTAAATCTCGCCCTGACGGGATTGCGCGATTTAAGCATTATCGCCACGCCGCCCGGCGGCCGCCAATCGGTACAGACCATTATCAGCGATTGGGATTTAGCAACGATTGAAGAAGCCTGCGAACGCGAACTGGCACGTGGCGGACAAATTTTCTTTTTACACAATGATGTAGCAAGCATAGAGCGCATTGCGCGCAGTTTGCAAGAACTGCTGCTGGAGTCGCGTATTGCGATTGCGCACGGACAAATGCGCGAACGCGAGTTGGAAAACGTCATGCAAGCCTTCTATAACCGCCATTACGACATTCTAGTGGCGACCACCATCATCGAAAGCGGCATCGACATTCCCAATGCCAATACTATCATCATCAATCATGCCGACCGCTTGGGCTTGGCGCAATTGCATCAGCTGCGCGGACGGGTAGGACGCAGCCATCATCAAGCCTATGCCTATTTGATTACCCCGCCTTTATCCACGCTGAACAAAGATGCGCAAAGACGTTTGGACGCCTTTACCACCCTAGACAGCCTCGGCGCAGGCTTTCTGCTCGCCAGCCAAGATTTGGAAATTCGCGGTGCCGGCGAAATCTTGGGCGACGAGCAATCAGGACAAATTCAGCAAATCGGCATGAGCTATTATTTAGACCTCTTGGATCGCGCCACCGCCGCTCTCAAAGCGGGACAAAGTCTGAGCATTGAAGATGATGAGGACAGCCGCAAAGCCGAGATTGAGCTGGACGAGCCCGCACTGCTGCCCGCCGACTATGTGCGCGATCCGCAGGAGCGCTTGAGTATTTATCAGCAATTGGCGCGCGCCAAAGACGATGCCGGCATTGCCGCAGTCGAAATGACATTGATTGATAGATTCGGACGTCTGCCGCCGGCAGCAAAATATCTGATTCAGCGCAGCCGCCTAAAACACCGCGCCTTAAGTATCGGTATTGAGCGCATGGCATTTGAAGGACAAAAAATTGCCATCGCCTTTAGGCAGGAAGCGGCGATTAATCCCGACCGCCTTTTTACCAAAATGCAAAGCGCGCCGCATGTCTACCGCATGACGGGCCCGAGCAGCTTGACATTGCAAGACGGCAGCAGCCTTAATCTTGGCGAACGCCTACAACATATCGAGCAATTTATTGACGACATCAGCCTGAAGCCGAAGCATGTTTCCCCTGCATAACGCCCTTTCGCATCATTTACCCGGCATCGTGCTGCTCTTCAGTTCGGCGGCAAGCCTTGCCGTTTTATGCTATTGCCTGCGCCGCTTAGACTGGGCGCGCTTAGGGCAGCACCGCTTTACCCTGCATATTTTCTGCCTGTGGAGTATTTTGCTGTGCCTGTTCAATTTAGGACGCACGGGGCTGGCAGAAGGGCTGCAATTACATCTCTTCGCCCTGACGGCCGCCACGCTGATGATGGGCTGGAAAATCAGCTTTCTAGCCGCTTTTTTGGCGCAAATCATGATGTCTGCGGCGGGATTCGAGCCGCTTGCCTTGCTGGGTTGGAACAGCTTGCTTTATGGGCTGTTGCCGATTTTATGCAGCCATTATTTCAGCCGCCTGCTGCAAATCCTACTGCCGCCGAATCCTTTTGTCTTCACGCTCGGCGGCGGTTTTTTCGGCGGCATCCTCAGTCTGGCGGCAACCATGCTGCTCAGCAGTCTGCTGCTTTACGCATTCGGCATTTATCCGCCCGACATTATCTGGCAGAAATACCTTAAATTTATGTTGGTGATTGTTTATCCTGAAGGTTTTGTCAACGGCGTGATTGTATCGGGATTGGTCGCCTTTCATCCGCATGTGATCAGCGCTTTCGATCCCGACCGCTATTTTCAAAATAAACCTTAAAGCACAAAAAAGCCCCGAGGGGCTTTTAACAATATGGCAAAAATAGCAAAAATCTATTTACGCTTAGGATTGACTTTATGCAAGGCAGCGCCGCTAACCGCCAATGCCGCTTCATGCACCGCTTCGGATAAGGTCGGGTGGGCATGCATAATACGGGCAAGGTCTTCGCCGGCGGCATAAAACTCCATGGCGACCATCAATTCGTGAATCATTTCGGAAGCGCAAGGTCCGATAATATGCGCGCCTAAAATTTCATCGCTGTCTTTATCGCAGAGGATTTTTACAAAACCACTGGCGGCATTCATTGCTTTGGCGCGCCCGTTGGCGGCAAAGGGAAAATCGCCTTTGACATAATCTGTACCTTCGGCTTTGAGTTGCTCTTCGGTTTTGCCGATCCATGCCATTTCAGGGTGGGTATAAATCACGGAAGGGATAATATCATAGCGCACATGTCCAGCCTGTTCAGCCAGAATTTCCGCCGCCATTACGCCTTCTTCTTCTGCCTTATGCGCCAGCATCGGGCCGCGTACGCAGTCGCCGATGGCAAAGACGCCGTCTTCGGCGGTGCGGCAATGTTCGTCCACTTCGATAAAACCGCGTGCGTCCATGACGACTTTTGTGCCTTCGATCAAATCGGGCGAAGTATTGGGCTTACGACCGACGGCAACCAGTAATTTATCAAATACCAACGTTTGCTCGCCCGAGCCATCTTCCACCGACACATGTACTTCCTGATCGTCTTGCACAAGCGCTTGCTTGACCTTTGTTCCTAAGCGGATATCCAAGCCTTGCTTTTTAAAAGCGCGCGCCGCTTCTTTGGCTAATTGCTGATCGGCGACGGCGAGGAAGGTATCCATCGCTTCAAAAATCACGACTTCCGCACCCAAAGCCTGCCAGACGCTGCCTAATTCCAAGCCGATGACGCCGGCGCCAATCACGCCGAGGCGCTTAGGCACTTCGGAAAAATTCAAAGCGCCTGTCGAGCTAACAATATGTTTACCGTCCATTTTCGCCACCGGAATATCCACGGGTACGGAGCCGAACGCCAAAATCACGCCTTTTTGCGCTTGATAGCTTTCTACCGCGCCTTCATGCGTCGTAACTTCAACTTTTTTATTGGCGCGTAATTTCCCTTTGCCTTGAATCCATTCAATGCCATTGGCTTGAAATAATTGCCCAATGCCGCCGGTCAGTTGTTCGACGATTTCCGCTTTACGCCCAATCATTGCCGCCACATCCATTTTCAGCCCGTCCGCGCTGATGCCGTGCACGGCAAATTCTTCTTTTGCCTTATGATACAGAGCGCTGGATTCCAATAATGCTTTGGAAGGAATACAGCCGACATTTAAGCAGGTACCGCCCAAACGCCCTTTGCCGTCCTCATCGCGCCACATTTCCACGCAAGCGGTTTTAAAGCCCAATTGCGCCGCGCGAATCGCCGCCACATAACCGCCGGGGCCGCCGCCAATCACAATGACATCAAAACTTTTACTCATCTGTTCATCCTTAAAATGCTAAGCGGCGGTCGCCCGCCGCATCTTTGTGAATTCAATACTATACGCCAAGCAGCAAACGCGCAGGGTCTTCAATCGCATTTTTAATCGACACTAAGAAGCCGACCGCCTCGCGTCCGTCAATAATGCGGTGGTCATAGCTTAATGCCAAATACATCATCGGACGAATCACGATTTCACCGTTTTCCACCACCGGACGATCGACGATATTATGCATGCCTAAAATCGCGCTTTGCGGCGGATTGAGAATCGGCGTGGACATCATCGAGCCGAAAGTGCCGCCGTTTGTGATAGTAAAGGTGCCGCCAGTCATTTCTTCAATGCTCAAAGTGGTATTTTTGGCTTTGACCGCAAAATCGCGAATGCCGGCTTCGATATCGGCGAAACCTAAGGTTTCCGCATTGCGTAAAATCGGCACGACCAAACCGCGCGGACTGGAAACGGCAATGCCGATATCTTGATAATTGTGATAAATAATATCGTCGCCATCAATCGAGGCATTGACTGCCGGCCATTCTTTCAGCGCCGCAACCGCCGCTTTGACGAAGAAACTCATAAAACCTAATTTGATGTCGTTTTTCGCCACAAATTGGTCTTGGTATTTCTTACGCAAATCCATAATCGGCTTCATATTGACTTCGTTGAAAGTCGTCAGCATCGCTGTCGAATGCTGCGCTTCCAGCAAACGCTCGGCAATGCGCTTACGCAGACGCGTCATCGCCACACGCTCTTCATGACGCGAGCCGCCGCCTGCAATATGCTGTTTCATATCCGCTTTGGTAACGCGTCCGCCGCGACCGCTGCCGGCAACATCGGCCACATTAACTTGATTTTCCACTGCCATTTTGCGCGCCGCAGGCGAAGCATTTTTATCGCCGCTTTCTGCTTTTGCCGCAGTCGGCGCAGCGGTAGGAGGAGCAGCTTCGGTATTTGCCGGTGCCGCATCAGCGGCAGGTTTTTCCGCCGCTTCAATAATGGCAACTACATCGCCGCCGGTAACCGTCGAACCGTCTTCCTGTTTGATGGCTTTTAAAATACCGCCTACCGGCGAGGGCAAGTCCAAAACGACTTTATCGGTTTCCAAATCCACCAAATTTTCGCCCGCTTCGACATAATCGCCTACTTTTTTATGCCAATTAACCAAAGTGGCATCGGCAACGGATTCCGGCAAATCGGGAACTTTTACTTCTGTTGTCATAACTACCTCATTTACTAAAAAATTAATTTGCCAAGCCTAAAGCCTGATTCACTAAGGCTTCTTGCTCTTGCGCATGCACTTTGGCATAGCCGGCGGCGGTGGAAGCCGAAGCGCGGCGACCGCAATAGGTCAAGCCGCGATTGCCCACCGCTGTTTGCAAAGATTCGAAAATTTGATGCCAAGCGCCCTGATTGCGCGGCTCTTCCTGACACCAGACCAATTCCGCCTGCACAGGATATTGCGCCAAGACATCCGCCAATGCCTGCTCTGGGAAAGGATACAATTGCTCAACGCGCACAATCGCAATATCCTGAATATTCTCGTCGCGGCGTTTTTGCAGCAAATCGTAATAGACCTTGCCGGAACACATAATCACACGCTTCACATTGGCGGCATCGACAGCGTCAATCTCGCCGATGATTTCTTGGAAGCGGCCTTTCGCCAATTCCTGCAATTCGCTGACCGCCAATTTGTGGCGCAGTAAAGATTTGGGCGACATTACAACCAAAGGCTTACGGAATTGCCGCAAGACTTGGCGGCGCAGCATATGGAAGACTTGCGCCGGCGTGCTCGGCACGCATACCTGCCAGTTTTCATCGGCTGATAATTGCAGATAACGCTCTAAACGCGCCGAAGAGTGCTCAGGCCCTTGTCCTTCATAGCCGTGCGGCAGCAGCATGACCAAGCCGCTATAGCGTCCCCATTTGGTTTCGCCGGAGGCGATGAATTGGTCGATAATGACCTGCGCCACGTTGGCAAAATCGCCGAATTGCGCTTCCCAAATAATCAAGCCGCGCGGCTCCGCTACCGAATAGCCGTATTCAAAGCCCAATACACCGGTTTCCGAGAGCAGGGAATCAATCACGCGGATAGACGGTTGATTAGGCTTCAAATATTGCAAAGGCATATAGCTTTCGCCGGTGTTCTGGTCATGCAAAACCGCATGACGATGCGAGAAGGTTCCGCGTCCGCAGTCCTCGCCCGATACCCGCACTTGATAGCCTTGATCCAATAAGGTGGCATAGGCGAGATTTTCCGCCGCGCCCCAATCCAAAGGCTGCTTGCCAGTCGCCATTTCTTGACGCGCCGCCAAGGTGCGTTTGACAATCGCATGCGGAGTAAAGCTATCCGGTACGCTGAAGGCTTGCACGCCCAAGGCTTTCAAACGCTCGGTATCAAAGCTAGTATCCACCGGCGCAGACCAATCCTGATTCGACAAAGCCTTCCATTCTTGAGCGAGGAAATCGCCGTTGCCGTCGATTTCCGAGGCTTCCGCCACGCGCTCGCCGCTTTCCAAACGTGCCAAATAATCCGCCTGATAGGCTTCATAAGCATCTGCGGCAATAATGCCGGATTGCTGCAAACGGTCGGCATAGACCTTAGCCGGCACGTCATGGGCGCGGATTTTTTCGTACATTTTCGGCTGAGTGGCTGAAGGCTCGTCCGCCTCGTTATGTCCCAAACGGCGGTAGCAGACCAAATCAATGAAAATATCTTTCTGGAATGTATTGAGATAAGCCACCGCCAATTGTCCTGCGAAGACCACCGCTTCCGGATCATCACCGTTTACATGGATAATCGGTGCCTGCACCGATTTGGCAATGTCGGTGCAATACATGGACGAACGCGCATCCAATAAATTGGAAGTCGTAAAACCGATTTGATTATTCACGACCACATGCAAAGAACCGCCGACTTGATAGCCGCGCAATTGAGATAATTGCAAGACTTCTTGGTTAACGCCTTGTCCCGCCAAAGCGGCATCGCCGTGAATCAGAATCGGCGTGGCTTTATGCGCAACTTCAAAAATACTGGCTTCAGCGCCTAATTCTTGGCGGCGGCGCTCCAAACGCGCGCGAGTTGAGCCCATCGTTACCGCATTCACAAATTCCAAATGCGAAGGGTTATAGGCTAAGGTCAAATCCACTTTCTGGCCGTCGATTTCCACAAAAGAAGAGAAGCCCATATGGTATTTCACATCGCCGCTACGATTGGCCGCCGGTACTAATTTGCCGTCAAACTCGTCAAACAGCAATTGCGGTTTCTTGCCTAAGATATTGATTAAGACATTCAAACGGCCGCGATGCGCCATGCCGATACCCACTTCTTCCACGCCGTTTGCCGCCAAAGCCTTAATCATAGCATTGAGCAAAGGAATTAGGGCATCGCCGCCTTCCAAAGAGAAACGTTTCTGTCCTACATAGCGTTTATGCAAATATTTTTCCATGCCGTCGGCAGCCACCAATTGGCGCAGAAAATTCTTTTTCTCTTCGGCGGAAAATTGATAGTCGCCGGCGCCGGCTTCCATTTGCTCGGTCAGCCAATCTAGCTCTTTTTGCTCCCATACATGGCTGAACTGCAAGCCCACATGTCCGCAATAGGTTTTTTGCAATTTTTTCAGCAAATCCGCCAATTTCATCTCTTGCTGACCGAAGACACCGTCCACGGCAAAACTTTGCTGCAAATCGCTGTCGCTCAAGCCGTGATAAGACAAACGCAACTGCTCGACTTCATGACGTTCGCGGATTTTCGCCGGATCGGTATCGGCATAACGATGCCCGCGCACGCGATAGGCGCGAATCAAATTCAAGACGCCGACCTGCTTTTCGCTGACCGTACCTTCTGCCGATGCGCTCAGCGGCTGTTGTCCTAATAATTCAAAACGTTCCTGCACGTCCAAACGCGAAACTTCTTGCTCGCTGTCGCCTTTGATTTGCGCAAAATAGCGCTGCCATTGCTCGCTGACCGAAGCCGGATCCGCTAAATAATCTTCATACAATGCCTCGATGAAAGCTGCATTACCGCCTGAAATCCCTGAATTGGCTTTTAATTCTTTATATGTGGACATGTTCACACCCTTTTATAGAAAAATAACGGCAGATACTTGGCAATACCCACCAAAATCGCTGTTTATGATACGCCCTTCCGCGCTTTTACTCAAACCGAATCCCACATTCTCTAAGCTTTACAGCACATAAGATTTTCATAAGTAAACACTATTTTATTTTAAGCAGTTTATTTATCTAAGATAAAAACCTATCAAGCAGAACAATACCCTGCTTCTATCTGTGTTTTTTAATGAAACTGCTGTGAAAATCTTACAAATTTATGCTGTTTAAAATCTTTTGCCGATTTCGTTGTAATAGCGTTTCGCCCCTTCATGCAGAGGAATGCTGATGCCTTCTAAAGAGGTTTCCACGGATAAGGCATTGGCGATACGCATTTCTTTCAGCCAATCAGGGTAATAGGTGCTATCCCAAAGGTTTTTTGTAAATTGATACGCCCAGTCTTTATCCATTTTATCGGTCGCCACCCATAAAGCGCGAACTTTCACACTGTCAAAGGCTTCGCTGCCTGCATAAGCCCCCGCTTTTACCGCAACGGTTTGATATGTGCGGCTACGCTTGACCAGCTCGTCAATCCCCGTGCCTTGTAAAGACAAAAAGCGCAACGGCAATTCTTGATTCAACCCCGTAAAGGCCGGCGCAGGAATACCGGCAAAGAAAATCATGGCGTCAATCTCTTTGTTTTTCAGCGCTTGCGCCGCTTCGCCGACGCTTTGCACCTGAAATTGAATCTCCGCAATGCTCAGTCCCGCAGCGCCGAACAGTTCCTGCACGGCATGATGCGTGCCTGAATGATTGGCGCCGATGCCGACTTTTTTGCCCGGCAAATCGCTTAAAGACTGAATGCCGCTGTCTTTAGGCACGGCGATTTGCAGCACTTCCGTGTAAAGGCTTGCCAATGCCCGCAAGTTTTTGCAGGGTTCGGCTTTTTCAAATGCGCCCTCGCCCTGATACGCCATATAGACCAGATTCGATTGCGCCAAAGCGGAATCGCCTTGACCGCTGCACAAACGCTGCAAATTTTCAGTTGAACCGTGGCTGCTGCGATTAACCAGCAAGACGCCTTCCACGCCGCAACTGCCGCCGGCTTTGCAGGGCAAAGCGCCCTGCGGTTGCGTGTTTAAGGCGGAAATCATCGCCGCCGTCTGATAATACAGACCGTTGTAATAGCCGCTGTCAATCAAGAACACCTGATTGTCTTCGGCAATCGCCTGCGTCCCTGCGCATAAAGCCAGCAAGCTGAGACGGATTGTTTTCATCGTTTCCTCTATATCGTTTTCATTTATTGATTAATTATTATCGGCGAGCATTCTGCCGGTAATCAATTCCGAATGCGGCGCAATCTGATAACGCCCTGCCAATACGTTGATTTGCGGCGGAATGTGTTCATGCTCAAAATAATCGTAAGCCGGTTGCAGTATTTGCCAAAAAGGCAGCCAGCGATGATGGGCATGGCGCATCAAATTCTGCTGCGTGAGATGGAAGGGAAAAATATGCACGGGCACGGCATATTGTCCGCGCTGATGTGCGGCGGAGACCAAAGCATAAATCACTTCAATTTGCTGATTGTCCATGGCATAGCAGCCAATCGACACGCAATCGCCGTGCACCATCAGATAACTGCCGGTGTAGCCGTGTTCGCGGTCATAGGCATTGGGAAAGCCGAGATTAAAAGACAAATGATATTTGCTGTTAGGATTCATCTGCTGCGCACTCACGGCATAAAAGCCTTCGGGCGACTGCTTATCGCCTTCGCGCAGTTTCGGACCTAAATCGCCCGAATAGGTACAAATCGGAAATTTGCGGTATAGGTGATAGCGACCGTCGGCGCGCAGCAGCCACGCCTCCAAGACCCTTTCTTCTTTAAAAATACGCAAAAAGGTTTTTGCCCCTAAGGCAAAACCCTGCGCCTGCAAACGATCGCGCAAACTCAATTGCGATAAATCCGAAATAGGCAGCTGAAAATCCACCGCCGCGCCCTGCGTTGAAGGGGTTTTTTCGGCGTTGGGCGCATAGCCCGCACAGCCACTTAAAAGCAAAGCCCCTGTTTTTAATACCGTACGCCGTTTCATTGTCGATACACCCACCGCAACACATCATCTTGCAAAGCGCGGCTCTTAACCGCCTCTTTGCCATTGCCAATAATCACTACCACATACACATGCCCGCTTTGCGCCTGCACATAGCCGGCAAAACCGCGCACCGCATCAATGGTGCCAGTCTTGCCGATAACGCGCCCTTGCAAAGCCTCGCCGACAAAACGCCTGTTCAAAGTACCGCTTTCGCCGGCAACCGCCAAAGACTGCATAAACTCCATCGCATAGCCGGAAGCATACAAATTAAGCAATAAGGTTGCCAAAGTATGACCGCTGACCCGCGAATCGCGCGACAAACCCGAGCCGTTATCAATCAGCATCCCCTCAACCGGCACGCCGAAAGCCGCCAAGGTTCCCCTAACCGCCTGCCGTCCTTTATCCAAAGAACCCGGCACGCCGTAAACCTCCGCGCCCAAAGTCAGCAATAATTGCCGCGTCATCACATTATTGCTCAGCTGATTCATCTTCTGAATTTGCTCGCGCAAAGGCAAAGACATGCCGCTGTACAAAGGCTGCGCTGTGGCAGGCACAGGACCAATCTGTCCGCCGCCGTCAAAACTGCCGCCCTCGGCATACCATAAATCATGGAATAAATAATAAAATTGCTCGCTCTCCTCGCCCATGACCACCGTCAATTCGCGCGCGCCGCAAGCCGTGCTGTATTTACCCGTCAACTGCACCACGGCATAGCCGCGTTCGTCGCGCAGCAAATCCACCGCCGGCGAATAATTGGTATCGCATTTGCCGGCATTGACAGTCATCTGATTGTCAATCTTCCAATTCATAATATTCGGCCACAAAGCCACCGCCGCCTGCTGCTTGCCCTGCGGCGACAAACGCACTTTCACCGTGCGGAAATTCACCATCAAAGGACTCGGCACCGCGTTATACGCCGACCAGCCGTTGCCGTCGAAAGACTGCGTATTCCGCGCCTCCTGCGGCAAATAATACAGAGAATTGTCCAGCACGATATTGCCCGTGATATGGCGCACCCCGCGCGCGCGCAAATCCTTCAGCATCTGCTGCAAACGCTCCTCCACCAAAAAAGGATCGCCGCCGCCCTTCACATACAAATTGCCCTGAATCACGCCGTTGGCATCGGGCATCGCATCGGCGTAAAACTTCGTCTGCCATAAATAATCGCCGCCCAAGCGAATCAAAGCCGCCGCCGTCGTCAGCACCTTCTCCAAAGAAGCGGGCGAACGCAGCGTCTGCGCATTCAAACTGACCAAAGGCACTTCCTGCGCTACATCCTGAATAATCAAAGTCAAACCCTCGGCGGAGATCTGATTTTTCTGCATCAGCTGCGCAATATTGGCAGGCACGTTTTGCGCCCCCGCCCAGCCTGAAAACCCTAGAGCAATCAGCAAGCCCCATAAGCATTTCATGCAATTACCTCGAAATTCGTCCAAAAGGCGGCTATTATAGCGCGCCGAATTTTGAAATCACTCCCAAACATGAGCGACAAACCTAAAGAATACGATGAAGAAGGCCGCGTTATCCGCGAAAACCGCAGTGCAATCAAGCGCGAACGCGAAGCCATCCGCCAATTTGCCGAAGAACTTCTCAAACTGCCGGCGCATCAATACCCCCTTCTGCCCATCAGCGAACAGCTGCAAGCGGCGCTGATTGAAGGCAAACGCCTTACAGGCAACGCCCTGCGCCGCCACCTTAACTACCTCACGCGCCTCCTAGACGAACACCCCGACTTCGACAAACTGCGCTACGTACACGAACACATCAACCACCCCTACCGCCACGACAGCAGCAAAATGCGCCGCATCGCACAAGAAATCGATCGCCTGCTCGGCAATGACAAAGACATATACGGCGAACTCCTCGCCCATTACGCCGATTTCGACATGCAATACGTCAGACAACTCGTGCGCGAAGCGCAAAAACACCTCTCAAATACCGACAGCGACAATAGCGACGACAGTGCCGCAGACAGCAGCCCGCCCGCGCCCAAAGCGGAAAAATACCGCCGCCGCCTGCAAAAATACCTGCAAGGACTCAGCCTTAACTACGACGACAGCGAAACCTGATGCAGCCCTCCACAATACCGCTCGCCCTCTACATCCACATCCCTTGGTGCGTGCAAAAATGCCCCTACTGCGACTTCAACTCGCACAGCCTCAAACAGCGCATCGATGAAGACGCCTACATCAGCCACCTCTTGGCGGACTTTGATATCGACTACGCCCTAAACCCCCGCCCCATTCACAGCATCTTCATCGGCGGCGGCACCCCCAGTCTCTTTAGCGGCGCAAGTATCGCCCGTCTGCTCGGCGAACTGCGGCAGCGCGCGGACTTTGCCGACAACATCGAAATCACCCTCGAAGCCAACCCCGGCACATTCGAGCAAGCCAAATTCAATGCCTACCGCCAAGCCGGCGTCAACCGCCTATCCCTAGGCATACAGAGCTTCTCCCCGCAACAACTGCGCAATCTCGGGCGCATTCATAACGACGAAGAAGCCCATAAAGCCATCATCGCCGCGCAGCAAGCCGGCTTTGAACGCATCAATACCGATCTCATGTTCGGACTCCCCCATCAAAGCCCCGAACAAGCCCTGCAAGACCTGAAAAACGCCGCCGCATACGGCTGCGAACATCTCAGCTGGTATCAACTCACCCTTGAACCCAACACCGCCTTCTACCATCATCCGCCCCCCCTGCCCGACGAAGACCAAAGACAAGACATCTTCGAACAAGGCGCCGCCTTCCTGCGCAGCCAAGGCTTCATGCAATATGAAACCTCCGCTTGGACGCGCGGCGCAAAAAGCGCGCACAACCTCAACTACTGGCAATTCGGCGACTACCTCGGCATTGGCGCCGGCGCACACGGCAAAATCAGCCTTGCCGACGGCAACATACTGCGGCGCAGCAAATTCCGCGCCCCCAACCGCTACCAAGCCGCGCACAGCCAAGGCGCCAATCCCTATCAAGACCAAGAACAAATTGTCGCCCGCGAAGAACAAGGCTTTGAATTCATGATGAACGCCCTGCGTCTGAAAGACGGCGTCGCGCGTGCATACCTTCCACAACGTACCGCGCTGCAACACAGCGACCTCGCCCCCGTTCTCGAAACCCTCATCGCCAAAAAACTCATTGCCGACGATCCGCAGACATACCGCTGCACCGCGCAAGGCTATGCTTTTCTTAACGATGTGCTGACCGCCTTTTTATAAACAACCATTAAAAATACTTGTCCGTTTTTCGGTTGTAGCAACAGCAATCCCTATCTACAATAGTACGCATCATATATTTGTAATGAAAAATGAAAAACTTAAGCCACGAAAGAATGTACCGAGCCATTTTAGATAAAGACAGCGCATTTGAAGGTATAGTCAAGGAATCAAAAAACAGTTACACTAAAACTTATGGCATACTCAAAAGATTACAGACAAATGATATTGAACAAGCTGGCATCAGGTCATAGCTACAGAAAGCTTGTTGAAGAATATCGACTCAGCGCAACAACTATTCAACGTTGGAAGAAAAGCATAGAACGCAAGAAGTACGAACGCAAACCGGCAAAAATCGATAATGAAGCTTTAATGGCTGACGTCCAAGCTTATCCTGATGACTATTGCTATGAACGGGCAAGACGCTTTAACTGTAGCGACAGAGCTATTGCCATAGCATTAAAACGTGTCGGCATTACTCGAAAAAAAAGACCTTAATTCATCCGAAAGCAGACAAACAACAGCGCCTATTATTTCTTAAGCAGTTAGCGGCATTTGAAGCTGAAGGCAGAACCCTGATTTACTTAGATGAAAGCGGCTTTAAATCTCATGAGAACAGAGCTTACGGCTATTCCCACAAAGGCTGTCCTTGTTTAGGAAAGTACAACTGGCAACTCAAGAATCAAAGCAATGCTATTGGGGCAATACATAAGAACAAGTTGTTTGCGGTAGGGCTTTACGATTGCAGTATTAATAGTGATGTATTTCATTGTTGGGTAGAAGAATTGCTGTTAACACAATTGCCTGAAAACAGCGTCATTATTATGGACAATGCCAGCTTTCACAAAAGACAGGATACCCAAGAGCTTATTGCAGATGCGGGACATCATATTTTATGGCTGCCGCCATACAGTCCGGATCTGAACCCAATCGAGAAAATGTGGGCTTGGCTTAAACGTAAACGCAAGGATTGGCGATTAAATTGCATCGATAAACTATTCTTTTACTTCTTGTGGATTTGTAACTCTTTTTGATTTCCTTGACTATATCTTTTTTACCGCCGTCAAAACCACCGGCATTTTTTGCCGCCCCTCCTGCACCGCCCGCAAACCCAAGCGCGAAAACGTAGAATTTTTTGCCACCAGCAAAGAATGCATCTTAAAAGGCTACCGCCCCTGCAAAGTATGCCGCCCCCTAGAACATCTGCACCAAACCCCGCCCGAAATCCAAAACCTTCTTGATGAATTAGCCCACAATCCCGGTTTAAAATTAAAAGACGATGATTTACAGCGCAGGGGAATTGAGCCTAAATTCATTCGCCGCTGGTTTTTAAAAAATCACGGCATGACATTTCACGCCTTTTGCCGCCTGCACCGCATCAACTCGGCATTTAAAAAAATCCAATCAGGCGAAGCCATTGCCCACACCGCCTTTGATGCGGGATTTGATTCATTAAGCGGATTTTCAGAATCCTTTAAAAAAATATTCGGCGTATCGCCTAAGCAAGGCAAACAGCAAAACATCATTGATTTAAAACGCATAGAAACACCGCTCGGTACCATGATCGCTTGCGCCAGCAATCAAGGCATTTGCTTATTGGAATTTAGCGATCGAAAAATGCTGGAAACCGAATTAAAAAACATCGCTAAACGCCAAAATGCTCTCATTATTCAAGGCGACAATCCCTTCTTTCAGCCATTAGAAAAACAATTAAACGAATATTTTGCCAAACAACGCAGAAAATTTAGCGTACCCCTGCATTTTATCGGCACGGATTTTCAGCAACAAGTTTGGCATATCTTGCAAAGCATACCCTATGGCGAAACCCGTTCTTACGGCGAACAAGCCAAATTATTAGGCAAACCCAAAGCCGTTCGAGCGGTTGCCAATGCTAACGGCATGAACAGCATTTCCATATTAGTACCCTGCCACCGCGTCATTGGCGCCAACGGCGAATTAACCGGCTATGGCGGCGGACTATGGCGAAAACAGTATTTGCTTGATTTGGAAACATCAAATAAATATTGACTACTTAGCGCCCTGCCCCAAAGCGGTGTTTTTTTGTAGGACATCTAAAAAAACTCACAAGAGCCAATTCCCAAATCTTAAGCCCTCTATCCGTTCAAATTTTTTGGTATTGTGGGTAATTAAAGCTTGAATTGTCAAACCAAGTGCAATAGTTTTTTAAAGTAAACTTCATAAGGTGTTTTTCAGCCTAAACACTTTCTCGGTCGTAGATTTAATTTGTCGACGACCGATTGAATATAATCATCGCTCCACCAGTTTATATCCTGTTGCTTGGGGAAAAACTCCCTGAGCAACCCGTTTGTATTTTCATTTGTCCCCCTTTGCCGCGGCTGATGCGGCTCGGGGAAATAAAAGGCTGCGCCTAATGTTTGCGTAACTAAACTATGTTTGACAAATTCCTTGCCTCTGTCCGGCGTAATTGACCGTAATTTATGCGGTGTAAGCAGGGTTATCATCGCCTCTTTAACCAGTAATGCTTTTTTGCCTTGAGCGAGCAGAGTCATTATGCTTTCCCGTTCTGAAAGTGTAAGATGTCGGTAAGAAGCGTTCATTTTAGAGTCCTTTTTTGTTGGGGAACAAAATGATACTCTATTATGAATGCTTCTTTTTTTGCACTTGGATTGTAAATTCAAGATAAGAAAAGCGGAATATCCTCGGATATTCCGCCGATTAAAAGAATAGCAAGTTTACCAATATTGATTGATTTGCTCGCGCAAAGCCGCAGCAGTGGCTTGACCTTGTTCACCGACCAAAGCGCGGCCGGCAATAAAGGCTTTTGCATTTTTCACGCTTTTGAATAAATGAATATCTTCAGGCACAATACCGCCGGTAATCGAGACTTCCAAGCCAATCGCTTCTAAACGCTCCATTTTTTCAATATCTTCTGTCGTCCAGCCTTTGCCTGCCAATTCTGCATCGCGAGAACGGTGGAATATCGCTTGTTTAATGCCCAGATTTACCCAGTCTTGCGCATCTTCATAAGTCCAATTGCCATAAATTTCAATTTGAATTTCTTTTGGACGTGTCAATGTTTGACTGGCATTGATTTCATCGGCGACTTTTTTACAAGCCGTAATAGTGGCGATATGCGCCGCGGCCGATACGGTGAGCCAATCCGCACCGGCTTCAAAAGCCATTTTAGCGAGAATCGCACCGCCGTCGGTGGTTTTTAAATCACAAACGATAATATGATTAGGATGCAGGGCGCGCAACGTGCTGACCGCTTTCATACCTTCCGCACAAGCTAAGATAGTTCCTACTTCAATAATATCGACGGCGCTTTCCGCATTTTTCGCATCCGCAACCGCTTTTTCAAGGCTTAAAGAATCAAGTGCAATTTGTAATAAAGGTTTTGCCATTATTGTTCCTTTTCAATTATTCAAACATTATTTGTTTAATGCCGCGTCAATCGCCGCATATACTTCTTCCGCCGAGCGGCATTTCAATATTTTGGATAAATCCACGCCTGTTTCACTATTAGGATCTTCATCTTCAAATATTTGCGTGATTTCCATAATACCTTGCATATGCTGCTCATTATCGCTGCCGGCTAAGGTAATCAAGACGGAAACAGGTGCTTCTTCGCCGTCAAAATAGACCGGTTCTTGCAGGGTAACCAAGGCAAAAGCGCTGCGAATCACGCCCTCTTCCGGACGCGCATGCGGCATCGCCAATCCCGGCGCCAAGATGATATAAGGTCCTAATTCTTCCACTTTTGCAATGATGTTATCGTAATAACGCGCTTCGATGGCACCTGATGCCACTAACAAATCCGTACCGATTTTTACCGCTTCCTGCCAATTATCAGCCTGCTGATGCAGGCTGACAGAAGCATTTTCAATTAATGACTCTTTGAGCATAATTTTCCTCATGTAAAGACGGGGAATTATTCCGCCGCCTGATGTTTTTGAATTAAGGCAATCAATTCCTGTCCGAAAGAATTCGGATTGAGCATGTTTTGCACGCCTAAAACAGAAATCGATTCGCCTGCCTCAATTTCTCCTGCCAGATGTTTTGAAGACACAATAATATCAACATTACCGAGCTTACTTTTATAATCAGTTACCGCACAAGAGTCCATAATATTAGGGACATTGTGCTTATCCAAATATTGTCCGATCTTCATTTTCATCATCATGGAAGAGCCTTGACCGGAGCCGCAGACCGCCAACACCCGAATCGGTTTTTCGCCGTTTGCTGCCAACACAGTCGCTTGCTCAGCTACAGGGGCTTTTTCCGTATCGCCATAGCCGTCCATTTCTTCCAGCGTTTTGCCGGCTGCCGCCGCTGCCGCTTCTGCTTGGCGCAGATTTCTCGCCGCAGGTATCATATACATGATTGACAAGGCAATTAAGAACAAAATAAAGCCGAAGAAAGCCATATTCTTAGGCAGAATTGCCGCTGACCCCATAATACCTTGCATAATTGGCGGGAATAGCAACGCCCAGTCGGCCATACCCATCCAACCGTTGAATGAAGTACCGTTTTCGCTGAATAATTGAATCGCCCAAGCAGAACCGAAGACTTCGATCATACCCATGACAAAACAAATCTTCATCACAGCCTTCCAACCGCCGAATTGGTTTGCAAATACGCCGATAGTCGCATTTGAGAAGAACATCGGGATAAAGCCGGGGATAATTAAAACCGGCGCACCGACCAAGAGCATAATGCCTACCGCCAAGAATTGGCCGATAGCCCCCCACATGAAGCCGAATACCATGGCATTGGGCGAATACGCATAAATCGCCGCACAGTCGATAGCCAAGACCGCATTAGGAATCACACGCTCTGAAATACCTTTGAACGCCTCGGACAATTCCGCAACAAACATACGCACGCCGACGACAATTACTTGAATCGCAACGGCAAATTTCAATCCTGTTTCAAAGATATAAATGGGCCACCATGTTTTACCCGCCATCTTGGTTAATTCTTCAATGCCAAAAGACAGAAGAATAATGGTAAAGAAGCCGGTCATCACGATAACGGTTGCAGAAATACTGTCATGGAAAATATGCAACCATTTTGGCAGCTGCAATTTATCTACGGTTTCTTCTTTATCGCCTAATTTCGGTGCCAATTTCACCGCAATCCATGAAGCGACTTGCTGCTGATGTCCGATAGAAAATCCGGCACCGCCGGTTACCGCCTGCGTTGCCTTATACATAATATTTGAGGAAATACCCCAATATAATGCCATGATAATTGCGGTATAAATGATGGTTTCCATCATGCTTGCGCCTAATACCATATAGAAGACTGCTACCAATCCCGCTTGCTGGAACATAATATGCCCTGTCAGCATAATCGTGCGGATACCGGTCAAACGGCGCAAGACCACCAGCAGAATATTCAGCGCCAATGCCAAGAGCACCGCCAAACTGACCCAGCTATACGCATCGCCCATCGTTTGAATGGTTGCCTGCATACTGGTGTAAGGATCAATCACCGCACCTTGCAATTGATGCACTTCGGCAATTTTTTCAATGATTGGTTTAAAGCCGGTTACCAAAGCACCCGAACCGACTTGCAAAATCATAAAGCCGACAATCGTTTTAATCGTTCCCTTGATAACCGTTGTGGCATTTTTTCTCAGCAAAATATAGCCGATACAGGCAACCAAACCTAACAGCAAAGGCGCTTTAGACAGAAATTGTGTGTTAATAACTGTTAAAGCTTGTGTTAAAACTTGTATTAAAAACTCCATACAAACCTAGCCTTTTGTTTTTAAATTAACCAAACTATGCTCAATAATTACCATTCGGCAAATTATGCAGCGGCGCGATTATAGCACAAAATATTTTTATCAAATTATTATTTTATCTGGTCATCTATATGATTTTAATATGAAAATAATGATTGTTAAAAATTAATAAAAAGAGTTACAATAACAAATCTGCGCATCTTGCGCATTTTGTCTGTGAAGACGCTTTAATTTAACGGAGAAAAAATGAGCAAAATTAGTGAAATCACAAGAGAAAGTTGGATTTTATCCACTTTTCCGGAATGGGGAACTTGGTTAAATGAAGAAATTGAGAATGAAGTTGTGCCGGAAGGCAATTTCGCCATGTGGTGGCTGGGTTGTGTCGGCGTATGGATTAAAACCCCCGGCGGCGCAAATATTTGTATGGATTTATGGTGCGGTCGTGGCAAAAACACCAAAAAAGTGAAAGACATGGTGCGCGGTCATCAAATGGCGAATATGGCGGGCGTACGCAAATTACAGCCTAATCTGCGTGCGGCGCCTATGGTCTTGGATCCTTTTGCCATCAATGAAGTGGACTTTATCTTGGCTTCACACTACCACAGCGATCATATTGACGTAAACGTTGCCGCCGCTATCATCAACAATCCTAAATTAGATCATGTTAAATTCGTAGGCCCTTGGCATTGCGTGGAATTATGGAAAAAATGGGGCGTGCCGGAAGAGCGCTGCATTACCGTTAAGCCAGGCGATGTCGTCAAACTCAAAGATGTGGAAATTCATGCGCTAGATTCCTTTGACCGCACCTGCTTGGTCACTTTGCCTGTGGAAGGTGCAGAAGCGCAAGGCGGAGAATTAAAAGGACTCTGCCCGAGCGATGAGGAAATGGGACGTAAAGCCGTGAATTACGTTTTCAAAACCCCGGGTGGAAACATCTATCATGGTGCCGATTCGCACTACTCCATCTATTTTGCCAAACACGGCAAAGATTTTGATATTGACGTCGCGCTTAACAACTATGGCGAAAACCCTGTAGGCATTGCCGACAAAATGACGTCGATTGATTTATTGCGCATGGCGGAAGCGCTGCGCACCAAAGTCATCATTCCTGTGCATCATGATATTTGGACCAATTTCATGGCAAGCACCGACGAAATCATTGCTTTGTGGAAAATGCGCAAAGAACGTTTGCAATACAAATTCCACCCCTTTATTTGGGAAGTGGGCGGCAAATACGTTTATCCGCAAGATAAAGATTTAATCGAATATCATCATCCGCGCGGCTTTGATGATTGCTTTGAGCAAGAGCAGAATATTCAATTCAAATCTATGCTATAAAAGACTGTTGTTAAGCTTAAAAGCAAGAAAGGGAGCAAAGGCTCCCTTTCGTTTTTCTGTCTAATCTTTTTTAAGACTCCGCCAATTTCTCCGCGATTAAAGACTTCAATTTCTCTACATCGTTCTCAATCACTTCTACATATTTAGGTAGGTTTTCAATGTCTGCAAAACGTGCCGGACGTTCGGCGGGATGTCCGACCGCTTCCATCACGGTGTCTTCAAATTTAGCAGGCAAGGCGGTTTCTAAGCATATCATCGGCACGTTTTCTTCCGCGAATTGCTCGCCGACAAATACGCCGTCTGCGGTATGCGGATCAATTAAGCGTGCAAAGCGACGTTCGATGCCGGCAATGGTGTTGAGACGGTCTTGGTGGGTAGAACGTCCTGCGCCTAATCCGCTTTCTTTAACGGCTTGCCATGTGCCGTGTTCATGAATACTGGGGATATGTCCTTGCTCGATTTCCTGCCACCAGCGCGTGATTTGTGCACCGTCGCCGTCGCTCATCAGGTAGATAAAGCGTTCAAAATTGCTGGCTTTGCCGATGTCCATAGAAGGGCTAGAGGTCTTGGCGACTTCTTTGCCGGGACGCACGCGATATTTGCCGGTGCTGAAAAATTCATGCAAGACGTCGTTTTCATTGCTCGCCACAATCAGACGACGCAGCGGTAAGCCCATGCTTTTGGCAAGATAGCCTGAAAAAAGATTGCCGAAATTGCCGGAAGGCACACAGACGTCCACCGCTTCGCCAATGGCAACGCCGCTTGCCAAATAGGCTTTGAAATAATACACCGACTGCGCCAGAATGCGCGCCCAGTTAATCGAATTGACTGCGCCGATATGGTACTGGCTTTTGAAGTCGGCATCGGCATTTACGGCTTTAACGAGATCCTGACAGTCGTCAAACACGCCTTGCACGGCGATATTCACAATGTTCGGCTCTTGCAGGGAATACATTTGCGCTTGCTGGAAGGCGCTCATACGTCCGTGCGGCGAGAGCATAAAGACATTGACATTGTCTTTGCCAATCATGGCATATTCGGCTGCCGAACCCGTATCGCCGGAAGTTGCGCCCAATATGTTGAGCCGTTCGCCGCGCTGCGCCAAGACATATTCAAAAACTTCGCCGAGAAACTGCATGGCAATGTCTTTGAATGCCAGCGACGGTCCATTGGATAATTCCAATAGATACAGATTGCTTGCGCCTAAGCGCGACAGCGGCGTAATCGCTTCACTGCCGAATTTTTCCGCCGTATAACTACGCGCGATAATGCCGCGTAATTCCGCTTCGGGAATATCGCTGATATAGGGACGCATGACTTCAAAAGCGAGGTCTTGATAGGATAATTTCTGCCAAGCGGACAAAGTGGCGTGTTCAATCTGCGGAATGTATTCAGGCATTGCCAAACCGCCGTCGGGCGCCAATCCTGCCAGCAAAACATCGCAGAAACTGCCTAAATCATGGCTGCTACGAGTGGATAAATAATGCATCTTCTCTCCTTCTGCGGCTAAGCAAGCGCCGCATGGCTAATCAATAAATTCAGGCGTTCATCGCCAAAAAAACGGTTGACCTGCATTTGGAACACCGCGCCTATGGTATCGCCATAGCGAAAATCCGCCACTTGGAAAAACCATGTGGCGGCAATCTGCTGCCCTGTCTGCAAATGGCGCAGATTCATGCGCGTATGTTGTGCGCCCAATTGCCGGCATTCAATCACTTGAAATCGATTATAAAACTGCGGTGCGGGCAATTCGCTGCCCCAAGGCTCGAGTTTTTCCAAATAACGTGCCCAGTCGATGTGCAGCATATCAGGCGGCAATTCGCCGTCAACATAAATTGCCGCTTCAGGTGCTTGCAAGCCGATATGTTGGTAAAAAGCGGCATTAAGCGCCTCAATAAGCGCCGCATAATATTCCTGCTGCACCGTCAGCCCTGCTGCCAAGGCATGTCCGCCGAATTGCAGTACTTGTGGCGGTAGAGATTGCGCGGCAAACGCTAGTAATTCATGGATATTCACGCCTTGTACCGAACGTAGCGAGGCTTTGATTTTGCCGCTTTCTTGCGCGTCGGTCGCCACCAAAGCCGGACGGGCAAAGCGGGATTTGATTCTCGCCGCCACAATACCGATCACGCCTTCATGCGCATCAGGCAGATAGGCGCTGGCAATCGCCTGTTTCTCATCAATCACTTGCATTGCGCGGCTGCACATCTCGCTTTCCAAGGCTTTGCGATCGCGGTTCAACAAATCCAATTGCTCGGCATAATCGCCGGCAGTCGCCCAATCATCGCATAGCAGCAATTCTACGCCGTCATGCATATCTTCCAAACGTCCGACCGCATTTAAGCGCGGCGCAAGTGCAAAGCCGATATCGCTGGGCAGCAGCACCGCTGGATTCAGATTGGCAACCGCACATAAAGCGCGCAAGCCGAGATTGCCCTTAGCGCTTTGCAAACGCTGCATTCCCGCCTGCACCAAAATGCGGTTATTAAAATCCAGCGGCACAATATCCGCCACCGTGCCAAGGGCAACCAAATCCAGATAATCGGTTAATTGACAGGCAAAATCCCAGCCCTGCTCCACATAATGGCGGCGCAAAGCCAGTAAGAGATAAAACACCACGCCCACACCTGCCAAATGCGGCGAAGCGAATCGGCTGTCATGACGTTTGGGATTGACCACTGCCACTGCCGGCGGCAATTGCGCATCCGGCTCATGATGGTCGGTAATGATGAGTTTCACGCCTTGGGCAAGCAAATCCGCCGCCGCTTCATGGCTACGAGTACCGTTATCCACCGTAACCAGCACATCCGGCAAAGGTGAACAGGCGGCAAGCCCTGCAGGACTTAAACCATAACCATGCGCCATGCGGTTAGGCACAAAATAACGCACCCGCGCACCCAATTTGCGCAGCACCCGCATCATTAAAGCGGCCGCGCTCGCGCCATCGACATCATAATCGCCGTAAATCAGAATATCTTCGCCGCCGCGAATCGCTCGGGCTAAAGTTTCTGCGGCAAGCGCAATATCCGGCAAAGCCTGCGGCGATTGCAGCAATTGCAGTTTTTTTTCCACTTCCGCCGCACTGTCCACGCGCGCTGCGTAAATATCGCGCACCACGGGATGCCAATCCGGCGAAAACTGCTGCGGCGCCGTACGAAAGGGACGGCGGATAATCTGCACCACGATTTAGTCGAAATATTCCACGCGGATATAACGCAAAGGCTCCGTTACCGCCACCATGCTTTCGATTTCTTTCACCGCATCGCGCAAATATTTTTCTTGCACAATATCGGTTAAGAAAATCAGGGGAATAACACCGTTTTGCTTTTGCTCGATTTTCTGAATAATCGATTCAATCGAAATTTTATGTTTGGCTAAAATCCGCGTGACCTCCGCCAACACACCAATCTCATCCCGCACGCTCATGCGCACATAATAAGCCGTCAAAAATTCTTCGGCAGGCAGAATCGGCAGAACGTTTTTATCGAAAATTTCCGTAAAACCGAATTCATTCAAACGGTTCTCGCTGTCCAAATTCAGCTCGCGCACCGCATCAATCAAATCCGCCACTACCGCGGAAGCCGTCGGCAAACGTCCTGCACCGGGACCGTAATACAGACTGTTGTCCACCGCATTACCCTGCACTTGCACCGCATTCATCACACCTTTCACCCCTGCCAGCATCGTATTGCTCGGAATCAAAGTCGGATGCACGCGCACCTCAATGCCGTGTTCGCGGCGAATCGCCATGCCCAAATGTTTGATAACAAAACCCAACTCCGCTGCATTGACAATATCGGCAGGCGTTAAAGTATCAATACCTTCAGTGAAAACCGCATCAAATTGCAGGGGAATACCGAAAGCAATCGAAGCAAGAATCGTGATTTTATGCGCGGCATCCGTGCCATTGATATCGAAAGCGGGATCAGCTTCGGCATAGCCTAAAGCCTGCGCCTCTTTCAGCACATCGTCAAATTGCCGTCCCTGCTCGGTCATCGCCGTTAAAATGAAATTGCCCGTGCCGTTGATAATCCCTGCAACCGAAGAAATCGCATTTGCCGTTAAGGCCTCGCGCAATAGCTTAATCACCGGAATTCCGCCCGCTACCGAAGCCTCATAAGACAACTCCACTTCATTGGCGCGCGCCAATTCAAACAGGCTTTGCCCATGCTTGGCAATCAAAGCCTTATTTGCGGTAATCACATGCTTGCGATTGGTCAAAGCCGTCTCAATCAAAGTCTTGGCGGGTTCATCGCCGCCCATCAGCTCTAAAATGATTTGAATCTCGGGATCATTGACAACCGTCATCGCATCATCGGTGCATTCAAAAGGCAAAGCAGCAGTATCGATCCCTGCCCAACTGCGCTTAGCTACTTTTTTGATATGGATTTGATAACCGCCGCGACGTTCGATTTCGCGCGCGTTTTGGGTTAAGACCTCGACAACGCCTTGTCCGACAGTGCCATAACCAATAATGCCGATAGATACGCTTTTCATCTGATTTTTCCGTAAAAAAGATGCAGTATATTGCGCTTTATGCCGCTGTCAATTGCTGACATCAAATTTATTAGCACTGCATTTTCCCCAATACGCGATTGCTTTACCGACTCAAAAACAACCGCTTCATACTGACCTATCCGGCTTTCTCGCTCAACTTAGCGCCGTTTTTAAACTATAGAAACGCTACTTCAATATCATTGGCTATAAAAAATAATCCCAACTAAAGAGTTGGGATTATTAATTCAATTACAGCAACAGATTACATAACTTCAATGCCATCTTGGATATATAATTTCAAACCATGCTGAGCATTTTCATAAATATCGTAAACAACATTCTCACGGGTAGTTTGGCTTGTCTTATTAAATGTATTTAACACGCCCTCAACTTTATCTCTTTCATTACCATTAACATCGCCGCGAATATACAATCCGTCAACATCATCAAGTGTATCCACATAAGATTTATAAATATCAACACTGTTAATTTTTAGTTTATTAACTTCTCCATTTGCACTGGTCATATCGATAAACTCAAAACCATTAATACCATGATAACCTTTAAAACCATGATTTTGCAAATTAATGGCATTACCGAATGAATTATCACCTGTGATATTTAAAATATCGACACCATTACCTCCATTTATTTCATCAATATAATTAGATATACTCTTAACAGATAAAACATCATTACCATCACCCAAAAAGATTTTACTATTATCTTCTGCCTTATCGTGAATGGTAATATTGTCATTACCGTTACCTGTTGTGATAGTACTATCCCAAATAGCACGATGAAGTGTAATGGTATTATTACCATCTCCTGCATCTAAGATGCTATTAGTTAATGCACGATGAGTCTCGTCTCCTGTTACATTTGCAGCAAGATCGATAATGTCGTCACCATTACCTAGAGTTAAGTTGGAGTTCCTAATTTCGCCTTGAATAGTTAATTCATTGGCATCTTTGCCCATCTTAATGGTTGTGCCATCAATATTACCAACATTCCCCTCAATGATTAAACGGTCCCCACCATCACCTGTCTCAATTTTCTCACCACCAGATACACTGCCTTTGATATGAATATTATCTTTATCCTTACCTGTTGTAATATCCTTACCTGTTGCAATGTTAACATGTCCACTTCCACCATTGATAAACAGAGTATTCTCTCCATTACCTAGATTAATACCACGCAAATTTTCTCCATTAATATCTACAATATCATTTCCATTCCCCATAGTAATATTAGATTTATTAACGCTGCCTATTTTTAATGTATTATTACCATCACCCATATTAATATTTCTAGCCACAGAAGCTTTGTCAATCTCAAGAATGTCATTACCATTTCCTGATGTAAAGCTGTGATCACTAACAGTAAGAGAATTTGTATTTCCAAATGTACCTCTTATTTTAACAGTATTATTACCTTCTCCAACATTAATAGAACCTCCTTGATTATCACCAATAGTAATTTCATCATTACCGTTTTTTGTCTCAATATTAAGATTATTATACCCAGTAATATTGATAGTATTTTTACCTGAACCTAATTTGATTCCAGTTTCTGGAACAAGATACGTCATATCGGTAATTGAACCATCAATTTCAAGTATGTCATCGCCATCACCTGCTTTAATAAGTGTATCACGATCTAAAATAGTACCTTTATCACCTTTATTGATGATAATTCTATTATTTCCCTCACCTACATCAATTTTGGTAATATCCGAAGAAGCACCTAATTCTATAACATCATCATCTTTACCTGTGATAAATGTTCCTAGACCATAGCCGGTTACTTTGATAACATTCTTACCGTCACCTAAATTTACAAAAGCCGCCGTATTACCATTAACGGTAAATTTATCATTTCCACCTTGTGCAATCACAGAATAGTTTTCACTAATATTGCCAGTGAAAATTAATTCATTATTACCATCTCCAAGATCAATTTCAGCATTTCCCAATAGATATTTATGTGATTCCCCACCATTGATTTCTACTTTATCGTCACCTCCACCTGTGCTAATTTTACCGCCATCAATAACACCTACAATACTAATACTATCCTTATCTTTTCCTGTTATAATGTTACTGGTATGTTTATGACTGACAGTAATATGCAGCTCATTTTCACCATCTCCCAAATTAATGTTTCCTTCTGAATACCCAGCTTTTATCGTTACTATATCATTACCTTCTCCGGTATTAATATTTCCTTTTTGTTCATAAGATAGATCGCTTTTATTTTCTGATTCAATAATTGTTATCTTATTATTTCCAGAGCCTAAATTCATATCAAATAACTTATCAGTACCTTTGAGAGTAACAATATCATTACCTGATCCTGTTGTAATTGTTGAATTATATTGTCTCGATAAACTTCCTGCAGTATTATTTACACTAATAGTATTATCACCATCGCCAAGTTTAATAACACTCTGGTATGCATCCTTAATATTAATATGGTCATTGCTTGCACCACCGTAAATAGTAGAACCGTTCAATAAACCTGTAATAACTACTTCATTACTTGCATCAGCTGAATCCACAGCTTTACTTAATACTCTTTGAGCATTAGAATAAATATCTTTATATTTAATATAATTATCATATTCTTTTCCATCGTAAGTATATTTAAAATTATCTGTTCCTAAATTAATAATGCTTCCTTCCACATCATTTTTAACTTTTATCTTATCATTACCAGAACCAAGGTAGATATGTGAAAAAGAAATATTTAAAGTTTCTAATTCATCATTACCTTCTTCCATGAATACTCGTGAAAATTGATTACTCGGATCACTGGAACTATCACGAATAATTCCAATATAATTAACATGATAAACATCATTTCCTTTGCCTGTATATACAGTAGCTTCATATTGTCCAAAAGCACTTAAATGATCATTACCATCTGCCAAATCAACAGAAACAACAGTGTCAGAACTACGAGGTGAAATTTGACCTTTTCCACCATATTCAACTCTTCCATAATCCCCCACTCTGATAATATCATCTCCATTAGTTGTAAGAGTTCCCTTACCATCAGTATGATGATAAAGATAGCTTAAAAAATTACCATTTTCTTTTTCATAAAAATGATAAATGTCACCTAATCGATCTTTCTCTGTCGGTCCACCCTGTAAATCCCATTTGTTATCAATCACGCGCGTATCAAGATTAATGCCTTGGACCACCGCAACAGAGGTATCAGCAATTGTGACGTTCTGTGTTTTATCACCCACTTTAATCGCTAAGGTTTCGTTTCCTTCCGTCGCTTTATCCGCTTTAATCGGCAATGTGATATTGAACGTATCCACGCCTTTAGGCACGTTTAGGGTACCGTCTGCATTTTTGCTGACACCGTTGCTAAAGCTTGCTGTTCCATAATCATCAGCTGTAATTCCTTTGCCCGATAAACTGAAAGCAAGCTTGGCATTGCCGTTTTTATCGCTCAGTTTTACAGTCGCGCTCAAGGCCTCGCCTTCGTTAATGGAAGATTTGACAGTGCTTAGTGTAGTCACAACTGCGTCTTTAGTAGGTGTTTTACTCGCAACAGAGGTATCAGCAATTGTGACGTTCTGCGTTTTATCGCCTACTTTAATCGCTAAGGTTTCGTTTCCTTCCGTCGCTTTATCCGCTTTAATCGGCAATGTGATATTGAACGTATCCACGCCTTTAGGCACGTTTAGGGTACCGTCCGCATTTTTGCTGACTCCGTTGCTAAAGCTTGCTGTTCCATAATCATCAGCCGTAATTCCTTTGCCCGATAAACTGAAAGCAAGCTTGGCATTGCCGTTTTTATCGCTCAGTTTTACAGTCGCGCTCAAGGTATCACCTTCATTAATGGAAGATTTGGCAGTGCTTAGTGTAGTCACGGCTGCGTCTTTAGTAGGTGTTTTACTCGCAACAGAGGTATCAGCAATTGTGACGTTCTGTGTTTTATCACCCACTTTAATCGCTAAGGTTTCGTTTCCTTCCGTCGCTTTATCCGCTTTAATCGGCAATGTGATATTGAACGTATCCACGCCTTTAGGCACGTTTAGGGTACCGTCCGCATTTTTGCTGACACCGTTGCTAAAGCTTGCTGTTCCATAATCATCAGCCGTAATTCCTTTGCCCGATAAACTGAAAGCAAGCTTGGCATTGCCGTTTTTATCGCTCAGTTTTACAGTCGCGCTCAAGGCCTCGCCTTCATTAATGGAAGATTTGACGAGGTTAATTTGACTGACGCTTGCATCTGCTGGTTTATTGCCGCTATTGTTATCATGCTTATTGTCATTGCTTGAACCACCGCTTGCTGCCGCCGCAAGACCAACAACCCCAAGCGTTGCCAACCCTCCGATTATCCATGCTTTACCATCATTGGCACTTGTTGCCGTGCTGCTAGCGGTATTTGCGCTCAGAGAATGTTCAACAACTGTTTCCGGTGCGTTATAGGCGATGATGCTATTTTCTGAAATCCCCGATAATTCAACATTCGGCATGCTGTAATAATCGGCTATTATCAATGCGACTTCTTCATCTTCTTTGCTTAAAATCAAATCATCATCTACTCTTTTGCCTTTAATCCCACTCAGCGGCATCCCCGTCTCGGCATCTTTTAATACCAGCGTCATATTCGGTATTGCTTGGATGGTTAGGCTTTGATTAACAATATCCTCAGAGCGGACAAACTGTTGGTTAACAATAATATTGACATTAGTATTTTTCATAAAAGATTCCTCGACTTAACTTTATTTAACGTAAACAACTGTTTTATTGATATAGTTTACAAGTATAAAAATTATCTCTAAACTATAACGTTCACATTTTAAGCGAAAAACACAGGGCATTTTGTCTGAAAAGTCGACATTTTTTTGCCGGTAGATAAAGCTTGAAAAATACTGAACAAGCAAGGAATAGTTCCTCTGCGGTTTGAAAACGACAGACTTTATGATAATTTATTAATTATAATCAACTACTTAAATCTACTGTTTTGAAATTCAGGTGCTATGAAAACGCCCTTGTTTTGCAAAAAGCTTGCTGAAAAAATGCTATAGGAGGTGGCAAAATTGACTTATCGACCCTTATTAAGCACGCCTAAGGAATCATTATCCACTTATGTTAGAAAACATTGCCGCGCTAAAAAAATCAGCCTTGACAAACTCGCAGAACAAGCCGGTATTGCACGCAGCACTTTGTATTACTTATTAGAAGAAAACAGCGTTCCCAAAATTCCGCATTTGCTAGCACTGGCAACAGCGATGGGCGTGCATCATTATTTTTTGTTCCGCTTAAAATGGCGGGAATTAGATCATATCGAATTGCCTTGTGCAGCATCACAAAAGATTGATTTAAGCGGTTTTATTGAAGAAACAATCCCCGACGGCACTTTAGTAATGACCGGCTCACATTTTGAAAAATCTTGGACGATTCAAAATATCGGCGAAGTCGTCTGGGAGAACCGCTATTTCATGCACCTTGATGCCCCCTATCACATTGAGCATTATCCCAACGGACAGTCTTTAGCGGATTATCAATTTTTGCCTGACGAGGTAATGGTGCCTTTGCCTGTGGTTTATCCCAAGCAAACCTACACTTTTAAAATGGGCTATACCGCGCCCAATATCGCCGGTCGCTATATTTCTTATTGGCAGATGGTCGATGAAAACAGCGAACCTTGTTTTCCTGATGGCGTCGGATTATCGGTATCGGTACTAGTCAAATCCTTTGGAAGCAATCGGCGGTCGTAAACTCAGCTTTCAACTATTTTGCCGGGAAAAATAGACAATTTTGCCATCACTTAAACAATCCCCATCGCCGCCAATGCCGCGCGTTGCACTTCGTTTAACTGCAAAACCGGCGTTTTTCCGCCCCCGTTGGGCAATTCCACCACATAATTCGGCAAAGCAATGCCCGAAACAAGCGCACGCAAATCTTGATATAAGGCGATGCCTTCGTCAAGGCTTAAGCGAAAATGCGAGGTACCGCGCGCCATGTCCAAATGATGCAAATAATAAGGACGGATGCGGCGCACTAATAAGGCATCGGTCAGCGATTTTAATATTTCTACGGAATCATTCACGCCTTTCAGCAGCACCGACTGCGACAGCAATAAGGCTTCATGTTGCAAGCGAGCAATGACCGCATCTGCCGCCGCAGTGAATTCCGCCGCATGATTGACATGAATCACAAAGGCTAATTGCTTGCCGCTATCGCGCAGTACCTGCAAATAATCTTCGCGCACATCATCAGGAGCAACCACCGGTACGCGTGTATGAAGTCGAATCCGCTGCACATGCCCTATCTCACGCAAAGGCAATAAAAAAGCGGCAAGGCGTGGCGCGGATAAGGTCATGGGATCGCCGCCGCTTAAAATCACTTCTTCAATCTGCGGATGTGCGGCAATATAGGCTAAGGCGGCTTGGATATCGACAGTTTGCGGATGCTCTCCTTTGCGCCCGATATGTTCTTTGCGAAAACAAAATCGGCAATATACGGCACAGGTCGGTGCGATTTTCCATAAGACGCGGTTGTGATAGCGATGGACCAAAAACGGCAGCGGACTAAAGGGATCGTCGGCAATCGGATCGCTAAGTTCCTGCGGCAAAATGTTGAGTTCGCGTACATCGGGAATAAATTGCGCGCCAATCCCCTGTTCGGATTGGCTGAATGCCTGCCGCATAGTGTCGGTCATCGCAAATTGATAATTCTTCAGCAAGGCTTTGCGGCTTTGGGCAGGCAAATGCGCCAATAAGGTTTCTGTTTTCATGAATTATTTGGCTTGCAAGACAAAGCTACGATCGCCGCGGCGATTGGCAAATTCCGCTGCAATTTGAAAATTATCTTTTAATTCCGGCGGCATTTGCGCATGTCGCGATAAAGAATAAAGATACAATCCTTTATCGCCTAAATATTGTCGCGGCGCATATTTCAGCGTATCGAATTCCAAATAATCGACACTGGCGGGCATGGGCGAATAGCCCGCATAAAAAAGACTTTGCGGCGAATTGGCATACACGATCGGCGCCGCTTGCGCGCGCGCAAATAAACCTGCCTCACGCCGATGCCCCATTGAAGGAGCAAACTGAATCATGCTGGCAAGAGCATAGGCGACCAAAAGCCACAAGGCAATCAAGCGGCGTTCGGGTTTGCGGCTGGGCTGCCGCCATTGCTGAATTAAGGCATAAGCCCCATTTGAGGACAGCCATAACAGCAGCAACAGCACGGGAATATAGAATATATCGCTGTGAATTCTGCCTTGATACAGCAAATTTATCGCATTCAGTAGCCAGAAAAAGCAGACGGCGAACCAAAAAAACAAACGCACACGACCATTTAGCACCGAAGCAGTTCCTGCTCGCATGGATAAGCAAAGCAGCGCCGCCAAAGGCAAACCGGCAATCAGCAGAGTTTTATAGGCAATTAAGAGCATGGCAATCAGCACCGCGGATATCGTGCTTAAACTCATGCCTTGATCCGTACTCATATACAGCGAGATTTCCAAAGTGGCGCGGCTAAATTGAAATTGCATCAGCCGCACAACATTTATCACGCCATCGCGCCAATCAGGCACTAAGGCAATCAGAAAAAAGACAAGAGCATAATAAATCAACAAAAATTTTTCGCGATCGCCAAATGGTCTGCGCCAATTCCAACGCTCATGTCTTGGCCAAGCCAAAAACAACAGCGGAAAACCCAATGCCCAAATGACCGCTTGCGCGCTGAACAAGGCGGCAAACCACATCCAAGCCGCCCAAGCGATAAAGGCCTTTATCAGCGAATGCTCCTGCATCGCCAAGAAAAAAGTCACCGCCGTCAGCCATAGGCAGGCATAGACAAGCTGGGGATTCATTTCCAGCCTAAAATCATTATATTCTAAAGTAAAATTCAACAGCAGCAGCAACAAACCCAAATTGATACGCCCGATGCCAATCTTTTCTCCGACCCATGCAAAAGCCAGTGCGATGTAAATATGCAATAAGGCGATAAAGAAAAACCAAGCCCATTCGCCGCCATGGGCAAAAGGCGCTAAAAGCCACTGAAAAGCATTGAAAGGTTTTTGCCGCGCCTGCCAAATGTGCCGCACGGAAGCTTCTGAAAAAGTGTAATCGGCATTCTGCCAAATGATAAAAGTCGTGAGAAAACTAACGCAGACTATCAGCCAATACCAACTTTGTCTTCCCGCTTCAAAAGGACGTAAGGCAGCAAAAAATTGCTGCCCTGATAATAGCCATTTTCGGCTAGTCTCAATTATCGGTTTAAAAAATAAATTACAATTCAAAGCCGAATATCCGGGTTTTGCGTGGATAATCTGAAGCATGACGCACTGTCGGCTCTAAAGCGGCACCTAGCATTTCTCCTACTTTGTCCGGCATAAAGCGCTGTGCCAAATCCACACCGTATTTCACAAATACTTCACGACGCGCCTGATCGCGAAATAAGGCTTCCGCTTTATTTAAAGCATCGCTCCAATCTTCAACAAACAAGCAATTTTTACCGTCTCGCCAATGATAGCGTAAACAGGCATCCGCCCCCGGATTCGGAATCAAAACAATCGCTCCGCAAGCTAAAGCGCGAATAATAATCGCAAAATCTTTTGTAGTCATTTTTTCTTCAGGAAAATAGATAAAAATATCTTGTTCATGAAGCAAAGATGCCAATTCTTCCGTATTCTGACAAAACTGCACCGTCATTTTAGGATGAGCTGCTTGGATTTTCTCTTGTATGAAAGGATTATTATGATGATATATAACACATTTTAAACCTTGCCCACTACGACGCACCCGATAAATACTAGACATATATGTCGGACGTATCCAATAAGAGTCATAACCCTTAGTATTGAGCTCATGTACTAATTGATGTTCGACTGTGATAAAACGCATCCAAGGCATCACATGCAAATTGCGCTTTAACAATCGCTTATCTTTAGGGGTATACGACGCATCCAAACATAGTACGGATAAATAAGGCAACTGTCTTAAAAACAAGCTTTGCTGATAAATCCATACTTGCGGTGCCTCTATCACAATCCGATCAAATTGCGATAAACGAATATTACGATTAAAAAATCGTTCTAGATTTTCTTGCTGATCATTAGTCAATGCAAAATATTCGCAAGTACCGATGCGTTGACGAAGTCCCGTCACCAAATACTGAGCAATAGATTGTTGTTGATACGTTGAGAGCAATAAGGCTTTCATTGCAAAGTTTGATAATCAGTAAGCGTCATCGAAAAGCGGCGTTCGCCTTTGCGTAATTGCTCTAAGCGAATCAAACGTAATGGATTTTCAGCAAAATAAATTTGAGTTTGTTTATTGCCGTTAGTTTGGCGGTAAACCTGCACTTTCATCGGTTTGCCGGCGGCATCCTTCCAATTTTCATCCGCTAGTTTTTGCACATGATAGCTATTGATTTCGTCTTCAATAACCAAAGTATGCTCTGTCGGCATACGGCTATTTTCAATATCAATCAATGATTGCGCCACCATCGACAAAGAATCCAAAGGATTGAGATCTTTATCATAGGCATGTGCTTTCGCTTCTTTGCCCTGTGCACTAATCTGAACTTGGAGATTATCCGGCTCATAACGATAATAAAGCGCATATTCGGGTTTGCCTTCCATCGAGCGTCGATAGCTTTGCGGTTGAACACTAAAGCCTTTTAGCAAACCTTTTACGGATTCCCTTGCTTCGCCGAAGCCGAGCATTTTTGCTGCTAACGAAGGATGAGCAACCGTATCAATACGATAGCTTACATTAGTAAAAAAAGCCTCATGCACAATTTGCCCTGCGCCGATACCGCGTACCTGTACATCATAGACAGCGCGATAACTCGAAACCGCCCAAGCACTCATACTTGCACTTAATGCGATACCTAATAAAGTGATTTTTTTATAAAGTCCCATATAAACGGTCTCCTGCGTCGCCTAAGCCCGGGCGGATATAAGCGTTTTCATCTAAGCCTCTGTCTATTGCCGCCGTATAGATAGGTACTTCCGGCAATGCCTCATGCATAGCGGCAATACCTTCCGGCGTTGCCAACAAACAAAGAAAACGCACATCTTGTGCGCCTAAAGATTTTGCTTGGCGAATGCTCTCAATAGCAGAAAAGCCTGTCGCCAACATCGGATCTACGACTAATGTCGTGCGTTCCTGCATGGCTTTGGGTAGTTTACAATAATATGCGCGTGGACGATGGGTTTCTTCGTCGCGTTCCATGCCCACGTAACCCACTTTCGCTGCCGGCAATAATTGCAAAACGCCTTGCAACAAACCGTTTCCTGCACGCAAAATGCTAATAATGCAAGTTTTTCTTCCTGCTAAAACCTGTCCTTCAGTCAGCTCTAAAGGTGTTTCGATACTCACGCTTTGTAAAGCCAAATCGCGCGTTGCCTCATAGGCAAGTATCAAACCGATTTCGGCTGCGATGCTGCGAAATTCCATCGTACTGGTATGTTTATTGCGTAAAGTCGTTAATTTATGCTGCACCAAAGGATGATTAATCACATGCACATTTTCAGGAAATGGTTTGTTTTCGCGCATATTGCCTCCTAAGCGCTAATTAAATGTCGTAAAGCCTGACCGGGATTTTCTTCTTTCATCAGCGAGCCGCCGATTAAAAAGGCATGAATATCTGTCGCTTGCAAACGAGCAACATCTTCTTTTGCCGCAATGCCGCTTTCGCTAATTAAAAACATATCAGGCGGTAATTTTTCTTGTAAACGTAAACTGGTATCTAAGGATACACTAAAATCATGCAGGTTGCGGTTATTTACGCCGATTGCCAGAATCGGCAACTGTACCGCCCGCTCGAATTCCGCTTCATCGTGGACTTCTACTAAAACATCCATACCTAAATCTTGGGCCAATTGGGTATATTCGCGCAATTGATCATCGCTTAAGATAGCGGCAATAAGTAAAATACAGTCTGTACCCAATACGCGGGATTCTAATACTTGATAGCGATCAATAATGAAATCTTTACGCAAAATAGGCAACGGTACCGCTTCTCTTGCTTGCTGCAAATACAGAGGACTGCCTTGGAAAAAATGCTTATCGGTCAAGACCGATAAGCAGCAAGCACCGCCATCAGCATAACTTTTTGCCAAACTCGGCACATCGAAATCTTCTCGAATCACGCCCGCGCTCGGCGAGGCTTTTTTAATTTCGGCAATCACGGCAGGACGACCCAGATTTTGAAAACGCCGCATCTGATGCATAAACTGACGCGGCGAATCACATAAAGAGTATAAATGCGCAAGCAAAACCTCTTCGTCAATCATTGCTTTCTGCGCTTCGACTTCTTGTCGTTTATGCGCTACAATCTCATCTAAAATCGTCATTTATTATCTCCTTATCCCTTGACTGAATCTTGCTATTCGCGCCAATTGTGCTTTTGCTTTACCTGTACGAATCGTATCTTTAGCCAACACGATACCATCTTGCCAGTTTTCGCAAAGCCCTGCTACCTTAAATATGGCTGCTGCATTTAATGCCAACATATCCAAGCCGATAGCCGGACCGCCGCCGTCAAAAATCGCTTCAATCAACGCCAAGCTTTGCGCACTGTCTTGTACCTGTAAAGCGCGATGATCATTATAGCGCATCTCAAGTTCAAGTGGGTCTAGGCGCATTTCCAATAAACTGCCGTCTGCCTGCATTTCTACATAAGTATTTGGATGTGTTATGCTAAACTCATCTAATCCGTTATCACTGTGTACCACTAAGACTTTTTTCGCACCTAGATTTTTCGCCACTTCCGCCATCGGCATCAGCCATGCGCGGCTAAACACACCGAACAGATGATATTTCACGCCGGCAGGATTGGACAAAGGACCTAATACATTGAAAACCGTACGGATACCGAGCGCACGGCGCACCGGCGCAACATGGCGCATCGCCGAATGGAAGGCTTGGGCAAACATAAAGCCGAAACCGCATTCCTCAATCATCTCTGCCACTGCCTGTGCAGACAAGGTCAGTTCCACCCCCGCCTGCCGCAGTACATCCGCACTGCCCGAAGCGCTGCTTGCCGCAATATTGCCGTGTTTGGCAATCTTAACGCCCGCCGCCGAAGCGATAATTGATGCTGCGGTTGAAACATTAAACAGACTTGCGCCGTCGCCGCCCGTTCCCACAGGATCGACAATCACCGCCTCTTTATCCGGTAGCGCTACCGCCAAAGCCAATTCGCGCATCACCTGCGCCGCAGCAGAAACTTCCTCAACTGTTTCGCCTTTGATTGTTAAGGCGGTTAAAAAAGCGGCAATTTCCGCCTCATTTGCCTGTCCGCTCATCATTCGGCGCATGCAATCTTGCATCATTTCGCCTGATAAATCTTGTCCTTTGACCAATTGCGCGATTGCCGATTTCATTATGCTATCCCTATTTTATCCGAATCAATCCGCCTAATGATAAATCAGCCAACCGCCAACTGCCAATAGCAATGCGTACCAAGCGCAGGGTCGGGAAACCTAGCGCCGCCGTCATACGCCGCACCTGCCGATTTCTGCCCTCGCTGATGCTTAACTCAATCCATGAAGTCGGCACGCTTTTACGAAAACGCACCGGCGGCTCGCGTGCCCATAAACAAGGCTCGGCAATCCGACGCGCTTGGGCGGGCAAAGTCAGCCCGTCTTTAAGCATGACTCCCGTACGCAAACGCTGCACCGCCGCCTCGTCTATCTCGCCCTCTACCTGCACCCAATAAGTTTTGGGCAATTTAAAGCGCGGCTCGCTAATGCGCGCCTGCAAACGCCCGTCATCGGTTAATACGACCAAACCCTCGCTGTCGAAATCCAAGCGTCCTGCCGGATAAATATTCGGCACCTCAATAAAATCCTTCAGCGTCCGCCGTGAACCGTCGCCGCTGAATTGACACATCACCCCGTAAGGCTTATTGAACAGCCATAAAGACTTACCGGCAGCAGGACGCAGAATATTTTGCTTCATCACTTGAGCCACATAAAAAAGATTGGGCATAATAGCGAGCCTGCGCCGCCGGCGCCAGCCTGCCCCCATAAAACATGACCGACACCCTGCTCTTTACCGCCTTTGCGCTCTGCATCAGCCTGATTAGCGCCGCCATGATATACATCAGCCGCGCCCTGCACAGCAACCGCGATAAACAAATCGAAACCCTACAGCAATTCGCCGCCCACCAGCAAAACCAATTCGGCAAATTGCAAGACTTCATCCTGCGCCAACAAGAACACGGACAACTCCTGCAAAGCCAGCAGCAAGGCGCACTGCGTAACGAACTCAATGCGCAATTGGCACGGCAAAACGAACACCTACACCGCGAAATCCATCATCTCTCCGCCATTACCGAAAAACGCCTGCTCGACATCAGCGCCCATGTCGGCGAACGCCTTGAACAAGGCTTTCATCAGCAAGACCACACCGTCAAAGACATCATTGAACGCCTTGCCAAAATAGACGAAGCCCAAAAACGCCTCGACCAACTGGCAGGCGACGTCGGTAGCCTCAAAGACATATTGCAAGACAAAAAAAGCCGTGGCGCCTTCGGCGAAAGCCAGCTGCACCTACTCATCGACAACCTCATTCCCGCCCAATACGTTTCCTACCAACACACCCTGCCCAACGGCAAACGACCAGACTGCCTGCTGCATCTGCCGCCACCCACCGGCGACCTCGCCATCGACGCCAAATTTCCGTTGGAAAGCTACCGCAAAATCGCACAAGCCCCGCAATATGCCGTCCAGCTGGCAAAAGACGTGAAAAAACACATTGACGACATCGCCGACAAATACATCTGCCCGCCGCACACGGCAGACGGCGCAATTCTCTTTATCCCTGCCGAAGCCATCTTTGCCGAACTGCACGCCAATTACCCCGACATCATCGACTACGCCCAGCACCGCAACGTATGGCTGACCTCGCCCACCACCCTTGCCGCCGTGTTGACCACCGCCAAAGCCGTACTCAAAGACGATGCTACGCGCCGCCAAGCACATCTACTGCGCGAACAACTCTACCTGCTGCGACAAGACTTCGTGCAATTCCAAGAGCGCATGAACGCCCTCGCCCGCCATATCGGACAAGCCCAGCAAGACGTCAACGACATACACCGCAGCGCCCAATCCATCTCGGAAAAATTCCACCAACTCGATGAATACCGAGGCGAATCTCCGCATTAAACTTGAGTAAAAATAACTAACTATTTTAGAAATGGTTACTTGCGTCGCTGACTGAAAAAAGCCTGCATTAAGGCGCGGCTTTGCGCTGCCAATACCCCGCCCTTGACTTCATGCAGATGATGATTCAAGGTCGGCTCGCGGCTAAGATCATAGGCACTGCCGCAGGCACCGCCTTTTTCATTATAGGCACCAAAAATCAAGGCGGGCAGACGCGCTTGAATCATTGCGCCCATGCACATAATGCAGGGTTCGACGCTGACATACAGTCTGGCATCTGCCAAACGATAATTGCCGATATGCTGCGCCGCGGCGCGCAACACTAAGATTTCACTGTGCGCACTGGGGTCGCAGTTACTAATCGTACGATTGTAATCGGCGGCAATCATTTCATCATGTATGACAATAACGGCGCCAATCGGCACCTCGCCGGCGGCAAAAGCCAATTCTGCCTGCGCAAGCGCATGACGCATCCAATACTCGTCTCGCGAAAGGGATAATGCTGACATCATAGAAAAAGCGGCATACGCCGCTCTGTGTTTAAAATTGCGCTTCTAAGCGCAGCATCGCGCCTAAATGATGATCGCGATCTTGTTTTTTATCATTGTAATAAGTGATTTCAGGCTGCACAAAGAACCAATTACGATACACATTCATCCGCAAACCGGCAAAGGGTCCGTAAGTATTGAGCTTAGCGTGATTATCTTCAAAACTGCCGCCGGCATATACGCCGTAGTTAAACCACGTATTTTGCCCCGTCATATGCTTGCGCGACAAACTGTTGCCCCAACCCCAGCCTTCTTCGTCGTCACTATGACGATAATCAATATGCAATTGATTGCTTAGAATAATTCCGCTTGCCGGCACATGACTGAAATCCCAATTACCGCGCACATAATGTTTACTCTTCAAACCATAGCGGTAAAACACTTCGCCGAAGGTCTGCCAGTCGTTGCGATGATACCAAGTTTTATTCATTTTTGCCCGGGCATAAATATCGCCGCCGGAACGAATGCCCACACCTAAATCGGCATCAAAGCCTTTGTCTTTACTGGGTGCCGACCAATTCAGCCCAAGCGAGGAATTATCGCGGCGAGTTTCATTAAAATTAAAACGGCGAGCATCTCTCAAATGCCGCGATTCCGCCATGATGTCATTAGGATTTCTTTGCTCGTATTCCAAGCGTTCATCACCGAACTCTACGCTCAGGCGGTTTTCCAAAGCCGGCAGACGCACGCTGCCGCGCACACGCGGGCGTAAAGAATAGCCGTCATATTCATTCCAACGATTATCCAACATCACGCGCAGTTTTACGCGCGCATCGCCGTCCTCGGTAGGACCGAACCAACTGTTAATCCCGTCGGCAGTATGCTGCAAAGTATCTTGAACCGCAGAATGGCTGCTATCCAGCCAATTGTCATTTACCGCTTGCCCCCAAACCTGAGCGGCTGCCGCCACCGTCAAACTCAGCCCTAACACACGTACATAAGCCATCATATTTAACATCCTTTTAGGAATAGAAAAATGTGGGCATATACTAAAAGTAAGCTCGGATTTATACAAGAAAAAAACCGCTTGCATAAAAAAAGGCTTTGCCTACACATTAAAAAACATTAGCATAGCTACCGCGCAATTGTGCGTACATTAATAAAGAGGATACCGATGACCACTATTTTTACGCGTAAAACCGCACTACTTTCGGCAGCGCTTTTGCTCGCCACACAATCTGCCCTCGTCGGCGCCAAAACCGCTGCGCCGGCGGCAAAACCCGTTTATAGCGATGCTATTTTCTCTGAAAATGCCATTCATCAGCCGGTATGGGCGGCGAACGGCATGGTGGCCTCACAGCAGGAGCAGGCTTCGCAAGTCGGCTTGGAGATTTTACAGCAAGGCGGTAATGCCGTTGATGCGGCGGTGGCGGTCGGCTTTGCCTTGGCGGTTACATTGCCGCGCGCAGGCAATATCGGCGGCGGCGGTTTTATGATGATTTATGATGCCAAAACAGGCGAGACCATCGCGCTGGATTATCGCGAGATGGCGCCTGCCAAGGCGTTCCGCGATATGTATTTGGACGAAGCGGGCAATGCGGTGGAAGAAAAATCGCGTTTTCACGGCTTAGCGGTAGGCGTGCCGGGAACGGTTGCGGGATTACTCAAAGCCTTGGAAGAGCATGGCAGCATGAGTCGCGAGCAAGTATTGGCGCCGGCGATTAAATTGGCGGCGGACGGTATTATCGTTACGCCGGAATTTTCAAATTCTCTTAATGGCTTGAAAGAACGTTTGGGCAAATGGGAAAGCACGCGCAAAATCTTTTTCCGCGAGGACGGTAATGTTTTGCAACCCGGCGAATTGTTCAAACAGCCTGATTTGGCACAGTCTTTACGCCTGATTGCGGAAAAAGGCGCGGCAGGTTTTTATGAGGGCGAAACGGCGGAGAAAATCGTGAAAGCGGTAAATGAAGCCGGCGGATTGATGAGTGTGGAAGATTTTAAAAATTATCAGGCGATTAAACGCGAACCGGTCAAAGGACAGTATCGCGGCTATGAAATCGTTTCCATGCCGCCGCCGTCTTCCGGAGGCGCGCATATTATTCAAATCCTCAATATCTTGGAAGGTTATGATTTGAAAGCCAGCGGACATAATACTGCGCAGACCATCCACTATATGAGCGAAGCCATGAAACTCGCCTATGCCGACCGCTCGGAATATTTAGGCGATCCCGATTTTGTGAAAGTGCCGCTGAAAGGCATCATCAGCAAAGACTATGCCGAAGAATTGCGCGGACAAATCGATCCTGAAAAATCGCGTCCTTCCGCCGAGATTAAACCCGGTAAGCCGCAGCCTTACGAAAGCGACCAAACCACGCATTATTCCGTGGTCGATAAAAACGGCAATGCGGTATCCAATACCTATACCATCAATTTCAGCTATGGCACAGGCTTAGTCGCGGACGGCACAGGCATTTTGCTCAATAATGAAATGGACGATTTTTCCGCCAAACCCGGCGTGCCGAACGGCTACGGTCTCATCGGCGGCGATGCCAATGCGGTGGAAGGCGGCAAACGTCCGCTGTCTTCAATGAGTCCGACCATTGTGCTGAAAGACGGCAAGCCTTATTTGGTTACGGGTACGCCGGGCGGCAGCCGCATCATTACCACCGTGCTGCAAGTCATCGTCAATGTCATCGACCATGAAATGAATATCGCCGAAGCCACGCATGCCCTGCGCATTCACGATCAATGGCTGCCGGATGAAATCCGCGTCGAACATGCCTTGAATAACGACACCATCCGCTTGTTGGAAAGCATGGGGCATAAAGTCGAGCGTCGTGCGGTAATGGGCTCGACCCAATCGATTATGATTACGCCGCAAGGACTTTACGGCGCATCTGATCCGCGCATTCCGGATGCGGCAACCTTAGGCTATTAACTTCACAAGAAAAAGGCGGTATTTTTACCGCCTTTTTGCCAAGCGGCAAATCTGCTACTATTCTGCTACACCCTTAACCGAGAAGATAACTCATGACTTTACATCTTGCCGATACCGAACACATCCTTGCCGCCGCCCGCGCGCATTGCGAAAAACGCGGCGCGCGCCTGACCACTATCCGCGAACAAGTGCTGCGTTTGATACTGTCTTATCCCTACGTTGTCAAAGCTTATGATTTGTTGAACGGATTGCAGAAATTGCGCGGCAATGCCGCCCCGCCGACCGTCTATCGCGCCTTGGATTTTCTGGTGGAAATGGGTATTTTACACCGCACGGAATCGCTGAACGGCTTTGTCTTCTGCCCCGATTTCGAGCACGAGCATCAAAGTCTGATTACCAATTGCCACCGCTGCGGCAAAACCACGGAAATCGCCGCCAATCAGGAAATTTATCAATTGATTGATTTTTGTGCCAAACATCAGTTTGCGCTCTCGCATGCGCCGGTGGTGCTGGCAGGGCTGTGCGCCGATTGTCAGCAAGAGGAAGAGGAAGGCGCCGATGTCTAGTCTGATTGCCGCCAAATTAGCCGCCGTTCAACAGCAGATTCAGGAAATTGCCGCACACTGCGACCGCAATCCGCAGAGTATTACGCTGATGCCGGTCAGCAAAACCGTGGCGCCGGAAACAATCCGCGAAGCGATTGCCGCCGGCTATCCGCTCTTGGGCGAGAACAAAGTGCAGGAAATCCAAAGCAAAGCCGCCGCCTTAGCCGATATGCCGCATCAAGTGCATCTCATCGGGCATTTGCAGACGAATAAAGTCAAAGACGTGATTGGATTGGTCAGCTGCGTGCAATCGGTCGATAGTCTCAAACTGGCGAAAAAAATGCAGCAAAGGCTGGAATTTGTCGATAGCCACCTGGATATTCTCATTCAAGTCAATACCTCCGGCGAAGACTCGAAAAACGGCATCGCTCCCGAACAAGCCTTAGACCTGATTGATGCCGTCTGCGCATTTGAGCGGCTCTCGATTAAAGGGCTGATGACCATCGGCGCTAATACGGACAATGAAGAAGCCATCCGCGCCTGTTTCCGCCAATTGCGGCAATTGCAAATCGCCGCGCAGCATAAATACGGCGCATACAGCGATTTCGCCGTGCTTTCTATGGGCATGAGCGCGGATATGAAAATCGCGATTGAAGAAGGCAGCACTTTGCTGCGCGTCGGCAGCGCCATTTTCGGTGCCAGAGATTACGCCGCATCATAACAGATAAACACAAGCTCATTTTCTTTCTCAATAATGGCAGAAAATGAGCATTTTTATTCGGTATCTTCAATAAAAACTACAATTCTGCATTAAACACTCATAAAAGCATCATATTCCCTCAATTTCTGCTTGCAGGAATGTCATTTTTGCGTAATACTCTAGCCACTTGCGCAATTTGCCAAGAATTTGCAAACAATATAGAGGACATCACATGAAAATTTTCAAAACCCTAGCCCTAAGCTTAGCGATTACCGCCACTGTAAGTGCCCAAGCGGAAGTTGACCGCACAGGCTGGCCGAAAAGCTTTACCATCGGCACCGCCAGTCAAGGCGGCACTTTCTTCGTTTACGGCTCCGGTTGGGCGGGTTTGATTGCCAATGAATTGGGTATAACGGGCGCAGCGGAAGTCACCGGCGGACCGACGCAAAATCTGGCTTTAGTCCATACCGGCGAGATGGCCTTCGGCTTGACCACCTTAGGGCCGGCGGCAGAAGCGATTAAAGGCGACAGTCCCTTAGCGCCGGGTATGCCGATGGATAATGTCTGCGCGATGTTCCCGATGTATGAAACGCCCTTTTCTATCGTGACCCTAGCTTCTTCCGGCATTGACTCGATTAGTAAAATTCCGGCAAATGCCAAAATCGGCTTCGGACCTGCCGCCTCAACCGCCGATGTGTATTTCCCTGCCATGTTGGAAAAACTCGGCGCAAAATTTGAGCGCCGCAACGGCAGCTGGAGCGATTTATCCGGACAATTGCAAGACGGTATGATTGATATGATCGGCTTTGCTGTCGGTGTGCCTGTGCCGGCGGTCACACAATTAGAAGTGCAGACGAAAATTAACATTCTGACCCTAAGTGATGAAGAGCTGCAAACAATTACGGACAACTTCCCAGTTTCCGCCTTCACCATTCCCGCCAATACCTATAAAACCTTAAACGAAGACGCCAAAGCAGTGTCGATGTGGAACTTCGCCATTGCCGCCTGTGATTTGCCGGAATCATTGGTCTATGAAGCCACACGCGTCACCATGGAAAACAATGAGCGCATGATCGCTATTCACAACAGCGCCAAAACCTCTATTCCGGAAAACGTATCTAAAAACAACGCTCTGCCCTTCCACCCTGGTGCCGCACGTTGGTTTACGGAAAACGGCTATGCCATCAGCCCCGAGCTGATTTACAAAAAATAAATAGCAAAATATAGAGACAAGCGGCTTCGGCCGCTTGTTTTTCCTATTACCACCATATTGCGAGATTTACATGACGCCTACAACACATAGCCCGCAGCACAGCGGCAGCGAAGCCCCTATCGCCCCCGTATTAGCCACAGATGTCGATGCCGAAGTCATCGAAAGCAACCGCCGCCTTTATCAAGGCTGGCACATAGGATTGATTGCCGCCCTAGGCATCCTCTATGCGGCATTTCATCTGATTGTGCTCAATATTTATCCGATTGAAACTTGGTCGTACCGTATTTTGCACATCACGGGCGCTTTAATCCTCGGCTTTATTTTGTTTTCGGGCAACCGCTTTGCCGAAAGTGCGGCAGAAGAAAGCCACAAATTATTTACCCTCATCGCCGCCGCCCTCTATCTACCGGTCTTATACGCGCTCGGCAGCACCTTTTGGATGTGGCGCGCCTTTGCCAATGGTGCTAAACGCATCGCGCCGGCGGTCGAAACCTATCATTTCGGCTATCCCTTAGTCTTTGCCACCGCCGCCGCAATCATCTTGGCTTGGTTGACCCACAAACGCCGCGAAAAAATGCCTTTGGTCGAAGGCGTGCTGATTCTTGCCAGCATCGCCAGTGCCGTCTATCTGCTGCTGATTTACAATTCCAACCTGCGCATGTCCACCGGCACACCCTTTGCGCCGGTCGGCATCGCCTATGCCGCCATTGCCGCCTCATTGCTGATTTTGGAACTCACGCGCCGCGTGGCAGGCAGTGCCTTAGTCATCATTTCCGTGATTTTTCTGCTCTACGTCTTCTTAGGCAAATACCTGCCCGGCGTACTCGCCTTCCCCGGCTTATCCGTCCAACGCTTTTTCAGCCAAGTCTATACCGATATCGGCGTACTCGGACAAACCACCGCCGTATCCTCAACCTACATTATTTTATTCATTATCTTCGCCGCCTTTTTGCAGGCCTCGAAAGTCGGCGATTATTTCGTTAATTTCGCCTTCTCGATAGCCGGACGCGCCCGCGGCGGCCCTGCCAAAGTCGCCATATTCGCCTCCGGACTCATGGGCATGATTAACGGCACTTCCGCCGGCAACGTTGTCTCCACAGGCTCGCTGACCATACCTTTGATGAAACGCGTCGGCTATTCCGCCCGCAGCGCCGGCGCAATTGAAGCCGCCGCCTCCACCGGCGGACAAATCATGCCGCCGATTATGGGTGCAGGCGCCTTTATCATGGCGGAAATCACCGGCATTGCCTACCGCGACATCGCCATCGCCGCCCTCATTCCCGCCGCATTGTATTTCCTCTCCATCTATTTCATGATTGATTTGGAAGCACAGAAAAACGGCATGCGCGGCATGAGTAAAGAAGAAATTCCGCAATTTCAGAAGCTCATCAAACAAGCCTTCCTCTTTGCGCCGATTCTCATCTTAATTTATGCCCTCTTTATGGGCTACTCCGTCATCCGCGCCGGCACGCTCGCCACCCTTGCCGCCGCCGTCGTCAGTTGGTTTACGCCGCATCGCATGGGCATCCGCAGCATTCTTGAAGCCCTGCGGCTCTCCGCCACCATGTCGATTCAAATCATTGCCGTTTGTGCCTGCGCAGGGCTGATTGTCGGCGTGATTTCGCTCACAGGCTTAGGCGCGCGCTTTTCCTCTCTGCTCCTCGACTTAGCCGGTGTCAACCAACTGCTTGCCATGTTCTTTGCCATGTGTATCTCTATCCTGCTCGGCATGGGCATGCCTACTACCGCCGCCTATGCAGTCGCCGCCTCCGTCGTCGCTCCGGGACTCATCAATCTCGGCATCTCGCCGCTGATTGCACATTTCTTTGTGTTTTATTTCGCCGTGATGTCCGCCATCACGCCGCCGGTCGCTCTTGCCGCCTATGCCGCCGCCGGCATATCCGGCGACAATCCGATGAAAACCTCCGTCGCCGCCTTTAAAATCGGCTTAGCCGCCTTTATCGTGCCCTTCATGTTCTTCTTCAGCCCTGCCATGCTCATGCAAGGCGGCACAATGGAAATCCTCCATGTGGCGCTGACCGCCAGCCTCGGCATGTTCCTACTCTCCGCTGCGGTGCAAGGCTACTACTTCGGCCATTTGGCGCAATGGCAACGCGCAATGCTGCTTATTGCCGCATTGGTATTGATTTATGGCGGCATCCTCACAGATATGATTGGACTTGTGATTGCTATCGGCCTCTTTCTCTTACAGAAACAGCGAAAAACGCAAGCATCCTAAATCATCACGCAAAAACAAGCCGATGCAGGGCATCGGCTTGTTAATTTTTATTTCTTATCTCAAGATAATTTTTGCAGAATAATTTTTTAGCAATGTATAGTCGAGCAATGTTTCAACACACAGAGCGACACATAAAGCGTCGCTCTGTGTGTTGCCCTGAATTGGAAGAGGTTGCACCTCTCCCACAAGATTATCCTCCCTAAAGGGAGGGGTTTCAACCAGTAAGGAAATTTTGATGAACAATTCTTCAACTATAGCCGAAGAGTTTAAAAAGAGTTACAGCTTCGCCTCTCTTTTCTATACTCTCTACCGTCTGCAATTTGCCACTTTGTGTCAGTTTTTCAATTCTTCGACTATATTCGATTTTTTTGTATCTCTGCAGAACAATATCTAAGGTAAAAATTCAATTATCAAGCCGCCCCAAATCGCCGCGCCTACCCAATTATTATGATGAAAGGCGGCAAAGCAGCTTTCGCGGTCTAAGCGGCGCGTCATATACAGTTCTTGTACCAATAAGGCGGCAGCGGCGAGCAATCCTAGGTAATAATAAGCGCCGAGTCGGGCCAAAATGCCGGCAATCACAAGGCATAAGAGCATCGCCGCCGCCATCAGCGCAATGAAACGCCGCTCAAAGCCCTGCGAGAAGATGGCGGAAGAATGCAGATTCAGCGGAATATCGTCATCTCTATCGACAAGGGCGTAGTAAGTATCATAGACCAATGCCCAGAACACGCTGCCGAGAAACATAAAAAAGCTCGCCGCCGTGATGCGCCCCAAAATCGCAGTATGTGCCAGCAAAATTGCGCTGGCAAAGGCCACGCCCAAAACCGCCTGCGGGGTGGGCAAAAAGCGTTTGCAAAAAGGGTAAATAATGGCAACCGTCGCGCAGGCAAAGGCAAGCACAAGCGATTGCCAATTCAATTGCAAGACCAAGAGCAAGCTCAAAAACAGCATCAAAGCGGCGGCAGCCAAGGCTTCTTTGACGCTCAATTCACCGGTGGCAAGCGGGCGACCGTGCGTGCGCTTGACTTTGCCGTCAAAACGGCGGTCGGCAAGGTCATTGACGGCACAGCCGGCGCTGCGCATCGTCCATGTGCCGAGCATGATGATGCAAAACACCGCCGCCGGCGGCTGCCCCCCGCCTGCCAGCCATAATCCCCACAGGCTGCTCCATGCCAACAGCAGGGTGCCGACGGGTTTATCAATACGCATCAAGCGGATATAAGCATTGAATTTGTTCGCGGTCATAGAAGTTTGGTATTTCCTAACAGGTCTTATAGAATACCGCTATCTTTCCTTAATCTCAAAGAACTATGAGTCAATATGTATTTACAATGAACCGCGTGGGCAAGGTTGTGCCGCCGGGCAAACATATCTTAAAAGATATTTCCCTTTCTTTTTTCCCCGGCGCCAAAATCGGCATTTTGGGTTTAAACGGCGCAGGTAAATCGACTTTGCTGCGCATCATGGCCGGCGTGGACACCGACATCATCGGCGAAGCGCGTCCGCAGCCGAATATTCAAATCGGCTATTTGCCGCAGGAGCCGCAGCTTGACCCAGAAAAAACCGTGCGCGAAATCGTGGAAGAAGCGATGAGCGACATGGCTTCCGTACAAGAAGAATTGAATGCCGTTTACGCCGCCTATGCCGAGCCGGATGCCGATTTCGAGGCTTTGGCTGCCAAACAGGCGGAACTGGAAAACAAACTCTCCGCCGGTGGCGGTCATGATAACGAGCGGCGCATGGATATTGCCGCCGATGCCCTGCGTTTACCGCCTTGGGAACAAAAAGCCGGTACGCTCTCCGGCGGGGAAAAACGCCGCGTGGCATTATGCCGTCTGTTGCTATCCAATCCCGACATGTTGCTTTTAGACGAACCGACCAACCATTTGGACGCCGAATCCATCGCTTGGCTGGAACGCTATCTGCACGATTTCCCCGGCACGGTAGTTGCGGTCACGCACGACCGCTATTTCTTAGATAACGTCGCCGGTTGGATTTTGGAACTCGACCGCGGACAAGGCATTCCTTGGCAGGGCAATTATTCCTCTTGGCTGGAGCAGAAAGAAAAACGTCTGGAAATCGAAGAAAAACAAGAATCCGCCCACCGCCGCGCCTTAAAGCAGGAATTGGAATGGGTACGCCAAAATGCCAAAGGCCGCCAAAGCAAGAGCAAGGCGCGTTTGGCACGCTTTGACGAGTTATCCGGCAAAGAATTCCAAAAACGCGCGGAAACACAGGAAATCTATATTCCTGTCGGCGACCGCTTGGGCGACAAAGTGATTATCGCCGATAATCTTGCCAAAGGTTTCGAGCATAAAATTCTCTATGAAAACTTAAGCTTCAATCTGCCGGCGGGCGCGATTTTGGGCATTATCGGCCCCAACGGCGCCGGTAAATCAACCTTATTCAACCTGATTGCCGGTCGCGATACGCCCGATAGCGGCAGCATTGAAATCGGCGAAACGGTCAAACTCGCCTTTGTCGATCAAAGCCGCGATGCGCTAGACGACAAGAAAACCGTGTGGGAAGAAGTCTCCGACGGCTTGGACAATATCATCGTCGGCAACTACACCATTCCCAGCCGCGCCTATATCGGACGCTTCAACTTCAAAGGCGCGGATCAGCAGAAATTCGTCGGCGATTTGTCGGGCGGCGAGCGCAACCGTCTGCATTTGGCAAAACTGCTCAAAAGCGGCGGCAACGTCTTATTGCTCGACGAACCGACCAACGATTTGGACGTAGAAACTCTGCGCGCCTTGGAAGAAGCGATTTTGGCCTTCCCGGGCAGCGCCTTGATTATTTCGCATGACCGCTGGTTCTTAGACCGCGTCGCCACGCATATTCTGGCCTTTGAAGGCGACAGCCATGTGGAATTTTTCTCAGGTTCTTACAGCGATTATGAAGCCGACCGCAAACGCCGCCTAGGCGATGAAGCCGACCAACCGCATCGCATCAAATACAAACGCATTCAGTAAAACTACCCTGCCCGCTCGCGCGGGCTTTTTCATCAAAATTTCCTTACTGCTTGAAACCCCTCCCTTTAGGGAGGATAATCTTGTGGGAGAGGGGTAACCTCTTCCAATTCAGGGCAACACACAGAGCGACGCTTTATGTGTCGCTCTGTGTGTTGAAACAAACATCAAGCCGCCCACGCGATTAAGCAATCGGCAGCGGAGGCTATAGTGTCTTCAGATTAAAATGAGACAATAAAAATTTTCAAAATATTGAAAAATATTACAATATTTTCTTTAAGGCGTATCATTTTAATCTGAAGAGACTATATAATCGAAAGCATCGAAGTTTTCGGATAACATCATAACAATTAGGACGAGGCTTAATGCACGTCCCAATGTTGCCACACGGAGAAAAAAATGTTAATTGTGACAGGCTTGGCGGGTGCGGGAAAATCATTTGTCCTCAATACCTTGGAAGATATCGGCTACTATTGCGTGGATAATTTGCCCACCCTGCTGCTGGAGCCTTTTCTACGCGATTTTGCCAGCCGGCATCATCAGCCGGTAGCAGTCGCCCTAGATGCGCGCAACCCCCAAGGAATTGTCAATCTTGCCGCACAACTCAAGCAATTCAAACGCGATTATCCCCTGCAAATTCTCTTTTTAACCGCGGATAATCAAACCCTTGTCCGCCGCTACAATGAAAGCCGCCGCCCTCACCCTTTGCATACCGGCAATCAGGCGAAAAGCAATGTGCTGACGGCGATCGAAGAAGAAAAACGCCTCTTGGGCGAGCTGAATAATCTGGCGGATATTATCGTCGATACCAGCACCTACAATACCGCGCAATTGCGCGAAAAAATCATCCGCCTGCTGTCCACGCAAGCACCGCAATTGATGCTGACCATCCAATCTTTCGGCTTCAAACACGGCATTCCCAGCAATGCGGATTTTATTTTTGACGTACGATTTTTGCCTAATCCGCATTGGGAAGCCGATATCCGCCCCTTCAGCGGCACGCAGCAGCCCATCATCGACTGGCTCGATGCCCAGCCGCAGCCGCAGCAATTCATCGCCAATACCGCCGCCTATTTGCAGAACTGGCTGCCGCAATTCGTACAAAATCAAAACCGCGCCTATCTCAATATCTGCATCGGCTGCACCGGCGGACAGCATCGCAGCGTCTATGTTGCCGAAGGCATCGGCAAAACTCTGCAAGCGGATTTTCCCAGTTTGCAAATCGAACACCGCGATATGCGCGAATATCAGGCGCTCTAGCAGCGGTATTCCTTGAGTAAAGCCCCGCCGCAAGCTATCATGCGCGCATCGAAGCCCTTATGAATTAAAGACAGAACAATGCCCAGTTTAGAATCCAAATCTTACAGCGCAAATATCACCTTAATGTATTTAGACAGTACCGATTTCAGCCGCATTGCCGCCGTTCTTGAAGAAAAGCTCGCGCATGCGCCGCCGGATTTTTTTACCGCCATGCCGATTGTAGCGGATTGCAGCCGCATCAATGAGGGCGAAATGCGCGACCTTGCACAATTAAAACAAGTATTTAATCAACACAAACTCAGTTTGGTCGGCATCAGCGGTACTTCGCTGGAAGAAGCGGAAATTGCTGCGCAAGGACTGGCAAAATTTGAAATCAATGACATTCGCGCAGCGGCAAAACCTCAGCCCAATGCCGAAAAAAGTCCCAAGCCCCAAACTATCGCAGCCGCCCTTCCCCCTTCTGCTGCGGCAATCGCGCCGCCGCTTGCCGCGCAAAATAAAATCCTGCGCGGCAATGTTCGTTCCGGACAACGGGTGTACGCACAAGGCGGCGATTTGACCGTCATCGGCACAGTCGGAGCAGGTGCGGAAGTCATCGCCGACGGCAACGTCTATATCTTGGGCAGTCTGCGCGGTCGTGCCTTTGCCGGTGCGCAAGGCAATGACGAAGCCCATATTTTCGCCAATGATTTCGATGCGGAAATCGTCTCGATTGCCGGCAGCTATCAAAACTTCGAGCAATTAGACCCCTATCGCGGCGGCAAAAATTGTCTGGTCACGCTCAATAAAGATGAAACCATGTTGATTGTGTCGCTATAATGCGCCGCTTTACTGAATAAGAGAGAAAAAATATGTCAAAAGTAATCGTTATTACCTCTGGAAAAGGCGGCGTGGGCAAAACCACCACCAGCGCCAGCATCGCTACCGGACTCGCCTTGAAAGGACATAAAACCGTCGTCATCGATTTTGACGTCGGTCTGCGCAATTTGGACTTGATTATGGGCGTTGAACGCCGCGTAGTCTATGATTTCGTCAACGTCATTCAAAACGAAGCCAATTTAAGCCAAGCCCTGATTAAAGATAAAAGCGTCAGCGATTTATACATCCTCGCCGCCTCGCAAACCCGCGACAAAGACGCCCTGACCTTCGACGGCGTGGCAAAAGTCATCGAAGAACTCAAAAGCATGGGCTTTGAATACATCATCTGCGACAGCCCCGCCGGCATCGAACACGGCGCATTGATGGCGCTCTACTATGCCGACGAAGCCATCATCACCACCAATCCGGAAGTCTCGTCCGTGCGCGATTCCGACCGCATTTTAGGCATATTGCAAAGCAAATCGCACCGCAGCGAATTGGGGCAGGAACCGGTTAAAGAACATCTGGTCATCACACGCTACAACCCCGAGCGCGTCGAAATCGGCGAAATGCTCTCCGTTGAAGACATCATCGACATCCTGAAAGTCAAACTGCTGGGCGTGATTCCTGAAAGCAAAGCCGTACTCAATGCCTCCAACAGCGGCACGCCGGTCATTCTCGCCAGTGAAGACGCGGCAGGACAAGCCTATTCCGATTTAGTCGAACGTCTTTTAGGCAATGACAAATTGCCGCACCGCTTTTTAGAAGCTCCGAAAAAAGGCTTTTTCTCCAAAATCTTCGGGAGCTAAAGCATGGGATTTTTAGATATTTTCAAAAAGCAAAGCAATACCGCGCAAATTGCGAAGGAACGCTTGCAAATCATCGTGGCGCATCAACGCGACGGACGCATTTCCGCCCCTAACGAACAGCCGCTGTTCATGGAAGAAATGAAGCGCGAAATCTTGGAAGTGGTGCGCAAATACATTCACATCGAGCCGCAAGATATTGAAACCAATATCGAACGCGACGGCGAAGCGGAAGCACTGGTGCTCAACATCAACCTGCCCGACAAGCAGCAGCAAAAACGCGGCAATGACAGCCCTGCCGCGCAAGAATCTTAATGCAAGAAAGCCCGCATTGCCGCATCGACCAATGGCTCGTTGCGGCACGCTTTTTCAAAACCCGCCAATTAGCCGTCAGTGCGATTAAAAACGGACGCATCTTAGTCGCAGGTGCGCGCTGCAAACCCGCGCGCCTGCTACAAATCGGCGACATCATCGACATTCACAAATCCCCGACGCAGGAATACACCGTGCGCGTACTGGTATTGGAAACGCGCCGCCCTGCTGCCAAAATCGCCGCCACTTTCTATGAAGAAAGCGTAGAAAGCCAAGCAAAACGCGAAAAACTCGCCGCATTGCAGCAACAAGCGCGCGCTTTAGTCGAATACCCGCAGCAAAGACCGGATAAACGTGAACGCCGCCAATTGCGCGATATACATCGCCAATCTTAGTCGTCTATGCGGCTTTATTTCTAAGTATTATATTGTTTTTCACATCATAATCAATATGTTAACCCTGTAATATAGTACCTTAACTTCAAAATGAGACTTAGAGATACACATTTTGTCAGGAGAAGCGCTTAGAATAATCTCATTTTGAAGTTAAGAGACTATATTAGCTCGCATCACTGTAATTTCTGTGCCGTCTGCAACTCGCCGCCTTGTATAGTACCTTAACTTCAAAATGAGACTTAGGGATACACATTTTGTCAGGAGAAGCGTTAGAATAATCTCATTTTGAAGTTAAGAGACTATACTACTTTTCCACTTCTCCAGCGATAGGGGATAAAAATGTCAACTTTTCAGACAAAATGCCCTGTACTTTTAGCCTATAATGCAAGAAGAGACCTTCATCCCATTATTTATCTGGATCTGGATGAAACTAGACTTAAGTTATATCTAAGAGCCAGATATAGATACAGTTTGCAAAGATTTCAGACCATATCAAAATATAGATATATTTGAAAGGTAGCTGTAAAAATGTGTTGACTTTACAAAAGTCCAGAAGGTCTCAATTTCAAAACTTTATTTTTAATTCTATGGAGACATTATCATGCAGACAAAAGCACTTTTACTTTTAGTCTTATCAATAACTTTAGCCGCTTGTGGCAGTAGCAATAATAAAAGTAATTTAACAGATTCAAATATTTCAGGCTCAACCGGTAAAACCGGCAGCAATGCTGGCGGCAATACTGGCGGCAATACTGGCGGCAATACTGGCGGCAATACTGGCGGCAATACTGGCGGCAATACTGGCGGTAACACCGGCGGTAACACTGGCGGCAATACTAGCGGCAATACTGGCGGTAACACTGGTGGCAATACTGGCGGTAATACTGGCGGTAATACTGGCGGCAATGCTGGCGGCAATACTGGTGGTAACACTGGCGGCAATACTGGCGGTAACACTGGCGGTAACACTGGCGGTAACACTGGTGGTAACACTGGTGGTAACACTGGTGGTAACACTGGTGGTAACACTGGTGGTAACACTGGTGGTAACACTGGCGGTAACACTGGCGGCAATGCTGGCGGCAATGCTGGCGGTAACACCGGCAGCAATGCTGGTGGTAACACTGGCGGTAATACTGGCGGTAATACTGGCGGTAATACTGGCGGTAACACTGGCGGCAATGCTGGCGGTAACACTGGCGGTAACACTGGCGGTAACACTGGCGGTAATACTGGCGGTAATACTGGCGGTAATACTGCTAAATACGAAGGTCTGTTATTGGCAATAGATCCTTCCTCAGTAAATTCTTCTTCTCCTCTTAAATACATAAGTAATAAATTCACAAATGATACGCGTACAAGTATTATTGTTAATGGACAGACTATTTCTCTAGTTCCAGCAGCTGAATTTACTAAAAATTTCCCACAATCTTTTTCTTCTTTCGGCAAAGTTGAGTTATCAGACGGAACGCCTTACCTTTACAGTTTTGGCGAAATTACCTCGGATATGCCAACAGCAGGTAAAGCGAGATATGAGGGTAAATATTATGAAGCAGTATATAATTCAGCTGCTGAAGAGGGCGAGGGCTATGAACGATCAGGAAACTTCGCAGCACTTGTAGATTTTGCTAATAAATCGATTTTTGTAGGAATTGGAACTGAACATTTAGCACGTTCAATTAAAGCTAAAATTGAAGGCTCTAGCTTTACTGGCATTGACAGAGAAATCTTCGGCGGTGACATCGAAAGCGTAGAAGGTAGATTCTATGGTCCGCAAGCATCAGAAATTGGCGGTGTTTATCATGGTAAACATAAATATGTAAAAGACGGCCTTAACTTTATGGGCTCATTCGGTGGCACAAGAGGACACATAGAAGAGTAACAAGCAGCTTTTATCATTAAAGAAAGTGGATAAATCCGCTTTCTTTTTGTTTGGTATTTTTAAATTATATAGTCTCTTAACTTCAAAATGAGATTATTCTAAGCGCTTCTCCTGACAAAATGTGTATCTCTAAGTCTCATTTTGAAGTTAAGGTACTATATTTTTAAATTATACATGATAAATTAATTTATTCTTTATCAAAATCAATAAATTGAATAATCTCACAAATCTGTGTCTATATTTACCGCCAAGAGGTTTTATGTTTTTTCTAAGAATCTTTTCTCAAGCACTGATGCTTACTACAGTTTTTTTATCTACTTCCATATATTCGCAATCTGTTGAACCTCTTTCCCCAGATGAACGGCCAACTTTTCATCTCTCAAAAAATACGCTTGAATTATTGCAAGAGACAGAAGAGAAACAATCAACTGTAATACAAGAACAAAATATGACTTCTCAAGAATTGCTTGCCCAACCTGTATTGCTTACTCAAGCATTAAATTCCGCTATCACTTTACAAGATGAGTCTGCTTTGATATTGCTCCTGCCATTATATGCACAGCTTCCGAAAAAAGACGAAATGCTTTATAAGTATGGACAGGCAATGCTATTTTTTTTACAAGAAAATCCTAAAGAAGCGGTTCAATTATACGAAGAAATTTTAACCTCTTATCCTAATTCTTCCCCCCTTCGCTTTCAACTGGCTTTATCTCTTTTAGCAGACAAGAGATTAGCTGCTGCTAATGAGCAATTTACACAATTAAATAATGAAGAATTACCGCCAGAAATACGGCAAACAATAAAAAACCTGCAAGCAGGCATTGCTAAGCAACTAGAGTGGCAATTCAACTTTCATGCACATGGTTTGATGGAGCGTAATATCAATGGTAGTCCTGTGAAACAGCAAGTCGGCGCTTGGAAATTCGCACCGCCTGAAAAAGCTTATGGATTAGCTTATGGCTTATCGGCAGATAAACTCTGGGCACTAGATGGGCATTGGTATTTAGCCGTTTCTGCTTCCGCAAATGGTAAAACTTTTTGGCAAAAACATGAATACGATGATTTATTACTACGTAGCAGCATAGGTCTAATGTGGAAAAACAGCAAAAATGAATGGGGTATACTCCCTTTTCATGAGCGGAGATTTTATGGCAGCGACAGCTATTCCTATGGTAATGGTTTGCGCCTACAAGGAAATTGGCAGATTAACGAGCATTGGAAATGGTTCGCTAATTATGAAATTGCCGATAACCGTTTTTTTACGCGTAAACATTTAGATGGCATTAGCCAGCGCTTAGGAAATACCTTATTCTATCGTCCAGATATAAAACAATACTTTACCTTTGGTATAGACTTAGGTAAGGAGGCCGCTAAAGATAGAAGTAATGCTTATGACTATTATGGACTACGTTTAGGCTGGGGGAAAGAATGGCAGCAAGGTATTTCAAGTATGATACAAATACATGCTTTAAAAAAAGACTATGCAGAAAAAGACTTTATTCAAATTCAGCGTCAAGATGAGCGTTACGGATTAAATCTCAGTCTGTGGAAACGCGATTGGCATTGGCAAAATTTTATCCCGCGCCTAACTTATCAATGGAAACGGCAGCGCAGCAATCATTTTGCTTATGATCAAGCTGCTGAGCAGAATATATTTATTGAAATTAGCAAGGATTTTTAGCCAGATAACATTATGATTAATCAGCTTCTGAGATTAAATTAGTTATAATAACTTTTTTATTTTTAGGAGCGCATGATGACAGCATAAACCTTTGATTTAATTTGTATTGGCGACGGCAGCGTCGGCGTGGCGACGGCGAGACGTGCGGCGGAGTACGGAGCGAAAGTCGCTCTGATTGAAAAAGCACGCGTCGGCGGCACCTGCGTGAATGTGGGCTGCGTGCCTAAAAAACTCTTTTGGTATGCCGCCAATACTGCCGAGGCTTTGCATAATGCGCCGCTCTAATGCTGCAAGGCTTTGCGGTGGCAGTCAAAATGGAGGCTTGCAAAGCCGATTTTGACGATACGGTCGCCATTCATCCGACCAGCGCGGAAGAATTGGTGACGCTGCGCTAAAAAACGCTAATTGAGCAATTTTCCCAAATCATCAAGCGGCAAGTACGAAGCAATTCTGTACTTGATAGTCGGAGAAGTGAAAAAGTATAGTTGATTCATGACAAATATGAACATTATATTTTTAACCTTAGCTTAGGCGTTTATGCCAGAAAGTACTCGCATGACAAATTGTGTTGGGCATAAGTGCTTAAGCTACTAATTTATAGAGGAAGTCGTATTCTTGAATCCGACAAATTTATATTTTAAGTAATGTCGGATACAAGTATCCGACCTACCCGATTGAAAAATGATTAATTTTGCCATGAATTGACTATAGTCGAAGAAATGGAAAAGTGACACAAGGTGGCAAGTTGCAGGCAATACAGAGAGTACGGTAAAGTGAGTTGAAGCTGTAACTTTTTTTAAATTCTTTAACTATATCCTCGCGACCGCGATATTCTTACGCAATTTTTTCTTGCTCCGCCGATACGAGAACCGTACGCAGCTGAATCTCTTGCGCTTCTTGGGCATAGACGGAGGAAATGGCAGCGGCTAATGCCGCGCTTTATAAAGGCAAGGCTTTTGGAAACATGATTAAGTCCTTATAAAAAAGGCAAAAACAGAAAAAGATGACAATATATAGTCAATTCAGCTCAAATAAAGACACAGTTTTTATATGTTAGCCCGCACAATAGTAAAGCTTGATATTTTTAGGTGTGCAACTTTGTCATGAATTGACTATAAATAAAAAAATTATAATGAAACCGCTTCTCAAAATCAAAAGCATCTATGCCAAAAATTTTAAACCTTTGAAATACAATATCTTCAATTGCCGAAAACTATAGTCGTTTAAAATAGAAATAGGGGCTGAGAGATTAGCTCCAAAATAAAAATAAGGGCTTCAGCCCCTATTTTTTTTGCGCACTCGTTTGCGGTAATTATGCAAAATCGTGCCGATTTCCAATAGGGCAGCACCTAAGCAGAACCATGCGCCCCACCACGGGCTGTGCCATAGCCAAATAATGCCGCCGAAAAACAAATACACCGGCGCCATTAAGGCTAAGGCTTGATAGGCGCGCAAATCACGCTTGATGGCGCGGGGTGTGAATAATAAGAGCGGCAATAAGGTCATTGCCGCGCCTAAGGCGCGTTGGAATACAGTGCCGTTGCTGCAATACGCCGCCAAAGCAAAACCGCCTAGCAGGATTGCTAAGGCGGTAAGGGTTAAGACATAGCCGATGCCTTGTCGCTTCACTTATTTGCCGTTTTTCATGGAATCGAAGAATTCTTTGTTGGTTTTGGTATTTTTCATGCGTTCCAATAAGAATTCAATCGCTTGTAGCTCATCCATCGGATGCAAGATTTTGCGCAAAATCCAAATTTTCTGCAAGATATCGGGGTCAATCATCAATTCTTCGCGGCGCGTGCCTGATGGGTTGATGTCAATCGCCGGGAAGATGCGTTTTTCCGCAATGCGGCGGCTGAGATGGATTTCCATATTGCCGGTGCCTTTGAATTCTTCATAGATGACTTCGTCCATTTTGGATCCGGTATCAATCAAGGCGGTAGCGATAATGGTCAGCGAGCCGGCTTCTTCGGTATTGCGCGCCGCGCCGAAGAAACGTTTGGGGCGTTGCAGGGCATTGGCATCCACGCCGCCGGTCAGAATTTTGCCTGAAGCAGGCGCGACGGTGTTATAGGCGCGGGCAAGGCGCGTGATGGAGTCGCAGAGAATCACGACGTCGTGTTTATGCTCGACCAGTCGTTTGGCTTTTTCGATTACCATTTCCGCCACTTGTACATGGCGCTGCGCCGGTTCGTCAAAGGTTGAAGAAACGACTTCGCCTTTAACGCTACGCTCCATTTCGGTCACTTCTTCGGGACGCTCGTCAATCAGCAAGACAATCAGATAGACTTCCGGATGGTTGATATTGATGGATTGCGCAATATTTTGCAGCATCACGGTTTTGCCCGCCTTGGGCGGCGAAACGATGAGTCCGCGCTGTCCTTTGCCGATCGGGGCAATCATGTCAATCATGCGCGCGGTAATGTCTTCGCTGCTGCCGTTGCCTAATTCCAAGCGCAATTGTTCTTCGGCATGCAGGGGCGTGAGATTTTCAAATAAGATTTTATGTTTTGCCGCCGAGCGCGGGTCGAAATTGATGGTATCAATCTTGGTCAGGGCAAAATAGCGTTCATTGTCTTTAGGGGGGCGCAATTTGCCGGTCACAGTGTCGCCGGTGCGCAAATTGCAGCGGCGGATAATGCTGGGCGAGACGTATAAATCATCAGCGCCTGCCTGATAGGAATTGATGGCGGAACGCAGAAAGCCGTAACCATCGGGCAGCAGTTCCAATACGCCGTCACCTTCGATTTCTTCGCCGTTTTTGGCTTGTTCTTTTAAGATAGCAAAAATAAGGTCTTGCTTACGTTTGCGTGCGATGTCCTCAAGTCCGATTTGTTCCGCAAGCTCTAAAATGACCTGCGGCGATTTTTTCTTTAAATCGCTTAAATTCATAGAGTGTAATTGTGTTACTTAGAGAATAAAAGGTTTGCCTGCGCTGACGGCAGGCAAGAGATAAATTAGCCTAAATGCGGCTGCACGAATTCTACTAACTCGCTTTTGCCTCGCGCAGACAAGCCGATATGGGTATCTACTAATTGTCCGTTTTTAAATAGCAGCAAGGTTGGGATAGAACGGATGCCGTATTGCACGGAAATCTCGTTATTATCGTCAACATTAATCTTGGCAATTGCCAATTTGCCGGCGTATTCCTGTGCCATTTCTTCTAAAATCGGCGCAACTGCACGGCAAGGTCCGCACCAAGGCGCCCAAAAATCGACTAATACCGGCACGTCTGATTCTAAGACTTGCGCCTTAAAATCGGCCTTATTGACTTCAATAGGTTTTGACATAAATTTCTCCGATGGATTCCGCCGAGGCGGATAAAAAGATAGCGGCTAGCGCATAAAAGAAAGTCGCGCGAGTATATGCTGCTTTGGACGAAATAGCAAGTAAGCGCTTAAGCGCCATAGGCTTGCCGGTAAGCCTCTAAATCCGCCAAGCAGGAGCAGTATTCTTCCTTATCCTGCACAAAACGGAGCAAATCGCTCAAGCCGACGATGGCACGCGTATGCAAATTCCGTTCTTGCCGAATATGTTCCAAAGCCGATAAATCGCTGTCGCCGATTTTTTCCTGCCTGTCCAAAGCGACCACCAAAGCTATGGGTTCTGCGCCCTGCGCTGTTAAGAGCTGCAAGGAAGCGCGCACCGCCGTACCGGCAGTTAGCACGTCATCAAGAATCAATACTTTTTTCCCGCGTACATCACTGCCCACCAACATACCGCCTTCGCCATGCGCTTTTTCTTCTTTGCGATTAAAAGCCCAAGGCAGATGGATACCCTCTTGCAGCGATAAGACCGTCGCCACCGCCGCTACTAAGGGAATGCCCTTATATGCCGGCCCGAAGAGCAAATCCACCTTTAGTCCTTCTGATAAGATTTGCTTAATCACGGCAGCATAGGCCTGCGCCATTACCGCCAATGATTGCCCGTCGGCAAAAGCGCCCGCATTGAAAAAATACGGGCTTTTGCGTCCGGATTTCAAAGTAAATTCGCCGAATTTCAGCGCATTGACCGCAAGCGCGGTTTCCAAGAAACGATTTTGATATACTGCCAACATTTTTCGCAACCTCTATTTACTTATGTTTAAAATCATTACCCTTAATGCCAACGGCATTCGCGCTGCAGAAAGAAAAGGCTTTTTCCAATGGCTTGAACAGCAAAACGCCGATGCCGTCTGCATACAAGAAACCAAAGCGCAGCAAAGCCAATTGGAAGGCAATCCCGTTTTTTTTCCCTTTGACTATAACTACTATCATGATGCCGAGAAAAAGGGCTACAGCGGCACCGCATTGTATCTGAAACACAAACCCGATGAAGTAAAAACCGGTATCGGCTGGGAAGAAGTGGATTGCGAAGGACGCTATTTGGAAGCCCGCTACGGCGATTTGCACATTATTTCCCTGTATATGCATTCCGGCACTTCCGGCGAAGAGCGCCAAGCGAAAAAAGATGCTTTCATGATCAAATTCCGCCCCTATTTAGATGATTTGGCGGCGGATAATCATCGCGTGATTCTTTGCGGCGACATCAATATCGCGCATATGGAACGCGATATCCGCAACTGGAAAGGAAATTTGAAAAATAGCGGCTTTTTGCCGCATGAACGCCAATGGCTGAGCGATCTCTTCGCTCTGAACTACAAAGATGCTTTCCGCCTGATTAACCAAGAAGAATTGCAATATACCTGGTGGAGCCAGCGCAGCCGCGCACGCGAGAAAAACGTCGGTTGGCGGATTGATTATCACATTATTACCAATAATCTCGCCGATCAGGTCATTGATGCCGAAATTTATATCGGAGAAGTTTTTTCCGACCATGCCCCGGTCGTGATTACTTATCAGGATTTGCTGAAATAAAAAAGCGGTCAACTTATTGACCGCTTAAAAACGAATACGCTTTAATTCTTCTGCCGTAGGCAAAAACACAAAAGCCATCGCAAATAAATCCCGATGGCTTTTTAAATGCTTAAGGCAATTGCGAAATCATTACGCGCTTCATCAAACGCTCAATGACTTCAGGTTCCGGCAAGGCCACGCCCATGTGCTGAATATTCGCTGCGCTATAGGCGGTTGAAGTGCGCGCGATGGTTTCAAGGTCTTGTCCTAAAGCCAAACCGCGCACCACGCCGGCGACCATCGCATCGCCCGCACCTACCGTACTCATGACTTTGACGCGCGGCGGCGCGGCATGAATGGCCTGATCTTTGCGTACGAACCAAGCGCCGTGGCTGCCCATGGAAATCACTGCCAACTCCACGCCTTGGTCAAGGAATTTTCTCGCTTGCTCAACGATATGCGCATCGTCTTCCAATTCGTGTCCGCATAATTCTTCCAATTCGTGAATATTGGGCTTAACCACATGCGGCAATACCTCCGCCTGCATCACCTCAGTCAGGGCTTTACCGCTGGTATCTACCACCACATAGCGGCATTTGTCGCGATATTTTGCCACAAGTTGGGCGTAATATTGCGCAGGTACGCCGGGCGGTAAACTGCCGCCCATAACCAATACGCTGTCGCCGTCTATGGTTTTTTCCAGATAATCTTCAAGTTTTTGAACCGCTTCTGCGGGAATTTCCAATCCCGGCAAATTAATATCGGTGGTTTCGCCGTTATTGTCGTCAATGATTTTGATGCAGCGGCGGGTATCGCCGGGGATACGGATAAATTCGTCTTTTACGCCGTGTTCTTCAAATGCTTCCGTAAAAGTACCGTCATTATGATCGCCCATCCAGCCGGTGACAATTACGTCTTTTTCGCCGGCATCGCCCAAATTGATAGCAACTGAGATCCCTTTGCCGCCGGCGGTTTTATCCAAACGTTCGCCGCGGCTGACTTCCCCGCGCTGCCAATTCGGCGCGTGTACCGTCAAATCAATCGCCGGATTCGCGGTTACTGTAACAAATTTCATAGGTTCTCCTTACATTAAGTAACAATAAATTTTTAGCATTTTAGCTGCTTTTATCTTCGCGTGCGAGAAATCTTATAATCTCTTCGGCAAAGGCTTCGCTGCGCCATGTATTGCTGGCGGTGATGTGGCTGGCAAAAGGCATAACCCATAATCCGCAATTCGGAATCACGCGGTATAAATCCAAAGCATCTGCCAAAGGCGAGACCGGATCGCGGTCGCCGGTGATAATCAGCACCGATTTGTCCAAACGTGCAAAATCTTCCAAGCGGTGGCTATGTTCGCTATGTGCCGGATTCAGCGCTTCGGAGACGCGCTCAATCACGCGCCGCCAAGCCTCAACGCCGCCTTGCGGCTCATGCAGCTTGGACAGCCATGCCTGCAATCCGAAGCGTTGCCAATAGGCGGGATCTGCCATGAGGCGGGTTTGCTCGTAAGTACCGCCAGTTTTTTGATAGGAAATACGATAAAAAATCGCTTTTTCCACCCGCTCGGGATAATGCAAACTCAGATACATTGCCGTTGCCGCCCCCATAGACGAACCGCAGATATGGGCGCTGGCAATGCCTTCGGCGTCTAACATGGCAATTACGGCGGCGGCTAATTTGCCGATGCTGAGTTGATCATCCGGTAATAAGGTTTTGCCGTGTCCCGGCAAATCCGGTACCAGCAGGCGATAACGTTTGGAAAGGGCGGCGATTTGCGGCTGCCATTCTTCGCCCGCCATGCCGCCGCTATGCAGCAATACAAGGCTTTGCGCGCCGCTGCCGTAGGTTTGGTAATAAGGAATCATCATTCAAATTTCTTCAAGAGGTAATTAAGCAGATAGGAATTGACTTTCTCGCGATTATGCAGCGTCCAATATAGGGCGCCGCTATCAAAGCAGTTACGGCTGATGCGTGTGGCGACTTCCGACTGATGATAAAGCAGCAGTACTTGGTCGCCGACTTGTAAATTGGTCGCCGTTTTTGGCAGCAGGATTTCTTTGCCTTCACGCAGCAGTAACAGAGGCAATGCCTGATTCAAGGTCTTGCTGTCATTGGCCAAAGTCCATAAGGATTGCATACGCAGCAAATGTCCGCTTTTGAGATGTTCAATCACGGTAGGGGCATGTTTTTCGGTAATCCGCAGCAGATATTGGTTAGGATTATGATCACCGGCAATATCATCAATCCGCTGCATGAGGTAGCGCCCCCATTCTTCGCTTTGATGCCGCACCAAGCGGATAAAGCGGCTGAGCATCGGGCGCGCCAAATAAGGAAAAATTTCGCTGACTAATAAATCGGCTTCTTCCATAACTTGGTCGAAGCCCGCCATTTCAAACAAACGCGCATTGCTGCTTTCGTTCTGCCTGCCCACCACAAAGAGCGAGGGCTGCATTTGCTTCGCCGTCATAGCAATCGAGAGATTATCGGGATCGTTTTCAAGTCCCGCCACAATCGCTTGGGCACGGTCAATCCGCGCTTCGCGCAAGGTTACCGCTTCCGTACCTTTGCCCTTGATTTGCGTTTTCAGCAAACTGCCCTGTGCTTCGCGGTTAATCACCACCGTATCAATGCCTTCATATTCCAAAAAGCGGACTAAGGTTCTGCCCAATGCGCCGTAGCCGCAGATAATCCATGTACCTGTAGGCGGTCGCGGCGGCGCTTCATACACATTATTCGGCGTGCCGTTCAAGCGGCTGAGCAAATTGGCAATCGAAGGACGGCGCAAACCGACGGTAAGGCGGTTGGCAAAGACTTGGCTAGTATTAATCACAAAATCCGTATCGAAAGAATGCGCATTGGCGCTGGCTTGACGCGACATCGTGCGGCAAATGATTTTAAAGCGGTTGCGGTCGGAAGAAAGCAGCCTTGCCGATAAAGCGACTTTGATATTGACTTCCTCATTATCGGTAATCGCCAAAACGGCACGGCAATAAGGCGAGCGGATTCCTGCCCGCGTCAGCAATTCCACATCGGCGGCATTGCCTTTCAGCGCCAATACATTGTGCAAAGCCGGATCCAGCGCCATGCGGTTAATGCGATCGGCATCGATATCCACCACCACGCAGACGTAATTTTGCGCCTGCAAACGATGCACCAAACGTTTGCCCGCCTCGCCGAAGCCGCAGATAATCACAAAGCGGCTGTGCAATTTGCTTACGCGCTGAGCAAAGCGGTTTTCCCTTAGGGCATCTTGGAAAGTTTGATCGCCCAATAAAGCGATGATTTTCCCTGCGGCATAGAGCCAAGCGGGAACGGTGTAATAAATACTAAACGCCGCCCAAATCCGCTGCCACTGCGAAAAAGCGACCGGCACTTCGCCGTAGCCGATGGTGGTGGCGGTATAGCTAACCCAATAAAAAGCTTGGAAAATACTCAGGCGGTTCATCTCGCCGTTTTCATCGACCATAGGCATCAGCGCCATGCCCAATACCGCCACGGCATAGCTCAGCAGCAGCACCAAAATCGGGCGCCGCATACGTTGCAAAAATAGATAAATAACCTCGTTCACGACACAGCCTTAGCGGCGCAGACTGGCTGCCTCAATTACCATCAGGGTAACGGAAATCACATTCGCTACCAAAGCTCCGACTGCAAAAGAAACAATCGTCGCCATGCCGTTACCGTCCAACGGACCCGAACTGAAGGTCCAGACCAAAACCGCAAGAAACAATTGCACGTCCGCCACCAAACTGGTCGCCAAGAGCAAAGAGCCCAGATGCGTGCGGTCGCCGAATTTGATAATCGTGCAAACCAAACTCACCAGAAAAGCAAAGAACAATTCAAATTTATGATGATGATCCGGATTGCCGATATCGCCGTAAACAAAACCGAAATTCAGCGTCAATGCCAATAAAATGAAAAAACTAAACCACAAACGCTCGCTACGCATATTTTTCTCCCATCATGCCGCAGGCAAAGGCTGCAAACAGTAGCACAAAATCCGACGGCTGTCAGAATCGACAGCTGATTCCACAATAAATTAATACTTGTCAAACCTGCTTCGCTATGTTGCAATAAATTCATTCGTTTGACATACACATTTTATGCTATAGCAATAATTTTACCCAAACGAATACAAAAAACCTTCACCACAGGAGTTTATGATGGAAATCATCGAATCTTTTTTCAAAGCATTCAACGGTTGGGTCTGGGGCTTGGCAATGTTGGTCTTACTGGTCGGCACCGGCGTCGTGCTCACCGTCATGCTGCGCGGTCTGCAATTTAGCATGCTCGCCTACGCCCTCAAGCAAGCCTTTAAGCCGCACGATAAAAAAGCTGACGGCAGCGAACACGAAGGCGACGTCTCGCATTTTGCCGCCCTTATGACCGCCCTTTCCGCCACCATCGGCACGGGAAATATCGTCGGCGTAGCGACCGCTATCGTCATGGGCGGTCCCGGTGCCGTATTTTGGATGTGGCTGTCGGCAATTTTCGGCATGGCGACCAAATACGGCGAAGGCGTTTTGGCGGTGAAATACCGCATCGCCAACAGCAAAGGCGAAATGTCGGGCGGCCCGATGTATTACATCGAACGCGGACTCGGCAGCCATTGGAAATGGCTGGCGCTGCTATTTGCCTTTTTCGGCACCGTCGCCTCCTTCGGCATCGGCAGTTCCGTGCAATCCAATTCGGTAGCGGAAGCCATTTTCAACAGCTTCGACATCCCGACATGGATGAGCGGCATTGCGCTGACCGTATTGACTGCCGTCGTCATCTTGGGCGGCATCCAAGGCATTGCCAAAGCCAGTTCCTTTATCGTGCCCTTCATGGCATTGTTTTATGTGCTCGGCGGTTTAATTATTATCTTTACGCACATGGATTTAGTAATGCCTGCTCTGTCGCTGATTCTCTCCGATGCCTTCACAGGGCAGGCGGTAGCCGGCGGGGCAATCGGCACCGTCATCCGCTACGGCGTGGCGCGCGGCTTGTTCTCCAATGAGGCCGGCTTGGGTTCGGCGCCGATTGCCGCTGCCGCCGCCAAAACCGACCACCCTGTGCGCCAAGCATTGGTCTCGATGACCGGCACCTTCTTAGACACCATTGTCGTCTGCTCGATTACCGGCATCGTACTCGTCATGGGCAATCTGGCGCTCAATGACATGAACTATCTCAGCCCCACTTTGAAAGGCGCGGCATTAACCGCCCATAATTTTGATTTGCTGCTGCACGGCATCGGCGGTTGGATTGTGACTATCGGGCTGATTTTCTTTGCCTACTCCACCATTCTCGGCTGGTGTTATTACGGCGAAAAATGCGCCGCCTACGTTTTCGGAGAAACATTTATTCCCGTTTATCGCCTTATTTATGTGGCAAGCGTCATGGCAGGCACCGTCGTCAAACTCGATTTAATCTGGCTGATTGCCGACACCTTCAACGGACTGATGGCGATTCCCAACCTCGTCGCCCTACTCTTACTTTCCGGCGTGATTGTGAAAGAAACGCGCGACTTCAAGCAAAAACGCCAAAGCGGCGAACTGCCCGATTAATCTTCAAGAAAAAAGGCGGCTCCTGCCGCCTTTCTCTTATTGTCCCAACATCTCCAAGGGCAACATAATCTTGCCGCAGTCATTGGTCTCGCCCACGCGGATTTTGCGCAAATAGCATTCGCGAATCTCCGCTCCTGCCCGCAAAGCGGCAAAATTCTCCTGCATCTTGCGCAGGGCGTAATTCGGCTTATAACCCACCGAAAGCACGACGGTTTTTCCTTCCGCGGTTTTCATCTGCCCGAGATACAAATACTCCCCCAAGACAAAATTTCCCGCATCAATCTGAGTCATTTCATCAACAAAATTAAGATATTCGCTCATTTTCGCTCTTCTCCTAAAAAGAAAGCGATTATCCGCCCTAGCAAAAAGAGGGTCAAGGCGATTTCTTCATCTCCTTATTTCCCATCATAAAAAACACATTCCGTTTTTAAAAATAAAAATCACCCTGTTTTTATTTAACTTAGCAAAATTTTTCTATCAAAAGCCAAGCAATCAAAGCAATCTTTACAGAAATAACCTAAGATATAAACTCTTATGATATTAAGGGAAATTATATGTGGACTACCGAGCGGCGTTACCGTCCTTTAAACCAAGAGAGCATGGCGGAATACGAAGCCTTATGCCGACAAGCAGCGCAAAGCCCGTGGCGGCAGCATTATCACATTCAACCGCCGGCAGGTCTGCTCAATGACCCTAACGGCTTTTGCTATCATCAGGGCAAATATCATCTGTTTTACCAATGGTTTCCCCTAGGTCCGGTGCATGGTCTGAAATATTGGCATCATCTGGTCAGCGATAATTTGCTGGATTTTACTTCTCAGGGCATCGGCATTGCGCCCGATACGCTTGAAGACAGCCACGGCGCTTACTCGGGCAGCGCCATTAGTTTCGGCGACAAGATGCTGATTGCCTATACGGGCAATCATCGCGATGCCGATTGGCAGCGGATTCCTTATCAACGCAGCGCTTTTTTAAGCGCCGACAATCAGCTGGAAAAACATCCGCCCTTTTTATGCGGCGCGCCGGCGGGCTATACCGAGCATTGTCGCGATCCCAAATTGTGGCAAAACGCGGACGGCAGCTATGCTATGCTCTTGGGGGCGCAAAGAGAGAATTTGAGCGGCACGGTTTTGTATTTACGCAGCGCAGACGGTCTGCAATGGCAGTTGGAAGGCGAAGTCGATTGCGTCTTGCCGCAATTCGGCTATATGTGGGAATGCCCTGATTATTTTCCCTTAGACGGTCGGGACGTGCTGATATTCTGCCCGCAGGGGCTTCAGGATTATCCCAATATTTACCAATGCGGCTATTTACTAGGCAGCTTTGATCAGGTGCGGCGGATATTTCGGCATCAAGGCTTTCAGGAATTGGATTTGGGTTTTGAATATTATGCCGCGCAAAGCACGCTGGGCAAGGCGGAGGAAAGAATTGTCATCGCGTGGTTCGGTTTACCCGATATGAGCTGCCCGACGGCGGTGGACGGCTGGGCGCATTGTCTGAGTCTGCCGCGCGTCTTAAGCATCGAAGGCGAAAAACTCTATCAGCGTCCTTTGCCCGCCTTGGCGGAATTGCGCAAAGGCAGCGCGCATGACGGCGTGCATTACGAATTATTGCTCAGCAATCCTGATAATGCGCCTTTCAGTTTGCGTTTGCGCATGGGCGAATACGAGGACAAAAACGAAGAAACGTTGCTGCATTATGACGGACAGTATTTGGTTTTTGACCGCAGCCGCAGCGGCTTATTGCCCGAGCCTGAAATCGCCTTGCCGGCAGGCAAGGGCGGACATGTGCGGCGTTTGGCAATTAAGAAAATTACCGATGTGCAGATATTTTCCGACAGTTCTTCGCTGGAAATCTTTATCAATCGGGGCGAATTTGTCATGAGCGGACGGATTTATCCGCAAAGCACAGCCGACGGCTTGCAATATCAGCTGGGGGATAACGCCGGCATCGAGTTTTACGCACTTTAGAGGAGAAATAGTATGGCGCTTTATGCAATCGGCGAATGTCTGATTGATTTTATTCCCAATCAAAGCGGCGCACCTGATGATGACAGTCTATACCGCCCTGCGGTCGGCGGCGCGCCGCTGAATGTCGCCGCCGCCTATGCCAAAATGGGCGGCAGCAGTTATATCTTAAGCCAAGTCGGCGATGACGATTTCGGGCGGCTCATTGAGCGCAAAGCCGCGGCGGTGGGCGTGGATATGCGTTATTTGCGCCGCAGCAGCCAAGCCAAGACGGGCTTAGCCTTTGTCAGTCTCTTAGATAACGGCGAACGCAGCTTTTCTTTTTATCGCTCGCCTTCGGCGGATATGCTTTATCAGCCTGAATATGTGGATGAAATTGCGGCGCAGGCTGGGGATATTCTGCATTTTTGCTCGGTGGCGCTGATGCCCTCGCCTATGCGTGAAGCGCATCGCCGTGCAATAGAACGTTTTCGCGCGGCAGGGGGATTGATTTCTTTTGATGTGAACGTGCGTTTGCCGCTGTGGGAAAATCCGCAAGATTTATATCAAGCCATCTGGGATTTTCTGCCGCTTGCCGATATCGTGAAAATTTCTGATGACGAATTGGCATTTGTCAGCGGCAGCGAGAAGGCAGAAGAAGGCATGATGTCTTTGTTTGTCGGTGCGGTGCGTCATGTCATCTTAACCGCCGGTGCGCAAGGCGCAAGCTATTATCAGGCGACAGGCAAAACGGCGGCGGTTAAGAGTATCGCCGTCAAGGCAGTCGATGCCACCGGTGCCGGCGATGCCTTTATCGGCACTTTCCTTGCCCATTGGCACAGTCATCATCATCAGATGTCCGGACTGCTGCACCTTGCCGCCGCAGCCGGCGCGATGACGACTTTGCAACGCGGCGCAATCAATAGTATTCCCACACGTTCTGAATTAGACGCTTTTCTTAAGGAGCATTCAAAATGAGCCAATATCAACACATTGCCGAACAAATCATTGCAGCGGTCGGCGGCAAAGACAATATCTTAGCCGCCACCCATTGCGCCACCCGTCTGCGCATGGTCTTAAAAGACGAAAGTCTGATTGATACCGCCGCTATTGAAGCGATTGAGTCCGCCAAAGGGCATTTCCTGACCGCAGGACAATTCCAAATCATCTTCGGCACAGGCACGGTTAACAACGTAACCCAAGCTCTGCTGCAACTGACGGGCGCGCAATCGGTCAGCACCACCGAAGCCAAAGCCTTGGGTGCAGAAAAAGGCAATATTTTCCAGCGTTTTATCAAAATGCTGTCCGATATTTTCGTGCCGATTATTCCTGCGATTGTGGCGGGCGGCTTATTGATGGGGCTGAATAATGTTTTTACCGCCAATGGATTGATTGTAGAAGGAAAATCTCTGATTGAAGTCTATCCGCAATGGGCGGCATTAGCCGAGATGATTAATACCTTCGCCAACGCGCCCTTTGTCTTCCTGCCGATTTTAATCGCCTTTTCCGCCACCAAAATTTTTGGCGGCAATCCTTTCTTGGGCGCGGTTTTGGGTATGATTATGGTGCATCCCGATTTGACCAATAATTACGCCTTAGCAGAAGCCATACGCACGAACACTCTGGACTATTGGGAATTTTTCGGCCATCAATTCGCCAAAGTCGGCTATCAAGGCACCGTTCTGCCGATTTTGGTCTGCAGCTGGATACTGGCGAAACTCGAATGCAGCATCCGCCGTGTGATGCCCGCCAGTCTGGATTTGCTACTCACGCCCTTACTCAGCATTTTTATCACCGCGATTTTGACCTTCAGCATTGTCGGGCCGATAACGCGTGATGCCGGTATCGCCTTTACGGATGCCGTGCAATGGCTGTATAACAGTTCAGGCGCCATCGGTGCGGCGATTTTCGGTGCGGTTTATGCGCCGATTGTCATCACCGGTATGCATAACAGCTTCATTCCGGTGGAAACCCAGCTGATTGCCGATTTGGCGAAATCAGGCGGCACTTTCATTTTCCCGATAGCTGCCATGAATAACGTTGCCCAAGGGGCGGCAGCCTTTGCCGCATTGTGGATTAGTCGCGATGCCAAACTCAAAAGCATTGCGGGCGCTTCGGGCATTTCCGCGGTTTTGGGCATTACCGAGCCGGCGATGTTCGGCGTGAATCTGCGTCTGCGCTATCCTTTCTATGCCGCCTTAATCGGCACGGCACTTGCCAGCGCCTTTATCGCCCTGTTTAAAGTCAAAGCGGTGGCGTTGGGCGCGGCAGGGATTCCGGGCATTATTTCCATTCGCGCCGACAGCATCATTCCTTATGTTATCGGCATGGCAATTTCCTTTGCCGCTACCTTTACCCTGACTTTTGTCTTTTCCAAACAGCGCCGTTTTCAGGCGGCAGCGACAAATCCTGCGCCGCAGACCAATCAGGCTGAAGCGGTAGAAACTGCGGTTGTGGAAAAAGTGCCTGCGGTAGCGGGTAGCAATCCTTTCCCGCAGGAATGGCAAATGCCTTTGGCAGGCGAGATTATCGCTTTGGAGCAAGTGCCTGATCCCGCCTTTGCCTCAGGTGCCATGGGTGCAGGCTTTGCCATTGTACCTAGCGGCAATCAAGTTATCAGTCCGGTTAATGGCACAATTGCCGCCGTCTTCCCTAGTAGACACGCGATTGGCATTGAAGCGGATAACGGCTTGGAAATCTTGATACATGTCGGTATCGATACCGTGAAATTAAACGGCGAAGGCTTTACCCAGCATGTGCAAGAAGGGCAGGCAGTACAAGCCGGCGAACTCTTGCTGACGGTGGATTTCGCCGCCATTGAAGACAAAGTGCCGAGCATTATCACGCCGGTGGTCTTTACCGCCATGGATAAGGGCGAAAAGATACGGATAGAAAATCAGCGCCCTATTCTGAGCGAATAAATCCTTCAAACGTAAAAAATCCCCTCCTATAAAGAGGGGATTTTTTGAAAGATTAGCTATTTAGCCGTGCTGCGTTTCATAAGCGGCAATGGCTTCTTCGTGCAGCAGAGTTAAGCTGATGCTGTCCTGCCCTTTGAGCAGGCGTTGCCGCCAATCTTCGCCAATTTCAAAAGCATAACTGTCTTCTCCTACACGCACGACTTTATTTTCCAAATCGACGGTAATTGCTTGCGAAGGCGGCAAGGCGGCGAGTTTTTCGCGCACATCGTGTGGCAAAACAATCGGCAAATTGCCGTTATTCAGCCAATTATTATAGAAAATATCGGAATAACCGCCGGCGATGACCACGCGCAACCCCGTATCTTGCAAAGCCCAAGCGGCATGTTCGCGACTGGAACCGCAGCCGAAATTCTCGCCGGTAATCAAAATGCCCGCACCTTGATATTGCGGTTGATTCAGGGGGAATTCCTCTTTTAAGCGGCGGTCTTCATGATAACGCCAAGGATCGAAAGCAAATTCACCGAAGCCGGTTTTAAAAATGCTTTTAAGATATTGCTTGGGAATAATAATATCGGTGTCGATATTGTCAGCCATCACCGGCACGGTAGTGGCGGTATAAACGGTTAAGGGTTTCATTATGCTAATTCCTTTTCCCAATCCGGACGGGATATGTCGATAAAGCGTCCTGCGACGGCGGCAGCAGCAGCCATTGCCGGACTGACCAAATGCGTGCGCGCGTTTTTGCCCTGTCTGCCTTCAAAATTGCGGTTTGAGGTGCTGGCGCAATGTTCATAGGCAGGGATTAAATCAGGGTTCATGCCGAGACAGGTCGAACAACCCGGTTCGCGCCACTGGCAGCCGGCGTCGATAAAGATTTTATCCAGCCCCTCCGCTTCGGCTTCGTGTTTAACCTGCATCGAGCCCGGCACAATAACGGCGGTAATATGCGCCGCGACTTTGCGCCCCTTCAAAATATGTGCCGCTTCGCGCAAATCGGAAAGCCGCCCATTGGTACAGGAACCGATAAAGACATGCTTCAGCGGAATATCTTTTTTCGCCATACCTCCTGAAATCGCCATATATTCCAAGGCTTTTTCATTTGCCGCCGCTTGTGCCGGCACATTTTCCTCAATGCCGCCGCCCATGCCGGGGTGCGTGCCCCAAGTAACCTGCGGCGTGAGTGTATTCACATCAATCACAATCAATTGATCATAATCGCTTTCGCTGTCGGTTTTGAGCGTTTTCCAATCTTCCACCGCCGCCAGATAAGCATCGTCTTTAGGCGCATAAGTGCGTCCTTTGACATAATCAAAAGTGGTTTGATCGGGCGCGACCAAGCCGACTTTCGCACCGCCTTCAATCGACATATTGCACAGCGTCATACGCTCTTCCATGCTCATGTTTTCAATCGTATCGCCGAAAAACTCCATCGCATAGCCGCTGCCGACCGATACGCCGTAACGGTTCAGAATATGCAAAATCACATCTTTGGCATACACGCCTACTTTGAGTTTGCCCGTTACTTTGATGCCGAGATTTTTCAATTTCGGCTGCCACAGGGTTTGCGTGGCAAGCACATGTTCGACTTCCGAGGTGCCGATGCCGTGCGCCAATGCGCCGAAAGCACCATGCGTAGCGGTGTGGCTGTCGCCGCAGACAATCGTCTTACCCGGCAAAGTCAACCCCAATTCGGGCCCGACCATATGCACAATACCATTGCGATCATCAAACATATCCGCCAATTCAATGCCGAATTCCGCGCAATTGCGCGCCAAAGCATCTAATTGCGCCTTTGAGATCTCATCGCGAATCGCTTGGCGATCTGCCAAAATGGTCGGGGTATTATGATCCATCGTCGCGAAAGTCTTATCCGGACGGCGCACTTTGCGCCCTGTCATACGCAGACCGTCAAAAGCCTGCGGCGTCGTCACTTCGTGGATTAAATGCTGGTCGATATACAGTAATTGCAAGGCCTCGCCATGCCCTGCAATGACATGTCTGTCCCAAAGTTTGTCGTATAAACTGCTCATGATGTTTTCCTATTTATAAATGCCGTATCAATTCGGCGGTAAATTCGGCGGTGGAAAGCGGATTGGTTTTGTTTAAATCACCGGTCAAACGATTACTCTGCATCATTTTCTCTACCGCCGCTTCAATCGCTTCAGCGGCAGCGCTTTGTCCCAAACTATGACGCAGCATCATCGCCGCCGATAAAATCGTTGCAATCGGATTGGCAATACCCTTGCCGGCAATATCCGGTGCGCTGCCGTGCGCAGGCTCATACAAATACGGACCTTGCGCATTAAAACTCGCCGAAGCCAATACGCCCAAACTGCCGCCTAAAACGCTCGCCTCATCGGAAAGAATATCGCCGAACAGATTTTCCGTCACTATCACGTCAAAATCCGCCGGACGCGTGACCAAATGCATCGCCATCGCATCAACATATTCATGGCTGACCTGCACTTCAGGATAATCCGCCGCCACTATTTGCACACGCTGCCGCCATAATTTGCTGCTTGCCAGCACGTTCGCCTTATCCACCGACACCAGCTTTTTGCGGCGCGTCTGGGCGACACGGAAAGCATAATGTAGGACACGATCAATTTGCACGACCGTATAAGTAATCGAATCTAAGGCTTCCTGCTCGCCCAAATGCCGCGGTTCGCCGAAATAGGCGCCGCCGGATAACTCGCGCACAATCACCAAATCCGTGCCATCGACAATCTCAGGCTTAATCGGCGAATGCTGAAGCAATGCGCCCGAAACCTTCAAGGGACGCACATTGGCAAACACATCCAGCGCTTTGCGCAAAGCTAACAAACCTTGCTCGGGGCGCTGTGCGGCATTATCCCACTTCGGACCGCCGACCGAACCCAAAAACACCGCATCGCAGTCTTTAATTGCCGCCTGCACAGGGGCGGCAAACGGTTCGCCGTAGACATCAATCCCCGCGCCGCCAAAAGCAAAATCCTGCCACGCAATGGCAAAATCAAAACGCGTCTGCACCGCCGCCAATACCTGCTTGGCACTCGCCACAATTTCAGGCCCGATACCGTCGCCTGCCAAACATACAATGTTATATTGCTGCATTTCTTTCCCTAGTATTCATTGCAAAGACAGGCATTATACGCATTGCCTGCATTTTTTCTCACTAAAAAACGAGCGTATTTGGCAAAACATTAGGCAAAAACACTCACAATTTGCGCCGATAAGATATTTTTCGCTGCGTTGTAAAAGGTAGCGCCGCCAAAGCGCTGATTGACGGATTTTTCTCAGCCGCGTATAGTCTTGCTATACAGGAGCGGATATGATTCGAAGTTTCAAACATAAAGGCTTGGAGAAGTTTTTCAAAACAGGCAGCACGGCGGGCATTCAAGCCAATCATGCGGCTAAATTACGCCTGCAATTAACCACTTTAAACAACGCCACTTGTCCGCAGGATATGAATGCTCCCTCATGGCGATTGCATCAACTCTCAGGCAATTTGAAAGACCATTGGAGCATTAGCGTTAACGGCAATTGGCGCCTGACTTTCCGCTTTGAAAACGGCAATGCCGAAATTGTTGACTATCAGGATTATCACTAAGGAGCAAAAAATGAACATGCACAATCCCGCACATCCCGGCTTGGTCTTAAGAGAATATTTAGAAGATATCAGCATTACCGAAGCAGCGCAGCGCTTAGGCGTTACGCGCGCCGCCTTATCGCGTATCCTCAACGGCAAAGCCGCCATCAGCGCGGAAATGGCGGTACGCATATCCATCTTATTAAAAACCAGCAGCACCATGTGGATTAACATGCAAGCCGCCTACGATTTATGGCAGGCAGAACAACGCAATCACGATTTCGTGATTCCGCTGTCGGAACCTTTACCGCTGGAGACTTAACATCCGGCGGCATCATCCGCCCGATTTCTGCTATTCTAGCCTCTCTTTTTTAGCAACCATGCGCGCTGCGCTGCCTAGTCCCATGATGTACTAGGCATGAAACATCGCGCTTAAAACGCCCTATGACCTCTATTTCCCGTTATCTGCAAGCCACCCGTATCTACACCGACTCGCGCGCCCTGATTCTCTTTGCTTTCGGCATTGCCGCCGGTCTGCCGAATGTTTTAATTTTTTCCACCCTGACTCTATGGCTGGGCGAAGCGGGCATTAAGCGCGAAACCATCACTTTATTCAGCTGGGCATCACTGGCATATTCTTTCAAATTCATTTGGGCACCGCTATTGGATTCCCTGCAATTGCCGCTGCTTTCGCCGCGTTTGGGCAAACGCCGCGCTTGGCTCTTATTCAGCCAAATCGGCGTAGTTGCCACGCTTTGCCTGATGGCGCTGACCAATCCGCAAACGCCGCAGGCGCTCTTTATCATGGCGGCGGCAGCCGTACTGGTCGGCTTTTTTTCCGCCACCCAAGACATCGCCATTGATGCCTACCGCATTGAAATCGCCGAAGGCAATATTCAACTGCAAGCCGTGACCTCCGCCATGTATGTGGCGGGCTATCGCGTCGGCATGCTGATTGCCGGTGCAGGCGCGCTCTATCTCGCCGAATATTTAGGCTCCAGTACCAAGGCTTACCACTATCAGGCTTGGCAATACACCTATCTTTGCATGGCGCTAACGATGGCGATCGCACTGCTGATTACCCTGCTCTCGCCGACGCCCACAACGGACAATAATGCTGCCGCACATATCAGCACCGGCAATAATCTGCGCCTCTTCGCCCTATTTCTGCTCAGCATTGCCGCCTTCATTCTCGCCTTTCGTTTGAGCGGCGTCGTTTTTACCTTCGGCGGTAGTCCCCTCATCGCCTTTATCCGCGAATTACTGTGCTTTGCCACCGCTATTGCCGCCGCCACCGCCGCCGCTTATATAGCAATACGCGCAGGACTCATCGCCAAAAACATTGCCGCGCAAGCATGGCTGATGCCGATTAGCGACTTCTTTGAACGCTACGGCAAATCCGCTCTATGGCTCTTGCTGCTGATCGGCTTTTATCGCATCTCCGACATCGTCGCCGGTGCAATTGCCAACACCTTCTATCAAGAAAGCGGCTTTAGCAAAAGCGAAATTGCCAAAGTCTCCAAAGTCTTCGGCTTATTCATGACCCTATTCGGCGGCTTTTTAGGCGGACTGCTCTCGCAGCGCATCGCCCTGATGCGCCTCATGCTGCTGGGCGGACTGCTTGCCAGCCTGACCAATCTGCTCTTTGCGGCTTTGCACTACTATCCGCAAATGTCCATGCTCTATCTCACGATCAGCTTTGATAATTTTGCCATGGGACTCAGCAATACCGTCTTTGTCGCCTTTCTATCCGCATTAACCAGCATCCGCTTCACCGCTACGCAATACGCCATCTTCAGCTCATTCATGACCCTGTTCCCGAAAATCCTCGGCGGCTACAGCGGCGCCATGGTCCACAATATGGGCGGCTACCCTGCTTTTTTCTGCTTTACCGCCGCCCTCGGGCTGCCCGTTTTATGGCTGATTCATTTTATCGGGCGGCGCATGGAATTTACCCATCAACAACCCTGACGCGCTATACTATGCAGTCGGAGAAGTGAGAAAGTAGTACAAGGCGGCGAGCCGCAGACGGTACAAGAGCGTACGGCAAGGCGAGCCAACGCCGTAATACTTTTTCAATTCTTCGACTATAGCCGCTCATTTACTCGGAGTCTGCCCCCATGCCAAACATCAAAATCATCTTCTTTGACATTGACGATACCCTAATGCGCAAAGAAGACGGCTATCTGCCGCCCGATTTGCCCGACCACCTGCAAGCCCTCAAAGCCAAAGGCATCCTTACCGCCATTGCCACAGGACGCAGCTTGGGCATCATTCCGCAAGCCATCCAAGATCTTATCCAAACGGCGGGCATCGATATCATCAGCGGTGCAAACGGACAAGTTGCCCTACATCATGGCGACATACTGCACGAACATCCCATACCGCAGGAAGATCTAAAGCAACTCATCGCCCTTGCCGAAGATAAAGGCTGGGGCTATTTGCTCCACGGCAGAGAAGCACTCTGCGTTTCAAGACTCGACCACCGCGTTATGCAGGCCATGTACGGCATAGAACCGTGGTTTGTCCATCCCAAACTGCATCAAGAAAGCGCCATCCATCAATTCGGCTACTTCATTAACAGTCAAGAAGCCGCCGAACTCGCCCAAGAACTGCCGCAATTAAGATTAAGCGACCGCTACATCTACACCCCTTGGCATGAATACGGCTGCGACCTCATTCCCAGCCAAGGCAGCAAAGCCCGCGGCATTCGCGAAATCTGCGACAACCTGAATATCGACATCAGCCAAGTCGCCGCCTTCGGCGACGGACTCAACGACATCGATATGCTCAAAAGCGTCGGACTCGGTATCGCCATGGGCAATGCCTGCGAAGAACTCAAAGCCGTCGCCGATTACATCACCGACGACATCGACCGGCAAGGCATTGCCAATGCCCTGCGCCATTTTCAACTCATCTAAGGAGAAACTGTGAAAACCCACCTCATTTTACTCGGCCTATGCAGCCTCATGCTCCATGCCTGCGACAATAACAAAAGCGAAAGTCAAAGCAAAGCAGAAGACAACCCCATGTTAAAACTGCAAAATGACACCACAAACAAAGCGCAAAACGCCGTCAATCAAGCCACCCAAGAACAAAGCAAACAACTCGAGGAGATCGGTCAATGAGCAAAAGCGACAGCAATCCGCTGAACATAGACGTCATTTCCATTCAATCGCAAGTCGTTTACGGCATGGTCGGCAACAATGCCGTCGTGCCGGTTCTGCAAGCCCATGGCTTAAACGTCTGCATCGTCCCTACCGTCTATCTGTCCAACTCGCCGCTCTATAACAGCCTTCACGGCGGCGTGATTCCCGAAGACTGGTTTACCGGCTATCTGCAAGCCATTGAAGACCGCGGCGTGCTGAACAAATGCCGCAGCATCCTGCTCGGCTATCTCGGCAGCAGCGCGCAAGCCGACATTCTCAGCACATGGCTGGCAAAAGTGCAGCAACAACATCCGCACATCACCATACAAATCGACCCCGTACTCGGCGATATCGACTGCGGCTTCTACGTCGATCAAAGCCTCAACCAAGCCTACCGCGAAAAACTGCGCTACCTCGCCCACGGCATGACCCCCAACCACTTCGAGCTAGAATGCCTGTGCGGTGAAAAACTGCAAAGCCTCGAGCAAACCATTGCCGGCGCACGCAGCCTACTTTCGGAGCAAACCCAATGGATTATTACCACCAGCGCCGCGCCCGAAACATGGCAAGAAGGACAAATGCAAATCCTGATCGTGCAAAAAGACGGATATGAAGTGCAAAGCCATGCCTACTACAAAACCTCCGCCCAAGGCACCGGCGACACCTTTGCCTCTACCCTTGCCGCGCAGATGCTCAAAGGCAAAAGCCTCAGCGAAGCCACCCGCCTCGCCTCCGAGCAAGTGGTGCGCACCATCTTGCGCACCAATGCCGAAGACAGCAATGAACTACAACTCATCGCCACTCTGCAACAATAATCTTCTCGACGCCATGCACATGCTTTAAGCATGGCGTCCGCCTTTATAAAGCAAGCGCCAGGCACGCCAATCAAAAGCCCGTCTTCGCAATTCTTGCTCATTGGCGCCGCATTACCTAAAATGCCCTTTTTTCAGAAACCCTTCATTAAATATGTCAGATCAAGAATCCCCCAAAAAAATTCCCAAACTTGCTTATGCACTGATTGCGGCGGCAGGTTTAGGTATGCTGTTTCTCGATAATCCTTTCTCGCAAAATCAGCATGTTGATAATGCGGTTGCCGATGTGAACGGACAGGAAATCAGCCGTCATCAAGTCGATCGTATGTTTAGCGATTTGCGCGCGCGCGCCAATCCCGACATCGCCGACAGCACCTTGCGTCAAAATGCCCTCGATGCGCTGATTAGCCAAGTCCTGCTGCGTCAGCACGCCTTGGGTAGCGGCTATCAATTATCCGATCAAGCTCTGTATCAATACATTAAAGGCGAATTCGGCGACGAAGCCACTTATCAGCAAATGCTGGACAGCAACCGCATCACGGCGCAAGCCTATCAGGAAGGGTTGCGCCAAAGCCAAAGCGTGGAAAACTACTACCGCATACTCAGCGCCGCCGCTGCCGCACCTGAAGCGAACCAAGCCCTGCTGGCGCAATTAAGCCTTGCCCGCGACGTGCACGGCATCCGCATTCCGCTTGCGCCTTTTGCCGCGCAAATCGCTGTGGACGAAGCGGCATTGGCGCAATATTTCCAAGAACATCAAGGCGAATATTTAAGCCAGCCTTGGGTCAATATCAGCTATCTTTTGCTCAACCCTGCCGCGCTTGCCGACCCTAGCCAAATTACGGCAGAACAGTTAGCCGCCGCCCGTGCGCAACGCGCCGAAAATGTGGTGCGCGGTGGACAATATCTGATTTTCGACCATGCCGCCGATGCCGAACAAGCCGCTGCCGATATCGGCGCCGGCAATCGCAGTTTCGCCGATGTTTCCGCCGCGATTAGCCAAGGCGAGATTGCAGGGCAGGCGGGCGATTTGAACCCGAATGCCAAAGGCAAAGGCATCAGCAAAGAAGTCGATGAAGCCTTGTTTGCCATCAACACCATCGGCGGCGTATCGCCGGTTTTTAACACCGAATACGGCGCAATGCTCGTGCAACTAGGGAGCATCGAAGGTGCGGAAAATCTTGATGACGCCGCCCTGCGGCAGGAAATTGCACGCGAGCAAAGCCAAGAACAATTCACCGACATTGCCAATCGCCTGTTTGACGCCGCACAAAGCGGTACGCCTTTAGCCGATTTGGCGCATCAGGCGGGCTTAAGCGTAGCGCATTTAGAGGGCGTCAATCCGAGCAGCCGGCAAGCCGAATGGTTAAGCCATGCCCAAGTGCAGGAAGCCTTGTTCGGCGGCAAAGCCTTGGCGGTCAAAGCGCCTGTGCAGGCAATCGATTTAGGCAATGCCAGCTTGTTTATGGTCGTTGATGAACGCGGCGAAGCTGCACCGCAGCCATTAGAAAACGTGCGCGAGCAAGTGGTGCAGGACTATCAAAACGAGAAGGCGAAAGCCGACCAGCAAGCCGCAGCAAAAGCGATTGAAGAAGCCTTGGCAAACGCCTCCGCCGAATTGGGCGAGCTAATCGCACAAGCGCAGGGCGAAGAAGGACACTATAGCCAATTAAGCTATTTGAGCGCGCCCGAGGCAGAGCTCGACCCCATCATGTACAGCTTCTTGATGGAGCAAAACACCCCGCTTGCCAGCCATGAATTACCCGACCAATCGATTGTGGTAGCGCGCATCAAGGCGGTTTATCCTTTGCCGGAAGACAAAGCCGATGCCCAGCTGCGCGAAGTGCTCGGTCAGCAAGAACGCATCGCGCAAATCCGCGCTATGCAGGAAGGCTTGGACCAATGGCTGCGTGCGCAAAGCAAAATCCGCGTGGATAATGCCGCCTTAAGCGCTGACACCGTCGCGAACTAAGCCCCATGCTTTGGCTGATTTTTACGCTCTTTGCCGCCTTGACTCAGGCGGTACGCAATGCCCTGCAAAAGCAGCTCAGCCAAAGCGTGCCGACCCTCGGCGTTACGCTGGCGCGCTTTCTCGCCGCATGGCCTTTGGCATTGCTTTATCTGCTGGCGCAAAGCCGACTCGCCCAAGGGCGCGGCGAAGCCATCGGCTTGGAACAGCTAAGCCTTGCCTTTTATCTCTATTGCTTTGCCGCCAGCCTCGCGCAAATCATCGCCACTGCCCTAATGGTGCAGCTCTTTCGTTTGAAAAACTATGCCATTGGCGTCGGCTTGGCGCGCAGCGAAGCCATGCTGGCGGCGATTATCGGCGTCTGCTTCTTCAGCAGTCCGCTCAGTCCCTTGGGTTGGCTGGGCGTGATACTCGGCAGTTACGGCGTTCTGCTCCTAAGCGGCGGCACCTTGCGCAGCCTCTCGCCGCGCGTAATCTGCTTGGGACTTGTCTGCGGATTATGCTTTGCCCTGACATCACTTTGGGTGCGCCAAGCCAGTTTAAGCCTTGCCGCACCGCCCCTGCTCGCCGCCGCTTGGACATTATTCGCCGTGATTTTCATCGAAGCCTGCGGACTCGGCGCCTATTTGCTGTGGCGCGACCGCAATGCCCTGCGCCGACTATTGGCGCAACCGCGTCTCTTACTTGCTACCAGCGCGGCATCCTGTATCGCCTCGCTGTTTTGGTTCAGCGCAATGAGCCTGCAAAATGTGGCGATTGTGAAAACCGTCGGGCAAATCGAAATCCTCTTTATGCTGCTGATTTCGCGCTTTGTATTTAAAGAACAATTGAAAAAACAAGACGGTCTGGGCTTGATGCTGATTTGCTGCGCCGCGCTATTGTTGCTGTGGTTGTAATGAAAACATCAATAATAGTCGGGCATTGATGCGCCTGACAATGCACGACAATAAGAAATTACTTTTAATGCTGAATAGGGCAGAAAATCAACAAAAAGTCAAATATTTGATTAATATTGTGCTCAATTTAGAGAATAATGATACCCTGTTTCAGGCAGCCTGGAAACCACGAAAAAACCAAAAAACCGAAATCTACAACAAACGAGACATGCATGATTACTGAAATTGTCCGCTTGAAAAAAACAATTGCAGTAAATGGCACACGATTTGTCTTCTGATGAAGTAGCGGTTTTGCGAGATAGGTGTCTGGGGATTAAGGAGAATTTGTCGCTTGGAGCGGAGTGGTCTAATTTAATCTATGGAAGTAAAAAATGGATTTAAAAAAATTTGAAGAAAAGATTTCAGAAGTGTTAAAAACAGAATCAGATAATGAACTTATACAGGATTATTTAAAAGAATTGGAGTTAATGTCTCAAGAATTAATTGAAGTAAAAGTTGATATTAAAGATATTCTTACTAAATTATTGAATAGTATTGGTCAGTCAGATTATATCCATCATGCTTGTGAGTTTAGTTTGATTTATCATTTTTTTAAAGAATTTCCAAGTGGGTTTTTATATCAAATACCTAGCCAAGTAGCGAGTACAGGAAATAAAATTGATACCCCTAAAAATTATGATGTTAAATTTTCTAATAATGGTATAAATTTTCATGTAGAAATAAAAACAATTAAACCAATGTGCTATGATGGCAAAGACCCAATTAAACTTTTTTTATCGAAGGATAAAATTAAATCTTTATATGAACAAGGTGCTAGAAATTTTAGCCCAAACTTAATGTCAAAAATTAGTAATTTTTTAAAAGATGCTAATAGGCAATTGCCAGAAAAAAAATCATTTAATGATGTAAATATTGTTATCCTGTGTTGTAATGATCTTGATGAATATGCAGATGTACTAGAATGTTTGGGAAATGAACAAATAGGTATTTTGCGTGTTAAAAATAAAAATCAAAATTCGGAATTTGTACCAACTAAAGAAGAATTATTTAATATAGATGGTATTGTGATATGTAATTTAGGTTTTGAACATCAAGCTTTTTTTAATAGGGGAAAAATATTTAAACTTTATCAATCGGATGATGTTTGTTTAAACGGAAAAGACATATGGGGGTATAAGCGTTCAATTCCTGTATTGCCTATGCTGTTTTTTACGAAAAAATTTGAAGAAGATATTGAAAAAACAATTTCTTGTTCGTTTTTTTCACATACTCCATATTTTTATGATTATTGGAAAAATTATGAGCAACAAGAAGCTTTATTTAAATTATTTAATGATATTATAAATAAAAAAATTAAGTAATTAATAGGCGTAGATATCTTTTTATACTGCTTTGCCTGTCTGCCGCCCTGCGGTATGATGCACTTTTTTGCGGAGTTAGTTTGATGAATAATTGTATTGCTTATGTGAACGGCGAATACTGTAAAGCCGAAGATGCCAAGATTTCTATTTTCGACCGCGGTTTTTTAATGGGCGATGCCGTCTATGAGGTGAGCGCGGTTATCAAGGGGTGTTTGATTGACAATGAACCGCATCTTGACCGTCTGTTCCGTTCTTTGGGCGAGCTGAATATGCCCAGTCCCGCCAATCGTGCAGAGATTATTCGTATTCAAAAGGAAGTTATTTCGCGCAATCAGCTGGATAACGGTGAGGTCTATTTGCAAATCACGCGCGGCAGCGGTCCCCGCGATTTCCTGATTAAGGAAGATATGCAGCCTAATTTAGTGATGTTTCCGCTCTTTTTTGATCCGCTCAATGCCGATAATCGGGGGATTGCGGTGCAAACGCTGCCCGATATCCGCTGGCTGCGCCGCGATATCAAAACGACGCAGCTGCTGGCGCAGTCGCTGGCGCGCTCGATTGCCGCGCATCATGGTTTTGACGATGCTTGGATGGTCGATAGCGAGGGTTATGTAACCGAAGGCAGCGCGAATAATGCCTATATTGTCAAAGGCGACCGCATTTTTACCCGCTATGCGAATAATGAGATTTTAAACGGCATTACGCGCCGCACGATGTTCGGCATTATCAAGGAGATGGGGCTGACGGTGGTGGAGCAGGCTTTCACGCCTAGAGAGGCGATTTTGGCGGATGAGGCTTTTATTACTTCCGCCGGCAATTGGGCTACGCCTGTGGTTAATATCGACGGCGAGATGATTGGCAATGGACAGGCGGGAGCGGTTACTTTGGAATTGCGCCGCCGCTATATTACCGCGCTTGAGCAGCTTAGCAGCGAATGAGTCAGCCGCTGGTACGTTTTTATGTCTTTGCCCATGCGCAGACGCAGGCACGTTATCGTCTGGTCTGCCAATTGGCGGATAAGGCTTTGACGCAGGCGCAGCGCGTCTTCATTCTGTGTGCGGATGAGGCGATGTGCCATGCGCTAGATGTGTATTTGTGGCAGTATCCCGAGCAGGCTTTTTTGCCGCATGCCGTGGTCGGCAGCGCAGAGGCGGATGAGGCGAAGATTTTGCTTGCCGCCGCGCCGAATCGCGCCGGCGACTGCGATGTGCTGATTAATTTAAGTTTGGAAACGCAGACGGATATACCGCGCGCCTGTTCGCGCATTTTTGAGATTGTGATTCAAGAGCCGCAGGTTTTGGCTGCCACGCGCAGGCGCTATAAGCATTATCAGGAAAGAGAATTATCGCTGGAAACGCATCATTTGAAAAGCGAATAAAAAAGCCGCTTTTACGCGGCTATTAACTCAAATGCTTATCCAAAAACTAATCCGTTTTTTCCAGAATAAAATCTTTGCGGTTGGCGGTAGTTACCGGTTTGCCATTGGCGCCCATCAGCTCCATGAAGCCGTCGCCGATACGGAAGACTCTTTTACTATCCGTGCCTTGTAATTGGATATGGCTGTTATCGCTGAGCCAGACGAATTTGCCTTCGCTTTTCTTATCAATGTCTTCGCGTCCCAGTTCGCGCGTGCGTAAGCTGAAGCTCATGTCGGGCTTGATGGTGAGCATGGTGGCAATACCTTCACAGCTCGTGCAAGGGAAAATGCCTTGATAAACACCTGTCCATTGCAATTTTTGCCGCGCATTGGCTACTTCGGCGTAATTGGCGCCGGCGGCTAAGCTTGCTATGGCTTTGTTACTTTGCTGAGTGCCTGTATCTGTGCTGCTACAAGCACTTAATACAAGGCTGAGGCTTAATAATGCCATGTAGGCGCTGCGTGTGTTTTTTTGCATCATTATTCTCTTCTGGTTTTATTAGGCAAGCAACATCGCGCTGTGCTTGCAATCGCGAGCGCACATCTTAGCCTTAATGCACTTTGACTGACAAGAGCGAACACCAAATTATTCATCTATTTTTCAATATGTTGCATAAATACAACAGAGGATTAAAAATAAGAATTTGTTTTTAATCGATTCTTATAGTTTGTTGTAATCGCGAAACAGATGTTTCATAAATTCGCGATAATTGCGAATGCCGAGCGTCTTGCACAAATTACGGAAGGCGATATAGGTGCTGTCGAAGATATTGTATTGCCCCCCCAGCTGCCGCCAATACGGAGTTTTGCGCAATTTGCGCCGCACATGCGGCTTCATGCCGATTAAATACAAATCGCCGCCGTTTTCTTGCAGTCTTTGCTTTTCCGCCACCAGCATTTCAATGCCCGAAACATCAAGCAAATTCATGCCTTCGGTCAGCAAAACCACATGTTGCCAGCCGCGGCCTTTGCTTAAATCCGCTAGAGTATTTTGCACATGATTGACCGCGCCGAAAAATAAAGAACCGTCTAGGCGCAATACCGTGAGTTTCACCGGTGCTACACCCTCTTCAAATACCGGTTGTACGCTGGAAAAATCCACCAAACTCAATAAAGGATGCGAGGTTTTTTGCAAATAGAGAACTAATGACAGAATGACGCCCGCGTAAATGGCGAATTCCAGATTTAAGAATAAAGTGGAGAGGAAAGTCACCACAATAATCGAAAATTCATTGCGGCTGCTTTTGGCAATCAATTTGATATGAGAGAAATCAAAGAGATTATAGCCTGCCAAGACGATGGTCGCCGCCATTGCCGGCAGCGGCAGATAGCGCGTTATCCAAGGGATGAAAAACAATACCGCGATAATAATCAAAGAGGTAAACAGCAATGCCAAGGGCGTGCGCGCGCCGGCATCGTAATTGATGGCGCTGCGGTTAAACGAGCCCGAGCCAACATAGCAGGAGCAACAGCTGCCGACCAGATTCGACAAGCCCTGCCCGAAAAATTCCTGATTGCTGTCAATTCTTTGATGCGAACGAATGGCGATGGAACGCGCAATCGAGACCGCTTCAATCAATCCCAATAATGCCAAGGCGAAGGCGGAGGGAAACATATTGGCGAATAAGCCGAAATCTAAACTTGGCAGGCCGATTTGCGGTAAAGCGGCGGGCAATGCCCCCAAACGCTCGACTTCTTTTGTGTAATCGCCTAATAAGACGCAGACAATACTGCCGACCAACATGCCGATCAGCATATGCGGATAAGACCGCTTGATACGGCGCACTGCAATCGCGCTGCATAAGGTCGCCGCCGCTACTAAGACGCTCGGCAGATGTATATGCGGCAATTGCGCCCACAGCGCAGGCAGTTTTTCTAAAAAAGACAAGCCCTGCGTGAGGCTGACCCCCAAAGCGGTGGACAATTGACTCATCACAATCAAAAGCCCTGCGCCGGCGGTAAAGCCGATAATCACGGTATGCGAGATAAAATTGACCAAACTGCCGAAGCGGAACAAGCCGAAAGATAATTGAATCAACCCGACCATAAACATCAGCGATAAAGACAAGCCGATATAATGCGGACTGCCGATAACGGCATAATTGCTGACAATCCCCGGTATGACGATAGAAAGCGCCACTGTCGGCCCGCTGACCATATGCCAAGAAGAACCGAAAAAGCCGGCAATAAGTTGCACCACAATCGCGCTGTATAAGCCGAACTCAGGCGGCAAACCGGCAATCATGGCGAAAGCGATGCCCTGCGGCAGCACCATCACCGCTCCTGTCAGCCCGGCCCAAAAATCATATCGAATCGTGCGTCCATTGCTGATGCCCAGCCAAGCGCGCATGGCGAATAGCATGGAAAATAAGCGGATAAGGTATTGAATGGCGGCGTGTTTAATCTCTGTCCACATATTAAGGCGGGGAAAAATAAAAGAATATGAATATGATATAGATAAAGCCGCTGCAAAGCTAGACAGAAATCGCCGCTGCTGCAAGCGGCGGCTTTTCCAGTATAATGCGCGGCTTTTTACGACGACGACACTATGCGCCTGACCGCTATCCGCCTTGCCGGATTCAAATCTTTTGCCGATAACACGGTATTTCCCGTTGATGCGCCGGTTACCGGCATAATCGGACCCAACGGCTGCGGCAAATCCAATATCATTGATGCGGTACGCTGGGTGTTGGGCGAAAGCGCGGCAAAACAATTGCGCGGACAATCGCTGACCGATGTGATTTTCGGCGGTGCAAAATCACGCCGCGCCAGCGGCATGGCAACGGTTGCCCTGCACTTTGATAATAGCGCAGGCGCCGCCGGCGGCGCTTTTGCCGAATACGGCGAGATTGTGGTGCAGCGCCGTGTCAGCTCGGACGGCGAGTCGCATTACAGCATCAATCAGCAGCGTTGCCGGCGCAAAGATGTAGTCGAGCTGCTGCAAGGTACAGGCGTCGGCGCGCGCAGCTATGCCGTCATCGAACAAGGCATGGTCAGCCGCATCGTCGAATCCAAACCGGAAGAATTGCGCGCCTTTATTGAAGAAGCGGCGGGCATCGGCGTGTATAAAAGTCGGCGCAAAGACAGCGAAAAGCGCATGGAGCAAACGCGCGAACATTTGGCGCGCCATGACGACCGCCTCGAGCAATTGGCGAAGCAGCGCCAGCGTTTGGGACAAGAGGCGGAAACAGCGAGGATTTATCGCGAATATCAAAGCGAACACAGCGAATTGAGCCACCGCCTTGCCAGTTGGAAAATCAACCGCCTGCAATTGCAAATCGCCCATGTGGACAAGGATTACCAACAAGAAGAACAGGCACTTGCCGATGCCATGATTGCCGAAGAGCAAGCCAATCAAGCCGCCGAAGCGGCGCAGCAGCAGGCACAAACCGCACGTCAAGACTATGATAGACAGCGGCAGCATCGTGAACAGCAGCAAGCTCAGTTACGCCAACAAGAACAGCAACTGCATCAGCAACAGCAGCAAGCTCAACATTTGGCGCAGCGCATTGCCGAAGCGCAAACGCGTTTGCAACGTTTTAACAGCCAATTGCAAGCCGATGACCATGAAACTCTTGCTTGGCAAGCCGACAGCGACAGCAAAAGCAGCGCGCTGAAGCAGATTGAGCAAGATATTGTGCAATATCAATCCTCAGTCGCAGAGGCGGAACAAGCGCAGCAAAGCCGTCATGCCGCCTATGAAGAAGCGCGGCAATTGCACAATCGCCTGCAATTTCGCATCGAACGCGCCGCCCAACGCAGCCAAGAAGCCAAAGCGCGGCAAGAAAAACTGCATGAACGCTTAGGGCAGCAGCAACAGGAAGCGGGCGAGGATGAAGAGCAGCAATTTGCCTTAGAAGAAAATCAAATGGCGATAGAAAGTCTGCAAATCGCCTTAGAGCACAGTCAAGCCGTATATGAAAGCGCTCAAGAAACGCGCGCAAGCTGTCAAGCAGCCGCCGCCAATGCCGCTGCACAATTCAGCGATGCCGACAAGCAACTGCAAGCGATTAAGCACCGCCTGCAAGCCCTCGCCGATTGGCTGCCGCAGCAGCATAATGATACAGATAACGGCGGCGAAGCCCTCTATCAGCGATTAACCATTAGCGCGCAATGGCAAACTGCCATCGAACGCCATTTTGCCGCGCGCCTTAACAGCAGCATTAACCACATTCCCAATGCCGAAGGCATTTTGGCGGCGGGCAGCGCGCCTGCTGCTTGGCAAGACATTATTGACAGCCCTGCCGCCTTGGGCGCCTTGCTCGCCTATCTGCAGCCTTTGGCGCAATACGATGCAGACATTGCACGCGAACAATTGCCGGCAGGACAATATTTCCTCAGCCTTGACGGCAGCATCATCGGACAAGACGCCTATCTGCCCGCCCTCGCCCACGACAATCAAGGCTTGATGCAGCGCCTTGCCGAGCTGCAAGACTTAGAAGCCCGACAAGAAGCGCAAAAACAGCGATTGGCTGAATGCGGCGCCGCAATGGACAGCGCTGAGCAGCGTTTGATGCAGGCGCGCGAGGCGGAAAAACAAGCCCAACAAGCCTTATCTGCCCAAGAAAAACAATTGCAAGGACTTCAGCATCAGCAGCAATTGCTGCGCCAAAGCGCCGAACATCAGCGCAATTTGCGCGCCAAAGAAGCACAAGCACGGCTTGCCCTGCAAGAAGACATTGCCGCCGCCGAACAAGTTTATCAAGATGCCCAGCAGGAACTGGCGGAAGCGCAGCGCGAAAGCGCCCATTTAAGCGATATCGGCAGCTTAGAACAGGCGCGTGACCAAGCAAATGAAGCATTGAAAAAGGCACAAACGGCGCTGCGCGAACAGGAAAATCTCCGTCAGCAGATTGCCCAAGACATTCACACTCTGCAAACGCAAATTGAAGCGCAAAGCCGTCAGCAGCAACGCTTGACCCGCGAAATTCAGGACAACCGCCGCCAAATCGAGACTTGGCAGCAGGAAGCGGAAGAATTGCAATACTTAATGGAAGAACAGCAGCTCAGTCTTGAAAACAGCCGCTTAATCGATGAAGACAGCGAAGCCGCCTATCAAAGCGCCCTCGCCGCTTGGGATAGCAGCCAAATCGCCCTGCAAGACGCCAAAGAGCGGCAAAGCGCCGGTGTGCACGCGCGCCAGCTCGCCGCAGAACGTTTGGACAACCGCCATGAACGTCTGGAGAATCTGGAAAACCAATTGCAGCAGCAATTAGCCGCTATCCAACAAGACGATCGCCCGATTATCGCTTTCGCCGCCGATGAGACAATAGATGAAAACGCGCTCAATACGCGGATTCGCGGCTTAAAAAATGCGATGGACAAACTGGGCGCAGTCAATCTCGCCGCCGTCGAAGCCTTCAAGCAAAGCGACAGCGAATATCAAAGTCTGCACCAGCAATGCGAAGATTTGCGCAATACCCTCAATATGCTCACACAGGCGATTGCCGTATTGGACAATGAAACGCGCAGCCGCCTCAGCAGCACCTTTGACAGCGTCAATGCCTATTTCAGCGAGTACTTCCCTCTGCTCTTTCGCGGCGGCGAAGGCAAAATGCAATGGACGCAAGGCGATATTTTGGAAGCCGGCATCAGTTTGGTAGTGCGTCCACCGGGGAAAAAGGTTAAAAATCTCAGCGTATTATCCGGCGGCGAAAAAGCGCTTACCGCGGTTGCCCTCGTATTTGCTTTCTTCAAACTCAATCCGGCGCCCTTCTGCCTGCTGGATGAAATCGACGCGCCGTTGGATGATGCCAATGTCGGCCGCCTCTGCGCCCTGTTGCGCGAAATGTCGCTTAATACGCAATTCATCATGATTACCCACCATAAGCGCTCTATGCAGTCTTGCGACCGCCTAATCGGCGTTACCATGAGCGAACCGGGCGTGTCGCGTTTGGTCTCGGTCAAATTTGAAGACGTGGCAGAAAAATAAAATCATTAAAAACATATTATTACAGAAACAGTTATTTAATTTTTATCATTGTTTTTATAGAAAGTTTTATCTTTCCTCCCCATAGGCATCCACATGGGGAATTGCTATGATACCTGCAAATCATAGGAGAGAATATGTCCTCTTATCCGCATGTTATGGATGCTCAATGCCGTCCGATTGTTGATATTGCCGCCTTGGGCGCGCAGTTTGCAGCTCTCGAAGTGTATTTTGCCCGCCTGCCGAGTGATTTTGATGCTCGGCATCTGCAAATCTTTCTATGCAGTAAAAATACGGCTTCCTCTTGGCAAGCCCTGCCCATCTTAGGCGTCGTGCCGCTGCCAAATGGCGGCTATTATTTGTCTTTTGCCGCTCATGAATTTAGCGCTGCACGCAAATACCAGTTTTTTGATGCCGATGCCTTTACCCAGCGTTCAGCCGAAGCGCAATGGCGGATACTGTGGCGCGGACAAGAACTGCGATTGCGCCTTCTGCCGCCGCGTATTTCGGCATTAGATGCATTTCAAGAATACGCCTACCGCGATATACGCTATTTTCTGCATAGTCCCAATACGTCAGAGCAAGCCGCGCCTTTGATTATCTGTCTGCATGGCGGCGGCGAAGGCGGCAGCGGCGGAGAAATTCACAGTCCGCTATTGGCGGATAAGATGGCACATTGGATGTTCGGCGCCGATATGCAGCCTTATTTCCCGAAGGCTTTTGTTCTAGTGCCGCAATGCCCGACTTATTGGCTGGATAATTTTGTTTTCAATCAGCGCCTGTGTCGCGCGGCACGCAATTACACAGCGGATTTGCAGACTATTATCGAACAAGTATTGGCATTTGAGCCTCGTATTGACCGTCGCCGCATTTATCTTATCGGCGCTTCTATGGGCGCTTATCAATCTTTGCGTTTATTAGTCGCTGCGCCGCAGTATTTTGCCGCGGCGGCACTGGCTTGTCCGGCGGCATTGCCCGATGCGGCAGAATTTAGCGGTAATGTGCCGCTGTGGCTTGTGCATGCACAGGGCGATACGGTTGCCCCGATTGAGCCCGCGCGGCAATGGGCGCAGTTATTGCGGGCAAGGAATTATCCGCTGCGTAGCGATTTTCCCGCCGCAGTACAGGTGCAAAATCAGGCGGTAAATGCACACGGCGTGTATTTGATGATGTATGAAAACGCCTGCTTCGGACATGAAACAGGCATATTGGAATGGTTAAGTCAGCAAAGGAGAAGATGCGATTGATATTTTAATTGTTTAGAGATGCATATCATATTGATTTTAATATTTTTAAGACACGGGTGAGAAAATTAGTTGTACTGATTGGCTAGGCTAGTAATATTAGCCAATACCATCTAACAAAACTGACAGCATGGAATAGATAAATTTAAGCAATATAAACAATTAATCTAAAAAATTAAATAAAATTGGTTGCTGTTTACTATCATTTTTCTTAGAGTTTGGCTGTGGCATTTTTAATTTCTCTTCACGTTGTTCAACAGTAAAACTTGTAGGAAAATCACCAAGTAAAAAGGGGCTATTGGGATTATGTAATTTTCTATTTTCAATAGCTTTATCATGTTTGGTTGTTGCATAACAATATTGACAACCATGCACACAGGTATCATAGATGCCAATATCTCTACTTTCCACACAACCACATTCTTTACGCTGCCCTTTATCTTTCTTGCTGGGAAAACCTTTATTTTTTGCAATTTTCTCTAACAATTCATTGTCAATACATTTACCATGCTCAATATTAATTCCATAACGTTTTTTTAAATCAATTTCTTCCGCGCAAGTTTCTATATTCATGCCATTTTCAGCAGCAGTTTGCATCATAAATGAAATCAAATCACGCAAATCATCATCAAATTTTGGGTCTAAAATATTAAAAAATTCAAATTTTTGTTCAATTTCAGCTTCCTGTTTAATAGGGATTTGTACAATTTTAAGGTTGCGTTCGGTTTTTGCATAGAAATCGGCAAAACTAATCACGACTTTATCGGTAAAACCGTTCAGCAATCCTGCGATTTTTGCAAATAAGCGTTTATGCTCGGCAATCGTTAAAGTGTTAGACAATAAAATCGGATCATAACGCCAGATTACCCTTTCTTTGCCAATTTTTTGGCTTAATTCTTTAAAAGTCTCAATCGCTTTATATGGATTAGGCGTGGATTTTTCCAAATAACGTGGATAGCCTGTAATGGTATATTGAAAATAATAGATATACGGCTCAAGTAAATCCAAACGTTCCATAAATGGCTTTGGGTTGCGTGTCCAAAATATAAAGGCATCAACATTTTCAGGTGTTAATTCAACACGATGAACTTGATTAGCATTAAACGGATTTTTATACAGTACAAAACCAACTTTTAACCGATTGAAAAACCAATCTGAATAAAAAGCAGGGATATCTGTTTTACGGCTTGCACTGATAATCATTTTTCAAATTCCGCTATATAAAATTTTGATTGAAGGTAGAATTTAATTGCGAAATATTTCCGAAATTTAGTAGGGTCTGTTGAACATTCATATCTTAATCCATTGATAAGCAAAGGCTAGAGCCACATCATAGTCAATTCATGACAAAGTTGCACACCTAAAAATATCAAGCTTTACTATTGTACGGGATAACATATAAAACTGTGTCTTTATTTGAGCTGAATTGACTATATTTTCAAAGTTTCTTTTTAGCTTATCAAAGCGTGTGGCAATCGCTCGATAATCTTTAATTTTGCAAAGAGCATTTTCGACTAAATGCCGAAACTTATATAAATACCAATCCATATGGTCATTGGATTGCTTACTATAGTCGGAGAAGTGAAAAAGTAGCACAAGGCGGCGAGCCGCAGACAGTACAGATAGTACGGCAAGGCGAGCCAACGCCGTAATACTTTTTCAATTCTTCGACTATATTTGATTTTCGTGGAATGTTTGCATGCGTTTTTTTCTTCAACATACGCACGAAAATCCTGTGAATCATAGCCTTTATCAGCACTTAGCATGACAACATTGCTTAAATCAACTTTATCTACCAAGTCTTTTGCCATTTTGATGTCATGGGTTGTGCCATCAGTGATGATAAAGGTAATTGGATTACCATGAGCATCAACGACTAAATGTATTTTAGTTGTATTACCCCATGACTTTTAGCAATCGCTTGGTCTTTAGGGTTTGCTCCACTGCTATGTTGATGGGCTTTGATGTAGCTACCATCAATAAAGACCCATTCCATGTCTGGTTGGTTTATTATAGTCAATTCAGCTCAAATAAAGACACAGTTTTTATATGTTAGCCCGTACAATAGTAAAGCTTGATATTTTTAGGTGTGCAACTTTGTCATGAATTGACTATACTTTGTTAAACAGTAAAATGAGCTTGTTATTGGCTGACCAACGGTTGAAAGCTTTGTAAACTGTATTGTGTTTCCCAAAATATTTGGGTAGGTCTCGCCATGGTAAGCCTACTCGCATTCGATACAATACACCTTCTACAGTCTTTCGTAACTTGGATTTGTCATATAATCCAATTTCAAGTGAAATGGGTTTAAGTCTTTTCCATTGCTTATCATTTAGCGCTTATCATTTAGCATGAGTCTGGGCTTAGTCATAGCGAGTAGTTCTCTTTTTGGGTTAGAGCTTAAAGTGTACTATCTCGCTATTTTTTTGACAAAATTTTCTTTTTCAATGTTCAACAGACCCTAAAGACTGCTGATAAAAAAACCTTTCATTTAGAAAGGTTTTTTATCCGTTTACTGATAATATAAAATGTCTATCGTATAGAACATCTATTATATAAAACTTTGCAATCAGTGTGTTTCACGACGTGCCACTAATGGTGACGTCAAACGATACTTGGTGGCAGCATTTTTTGCGCCTGTGATGCTCATCACAAAGGTTAAAATTGTGCTGATCAACCAAAATAAGCCACTATAAAGAGCAGTTTTACGTGCAGTGTCTTTTGCCGTTTCAATCGCTTGAGACACTTCTGCTTTAGCGGTGTTGATTTTTTCTTCTGTGCTGACACGCACATCGTTATAAGCTTCCACTGCCGTTTGGCGTACATGCAAGGCCTTTTCTTCACTTAAGCCTTGTGCTTGTAATTTGGCAATCAATTCATCACCTTTTAGCGTCTCTTCAATAGACGCAGCACGAGACTTTAGATGCTCATCAAGATTCTGCCATGTGTCAATGTTCGTAAAATCCATTGCTGATAGACTTTGTACTTCACGATTAACCATTTGCTCAATCACACTGGTGGTGGCATCAATCTCAGCATTATCAAGTTCGGTATTTTTAGCAAACCAGTTTTGAATGTCTTCACGGCTAACCTTACCCATGGCACTTTGATAAGCAGATTCAATGCGAGAGCTGACTTCATTACTTTGTGCCGCAGCTGTACCACCTGCCACTGCCAAGCTACCCACACCACTTGCAACTGAACCCACCACACTGGCCGCACCCGATGCTGTACTGGCTACGGCACTTGATGCCCCTGATAAAATATTGGTGGCACTGTTCATCGCACCATAACTGGTCAACAGCACGATACAGGCTGCTGTTAACATGCCTGTTAGTGTCGCATCTTTTGGCAAAATATCTGTGCCATCGCCAAACAGTGCTTCAGGTGCAGATGCTTTGACAGCAAAAAAACCTGCCACATAAGCACTAATCAATGCCGTGATAATGGCATAAATGCCAGCAGCAATGCTTGCACCACGCAAATCAAGGCTTAAAAAAGACCCAACGATAAGCGATATTGCAAGCATAATCATCGTTACCACAAGTCCCATAATAAGACCTGCAAAAATACCCCGCCATGAAGGGCGACGTGCTAGAATAGTCTGTATACTCATATGTGATCATCCTTTTGATTGTTGAGTGACGTACTTTCCTTGCTCAAGCAAGGAGCTTCCTACTGCTAGTGTCTGACGTTCCAGACACAAAATACTCTTGGCTGCATTAAGCCAAATTAAGCTACATTGACATCTTCTGTCATGCGTGGCGTTACAAGTACCACAAGCCCATTGTCTTATTTTACATTTGAATTGTCAAACCAAGTGCAATACTTTTTTAAAGTAAACTTAATAAGGTGTTTTCCAGTCTAAACACTTTCTCGGTCGTAGATTTAATTTGTCAACTACCGATTGAATATAATCATCGCTCCACCGGTTTATATCCTTTTGCTTGGGGAAAAACTCCCTGAGCAACCCGTTTGTATTTTCATTTGTCCCCCTTTGCCACGGCTGATGCGGCTCGGGGAAATAAAAGGCTGCGCCTAATGTTTGTTGCGTAACTAAACTATGTTTGACAAATTCCTTGCCTCTGTCCGGCGTAATTGACCGTAATTTATGCGGCTTAAGCAGGGTTATCATCGCCTCTTTCACCAACAATGCTTTTTTGCCTGCAATCTTTTTCACCAACTCAAAACGGCTTTTGCGTTCCGTCTCCGCTTCCTAATGTCCGAAATGGCTGCGGTTTTGCGCTGAAATCGGGCGTTCCTCTAATGTATGCGAAATCGTGATTTTTCCACGCTTTTCAAGATGATTTTTTCTCCGCCTTGTTCTGTCTTTATGGCGTAATTTTCGGCTTGCTTTGCCTTCGCTGATATCTAGCCAACCTTGATGAATCGCGCGGTAAATCCTATTAAAACTGATTGATAAATCAGATTTTTCAAATTCTAAGCGCTTGCTGAGCTGTTCGGGCGACCACTTGCCGTCCAACACCTTGCTGTGCGCCGAACTCGCTCGATATACTTTGAGTGCATGCCTTTTTAGCTCACGGGAAATGATGCTGCAGCTCCGCCCTAATTGTCGGGCAATCTCGGACTGTTTTTTGCCTTGAGCGAGCAGAGTCACTATGCTTTCCCGTTCTGAAAGTGTAAGATGTCGGTAAGAAGCGTTCGTTTTAGAGTCCTTTTTTGTTGGGGAACAAAATGATACTCTATTATGAATGCTTCTTTTTTTGCACTTGGATTGTAAATTCAAGCGATTTAAAATGAACCATAAGATTTATGTCTTCGCTTTTTTCAGCTGCCATGCGCCGGTTTCCGAGCAGGCGATGCCGATAACCACACAGCTAATCGCGACGATATGCACGCTGCCGAACATGGCGCGTTCGTCGGCAAATAAGAGCAAGCCTAGAAGAGCATTGAACACGGGCAAAAGGTTCATGGCCATTGCCGCTCTTGCCGCACCGATGGCAATCACGCCTTCCATGTAAAAGACTTTGGATACGATGGCGACAAATACCGCGACATAGCTAATCAATAACAGGGCTTTGCCGATTTCTGCCGCGCCGGGTTGCGCGATTTTTAATAATTGTCCGCTATGTACCAATTCCCATAGCCAGAAAGGCAGGCCGACAAGAAGAGCGGAAAGGCACATTGCCCATAACAGGCTCGCCCAATGCACGGCAGGCGCATTGCGCAGCACGAGCGAGTAGGCGGCATAGATAAGGGCGGAGATGAGTATCAGCCAATCCGCGGTGCTCAGCGTCAGGCGCAATAGGCTGCCTAATTGTCCGCGGCTGAGCAGCCATAGTACGCCAAATAATGCGACAAACACACCTATCCATTGCAAAGCATGGAGTTTTTCTCGATAAATGATTGCACCTGCCACCAAAACAAACATGGGAATGAGACTGTGCACAATCGCTACATTGACGACGGCGGCTTTATAGGCAAAGGCGGTGTAAAGCAGGATATTAAATAGGCAGAAAGCGCTGCCGCCCCAGCAGAGCAGCCACCATTTGCGCGCGCGTAGTAGCGGCATATCGCGCTGAATCTGTTTTTTAAAGACGAGGCTTAGAATCAGCGTCGCCAATAACCAGCGGTAAAAAGTGAATTGATAGGGGGTTAGCAAATCGACGCTTAATTTGCCTACGGCATTACTGCTTGCCCAGATAATCGGTGCCAGCAGTAATAATAAGCGCGGAAAAGGCAGGCGTTTGGCTGTGTTCATAAATAATCCTTTTAGATAGTTTTATGCTTTTCAATAGGCATATGAGGCAAAAAGAAAAGCCAGTGCATACTGGCTGTTTCAGGTGGGTTTTCAGCCTTGCAAGCGGCTGAGCAGCTCTTGTAAATCGTCTTGGCTGCGTAAACGTTGCATACGCGAGGCGGTAATAATCGCCTGCAATTCTTTCGCGGCTCGGTTGAAGTCGTCATTGACAATCACATAGTCAAAGTCTTTGTAATGGCTGATTTGTTCTTCTGCCTGCGCCATGCGTTTTTCCACCACTTCAGGTTTGTCCTGTCCGCGTTTTTGCAAACGCTCGCGCAGGGCGGCTAGAGAAGGCGGCAGCAGGAAGATGGTTTTGACGTCGCCGCGTTTTGCACGCACTTGCTCCGCACCCTGCCAATCGATGGACAGGATGACGTCATAGCCTTCCGTCAGCAATTTATCGACTTGCTTGGCTGAGGTAGCATAGGCATGATGGAAGACGTCGGCGTATTCTAAGAAATCCCCCGCATCGCGCATGGCGGCAAAGGTTTCTTTGGTAATGAAGTAATAATGGCTGCCTTCGATTTCGCCGTTGCGGCGTTCGCGTGTGGTATGGGAAACCGATTCCACCACATTGGGCAGTTGACGGCGTGTTTCTGCAATGAGTGAGGTTTTTCCGCCGCCGGAGGGGGCGGCGACAACCCATAATTGACCTTTCATAAGTTATTATTCTCCGTTTTAAAGTCTGCTTACTTTAGCGATTTGCTGCATTGATGTCATCTTTCTTTGTAAGCAGATAATTGTAAACTTCTTTTTTATTGGCGCCACAATGGTTTTGCATGAGTCGGCTGATGGTTTTCAGCGATAAGCCTTCATTTAGCAGTTCTTCGGCGAAACTGTACCAAGCCTGATTGTCCGTCGGATTTTCCTCGGCCGCCAAGAGCAGTACAAATTCGCCGCGGCGATGATTGCTGTCGCTATTAAACCATTCCAAAGCATTATCAATGCGCAAAGATACGATTTGCTCAAAGGTTTTGGTCAGCTCGCGCGCAATCACAAGGCGGCGGGCGGGGCTGAACAAACTTTGCATGGCGATTAAGCTGTTTTCGATGCGATGAGGGCTTTCGTAAAAAATTGTGGTTTCCCGTGCCGTTTGGAAACGGCTAAGAAATTGCAAGCGTTCGCCGTTTTTTGCCGGAATAAAGCCTGCAAAATGAAAACAATCGCCTGTCAAACCGCTGGCGCATAAAGCGGTAATCACGGCATTGGCGCCCGGAATCGGCACGACGGTGATGCCGTTCTCATGCGCTAATCGGCTTATCCATGCGCCGGGGTCACTAATAACCGGCGTGCCGGCATCGGAAATCACGGCAATGTCTTCGCCGGCTTGCAGGCGCGACAACAGCGCCTGTGCGGCGCCGTGTTCATTATGCTGATGCAGGGCGAAGAGCGGCTTATCAATCCCTAAAGCGTCCAGCAAATGACGGCTGACGCGCGTATCCTCGCAGGCAATTGCCGCTACCTGTTGTAGAATAGCAATCGCGCGGTGGCTGATGTCTTGCAAATTACCAATCGGCGTTGCCACTAAATACAATTTTCCGACCATAAGTCTCCATGATTAAATTATTAGCACGCCATTTGCGGCGCGGACAAGAAGGCGAAAAAGCCGCCGTTCAATTTCTCAAGCGGCAAGGGCTGCATATTGTAGCGAAAAATGTCCGCTATCCCTGCGGCGAAATTGATGTGATTGCCAAAGACGGCGACAGTCTCGTCTTTGTGGAAGTGCGTCTGCGTCAAGCAAATGCAATGGTCAGCGCCGCCCAATCTATCAATATGAGCAAACAGCAAAAATGGAAGCGTGCCGCTCAACAGTATTTACAGCAGCATTATACCGAGATGCCCGATTGCCGCTTTGATGCCGTGCTGCTGACTGCGGATAAGGAAAAAATCATTGCTATCGAATGGATTAAAGGCGTGTTGCTTTAATCCGTCGGCGGTTCTTTACGGCGCAAATGCGGATTTAAGGCATCGGTTTCCTTGACAAAAGCCGCCTGCTTTGCCGCTTTTTCCTGCTGCAAACGCTGCTGTTGCAGGGCGTTTTGTTTTCTTTGCTGCATCAAATGGCGGACAATCAGCCCCGTGATAAGAAAAAATAGGACGAATTTCATGTTTACTCCTTTGGCGCCTATTGTAGCGGCTTTTGCGGACAAAATAATGATTGCCTAAAATTCATGACTTTAGCGAAAAAATGCTTTTTTTGTAGAAAAGGGCATTGACAGCTTGGGGGCATTTGCGCATAATTCGCACCCTTGATGGCTACGTAGCTCAGTTGGTTAGAGCACAACACTCATAATGTTGGGGTCCCCTGTTCGAGTCAGGGCGTAGCCACCAAACATCAAAAAATGACGCGAACATTGCCTTGCATTCATACTAAAATTCTTTTATATTCGCGCCCCAACATCTCAACGGAATTTTTTGCATGTCTCACTCATCATCTTATCGTCCTGTAACAACGGCTGATTTTGCACATCCTGAAGATTGTCCTTGCTGCACTCGCCAATCGCGCCGTGTTTTCGTGAAAACCGCCATGATGGCAACTGCCGGATTACTACTGCCCGCTCAATGGGCTAAAGCCGCTTCCAGTCGCGAACGCATGATCAGCATGTATAACCCGCATACCGCCGAAACGATCCGCACGGTATATTGGGCGCCGGATTATGGCTATATCCAACCTTCTATCGATGAAATCAGCCGTTTTTTCCGCGATTTCCGTCAAGAAAGCGTACACCCGGTGGATATTGATTTGCTGAATATTTTGCATTATATCCAAAGCAATGTGGGGCATAATCAGGTCATTCAGCTTAATAGCGGCTACCGCTCTCCCGCTACCAACCAAATGTTGGCGCGCCGTTCGCGCAATGTGGGCAAAAACAGCTATCATTTGAAAGCAATGGCGGCGGATATTGCGATTAAAGGTTATAATTCCCGTCAATTGAAAACAATAGCGCAGCGTTTGAATGCCGGCGGTATCGGACAATATCGCGGCTCGAATTTTATTCATGTAGACTCAGGACCTGTACGTCAATGGGTGTATTCTTAATCAGAAAAGAGCGGCAATTGCGCCGCTTTTTTATTAGACGCAAATAATGGCTTGGCTTTCGATTCCTGTACGGGTTTGTGCGGATAACGGCAAGGTATTGCGCCTACAAGCCGTCAATCAAATTGCCGATTGTCCGCAATGCGCGGCAGGCAAAGGCTGCGGGCAGAATCCTTGGTTTCGCGGTTTTATCGGCGAAAATGTTTTTGAATTGCCGCGTCCGCAGGATTTACCGGCAAACAGCGGCTTTTTAGAACTGCAATTATCCGCAACGGCGTTGCAGCGTCTTACGCTCATGATTTACGGTTTGCCGCTCTTGAGTTTTTTAAGCGCATTGTTTGTAACACAGCATTTTGCCGCATGGCTGCAATTTTTCGCCGGGCTTTTGGCGCTATTCATCAGCGTATGGGCGAGCAAGAATTGGCGCGAAGCCTATTTGTGCAAGCATTTGCAGCTTGCATTGCCACCCGATGCCGACAACGCCCTACCCCATGCTAAAATCTACACCCCCTAATCTTTCGCATCTCTGCAAACGCCTTATGTTAAAATTTCTTTTTTTATAAATGACCGCATAATTATGTTTCAACGCCTATACATCCGCAAACTTAAAGCCTTTCGCAGCGCCCCCGCCGATATCGCGACGCTAAAAGCCCAACTCAATATTGCCGATTTGCTCGGCATTGAAACGATTGCCGTTTATGACCTGTATGAGGCGCCGCAGGCGCATTTTGAGCAGGCGCTGCGGCAAGTTTTTGCCGATCCCGTTACCGATGAAGTTTTAGAGGAATTGCCGGCGGCGGATGCGGTATTTGTGATTGAACCGCTGCCCGGACAATTCGACCAAAGAGCGGATTCCGCCGAACAATGTTTGGCGCTTTTGCATCCCGACTTTGCGCAAACGACCGTCCGCTCCGCCATTGCTTATCTGGTCAGCGGACAATTGAATACGGAAGAGCTCGAGCGTCTTAAGCAATATTTCATCAATCCGATTGAAGCGCGTGAGAAAAATCTTGAAGACAAAAGTTTACCGCAAGCGCAGGAGCCGCAAGCTGTGCCGCGTTTTGAAGCGTTTACCCGACTCTCCGCGCAGGAATTAGCCGCTTGGCACCAGCAGCAAGGCTTGGCGATGACGTTTGCCGATTTGGCTTTGGTGCAAGACTATTTCCGCCAAGAAAATCGCGCGCCGAGCGAAACGGAAATCCGCGTGTTGGATACCTATTGGTCAGACCATTGCCGCCATACCACTTTCGCTACGACTTTGGAAAATATCCGTTTTCCCAATAGTGCTTTGGGGCAAGCCATGCAGGCGGATTATCAAGACTTTCTCGCCAAGCGCGAAGCTGTTTACGGTGCTGCGGCGGCGCAACATCCCGTCAGTCTGATGGAATTAGCAACTATTGATGCCAAATATCAGCGTCAGCAGGGTAATTTGCCCGATGTGGAATTTTCCGCCGAAGTGAATGCCTGCTCGGTGTTTGTCGATATTAAAGAAAACGGCGAAACCCGCCCTTGGCTTTTGCAATTTAAAAATGAAACCCATAACCACCCCACCGAAATCGAGCCTTTCGGCGGCGCTTCCACCTGCATCGGCGGTGCGATTCGAGACCCGCTGTCGGGACGCGCTTATGTGTATCAGGCGATGCGCCTCTCCGGCTCTGCCGATCCGAGACAGCATATCGGCGACACCTTGGCAGGCAAATTGCCGCAACGCGTGATTGCGCAGCGTTCTGCCGCCGGCGCTTCTTCCTATGGCAATCAAATCGGGCTTGCCACCGGACAAGTGGTCGAACTCTATCATTCAGGCTATGCGGCGAAACATTTGGAAGTCGGCGCAGTAGTCGCTGCCACGCCTGCCGATCATGTGCGGCGCGAAGAACCGCAGGCAGGCGATGTGGTCATTCTCTTAGGCGGGACGACAGGACGCGACGGCTGCGGCGGCGCAACCGGCTCTTCGCGCGAACAGCATCAGGATTCTTTAAGCCAAAGCGCGGCGGAAGTGCAAAAAGGCAATCCGCCGGAAGAACGCAAATTGCAGCGTCTGTTCCGCCAAGCGGCTTTTGCCAAAAAAATCAAACGCTGCAACGATTTCGGCGCCGGCGGCGTATCGGTGGCGATTGGCGAATTGGCGGCAGGTTTACGGATTAATTTGGATGCTATTCCCGTTAAATATCAAGGACTTTCAGGCACGGAATTGGCGATTAGCGAATCCCAAGAGCGGATGGCGATTGTGGTGGCGGCTGAAGATGTGGCGGCAATTCAGGCATTGGCGCAGGCGGAAAATCTTGCCGCAAGCGTGATTGCCGAGGTTACTGAAGAAGCGCGTTTGGTCATGACTTGGCGCGACGATGAAATCGTCTCGCTTTCGCGTGCGTTTTTAGACAGCAACGGCGCGCAAAATGTGCAGGCGCAGGTAGAGATTGCCGATGTCGCATCAGAGAGGCAAGAAACGGCGGAGCAGGACGATTGGCTCGCGCGTTTGCAAACTCAATTGCAAGACCTCAACCATGCCGATTTGCGCGGTTTGGGCGATCGCTTTGATTACAATGTCGGCGCGGCCTGCGTGCTTAAACCGTACGGCGGACGCTTTAGCGCCAGCCCGATTGAAGCCGGTGCCTATGCCTTGCCAACGGAAACACTCTGCGATACCGCTTCGATTCTCGCCTACGGATTTCATCCCGACAGCAGCGCCGACAGTCCTTATCACGGCGCGATGAATGCGGTGGCGGAAGCCTCGGCACGTTTGATTGCCACCGGCGGCGATATCCGTCGCAGCCATTTCTCTTTGCAGGAATATTTCCCGAAATTGGGACAAGATCCCTGTCGCTGGGGCTTACCGTTTGCCGCTCTATTGGGCGCCCATCATGCCCTAAGCGCTTTGGGGCGCGCGGCAATCGGTGGCAAAGACAGCATGAGCGGTTCTTTTAACCATTTGGACGTACCGCCGACCTTGATTGCTTTTGCCGTCGGCACCGCCTTGCTTAAAGACGTTATCAGTCCGGAATTTAAAGCCGCCGAGCATCAATTGTATTGGCTGCGCTGCCCGCAAGACTCATTAGGTCGTCCTGATTTTGAAGCCCTTTTGCAGCATAATGATTTTATCCGCGAAGCGATTGAAGACGGCGTGGTACGTTCTATTCGCAGCATTCGCCACGGCGGCTTGATACAGGCGCTCTATGAAAGCTGCTTAGGCAACCGCATCGGCTGCGTGATTGATAATGTGGAGGAAGCGGATTTATTCCTGCCGGAATACGGCGGTTTCCTCATCTCTAGCAAAGGCGGCTTGGGCATTAGCCAACATCTCAGCCATATCGGCTACACCAGCGATAAAGCCGCTATCACAATTGACGGCAAATCAATTGATTTGGACAAATTGATGCCGCTGAGCCAAACTCTGAGCGAGATTTATCCGCTGTATCCGGAAAAACAGGAAGGCAGTGCGCCAGAAATTGCTCCGGCGAATTTGTCCAAAGCCAAAGCCATCAGCTATAAAACGCCGCAGCCGCGCATCTGTCTGCCCGTCTTTCCCGGCACCAACAGCGAATTGGATACGGCACGCGCTTTCCGCTTGGCGGGCGGTATTGTGGAAGAAAGCGTGATTTGCAACCGCAATCAAGAAGATATCCAATCCTCGCTTAATCGATTAAGCGAAGCGCTGCGAAGCAGCCAAATTTTCGTCTTAAGCGGCGGATTCAGCGCAGGCGACGAGCCTGACGGCTCGGGCAAATTCATTGCCAATCTGCTGTTTAATCAGCAAATCCGCGAAGCAATAGAAGATTTTCTGGCGCGTGACGGTTTGATTCTCGGCATTTGTAACGGTTTCCAAGCCTTAGTGAAAAGCGGATTGCTGCCTTTCGGTGAAATCCGTTCGCCGCAAATCGGCAATCCCACCTTGGCGCATAACCGCATTCAGCGTCATATCGCCCGCATTGCCAGTACTAAAATCGTGAACAATCAAAGCCCTTGGCTGGCAAATTTTGCCCTTAACGAGGTGCACGACGTGGCATTTTCGCATGGCGAAGGACGTTTTTATGCCGATGAAGACAATCTCAATCTATTGATTAACAACGGACAAATTGCCACGCAATATATTGATCCCTTTACATTGAATCCCAGCCTGAATCCCGCGCACAATCCCAATGGTTCGCGCTATGCCATTGAAGGCATTACCAGTCCTTGCGGGCGCATCTTGGGCAAAATGGGGCACAGCGAGCGCTACCGTCCGGGATTGTATAAAAACCACCCTAATTTCCGTCCGCAGAATATTTTCCAAGCAGGCGTTCAAGCCTTCCGTTAAACATCAGGAGTCAGCATTATGTATGAAAGCAAAGCCCGCGAAATTCTCGCGCAAATTATTGCCGCTAACCAAGCCAATGGTTTTGCGGGAATTGACCGTAGCCCCGCAGGCATTGCCCAACGCCATGAACGCATGAAAATGGGTAGCTCGCCGAACAGCCGTTTCGGCGACAAAGACGAAGGCATCGGTAGTGATTTGGAACAGCATGTGATTAACGGCGATTTGACTTCCGATCAAGCGGTTGATGTTTTAATGGTTTTATATGGTTTAGGCGGCTGATTTTTTTAAGGAGATAGATGATGGAAAAAAGAGACTTGCTGTATACGGGCAAAGCAAAAGCGGTGTACGCCACCGATGCGGCGGATCAAGTGATTATTCACTACAACGACGATGCCACCGCCGGCAATGGAGCGAAACATGATGTGATTGAAAATAAGGGGATTTTAAATAATAAAATCAGTACCATTATTTTCTCCGCCCTCAAAGCCGCCGGCATTCCCACACATCATTTGGATACGCTAAACGAACGCGAACAGCTGTGCAAAAAAGTCAGCATCATTCCTTTGGAAGTGATTGTGCGCAATGTGATTGCCGGCTCGATGACAAGCCGTTTGGGCATTGAAGAAGGTACCGAGCCTGAAAACGTCATTTATGAACTCTGCTATAAAAACGATGCCTTGGGCGATCCGCTGATTAACGATCATCATGCCGTCGCCTTGGGCTTGGCGACTTACGAAGAATTAGACCGCATTTATGAATTAACCGATGAAATCAATGCCGTTTTATTTGATTTATTTGATGCCTGCGATATTCATTTGATTGATTTTAAAATTGAATTCGGCAAAACCGAAGAGGGCGAAATTATTCTGGCCGATGAAATCAGCCCCGATACCAGCCGTCTTTGGGACTGGGAAAGCAATGAAAAATTGGACAAAGACCGCTTCCGCCGCGATTTGGGCGGTCTGACCAATGCCTATCAGGAAGTATTGAGCCGCCTCATTGCCCTTGGAGACGATGAAGAATGAGTTTGGACTACAAATCAGCCGGCGTGGATAAAGAAGCGGGCTACGATACCGTTCGCCGCATCAAAGCTTATGCCGCCGCCACGCATAATCCGCGTGTTCTCGGGCAAATCGGCGCTTTCGGTGCTTTCTACGATTTAAGCGGCTATCGCGATCCGGTCTTGGTTTCCGGTACCGACGGCGTCGGTACCAAACTCAAAATCGCCTTTGCCTTAGGCAAATACGACAGTATCGGCATCGATGCGGTGGCGATGTGCGTGAATGACATTCTCTGTCATGGCGCGGCGCCGCAATATTTCTTGGATTATCTTGCCTGCGGCAAATTGGATGCGCAAACGGCGGCGGATATCGTCAAAGGTATCGCCGAAGGCTGCCAACAGGCGGGTGCGGCATTGATTGGCGGCGAAACCGCCGAAATGCCGGGTTTTTACCAAGACGGAGAATACGATATTGCCGGCTTTGCAGTGGGCGTGGTCGAAAAATCCGCCATGATTGACGGCAGCCAAGTGCAGGCGGGAGATGTCTTAATCGCTCTACCCTCTTCGGGCTTTCATAGCAACGGTTATTCTCTGCTGCGCAAAATTTTTACGGATTTCACGCAGGTGATTGACGGAAAAACGGTGGGCGAGCATCTGCTGACGCCGACGCGCATATACGTTAAAGCCGTCTTAGCCGCCCTTGCCAAGCACCGTATTCACGGCATGGCGCATATCACGGGCGGCGGTTTGCCTGAAAATTTGCCACGCGCCTATGGTGCAGGCTTAACCGCGATCGTCGATACCGCCGTATTACCAAGTCTGCCGCTGATGCACGCCATCGAAGCGCATGTCAAACGCGAAGAATGCTTCGGCACTTTTAATATGGGCGTCGGCTTTGTGCTCATTGTGCCTGCCCAAGAAGCGGAAGCCGTCTGCGAGACCTTACGCGCGCAGGGCGAAAATCCGCTGCTTATCGGCAAGATGCAAAAAGGCGATGAAGCTCTAATTCTACAGTAATTATTCTTGATATACGTGGGCGTCAAAATCATCCGCGATATGAATAATCCATAAACCTAGCGATTATTATTGGTCGCTAGGTTTTTTATCGAAGATATGGAAAGTATCTGATATTCAAGGAAATTTTGCAAAAAATCTCTGCAAAATAACAAAACTTATTCGATGTTTTTTCTTTGACGTGAAAGTGCTGAAAGATGCAATACCACAATGTTTGATGGTATTGGAGTTAAAACGCTTTAAAGCGTCAATATCGACACAAAAGTGCCGAATAATTTTTTTGAGCTGATATGTGCTTAATTGACTCTTGCGTTTCGTTTTGCAAGTTTAATAGACTGTTTTCCAATCCAATCGCTTATTTTAAAAGCAATAGGCGCTTAAGCATTGCGGTGCGCGGCAAGATAGGCGACGGCTTTTAGCGCTTCTTTGTAGTCGTTATCCGGAAAAATGTTTAGGCAATCGCCAGCGGATTGCGCCATTTCTTCGGCTTTAATGCGGCTATATTCCAACGCATCGGTTTTATGTAACAGCGCGATAACTTCGTCTATCGCTTCGCGCTCGCCGGCTTCGATAATGGCACGCAGGCGCGCGCGCTCAGGCGGGCTTAATTGTTGCTGAGCGCGGATGAGCGGCATGGTGGGTTTGCCCTCGGCTAAATCGTCGCCTAGCGATTTGCCGATGATTTGCGCATCGCCCATATAGTCTAAGACGTCGTCCATCATTTGAAATGCCATGCCTAGGCGTCGTCCGTATTCCGCTAAGGCATGAATGTTTTCCGCTTTCTGTTCGGCTAGTTGCGCGGCGATTTTACAGGCGGCGGAGAATAAGACGGCAGTTTTCAGCTCTATCACGCGGTAATAGCGGGCTTCGTCGACGTCAGGATCGTGCATATTGGAAAGTTGCATCACTTCTCCTGCAGCGATGAGATTGGTGGCTTGCGCCATGGTTTCGATAACGGCGGTATTGTGCGTGCGCACCATTAATTGGAAGGCGCGCGTATAAAGAAAATCACCGACCAAGACACTGGCGGCATTAGAAAAAGCGATATTGGCGGTGGGCTGCCCGCGTCGCATGTCGGATTCATCGACCACATCGTCATGCAGCAGGGTGGCATTGTGTATAAATTCGATAAAAGCGGCGGCGGTAATTTCATGCCCTGCCGCATAATTGCATAGGCCCGCGCTGAGTAAGGTCAGCAAAGGCCGAAAACGTTTTCCGCCGTTGCCCAGCGCATATTGCATGACCAAATTAGCCAACTGGACTTCGGAAGTCATTTCTTTTTGCATGAGGGTTTCAGTGGCTTGCATTTGCGGCTGAACAAGTGCTTGAATTTCAAGCAGGCTGGCGTATTTCATTATTCTCTCTGTTGTCCTGTGGAATGCCTGCTATTGTAGCGCAAGCAGGCGGCGGTTTCAGCTTGAAATCGGCAATTGTGCTATATGAGTTTGATGATTTTTCTTGGCGCACTCTAGTCGAAGAATTGAAAAAGTATTACGGTGTTGGCTCGCCTTGCCGTACGCTCTGTACTATCTGCGGCTCGCCGCCTTGTACTACTTTTCCACTTCTCCGACTATATCAATCATTACGGAATAGGTGTGCAATAAAAAAACCTAAGTTTTGCAACTTAGGCTTGATGAATTTGGCTCCCCGACCTGGGCTCGAACCAGGGACCTGCGGATTAACAGTCCGTCGCTCTACCGACTGAGCTATCGGGAATTTACTCTTGGCTCCCTGAGACGGGCTCGAACCGCCGACCCAATGATTAACAGTCATTTGCTCTACCGACTGAGCTATCAGGGAGTAGCTAAGAGAGCGCGCATTTTACTGATAGTCCCTGCACGCGTCAAGCCTCTTTTGCATTTTTTTCGGCTATTTTTGGCGGTAATTGCGAAGAAAACGTCCAAGTTTTTCGCAGGCTTCGCTAATGTCGCGTTTATATTGCAAAAAGACGACGCGGAAATGGTCGGACTGATGCCAGTTAAAGGCGCGTCCGTGAACAAAGAGGATATGTTCTTGCTGCAATAAGTCCAAAATAAAGCGTTCGTCGTCATGGATATTAAAGCGTTCGACGTCCATTTTAACGAAGCCGTAGAGCGCGCCTTGCGGCTTGACCATGCTCAGTCCTTCAATGGCGCTGATGCTGCGGTACATTTGATCGCGCTGCTCGTGCAAACGTCCGTTTTCCGCGACTAAATCATTGATGCTTTGATAGCCGCCTAAGGCGGTTTGAATGCCGTATTGCGCCATGACGTTGGCGCACAGGCGCATGGAAGAGAGCATTTCCACGCCTTCGATGTAGCTGCGCGCCATTTGGGTGTTGCCGCTAAATACTAGCCAGCCGGCGCGGAAACCCGCCGCGCGGTAAGCCTTGGACATGCCGTTGAAGCTTACGCAGAGGGTATTATTGACAAAGAGCGACATCGGATGATGCACGGCGTCGTCATAGATGATTTTTTCGTAGATTTCGTCGGCAAACACAATTAATCCCTGTTCTTCCGCAAGGGCGGCGATGGCTTTTAGGATTTCCGGACTGTACACCGCACCGGTCGGATTATTGGGATTGATGATGACGATGGCTTTGGTACGTGCGCTGATTTTGCTGCGAATGTCTTCTAAATCCGGTAGCCAGCCGTTCTCTTCGTCGCAGAAATAATGCACGGCATTGCCGCCGCTTAAACGGATTGACGCCGTCCACAGCGGATAATCGGGCATCGGCACCAGTACTTCGTCGCCGTTTTCCAGCAAGGCCTGCATCGACATCATGATGAGTTCGGAAACGCCGTTGCCGATGATAACATCGTCAACGCTGACGCCTTTTAAGCCGATGCGCTGGGTTTCATGGACGACGGCTTTGCGCGCGGCAAAGATGCCTTTGGAATCGGAGTAGCCTTGCGCTTTAGGGATGTTGGAGATGATGTCTTCGACGATTTCGCTCGGCGTATCAAAGCCGAAGGGGGCGGGGTTGCCGATATTGAGTTTGATGATGCGGTGTCCCTGACGCTCCAAACGCTGGGCTTCGGCGAGAACAGGACCGCGGATGTCGTAGCAGACATTATCCAATTTGCTAGATTTTCTGATTGTTTTCATCTTATTTATCCAAGTCATAGGTAAAGCCCACCGTGCTCATCACACCGGCGGTGGCAAAGAAATGCGCTTCAAGAAAGATATTTTTGTATTGCAAGCCCAGTATAGGCAGGATGGCAGGGGCAATACCTAAATTATTAAAAGGAATTTTGTTTTTGTATTCGTCTTTATAGCCGTGAAGCAGTCCGGCGGTAAGTGTGCCGCGCAGCCGCCAGTCTGGAGTCGGCTGCCATAAGGTCCAGTCTTTGCCGAGATATACATATTGTGTCGGCTGTCCGAAAGAATTGCGAAAAACCGCTAGACCGACCAGCCAGTCGTCAGAACGGATATATTCCACATTGATGAGTTTCTGGTGGTTGTTATGCTCGGGTTTGGGATTGTAATACACGGTGTACACGCTGGTGCGAAAACGCAGAGTCCCCTTCTCCCAACCGCCGCCGATATGCTCTTTCCAGCTCGGTTTGCTATTGATGCCTTCATATTGGTAATTCTGTGCTTGCACTTGGCAGAAAGCGCAAGCAACAAGCGCTAGATAAGTAAATTTCATTTTGTTCCCGCCTAATAAAAGGCAATATTTTATCAGAAGACAATCAGGCGGATTGGCGATTTCAATTTGCTTTAATAGGAAAACATCACAAACAATCTATATTTTTTTAGTAAGTCTGATACAATAGCGACACAATATATAAACAAGAGAGGCAATTTATGGAAATCATACAAAGCGATGTTGCGATTGTTGGTGCGGGCGGCGCGGGTTTGCGCGCTGCTATTGAAATTGCACGCAACAGTCCTGAGGCAAAAATCGCCTTAATTTCTAAGGTATATCCTATGCGTTCTCATACTGTGGCGGCGGAAGGCGGCGCTGCGGGCGTGGTGCGCGATGACGACAGTTTGGAAAACCATTTTAATGATACGGTTTCCGGCGGCGATTGGCTCTGCGAGCAGGATGTCGTTGAATATTTCGTCGAGCATTGTACGGAAGAGATGGTGCAATTGGAGCATTGGGGCTGCCCTTGGTCGCGCAAAGACGACGGGCATGTGAATGTGCGCCGTTTCGGCGGCATGAAGATTCCGCGCACATGGTTTGCGGCGGATAAGAGCGGTTTCCATATTTTGCATACGCTGTTCCAAACCTCTCTGCAATTCCCGAGCATTCAGCGTTTTGACGAACATTTCGCCTTAGATTTATTGGTCGAAGACGGCAAATTGCACGGCGTATTGTGCTATGACGTGCAAAACGGCATTGTACGGGCGATACAGGCGAAAGCGGTGATTATTGCCACCGGCGGCGCAGGACGGGTCTTCCGCTACAATACGAACGGCGGCATTGTGACGGGCGACGGCATGGCGATGGCTTATCGGCACGGCGTGCCTTTGCGCGATATGGAATTCGTGCAATATCATCCGACCGGTTTGCCGGGTTCGGGGATTTTGATGACGGAAGGCTGTCGCGGCGAAGGCGGTATTCTGACCAATAAAGACGGCTACCGTTATTTGCAGGATTACGGTCTCGGACCCGAAACGCCGATCGGCGAGCCGAAAAACAAATATATGGAGCTCGGCCCGCGTGACCGCTTATCGCAAGCTTTCTATCACGAATGGAAAAAAGGACGCACGATTGATTCGCCGCGCGGTGCGGTAGTGAATTTGGATTTACGGCATTTGGGCGAGGCTTACATTAATGAACGCCTGCCTTTTATCCGCTCTTTGGCGAAAAAATTTGTCGGCGTCGATCCGGTGCATGAGCCGATTCCGGTGCGTCCGACCGCGCATTACACGATGGGCGGGATTGAAACCGATGGACGCTGCGCAACGAAAATGGCGGGTCTGTATGCCGTCGGCGAATGTTCTTCTGTCGGCATTCACGGGGCGAACCGCTTAGGCTCGAATTCCTTATCTGAGCTGTCGGTGTTCGGCAAAGTGGCGGGCGAAGACGCGCTTAAATACGCGCAAAGCCAAGCGCATGCCTTGGATCAGCAAGCCTTTAACGCCCTTGCCGATAAAACCTATCAGCCTTTCCTTGATTTATTGCAGCGCAAAGACGGCACGGAACGTCCTTCCGATATCCGCAATGCCCTAGGCGAAATGATGGAAGCGGAAATCGGGATTTATCGCAGCGCGGAAAACTGCGAACGCGCGATTGCAGTCATTCAAGACTTAAAACAGCGCTATCAGCGCGTGAAAGTGACCGATCACAGCGATACCTTCAACACGGACTGGCTGACCACGATTGAATTGGGCTATTTGTTGGATGTGGCGGAAGCGATGATTTATTCCGCCGCACAACGCAAAGAGTCGCGGGGTTCGCATCAGCGTTTGGATTATCCGGAGCGCGACGACCAGCAATTCCTCAAGCATACGCTTGCCTATTACAAGCATGGCGAAGCGCCGCGCATTGATTACAGTCCCGTCAAAATTACAAAATCACAGCCCGCTCAACGTGTGTACGGCGCGGCAGGAGAGCAAAAATCATGAGCAATACCGTTACTTTAAAAGTCATGCGCTATCAGCCTGAAGTGGATGAGCGCCCTTGGCCGCAAGCCTTTGAAATCGAGTGGACGCAGGATATGTCGATTTTAGACGCGCTCGCTTTAATCAAAGACGAATTCGACCCGACCTTGGCTTACCGCTGGTCATGCCGCATGGAAGTCTGCGGCAGCTGCGGCATGGTGGTCAACGGCGAACCCAAACTCGCCTGCTCCACATTCGTGCGCGAATACGCCGACATCGGCGAAATCATCATCGGCGCATTGGATATGTTTCCGATTGAAAAAGATTTGGTTGTGGACGTCGAGCCCTTTATCGACCGCTTGGAAAGCATCAGTCCTTTCATCGTAACGAAAAATCCGCGCGCCTTGGCCGATAAAGAATATCTGCAAACGCCGCGGCAATTGGCGAAATTCAAGCAATACACCATGTGCATCAACTGCATGCTCTGCTACCAAGCCTGTCCGCAAATCGGCATCAATGCGGAATTTCTCGGGCCGGCGGTAACGGCATTGGCGCAGCGCTACAATCTCGATAATCGCGATGAGGGCGCAAAACAACGCTTTAAGGTGCTGAACGAAGAAAACGGTATTTGGCCTTGCACCTTTGTCGGCGCCTGCTCCGAAGTCTGCCCGAAACACGTGGATCCGGCAGGCGCAATCCAGCAGGCGAAAGCCGCCGCGGTGCCGTATTGGGCAATGGGTATGGTGAAAAAAGAAGAGGAGGCGACTCATGGCGCGTAAACCCTATCAACACAAACAGCCGGATAACTGGTACATGGCAAGCCGCTTTTATCAATGGTATATGCTGCGCGAGCTGACCAGTATTACGACCGCTATTGCGGCGCTTAACCTCTTTTGCGGTCTGGTTGCCTTGGCAAGCAGTCTCGACAGTTGGCAAGCTTGGGTGGCTTTTCAGAAAAACCCTCTGATGGTGCTGATTAATCTGGGCGTAATTGTCGGCTCGCTGCTCAATAGCAAAACATGGTTTGAAGCCATGCCGAAAGCGGTCAAAATCCCGAAAGGCAACGGCTTTGTCGCCGATAAAATACTTATCATGGGCAGCTGGGCTGCATTGGGCGGCGTAACGCTGGTCTTAATCATCATCGCCGCTTGCTTGACTTAAGGAGGGAGCTATGTCGCAACACAAACATCTCAAACCTGTTTATTGGGGATTATTTTCCGTCGGCGGCACCGTGGCCGCATTGGCATTGGCGCCGGTCGTTTTAGTCGTCTGCATCATGCTGCCCCTAGGCATGTTCGGCGATCCCGCGCAGTTTTATGCTAATATCCATGCCTTTGTCGCGCATAAATTGGTCTTTTTAGTGCTGACGGGTATCGTCTTTACCATGCTTTGGCACGGCTGCCACCGCTTTTATTACATTTTGCATGATATGCACATACATGTCGGCAACCGCACACGTCTCGCTTTTTACGGCTTTGCGATTGGCGCCTTCCTCATCACGCTGCTTTGCGGCTGGTTCTAAAACAAAACAGGCTTAGCATCTGCTAAGCCTGATTCATTTTCACATCCGCTCAAATAGAATTTGCTTCTCCAAAACTACTGTGCTACCACCATTTTTTTAATCCATATCGAAGGCGCATGAATGCTGCGGCGCATATCGGCATCATCGCCAATCGCGACAATATCGCGCAGCATCTCATTGAGATTGCCGGCAATCGTCAGTCCTTCCACCGCATGACTAATCACACCGTTTTCCACCCAAAAACCCGAAGCGCCGCGCGAATAATCGCCGGTCAGCAAATCCACGCCCTGCCCCATCAGCGAAGTAACAATCAGACCGCGCTCCATCTGCCGATACAGCTCTTCGAGCGGCAAAGGCGCTGCTTGGCTGTGCAGTTTCAGATTATGCACGCCGCCGCCGTTGCCTGTGGGTGCACTATTAAGGCGGCGTGCGGCATAGCTGTTGAGCAAATAACGCGCGACTCTGCCTTCGCTAATCAAGGCGCTGTCTGCCGGTGCCAAACCTTCGCTGTCAAAAGGAATGCTGCTAAGTGCGCGCGGCAGATGCGGATGCTCTTGCAGACTCAGCCATTCGGGCATGATTTGCTTGCCAAGACTGTCCGCTAAAAAACTAAGTTTGCGGTATTGCGCCCGTCCTTCAAGGGCTTGCACCACATGACGCAGCAGTCCGTTGGCTATCTCGCGATCGAAAATCACCGGATATTCGCCGTTGGTAATCGCTTTGGGCAGCAAATGGGCAACCGCTTTTTGCGCCGCCTGTCTGCCGATGCTTTCGGGGGCTTGTAAATCTTGGTAAAAACGCGCGCTGTCCCAGCTGAAATCGGTTTGCTGGTCGTCTTGTTCGCGTGCCAATACCGATAAGGACAAACTTGCATGGCTGCTACTATAGCCGCCGGCAAAACCGTTGGATTGGGCAAGATAAACATAGCTGCGTCCGGCATCGGCGCCTGCGCCGTCGCAGAGAACAATCCGCGCATCATAGGCTTTGGCGCTGCTTTCCATTATCTGAGCCTGTGCTTCCAGCCAATCGCTGCTCGGCAAGACGCCGCTGTCCAATTCCAAATCTGCTAAGGCTTGGGCGGATAAGGGGCGATAATACTGCACTTCCGGCAATCCGAAATATTCGTCGGCTTCGGTGTACGTCGCGCCGTCAATCGCTGCCTGTACCGCCGCGCACAGTGCATCAGGCGTGCAATCGCTGATGCTGCAATGTCCCATCGCTTGGTTTTTCAACACAGAAATGCCGACGCTCAATTCCTGCTCGCGGTTCAGTTCTTCCAATTGGCCTTCGCGCAATTGCAGGGACTCCCCCTCGCTTTGATAGAGTTGTACGCTGCATTCCTGCGCGCCTAATGCTTGGGCGCGTTCTAGGACGATTGCGGCTTTTTCAGCAAATACTGTTTCGTTCATCAGGCTCATAATGCCGTTCCCCCCACCGTTAATTCATCAATTTTCACACTGGGCAAGCCCACGCCCACCGGTACGCTCTGCCCGTTCTTGCCGCAGCTGCCGATGCCGCTATCCAGTGCTAAATCATTGCCGACCATGCTGATTTTCTGCATCGCTTCCAAGCCGTTGCCGATAAGGGTCGCGCCCTTGAGCGGCGCAGTCAATTTGCCGTCTTCAATCAAATAGGCTTGAGTGGCGGCAAAGACGAATTGTCCGTTGGTAATATCGACTTGTCCGCCGCCGAACTGCTCGGCGTAAATGCCGCGCTTCACGCTTTTAATCATGTCTTCGCGGCTATGTTCGCCCGCGGCTAAATAAGTATTGGTCATGCGCGGCATCGGCAAATGGGCATAGCTTTCGCGCCGTCCGTTACCGGTAGGGGCGACCTTCATCAGGCGCGCATTGAGACGGTCTTGCATATAACCTTGCAAAATCCCATTTTCAATCAATACGTTTCTTGCCGTCGGCGTGCCTTCGTCGTCCACGCTTAAAGAACCGCGCCGTCCCGCTATCGTGCCATCGTCAATGACCGTACACAACGGCGAACAAACCGACTGCCCAATCTTGCCGCTAAACACGGAAGTGCCTTTGCGGTTGAAATCGCCTTCCAAACCATGTCCCACCGCCTCATGCAGCAGCACCCCCGTCCAGCCGTTGCCCAGCACCACCGGCATACTGCCGGCAGGCGCAGGACGGGCTTGCAGATTAAACAATGCCTGCGCCACCGCTTCTTCGACATAGCGGCGCACCTGTTCCTGCGGCAGCAATGCCAAATAGCCGTCGCGTCCGCCGCCGCCCGAATAACCGCTTTCGCGGCGACCGTTTTCTTCCACCACGACCGAAATATTAAAGCGCAGCAAAGGGCGCACGTCTTCGGCAAAATAGCCGTCCAAACGCAGCACGAAAATCTCTTCCGCACTTGCCGCCAGCGAAACGCTCACATCGACCACACGGCTATCCAATTGATGAGCATAGTCATCCGCCAAATGCAACAGCGCGACTTTCTCCGCCGCGCTTAAGGTTTGCAGCGGGTCTATGGCGGGATAAAGCGGCGTAATGCTTTGCGCTTTGGCTTCCACCGCCAGATGGATATCGCTCTGTTGGCGTCCGATTTGCCGTGCGAAACGGCAGGCTTCAAACAGCGAAGCGCTGTCCAAAGCATCGGCATAAGCAAAGCCGGTCTGCTCGCCGACAATCGCGCGCACGCCCAATCCGGCGCCGGCATCATAGGCGGCGGTTTTTACTTTGTGTTCGGATAATGCCCATTGCTCGCTGCGGCTGCGTTGCAAATAAATATCGCCGTCGTCAATGCCTTTAAATGCCAGCAAAGACAATCCCTTGCTTAAATCCTGCGCGCTTAATGCCTCGCTGTTCCACCATGCTGTGTTCATTGTTTTCCTTTGCCTAAAATTTGCTTGACTGAAGATTTTGCCTCATCGATTAATGCTTCTTTATCCAAATCCGCCATGATTTGCTCAATTACCGCCTTTGCGCCGCTGCTACCCCAAGACTCGCCTTGGGCAAAATATTGCTGCGCCGCCTTGCCGATAACATAGCTGCCGTAGAAGGCGACGCCTGCCTGCGCACCGGCGGTCAATACAGTGGACAGTCCGCCCGTCAAGCCTTTCAAGACTGAAGACAAGACCTGCACGCCATAGACCGTTCCCATCAGCAAACCGGTTTGCAGGGCAATGGTGCGGATTAATTTGCCGGCTTCGTGACGGGTCAGCTCGATGCCGTAAACTTTCGACAAATGCAACACCATGCCCGAATCCGCCGCCAAAGCCAATAAATCCACCGCCGGCAGGGGATTGACCGCCACCCCCACCGCCTTGAACAAGGCATAGTGGCGGATAATCCTTTCTGCGACTTCTTTGCGCGCCGCCACAATTTCCGCCCCCACTTTCTCGCTCATGCGTCCGGCAAAAACGCTGGCATTGAGGGCGGCATAACTCTGCCCTTTTTCCTGCAAGAGCTGCCATAAAAGAGTGCGCAATGCCTCAACCTGCGGCTCGCCGCCAATCCATTGTTCCTGTTCGCTGCCGTCGGGCATTTCGATAAAAGCCAAGGTTTTTTCGGGCATTGCCGCGGCGGCGACAATATGTTCGGCAGGCAGAATATCGCGCAACTGCTGACGCAAATTGCCCAATAAAGCGGCGACCTGCCTGTCATCGTATTGGTCGGCTTTATTCAATACCAGCACAATCGGCTGGGTCGGCTGATACAAACTGCGCAAAGCCTGATGCTCGATATCGGTCATATCGCCGTCAATTACGAACAAAATCACATCGGCTTGCCGCGCTACCTCATCGGCAATCTGCGCCCGCTCCGCGCCGTTGACTTCATCAATCCCCGGCGTATCGAGCAAAAATACGCCGCCGCTGTCAAAACTCTGCCACAGAGTTTCCGCGCTATGTTTGGTATGACCGTGCAAAACGCTGGTTTCAAACACCTCGCGCCCTGCCAAAGCGTTCAGCAAAGCCGATTTGCCCACGCTCACACGCCCGAAGACCGCCACATGTACATTGCCGCGCTCAAGTTTGTCGAGCAAGCGCTGCAATTGGCGGTAATCCTCGCCCAAACGCGCCTTAGCACCGGCGTTTAGACGATTGTCTTCCAGCAATTTCGTGATGCTGTCGCGGGCGATTTGCAAATGTTTATGCGCCGCCATATTTCTCTCCCAATGCGGTTTTAATTAAAGAAACGGCGCGTTTTTCCATATCGTGCTGCATCTGCTGCTCAAAAGCATTGAGCACGTTTTGCGTCGTAAACTGCGTTTCCGCTTTGTCCAGCGTGTCGACAATCGCCTGTCCCAAGCTCTCGAAAATCAGACCGTAAGCCACGGCATGGCTCGCTCCGCCCAAAACCGTGCCGATGCCCGGAAAGGCCTTGCAGACATTGCCGGTTAAGGCAAGCATCACGGTCAATTGCGAGCGCACTTTACCGCCGGCAGCTTCCAATAAGCCCTGTAAATCCACGTCCTGCGTGGAAACACCGTAGAGTTTGGTCAAAGATTTAATCAGCTCCAAGCCCAAATAGCCTTGGATAATCACATCCGTTCCCGGCCCGACCGCGGCAACCCCACCGAACATCGCCTTGCGCGAGTAAGTTTTGACAATGCTTTTGCCGCGTTCGCGACGAAATGCCGCCAGACGCTGCGATAAGGTATCGTCCGCCAATTCGATGAGCGCCTGACGCTGACTACTGCTCAATTCGCCACGCCGCGCTTCCAAATCGGCAAAAAGTTGCACCAAGGCATGCACATCGCCGCCGAGCAAACGCTCTTCTTTACGCAGGCTGCCGTCTGCCGCCTGAATCTGTACTTCTTTGGCATGAATGCTGTCCACCGCCACCAATTGCGCATCGGCGGGAATTTCACTGCGGATATGCTCGAGCAATTGGCGGCGTTCGCTTTCTTTGTAGCGGCTGATTTTATTCAGCACCACCACCAGCGGTTTGCCGAAATCGTTGAGCTGCATAATCGAAGCCTTATCCGAAGCGGTAATATCCTGATCCAGCACATAGCAGACAATATGCACCCGTCTTGCCGCCGCCAAGACTTCTTCCGCCAAATGCGCCACCGTCTGCGCCTGATGTGTGCCGGGCATATCCAATAATTGCAGGCTTAAGCCCTGCGCCGCCTGATAATAAAAGCGTTCGATTTTGCCGGTAGAGCCGCCGATGACCGAGGTTTCCACCCGCGCATCGGGAATCAGACTGCGGATTAAAGAGCTTTTGCCGGTGCTGATTTTGCCGAAAAAGGCGACTTCCAATTCCTGCGCCTGCTCATTCGGCAAAGCCGCCAATTGCGCATCTAATTCCTCGGCTTCAAAGCCCTGTTCGCGCGCCTGCTCCAGTCTTGCCTGAACGCTTTCCAGACTGGGGCGGACGCGGCTTTTTTTATTCTGCGGCTTGCTGCGTCCCAGCGTCCAAATCTTAAAGACCAGATATAGACCCGCCAATGCCACTACCGCCACCACCGCCAGATAAATGCCTAAGAGCCACGGCGAGCTGTCTTTCAACTGCATAAAGGCGCGGTAGCCGAAATCGGTCAGCTGGAAAATAATCAGCAAAACCGCCAAGATGACGACCACCGTCAGCAGCATTAAAATGCGGCGCAATAATTTCACACTATCCATGCGCTTCCTCACTAAGAGCTTGTACAAATGCCTCGGGCAGAGCGCAGACCTGACGGCTGCGGTAATCGAAGGCAACCATCAGCGTTTCTGCGCGGGCAATCAGGGTTTCGCCGCGCCGAATCCGATAAGCCAGATTAAAACGCGCCTGCTTGAGCTGCGTTACCCGCATTTCCACGTGCAAAACATCGCGCAAAAAGGCTTCTGCTAAATAATCGACTTGCAGGCGGCGCATAATCAGACCGCAGCCGAAGCAATCCAATTCATTGGCGCCTAATTGCTGCAAAAAATCCAAACGCGCCTGATGCAGCAAGGTAATCAGGCGGTCATGCCCTAAATGTCCGCCGTAATTGATATCGCCGATGTGCACCGCCAACTCGGTCGTAAATACCTTATCCATCAGCCGGTAATCTCATTGCGCAGATATTGCAGATCTATCGCTTGCTGCGGCGATTGCCAGCGGCAGAGATTGAGCGCGGAAAATGCGTCGCGCGCCTGCGGTACGGTTTGCTGCTGCGGCAGATGCGCTATTTTATCCGCCACATAATTATCGCCCGAAACCATTACGTTGTCGGCAGTCTCCAGCCAAGGCGAGGGCAAATCTTGGGCAAAGAATAAGCCCTCTTCCGCAGCCAATTGCCATGAGCCGCCGCGATATTCATATAAAGCGGCATAATGCTGGCGCATGCGCGCGTCCATCAAAGCCAGCACGGTGCTATCTTCTGTCGGCGCAGAAGCTGCCGCCAATAAAGCCAAAGAAGACAGGCAGCCCAGCGGCGTATCATAAGCGGCGGCAAGCCCTGCTGCCATGCTCGCGCCCACACGCAAACCCGTAAACGCCCCCGGTCCTGCGCTGATGATGATACCGCCCAAATCGGCGATATTCAGTCCCGCCGCCTGCAGTAGGCGATCAATCATCGGCAACAGCACTTCGGTATGCTTGGCATGCCCTTGATGACATTCCGCCGTAATGATGCCTTGGCAACGCAGGGCGGCGGAAGCGGCAGGCGTGGAAGTGTCAATCGCCAACAGCGGGCGCGATAAATCAGGATGATGGTTCATGATAAGTAAAGAAACGGTCAACAATGGATAAATCGGTGGTGCGGGTCATGCGTGGCAAACTGTCGAGAAAAATCTTGCCGTAGCCCTTGCCGGTCAGACGCGGATCGCCGATCAATAATACGCCGTAATCGGCGCTGTCGCGAATCAAACGTCCCACGCCTTGTTTGAGCGTGATTACCGCCTGCGGCAGGCTGTCGTGAATAAAAGGCGACAGCCCTTTTTCTTCCAGCAGACGGTGTCGCGTTTTGGTTACCGGATCATTGGGCGCGGCAAAAGGCAGTTTGTCAATTACGACGCAGACCAAGCGGTCGCCGCGTACGTCCACACCCTCCCAGAAACTGGCGGTGGCCAGCAGCACACCACGTTCGCTGCGGCGAAATTCGCTTAATAATTGCGTTTTCGGCATTTCTCCCTGCACGAAAAGCGTGAAATCCTCGTCTTCCAAACAGGCTTTCGCCTCATGCATGGCACGATAACTGGTAAACAGGCAAAAGGCGCGTCCTTTGCTGCGTTTAAGCACCGGCAATGCGGCTTGCATCAAAGCGGCGGTGTAATGCTCGGCATTCGGAGGCGGCAATTGCGGCGGATGATAAAGCAGAGATTGCAGACGGTAGTTAAAAGGACTGCCTAGCAGCAAGGTCTGTACATTCTGCCCCAAGCCCAATTCGCGGCGGAAATGGTCGAATTTATTATCCACCGCCAAGGTGGCGGAAAGAAAACACCAACCTGCCTGCGACTGACTAATCCATTGTGCAAATTTGCTCGCCGCATTAACCGGTACCGCATTGAGCACAAAGGAACGCTGCCCCACATCCAGCCATTGCGCGGTATCCGTTAAGGCATTGTCTTCTTCGCTCTCATCGGATGCTGCTTTATCATGATGAAATTCATCTAAAAAACGAATCAGCAAACTGCGCAATTCGCCCAAACGCTCCGCCAAAGCCGCCAAAACCTTGCTCCGCTCATGATGCGGACTCAAGCTCGCATCGAGGGCCGCCAAACATTCCGCCAAAGCCTGCAGTGCCGTCCAAAAAACATTTAAGCTACGCAATTCTTCGCCGTCATAATATTGATTGCCGGCGCTTACGCGGCCGCTCTGCTGTTCGCCAAATAAGCCGACCTGATTTTTCAGCTCGCTTAATAATTGATTCAAACCTTGATGGCTCAATGCAATCTGTTTTTGCAATTCCAAGGCATCAGGGGCATCGGCTAATTGCGCCGCCTGCAATTCCTCTAAAAATAACTGCACTTGGCGGGAGGAAAAACGTTCGCCTAAGAAATTAACCGCCGTCTGCGGCAGATGATGCGCCTCGTCAATGATAAAGGCTTCAATATCCGGCAGAATTTCCGCAAAGCCGTCGCTTTTTAAAGCGAAATCCGCCAAAAGCAGATGATGATTGACAACCACCACATCCGCTTCTTTGGCTTTCTGCCGCGCTTTTTGAACAAAGCATTCTTCAAAAAATTCGCAGTCGCGTCCCAAGCAATTGTCGGTCGTGCTGCTGATGCGCTGGCGCACGGGATCGTCTTCGGCAAGCTCCAAGGCGACCAAATCGCCGTCCAAACTGCGGTCGATAAAGGTTTCCACGCGCCGTCTTTGCGCGCGCTCGATTGGGGAATTCGCGCCGCTTTCCTGCCATTTGCCATAATGATAATGGCAGAAATAATTGCTCCGCCCTTTCAGTAAGGCCACTTTGGCAGGACTGGCGAGCAATTTGCGCACTAAGGGCAAATCGCTGCTGAAAATTTGTTCTTGCAGGGTTTTCGTCGCAGTCGAAACCAAGGCTTTTTTGCCGCTTAACAGAATCGGTAAAAGATAGGCAAAGGTTTTGCCGGTGCCGGTGCCGGCTTCGGCAAGCAGAACACTGTCGGCGTTTAAGGTATTGAAAACCGCTTCTGCCAATTGCTGCTGCCCTTCGCGCGGCTGATAACCGTCCACCAAAGACGCCAAAGCCCCTTGCGGGGCAAAATATGGCTCTAAAATCGACACGGATGGTACTTAAAATTTAGAAAGAAGCGGCTTTTTCCGATGCCGCAATTGCGCCTTGATTATCGCCTAATGCCTTGCGCGCATTGGCAATCAAAGACCAGCTTTTGCGCATCACGCTGTTATTGCCGCCCATATTCGCTGCGCGTGCGGCAGCGGCTTCGGCTTCGCGGTAACGCTTCTGATGATAGCGGATATTGGCGATGTCATACAGAATATTGGCGTTTTTGCTGTCGATGCGGTGTGCGTCTTCCAAATAGGCCGCCGCGCCGTCCAAATTACCTTTGCCCAATTCGCTATTGGCTTTTTGCAATAAGCTGCTGACTGCGCTGCCGCCGCTCGCTGCCGGACGTTCGCCGGCAGGTTGTGCCGCTGCTACTTGTCTTGCCGATTCTTGAGCGGGGCTTGCCTGAGCTGCTTGCTGCGGCGTGCTTGGCGCTTGTGCCTGCGCATTTTGGCTATTGTCTTCACGCGCCGGCGGACGAATCGGCTGCGGCTCCTGTCTGTTGGCTACCGGCGTCGCCATAGGGGCTTGCGGCTCGACTTTCGGCATGTCGGTAGCGGTAGGCGGGGTATTAGGACGCACTGCCCAGCCGTCATTTGCCGCATTTTGTGCAGGGTTAGGTGCTGCATTGGCAGGGCCGTAAGGCGATGCCGCAGTCGCCTGCGTGGCGGCTTGAGTCTGCGCCTGCTGAGCTTGTTGGCGTGCAATTTCCGCTTGGCGGCGAGCTTCGGCTTCCTGCTGCTGACGCAGTGCTTCGGCTTGTGCTTGCTGCTGTTGGGCGGTATTTACGCCGATTCGCGTGTTGGCATAGGCATTCCGCGCTTGCTGCGGCTGTTGCTGCCAGCCCTGCATCGGCTGCTGCTGACGTCCGTAATAGGTGTTTTGATTATTCACCGGCGCTACGCCGCCGCCGTACATCATGCCGGTACAGCCTGATAAAATCGCCGCGGCAACCATTACACTAAGCCTTTTTAATTTCATAAATCCCTCGTTAATCTTTTCATTAAAAAATTCGCGCTATTGTAAAACAAAACGCCTAATTGTTGAAGAATGAACCGCTAGGCTCGGAAAAGCCTGATTGATTGAAACTCGGCACCACAAAACTGCCTTCATAAATATCGCTATCATTTCCCACCGGCGCAGGTGCGGCGCAATTGCCGCCCCAACTCGGTTCGTAACCGGCGATAAAGGGTAGAGAAAGCGTATTCTTACAGCCATTACCCGCTAATAAACCGTTACTGCGATTAATATTGCGCATCACGATGCCCTCAGGGGGATTAACGGTCAAAGGTTTATTCGGCACTTGCTTCATCAAGGCAATCCACAAGGGTAAGCCGCCTGCCCCGCCGGCTAATTTCGTGGATTGGTTTTGGTCATTACCCACCCAAGCCACGGTCAGGTAATTGCCTGAAAAACCGGCAAACCAACTGTCGCGATAATCGTCGGTGGTGCCTGTTTTGCCGGCAAAATTATAGCTTTTGTCGAAATGTTGATAGACCAATGTCGCCGTGCCTCTGCGCGGAATTTCCTGCATGGCGGTCATCAATAGATAATAAGGCGTCGGCTCAACCACACGAATGCCCTGCATATCGAAGCGGCGAATGGCTTCGCCCTGCTGAGTGGTAATATCGCGAATGGCGCGCAGCGGCTGATAATAGCCGCCTGAGGCAAAGGTTTCATAAATTTGCGCCACTTCTAGGGGCGTCATCTGCACCGCGCCTAAAGACAGTGAGGGATAGGGTTTAATACCGTCGCGCGAACCCAGTCGCTTCAAAGTAGCCACCACATCCGTCAAGCCGATGTCCAAGGCGATTCTGGCGGTGGGAATATTATAAGATTTGACCAAGGCGTCAATCAGCATAGCATCGGGAAAACTGCGCGTACTGTAATTTTTCGGCGACCATTTGGCACCGCCGTTGCGGTAATTCAATTGGCTGCCGTCAATCATCGTCGATAAGCTGTAACGCGTCGGATATTCCAAAGCGGCTAAATAGACCGCCGGCTTAACCAAGGAACCGATTTGCCGCTTGGCGGATAAGGCGCGGTTAAAGCCCTGCTCGCCGCCTTGCCGCGAACCGATAATCGCTACCACGTCCGCACTGTTGGTTTCTACAATCACACCGGCACCTTGTAAGAAATTACTGCGCAGACCTTTACCACGCTCCAATTTAGCCAATTGGCTGGACAGTGCTTCCTGAGCTTTTTCCTGAATTTGCGGATCCAGAGTGGTAAAGATATTCAAGCCCTGTTTGGTCAAGTCTTCACGGCTGTAATTCTGCTGCAATTGGCTGCTGACCAAATCCATGAATTCAGGATAACGAATCCGCTCCCGCGTCCGCTCGACGGGCGCCACATCCAGCGGCAAACCATCGGCTAAATCCGCATCTTCTTGGCTGATTAAGCCTTGCTGCACCATGACTTTCAAAATCAAGCCGCGTCTTTGCAGGGCATATTCGGGATGTTTGCGCGGATCGGCATTGCCCGGCTCACGCACCAAGGCAACCAAAGTGGCAATTTCATGCAAATTCAATTCGGATACGGGTTTATTGAAATAATATTCACTGGCTAAGCCGAAGCCGTGAATCGCTCTTTGCCCGTCTTGTCCCAGATAGATTTCATTGATATAGCCTTCAAGAATGTTTTCTTTGGTGCTGTAACGCTCTAAGACCAAAGCCATCAGCATTTCTTTGACTTTGCGCGAAATACTGCGCTCATTGCTCAAATAATGATTTTTAATGAATTGCTGGGTAATGGTCGAGCCGCCCTGCTGATCGCCTTTGCGCACATAGGTCACATAAATCGAGCGCAGCAAGCCGCGCGGATCAACGCCGGGGTGCAGATAAAAATTGCGGTCTTCGGTAGCCAAAATGGTATCAATCAATACCGGCGGCACTTCGTCTAATTTCACCAAAAGGCGGTCTTCGCGATGCTGCGGATAAATGCTGGCAATGCGCAGCGGATTGAGGCGCTCCAAGCCGATTTCTTCAAAAGTACTCAAGCTTTCCACTCGGCTGATTTTGCCTTCGGCAAAACTAATCTGCATCCGCCGCGCAGGACGCACCTGATCCCAAAACGCAAATTCCGCTGCGTAGTAAATCACGCTGTCGCCATTGTCTTGATATTGCCCCGGCTCCAAGACTTCCGCTACTTTGCGATATTCCAAGAGTTCCAATTCGCGCAGCAGCTGAGCCTTGCTCAAGGGCGCGCCGGCATATAATTCCAAGGGACGTGCATAGACGCGTGCCGGCATCGACCATAGCGCGCCGCCCAAATTATTGGAATCCAATTCATATTGTGCTTCCAATTTCTTCGCATAGGTCCAAGCGATAAGAATGCCGAAAACACCCATTACGACGCAAAAATAAAATACATTTCTGAAAAAACGCAGAATAATCATTGCCTTCCTCTATACTGCCACTGCCGCTTTAATCGCCGGCAGCGGGTCATAGCCGATTAAGCGAATATCCTCGAAACGATAAGCGTCAATGCTTTGCGCTTTATCTAATTCAAGCTGCGGCAAAGGCCGCGGACTGCGGCTTAATTGCTCCTGCGCTTGGGCTAAGTGGTTGCTATATAAATGCACGTCGCCGCCCGTCCAGACAAAATCGCCCAATGCCAAATCGCATTGCTGCGCCATCATCATGGTTAATAGAGCATAACTGGCAATATTAAAAGGCACGCCTAAAAAGACATCCGCCGAGCGTTGATACAGTTGACAGGATAATTTGCCGTCGGCGACATAAAACTGAAACAGGGCATGGCAGGGTTGCAATGCCATTTTGCCCAATTCGGGCACATTCCATGCCGAGACCAGCATGCGGCGGGAATCGGGATTGTGTTTTAAGGTCTCTATGACTTGGGCGATTTGATCGATGCCCTGCCAATCCCGCCATTGCTTGCCGTAAATCGGACCTAAATCGCCGTTTTCATCCGCCCATTCGTCCCAAATACTCACACCGTGTTCTTTCAAATAGCCAATATTGGTATCGCCGCGCAAAAACCACAGCAATTCATAAACAATCGATTTGAAATGTACTTTTTTAGTCGTCAGCAAGGGAAAACCTGCCTGCAAATCAAAGCGCATTTGATAGCCGAATACCGAACGCGTGCCGGTGCCGGTACGGTCGGTTTTTTCACTACCTTGCGTGAGGATATGGCGTAGTAATTCTTGATAAATGTGCATGAATCAATCCGCTGAAAGAGAATAAGGTTTGGGCGGCGCAGACTGCGGACGCAGCCATAAATAAAGCCCGATTAATGCCATCGGCAGGCAGAGCAATTGCCCCATCGTCATGCCGAAATAAAAACTCATTTGCGCATCTTTTTCGCGCACAAATTCGCTTAAAAAACGTCCGACGGCATAAAGCAACAAGAATAAACCGGTGGTTTGCCCGCGATAACGCGGCCTGCGCGCATAGAGATTGAGCACGATAAAGAGCAATAAACCCTCCCATGCCGCCTGATAGAGCTGCGAGGGATGGCGGACAAGATGATCTCCCGCGCTTGGGAAGACCATGCCCCAAGCCACATCGGTCGGACGTCCCCATAATTCGCCGTTGATAAAATTACCAATCCGTCCAAAAAATAAACCGATGGTAACCAAGGGCGCGATAAAATCGCCGATGTCTAAAATTTTGCGTTCGTATTTATAGGCATAGCCGATGCAGGCGATGGTAACGCCTAATAATCCGCCGTGAAAAGACATGCCGCCGTCCCAAATTCTCAGCGGCAACATCGGATCTTTTATCAAAATATCAATGCCGTAAGGAACCAGCACATAAAATAAGACATAACCTAGGCGGCCGCCTAAAATGGTGCCGAGCATCAGCCAAAAGAGCAAATCGCCGAGTTGGTCTTTATCCCAGCCTAAGGCGGGACGGCGTTTTGCATAATAGACGCCCAGTAAATAACCCAAACTAAAGCCCAAGACATACATCAAGCCGTACCAAGTCGGCTTGATCGGACCGAGGGCGAAAATCACGGGATCAATCTGCGGATGTTGTAAAGCCATAATCGTTCTAAGCCATAAAGCGCGGCATCATACTATAAATCATGCAATTGGCGGCGTCTTTTTGTGCGCCCCAATAGAGAAAAAATCACGGATAAAAATGCTCCCGATAAAACTAAACCGCCGCCTAAAAGCATTTGTCGGCGCAGCCCCGTATCTTGCAAGCGGCTGTTTTGATGCTGCAATTGCAGATTTTCCTGTTCTAGGTTGACGACGCGCGCCTGCAATTCACGGTTGCGGCGGTCTATTTCCACCGCATTTGCCGATACTCTTTGCAAAGCAAGCAAATCCGCCCTTGCCGTTTCCGCCTGTTGGCGGCTTTGCGCCAAAGCCTGCTGCAATTCTTGCACGCTGAGCAATTCGGCATCATGGACTTGCTTTAATTGCGCATGCTGCGCTTGGGCGAGATTAAGCTGACGGCTTTGCTCGGCAAATTGGCTATGCACACTGGGACTGTGCATGATATTTTTCGCCCAGACCCAACCCTGCAATTCACCTGCCTGCACCAATACATAGCGTCCGTCTTCGCTGTTACGCAATATCTGTACCGGCACGCCCGCTTTCAGCGAACCTAAATATTTGCCGCTGCTTTGCGGCGCATCGCTGACAGAGGTTTGCAACTCATCGCTAATCCATGCGGACTCTCCCTGTTGAGCGAAAGCAGCACCGCTCAATAATCCTAGTAACAGCCATCGGCTGATAATCGCCTTCATGAAAGTATTCCCCGTAACTGTAATAAATCCAACCATAGCCGACGCTTAGACGGCGCAGCATGCAATGCCAAAGCAGGATGCGTGATTCTGCGCCCTGTAGTCTTCAATAAGGTTTGCGCTTGCTGCGCCAAATGCTCATCGCCTAGCAGCACATAATTCGAGCAGGCGATCTCGGGCAGCGTATCGCCTTGCGGCGCAGCATCGCTCTGCCAGTCTTGCAGGGTGGCAAAAATTGCCGCCGCCTGCGGATAATCGCAACGCGCCAAGGCATTGTGCAGCAATACCGCCTCTTGCGCATGCGCAAATAAGCGCCAAGCGCCGTCAAACCATAAAGGCGGCAGCACGAAAGCCAATTCTTCTTTCAGCACAAGACTACACTGCGCCAAAGCAAAAATATCGATATCGCCCAGTTTTTGCCGCTGTGCCGATCTTGTTTCCCGAACCGCAGACGGCGGTGCGGCCATTGGCGTTGTCGATGTTTCAGGGGCAAATATCTGCGGCAATATCTCTTTGGCTTGCACCAAAGCATTTTGCGGATTTTGCGGATTTTGCGGATTTTCCTGCACCGGCCCACTGGCAATTTGCGTCGAGAGATGTTGGCGGTGAAGCGCACGCACATCGCTGCGCCGCAAGTAGCGCTTCAAGCCTAATAATTGCCAAGCTTTTTGCTGTGCTGCCGTGGGATTTAAAAATGAGTTCACATTGAGCGCTTACGTTGCCAACGCCAGATTGACCACAAAGGGCCATGTAAGGCATAAGTAAAGAAAATCAGCGGCAATGCCAAGGCCGGTTCCAAAAAGATGCCCGCCAAAATAATCGCCGGCAAGGCAGCATAGCGAAACGGCAGTTTTCCTTCGATTTTCAGACTTTTGCCGCTGAAATATTTGAAATTACTCACCATTGCCAAGCCGGTCAGTATCAATAATGCCGCGCTAAAGAGCAGCAGATTCTTCGGCTGAAAGCCGTAGCGCTGGGCAAACCAGACAAAACCGGCAATCACGCCGGCGGCAGAAGGACTGGGTAAACCGATGAAAAAGGCTTTATCCACCACATTGACTTGCGCATTAAAACGCGCCAAGCGCAATGCGGCGCAGGCGGTGTAAATAAATGCCGCCATCCAGCCTAAGCGGGAAGGCACCAGAGGCGCAGTCGCACTCAAATGCAGTGTCCAATGATAAAGCAGCATTGCCGGTGCAACGCCGAAAGAAACCAAATCCGCCAAGGAATCGTATTGCACGCCGAATTCGCTGGCGGTGTTGGTCAAACGCGCCACGCGTCCGTCGCAGCCGTCTAAAATCATCGCAAAGAAAATCAGCACGCTGGCAAAGACATAGCGTCCGTCCGTAGCTGCCAAAATGGCATAAAATCCGCAGAAAAGCGCCGCCGTAGTGAATAAATTCGGCAGAATATAAATGCCGCGTCGCCGTCCTGTATGTTGATTGTTCATGATTTTTCCTTGTTAAAGTGGGCAATGTCGGCGGCAATGCTTTCTAATGCCGCCAAGGGATCGGCTGCCGCGGTAATCGGGCGTCCGATCACAAGGTAATCGCTGCCGCTTGCCAAGGCGCGCTCGGGCGTCATGATGCGGCTTTGATCGTCCGAAGCGCTGCCAAGCGGGCGAATGCCAGGGGTAACGGTCAGGAAATCGCGGGCGGTAGCGGCTTTTACCGCCGCCGCTTCATGCGCCGAACAGACTACACCCTGCAAGCCGCAGTCATAGCTTAAGGCGGTCAGCGCCGCGACTTGTTCAGCTAATCCGCGCGTGACGCCGATATCGTCCAATTCCGTCTCCGCCATACTGGTCAATACCGTTACCGCAATCAATAGCGGCGCTTGGCGGCGCTGCGCAAGCGCTTCTGCGGCGGCTGTCAGCATTTTGCGTCCGCCGCCGGCATGCACATTGACCATCCAGACACCCAAATCAGCGGCGGCGCGTACCGCATCCGCCACCGTATTGGGAATATCGTGATATTTCAAATCCAAAAAAATCTCGAAACCGCCGGCTTGCAAACGTTCGACTACCGTCACGCCGGCGCGGGTAAATAGGGCTTTGCCGATTTTAATCCGACACAGACGGGGATTGAGCTGCTCCGCCAAGGCGTAAGCAGTCTGCACATCGTCAAAATCAAAGGCCAATAAAATCTTAGGATCACTCATCTTTGCTCTACTTTTACTTCAATCAAAGGCTGGAAACTGCTCCAAGCATGACAGGCGGGGCAATGCCAAATCAGGCGCTGTTGGCGGAAACCGCATTCATTGCATTGATAAACGTGCTGCGGGCTGATACCTTTGCCGATAAGCGTATTTAGCCCCTGCAAACTCGGCTCGGGATGACTCTGCAAATAAGCCGCCAATAGCAGCGGGTTTTGCTGTTCCTGCAAGCGGCTTTGTAATAATTGATGCGCCGCTTCCGCTTTACCCAGACGGCTGAGGGTTTCGGCGGTAGCAAGGCTCAATCGCGCCTGCCGCATCTGCGCTTCTTTTTCCAATAACCATTGCAGATATTCTTCGCTGCGCCCGATTTCGGCATAGGCTTCGGCGAGTAAGGGCAGGATTTCCGGTAAAAAATTCGCCGCTTGTTCGCCAATGGAATGGTAGTGATGAATGGCGGAAACCGGCTCGCCGCGCTGCATGGCTAATTGCGCCTGCATATGGTAGGCACGTCCGCAGCGGTTATCTGCCACGAGCGCCGCGTCTAATAAGGTGTGCATGCGCGAGGTATCGCCTTCGCTTTGGGCGATTTCCGCCAGCTCGCAATAATAATGGGCGATTTGCCGCGCCCGACTGCCATAGCCTGCCGCCTGCCATAATTCGCTAATCTCTATCGCTTTTTGCCATTGTGCGGTGCGTTCGTAAATCCGCCATAGGGCGGCATAGATGTCGCGGGTGCGGAAATTCTCGCCCTGTCTTTTTTCCAATAAGGCTTGCGCTTGGCGAAACATGCCGGCATGGGCATAGTCTTCCGCCAATTCAAAATCGACCGCACAGGCTTGGGTATTGTCTAAAAAAGGCAGATCGGCCAATTGGCGGTGCAGATGCAAAGCGCGGTCCAATTCGCCGCGCTTGCGGAACAAGGCACCCAAAGTCAGCTGATTGTCAAAGGTCTGACGATCGATATTCGCCATTTGCAGAAAGACGTCGACGGCGCGGTCGGTTTGGTCGTTGAGCAGGAAGCTCAAGCCTTCAAAATAGGCGGAACGCGATTTCGATTGCCGCATGTCGCGCGCCTCTTTACGCATGGCGATCCACCAGCCCGACCATGCCGCCAAGGGCAGCAGGAGAATCAGCAGCCACTCGCTCATGCTAATCAGGCTTGATGGCTTTGCTCGAATTCCGCGCGCACTTGGACTTTATCCTGTGCTTTGTATTCCTGCGCCAGCATTTTCTCCAAAGCAACGGCGCGGTTTTTCCAGTATAAGAATTTCAATCCGAAGACGATTTGCGTTAACAAGGCGCCGCAGACAAAGCAGATGAGCATGACAAAGACCAGCGGCAATTGCGTGCTGCCTAAGATGTAGTCGAACTGCACTTGCGCTTTATTAAACAAGCCGAAGACAAAAAACAGTACCGCCAAGACTAAGACGGAAAGATATAACCCTAATTTTTTCATACTCAACTCCTAAATCATTCCAAAAAAAACGCCGCTATGATAGCAAATTCTGCCTTAGACTTGACGAAAACCCAAGACGTCCGCCATGCTGTATAAGCCTGCCGGCTTGCCTTGCAGCCATTTGGCGGCAATTAGAGCACCACGCGCGAAAATGCTGCGGTCGTGGGCGCGATGGGTAAATTCCAAGCGTTCGTGGTCGTTAATAAAATAGACGGTGTGTTCGCCGCTGATTTCTCCGCCGCGCATGACCGAAAAGCCGATATCGCCTGTTTTACGCGCATTTTCATAGGGATAAACCATATGTTCCGCCAAATTCACCTCGCGTCCCAGCGCGATTTGCTCGCCCAGCTTCAATGCCGTGCCCGAAGGGGCATCGACTTTGCGACGGTGGTGACTTTCAAAGATTTCTACATCCCAATCTTCGGCGGGCAATACGCTTGCCACGCGTTTTGCCACTTCCATCAGCACATTCACGCCCAAGCTGGTATTGGCGGCAAAGACGATCGGAATGTGTCGGGCGGCACGTTCGATCCAAGCGGCGGTTTCGGCATTAAAACCTGTGGTGCCGATCATCATGGGGCGGTCGTAGCGTTGGCAAATCGGCAGGAGGCTGAGGGTGGCGTCGGGACGGGTAAAGTCAATAATCACATCGGATTGCTGACACAAGATTTCCAGATTAGAGGTGGTTTTTAAAGGGCTGTCGATGTCGCAGATGCTGTTTAAGGCGCGGTTTGCCCAGCTGTGCGAGTCGCGCACTGAAACGGCGCTGAGCTCGCAGTCGCTATCCAGCAAAGCCGCGCGCGCAATTTCCTGCCCCATTTTCCCATTAACTCCATGAATGGCTATTTTCATCTTCACTCCTTTATTCCAAAGCGCATGGCATTTATCATGCCGCCATGATACACGAGATTGCTTATAAATATGTCTGAAGCAGAGAGAAAATCCGGCGAAAGTTTCGCCGATTTAATCGGCAAGGTGGATGCGATTAAAACAGCGGCGCTGTCGCCGGCGTTCGGTCAGCGTCCTAAAATACGCCAAGAACGCCGCATTGCCAGTCAAAATAGCCGCTTAACCCAGCCGCAAAGCGCCGAATTTTTAGCGGAGAATTTCGCCCAATTGCCGCCCGCCGAGTTGCGTGCCATGCAGAGTTTGCATCTGCGCATCGTGCGGGAATGGGATTTCCACGGCTATTTTGTGGAGGATGCCAGACAATTATTGACCGATGCCCTCGATGAACGGCGCAATCGTCAGCCCGAATATTGGCTGATTGTGCATGGCAAAGGGCGCAATAGCTCGCCTTATGACAAGGCGCCTTTGAAAAACGCCATTTTCGAGCTGCTGCGCACGCATCAGGCGGTAGCGGCGGCAGTTTCGGTGCGTGACAGCGATGGCAAAAGCGGTGCGGTGGCGGTTAAAGTGAAAGCAAAGTCGCGCCGTCAGTCTTAAACAGCTGATAAATACGCTGCCACCGCGGCGTAACGACCGAATCGACGATTTCTAAGGCTGTAGCTGTTTGCGGATGCCGCAGCCGCAGCGCATAGCTGTGCAGCAATAGGCCGTGAATGTCGAGATGTTCGGCGAAGGCTTTGTTTTGGCGCAAATCGCCGTAGGCGGTGTCGCCGATAATCGGGTGGGAAATATGTTTTGCATGGCGGCGCAATTGATGTTTGCGTCCGCTTTGCGGTACTAAGCAGGCAAGGCTGTAGTGCGAAGTGGGATAGCGCGCGCTACTGGCAAAAGGCAATTCCACCTGTGCCAGCGGCGTGAATCGGCTGCATGCGGCTTTAGCTTCTGTTAAGGCTTTACGATGCTTGTCGGCAATCGCATCGTAAATCGGCTTTAAAGGATAGTCGATTGTCTGTGCTTGCAGATAGCCGCGCAGCACCGCATGATAGCGTTTCTCTACCCCTCCGCTGTCAAATTGCGCCTTAAGCGCTGCGGCGGTGGCAGATTGCAGGGCAAACAGCACGATGCCCGAGGTCGGACGATCAAGGCGGTGCACCGGATACAGATACTGTCCGATTTGATCGCGCAATTGCTGCAACAGAAAATCTTGCGCGCGGCGATCCAAATTGCTGCGGTGCACAAACAAGCCTGCCGGCTTATGCACCGCAATGAGATAATCGTCCCGATATAAAATGCTTAAGGCTTCAGACATGCGTACCGATTGGTATCGGTCGTTTACCCAAACCTGTAATCAAATAAGCATTAAAGAGCAGGAAAAAGACGCTGGTGATATTGTGCGCCAAAATGGCATTACTCATCGAGCAGGTATAAAACGCCGCACAGACTGCTATACCCGACCATGCCATCGTTCTCTGTTCCGCCGTCAAAGGAAAACGCAAAGCGCGCAGATAAAGATAGGCAGGATAGGCATACATCAGCAAAGTGGCAGTACCGCCCAAAAGCCCATAGCGCACAAAGATATCGATAAAATCATTATGCACATGGTTAAAACCTTTGACGGCTGTCGCACAGAATCCTTGATCGGCTGCCTCTATCATCATCTGCTTTAATTCACCCCCCAAACCCAGCCAAGGCTGCTCGGCAAAGAGATGCCAGCTGCATTGCCACATCGCCAAACGCGCGCCTTGCGAGGAATGGGCATTGCCGGATTGAAATTGCTGTATGTCATACCAAATTTGCATGACACGTCCTGAAATATGCAGCTGCGGAATGCTGCATAAGAGCGCAATAAATGCGGATACACCCAGCAGCATAACAATAGCGGTTTTAAGCCGTTTGCCGCCTTCCTGCGCCGCAATATACAGCGCCATTGTCGGTAAGAGCACCAGCCAGCCGCCGCGTCCGCCGGTCAAGAATGCTCCCGCCAATGCCAATAAAGCCGCTGCATGCAATAGCCACCAACTCAACCCGAAACGCCGATAAGCAAAGCTTGCAAATAAGGCCGCCGTTCCCATAATCATCACCATATCTGAATATTGGATTTGATTCTGGTAGCCATAGCCACTGCCGATGCCCTTGCCTTGAATCACGCGCGCGATAAAGACCACCGTAAATGCCGCCGCAATGCCCAAGACCAGACTAATCGCATAGCAGTGCATCGAGGGGCGCCAACGCCAAATGGCAATCACAAGCGGCACAGCCAACAGATAACGCCCCAAGCGCTCATAAGCGCCGATCGGCTCATCGCCTGCATATAAAAACAGCAGCATCAAGCCGACATAGACTAAGAGCAGCAGCGACCATTGCCGTGTTGCCTGCGATAAAGGCGGCATCTGCCGCCATGTAAACAGACTCAAAATGCCGGCCAAAGCGATAGCGCCTGCGCCATAGCCGTAACTGCTGCGCACAACAAAAGCCAAAACAAAGGCAAGCAGCCAAAAGCTGCCTACCCAAAAACGCCCCAACTGAAAACCTTGCCGAATAGAATTAACTGCCATGACGACGCACCGCTGCTTTGAACGCGCCATAACCTGCGGCATCCATCTCATCATAAGGAATGAATTTCAAACTCGCGCCATTGATGCAATAGCGCAAACCGCCCATTGCCTGCGGACCGTCTTCAAACACATGTCCCAAATGCGAATCCGCCGCACGACTGCGCACTTCCGTACGCACGCGCGACAGCGACAAATCCTCATGCTCGGTAATCACCGCCTCTGTAATCGGACGGGTAAAACTCGGCCAGCCGCAGCCGGCATCATATTTATCCGCCGAGCTGAACAAGGGTTCGCCGCTGACGATATCCACATAAATACCCTCTTGTGTCAATTGATCGTATTCATGCGAGAAAGGACGTTCGGTGGCTTCTTCCTGCGTGACCTGCCATTGCAAATCGCTCAATTGCGCCTTTAAACCTTCCGCTTCCGGCTTATGATAAGCCGCGCCGTCAACCGCAATTTGCGCTTCCTGCGCACGCACTTGCTCGGCATGGGACAAAGGCGTAGCGGCAATGCCTAAATTGACATGACAGTAGCCGTTCGGATTTTTATCCAAATAATCTTGATGATATTCTTCCGCGCGATAGAAATTGCCCAAGGGTAGATTTTCCACCACCAGCGGCTCGGCATAATCGCTTTGCAAACGTGCCAAAGCCCGCGCAATCACCGCCTGATCCGCCGCATCTTCATAATAGACGCCGACGCGGTACATCGTGCCGACATCCGCGCCCTGCTTATTCAGACTGGTCGGCTCGATAATGCGGAAAAGGTATTGCAGCAATTCGCCGAGACTGATGCGGCTGTCGTCGTAATCAATCTTGACCGTTTCCGCCGCCTCCGTCGCCCCTGAGCGCACCTGCTCATAAGAGGGATTGACCGTATTGCCGTTGGCATAGCCACTCTGCGTCTGCACTACGCCCTCAATTCTGGCGAAATAGGCATCTACGCCCCAAAAGCAACCGCCGGCAAAATAAATCGTTTTTTGCATTGTTCTCTCCCTTAATATTGATAAATCAAATTTTTAGCACCGAATTGCTGCTCCAGCCGCTGCAGCGTCTGCGCCTCAATCCAATAGCGACCACCCAAAGCCGCCCATCCTTCATAATTCTCGCCCTGCAAGAGCAAATGCACTTTCGCTCCCTGACAGACGCCCTGCTCCGTTTCGACTGCCGCCTGCATGCGCTGTGCTTTCAGCCATGTCAGTTCCGCAACATTTATTTCCGCCAAAGGGCTGCGAATCGTGAGATTGCGCAGGCATCTGAATTGCTCATGCTCAAAATCCGAGACCGCCTGCACGCTCAGCCCCCATTCATTTTTCCATGAAAAATACTCCAGCGCCACTTCCAGCATCAGCACCTTATCCAAGGCCAATAAGCCGATAAACTGCTCATAATTTTTGCCGGAGAGCATAAACTCATAGCGCGCGCTGCGATCATCAAGGGTAAAAAACGCCAGCATGCCGCCTTTTTTACTGGGAATCGAGCGCAATTCCGTGACCATACCGCCCAATCTCAATAATTGTGCCGAACCGCGCCGCTGCTTGAGATCGGCAGGCGGTGCGAGTTCCTGCAAATGGGCGACGATTTCCGCCAGCGACTGATCGCACATCGCCTGCAAACGCGGACGCACGCTGTTAATCGGATGATCGGTCAAATACATGCCCAGCGACTGTTTTTCCGCCTCGAGCTTTTCCTTATCCGTCCAAGTGGCGTTCGCATCAAGACTCAGCAACTCATCGCCGATTCCCTCATCGCCGCCGCCCAAAACGCCGAAGAAATCCTGCTGCGCCGACTGCTCGGTCTTATGATGCTGGTTTGCCAGCTTCATCGCCTGCGGCAAAGCCGCAGTCAAAGCGCCGCGATTCGGCTCGATAACATCAAAAGCACCTGCACTAATCAGGGATTCCAAGGTATTTTTATTAATCATTTTCAAATCAATGCGTCGGCATAAATCCAAAAGCGATTGATAAGGACCATTAGCTTCGCGCTCGGCAATCAAATCGCCGACCGCATTCTCGCCCACGCCTTTGACGGCGCCCAGTCCGAATAAAATTCGCCCCGCTTCGTCCACGCTGAAGCGGTACTGCGAACGGTTGATACAGGGCGGCATCACTTCCAGCCCCATATCCAAGGTTTCCGAGACCATCGGCACGACCTTGTCGATTTTATCCATATCCGAGGACAGAACCGCCGCCATCAGCTCCGCAGGATAATGCGCTTTCAGCCATGCGGTTTGATAAGACAATAAGGCATAGGCGGCGGAATGCGATTTATTAAAGCCGTATTCCGCAAATTTCGCCATCAAATCAAAGATATCATTCGCCACATTGCTGTGTACGCCGCCGGCAATCGCCCTTTCGACGAAAATCGCCTTCTGCTCCGCCATCACATCGGCTTTCTTTTTGCCCATGGCGCGGCGCAGCAAATCCGCCTCACCCAAACTGTAATTCGCCAGAATTTGCGCCACTTGCATGACTTGTTCTTGATAGACCATCACGCCGTAGGTGTTTTCCAGAATTCCTTCCAGCGCCGGATGCGGATATTCCACTTCCGCCAAACCGTGTTTGCGGTTGATAAAGTCATCCACCATACCCGATTGCAAAGGTCCGGGGCGAAATAAGGCGACCAAGGCGATAATATCTTCAAAATTATCCGGTTGCAGTTTGCGAATCAGATTTTTCATGCCCGAAGATTCCAGCTGGAACACTGCGCTGGTACGAGTCGATTTGAGCAGTTTGAAAGTCGCGGGATCATCTAAGGGCAATGCTTCGATTTTCAGCGCGGCTTTGCCTTCCCGCGCATGACGCTGATTGACGAAATCCAATGCCCAATCAATCACCGTAAGCGTGCGCAGCCCCAAAAAGTCGAATTTGACCAAGCCGACCGCTTCGATATCGTCTTTATCGAATTGCGTTATCAAAGGCGCACCCACGCTTTCCGTATAGAGCGCCGAAAAATCGGTCAATTTGGTCGGCGCAATCACCACGCCGCCGGCATGTTTGCCGACATTGCGCGCCAAACCTTCCAATTGCAAAGCCGTATCGATCAATTCGCGGGTTTCTTCGTTCTGCTCGTAATCCTGCGCCAAATCCGGCGAGAAAAATTCCGGCTGTTTCTTGGATTTTTCCGTCCGTCCCAAGGCATCGGGCAAGGTAACGCCCAGCGTTTTGGGAATTTTCTTCGATACGCCGTCGCAGAAACTGTAGGATTTGCCCTGCACGCGCCCCACATCGCGCACCACCGCTTTCGCCGCCATCGTACCGTGCGTGGCGATTTGCGATACCTTTTCATGTCCGTATTTATCCGCCACATAGCGAATCACGCGGTCGCGTTTTTCCATGCAGAAATCGACGTCGAAATCCGGCATCGAGACCCGTTCGGGATTTAAAAAACGCTCGAAGAGCAAATCATAAGCCAAGGGATCCAAATCCGTGATTTTCAGCGCATAGGCGACTAAAGAACCCGCCCCCGAGCCGCGTCCCGGCCCGACCGGCACGTCATTATCTTTTGCCCATTGAATAAAATCCGCCACAATCAAAAAATAGCCCGGAAAGCCCATCTGATTGATAACGTTCAATTCGATATGCAGACGCTCGCGATAAGTGGCGGCATGAGCGGCACGATTTTCCGCATCCGGAAACAACTGCTCCAGACGTTCTTCCAAACCGCGCTCGGATTCGCGCACCAAATATTCTTCAATCGCCATACCCTCAGGCAGGGGAAAATTCGGCAGGAAATTCTTGCCCAAGGTCAGCTGCACATTGCAGCGCTGCGCAATGATGTCGCTATTGAGCAATAATTGCGGCGCATCGGCAAACAGCGCCGCCATCTCCGCCTGAGTGCGCAAATAATGCTGCTCGGTAAAGGCATGCGGTCTGGTGCTGTCGGCAATAATGCGACCGGTGGCAATGCAGACCCGTGCTTCATGCACGTCAAATTGCTCGGGCGCGGCGAAACAGGCCAAATTAGTCGCCACCGCTGCCATCTGCAATACCTGCCCGATTTCGGCACAGGCGGTACAGTATTCGCGCTCGCCGCTTTCGCCGCTGCGGCTGATTTGCAGATAAAAGCGGTCGGCAAAAATACTCTGCCAATGCGCCGCCCTTGCCTGCATCAGGTTTTTGTCATTGGCAGACAATGCCGCCGCCATATCGCCTGCCATACCGCCGTTTAAAGCCAGCAAATCGCTACACTGGGCGGGGGTAAAACGTTCGATATTGACCGCCACTTCGCCGTTATGCTGGTCTTGCGCATAGGCAAAGCTAATCAATTCGTTCAGCTGGCGGAAGCCGCGCTCGTTTTGTGCATACAGCAGGATTTGATGAATCTCGCCTTGGGCATTGCGCACGCTTAAATCACAGCCCAAAATCGGCTTGATGCCGGCACCGCGCGCCGCTTTGTAGAATTTGACCAAGCCGTAGGCATTATTGCGGTCGGTCAAGGCAAGGGCGGCCTGCCCGTCGGCTTTGGCGTAGGCGACTAAATCCTCAATGCGCAAAATACTGTCGCTTAAAGAATATTCACTGTGATTATGTAGGGCAATCATGGGACTTCTCTCAATAATGCTTTAATCGGCGCATAGCTGCGGCGATGTTCGGCAATAATGCCGTATTCGCGCAAAGCACGGCTGTGTTGCGCCGTGCCGTAACCTTTGTGCGCGGCAAAACCGTATTGCGGATACTGCTTGTCTAATTCAATCAATTGTCGGTCGCGGATAACTTTTGCCATGATACTGGCGGCGGCAATCGCCGGTTCTAAGGCATCGCCGTCGATGATCGCCTGCGCCGGATAGAGCAAATCGGGCGGCAGGAATTTGCCGTCAATCAAAATCCGCTGCGGCGGCAGCGAAAGGGCATCAATCGCCAAACGCATGGCAAGCAAGGCCGCTTGATGGATATTGATTTGGTCGATCATTGCCGCAGAGACCTGCGCATAGCGCCAAGCCAAGGCTTGCTCGGCAATGGCGTGAAATAATTGCTCGCGCCGCTTAGGGCTTAATTTTTTGCTGTCGTTCAAATAGGGCAAATCATAATCGGGCGGCAAGATGACTGCCGCCGCCACGACATTGCCCGCCCATGCGCCGCGCCCCGCTTCGTCCACACCGGCAATCATGCCTTGCGCTCAAGTAAATTCGCCACCGCATCGGCGGCACGTCCGGAGACCTGCGTGGCTAAGGCGGCGCGAATTTCCGCAAAAGCCAGCAATTGCGCGCCGCGCCGCGCATGGTCGTGTAAGAGCGCACCGGCATCGTCCGCCAAATGCTCGGGCGTGCAGTCTTCTTGAATCCATTCATTGACCACATCGCGTTGTAACAGCAAATTAGGCAGACTGAAGCGGTCGATTTTCAATAAGCGTCTGGCGATTTTCGCCGTCAGCGGATGCACGCGGTATGCCACCGCCATCGGGCGATTCAGCAAAGCGGCTTCCAAAGTAATCGTGCCGCTGGCGACCATCAGCACATCGCAGGCCGACATCAAGACATCGCTTTCGGCATCGCTGAGCATAATTTCTTGGCGCGGCGGACAAGTTTGGCGGATGATTTCGGCGATTCTGCCGCGATGCGCGGCATCGGCAACAGAAATCACGGCACGCAAAGTCGGCTCCCGTACCTGCATCAGCATCATGGCACGCAGAAACACCGGCAACAGCCGCTCGATTTCACCGCGCCGCGAGCCGGGGAACAGCCCCAGCAAAGGCACCTGCTTGGGCAAAGATAATTGCTGACGTGCCAAGCGGATATCCATCGGGCTGAGGCGGTCTGCCATCGGATGTCCCACGCATACCGCTTCCACACCGTGTTTGGCATAGACATCGATTTCAAAGGGAAACAGACACAGCATCAAATCCACCGCCTGACGGATTTTATAAATCCGCTTTTCCTTCCATGCCCATAAAGAAGGGCTGACATAATGCACGGTGGCAATACCCCGTTTGCGCAATGCCGTTTCGATACGCAGATTAAAATCCGGCGCATCGATGCCGATATACAAATCGGGCGGATTGTCCTGCCAATACTGCAAAATCGTTTTTTTTAGACGGAAAATTGCCGGCAAATGCCGCAGGACTTCCGCCAAGCCCATCACTGCCAGCGTATCCATCGGCACAAGGGATAATAAGCCTTGCGCCTGCATATGCCGCCCACCCACGCCGCTGAATCGCGCTTGGGGATAGCGTTTTTGCAAAGCCGCCATCAAAGGCGCGCCCAAGCGGTCTCCGGATACTTCGCCGGCAACAATGGCGATATGCGGTGCGCGCTTATCCATTTAGCGAATCAAACCGCGTTTGCCGGTGGCTTGGATAAAATCGGCAATCCGCCGCGCCGCCTGTGAATCGGCGGCAAGAGCATTGATTTTTTCTCGCGCCTCGCTTAAAAGCAGATTTTCTTGATAGAGATGATGGAAGGCTTTTTTAATCGCCTCCGTTTCCTGCGCAGGGAAGCCGTGGCGGCGCAAACCTTCGTTATTGATGCCGCTTGCCTTAGCCGGCATACCCGCCACCGTGGAAAACGGCGGCACGTTTTGCTTCACACCGCTGGAAAACGCCACCATGCTGTAAGCGCCGATATGCACGAATTGATAAACCAAAGCATAGCCGCCCAAAATCACATAATCCTCGATATGCACATGCCCTGCTAAAGAGGCATTGTTGGCAAATACGGTATGGTTGCCGACCACGCAATCATGTGCCAAATGACAATACGCCATAATCCAGTTGTCATCGCCGACTTTGGTCGCACCGCCGTCTTGCACCGTGCCGCGGTTAAAGGTTACGAATTCGCGAATCGTATTGCCGTCGCCGATTTCCAACCATGTATCTTCGCCGCCGTATTTTTTATCCTGCGGCTCGGCACCTAGGGAAGCGAACTGCCAAATGCGGTTGTTTTTGCCGATGCGCGTCGGACCTTCGATGAGCACATGCGGTGCAATCGTCGTAGCGGCATCAATCTGTACTTTTGCGCCGATGACGCTGTAAGCACCCACGCTGACGCTGCTGTCTAATTCCGCGCTGGGATCGATAATCGCCGTCGGATGAATCATGGCTTTTCTCTCCAATATTAGGCTTTACCCTTACCTGCGGAAGTACACATAATTTCCGCACTGCATACCACCTGCCCCGCTACGCTCGCCTGTGCTTCAAAAGACCAAATGCCACGGCGCGATTTCAGCAGTTTAATCTCGAGCAATAATTGATCGCCCGGCACTACCGGTTTGCGAAAACGCGCCTTATCAATGCCGACAAAGAAATAAATGCCGTCTTCTTCAGGTTCGTCGGGCAGCCCCATTTCCGCTTTGGCGCTTTTCACACCCAAAATACCTGCCGCCTGCGCCATCGCTTCAATAACCAAGACACCCGGCATGACCGCCTTACCGGGAAAATGCCCTTGGAAAAAGGGCTCGTTGGCGCTCACGTTTTTAATCGCGCAAATATGGCTTTGCGGCACCACTTCGGTGATGCGGTCAATCAATAAAAAAGGATAGCGATGCGGCAAATAGCGGCGGATTTCTTCAATATCCATCAGGGTATGTACTTGTTCTGTCATTTTTCTTTCCCAAAAATTCTGAGTTTTGCTAAAAAGCGTTTCCATTGTTTAATCGGCATCACGGTCATTGCCGAGCAATACATGCCGGCTTCGGTGATGGATTTGCTCACGGAAGAATGTCCGGTAAATTGCGCACCGTCGCAAATCGTGATGTGTCCTGCAAAGACGCTCGCCCCGCCGACCACGCAATATTTGCCGAATTTCACCGAGCCGGCAATCACGCAGCAGCCGGCAAACGCGCTATGGTCGCCGATTTCCACGTTATGCGCGACTTGAATCAAATTATCCAGTTTGACGCCATTGCCGATAATCGTATCGCCGACCGCGCCGCGGTCAATCATAGTCGCCGCGCCGATTTCCACATCATTGCCGATTAAGACGCCGCCCAATTGCGGGATTTCCAGCCAGCGCCCGTCTTCAAAATGATTGCCGAAGCCGCGTTCGCCGATAACCGCATTGGCAAGAATGCGGCAACGCTCGCCGATACGCGTACCGCTTAAGATTTTCACACCGGCGCCGATATGCGTATCGGCGCCGATTTCCACGCCCCTGCCGACATAAGCTAACGCTTCGATGCGCACGCCTTTTGCCAATATCGCCCCGCTTTCAATGACGGCGCCGGCACCGACACTCACATTCGAGCCCATTTGCACATTCGCCGCCACTATCGCCTGCGGATGAATACCTTGCGCTCGTGCAGCATCGATTTCCGCCTGAAAACGCTCGGTTAAAATACGCCAAGCGCGGCGCACATCGGCAACCACAATTTGCGAAGCGGCAAGATCGGCTTCAGGCTGGGCAAGCAATACCAAACCCAATTGCGTCGTGCTTAACTGGCTGCGGTATTTTTCCTCGGCAAGAAAACCCACCGCATTTTTCTGTCCCGCTAACAAAGTGCCGACTTGATTGACGGCAACATCCGCGCCAATCAATTCGCCGCCTAGCCAGGCGGCAATTTCTTGCGCTCGAATTTCCTGCATATTGTTTCCTTAATCTTCATCGCCATGTTGGCGCGTACGCTTTAACAGCCGCTCAATCACTTGCTGGGTCAAATCCGCCCTTTCACTGACATATAACACGCCGTTGTCGTTTAAAATCACATCAAAACCTTCCGCCTTTGCCAAACCGACGATTTCTTCCAAAACCATACTTTGCAATTTCGCCAATTCCTCATTGCGCCGCACATTGTAATCATCTTGAAACGCCGCCTGCTGGCGCGCCAATTCGCGCCGCTTGACAATCAATTGCTGGGTCAGGGCTTCCGTATCCAGATTGCCGGCGCTTTGCTGATTTAATTGCTGCTCCAGCTTCGCCAGTTCGGACTGCAAATTGTTCAAACTTTGCAACTGGCTGCGGAATTCTCTTTGCAAAATCTCGCGAATGCTACCCAATTGCGGAATCGTCGCCATAATGCGGCGGAAATTCACAAAGCCGATCCGTATCTGCGCATCGCTTATCTCAGGCACAGACGCCGCATCGGCACTGGGCAATTGTGCGGCGATTTGTGTGGCGCTTGCCGCCAATTCCGCCGGACTAAGATCGAAAAAATCCGCCGCCGCTTCTTGTCCGATGCTTGGCAAAGCGGCGCCTATCGCGACGCAAAGAAGAGCAAAGCGCAGGCGCATTAGAAAGTGGTGCCGATCGTAAACTGGAAGGCTTCGGTATCATCGCCGGTCTTTTTATTCAGCGGCACGGCATAGCTCAAATTCAAAGGCCCGATCGGCGATATCCACTGCAAGAACAAACCGGTTGAATAGCGCATATCGGCGGTATCGAAATCGCTGACTTTATTCCAAACGCCGCCGGCATCGGCAAATGCCCCCACGCGCAGATTACGCTCGCGACCGCTGAAAGAGACCGGTAACATCAATTCCGCGCCGCCTGTCACGCGGAAATCGCCACCGGCATAATCATTATTTTTATAACGCGGGCCGACAGAGCCGTATTGATAGCCGCGCACACTGTTAATGCCGCCGGCATAGTAATGACGATAGAAAGGCAGACCGCCTTTAAGATCGCCATAGCTGTTGCCGTAGCTGACATTGCCGTGCAGAGAAAAGACTAATGAATCTTCGCTTTGTCCCGAGAAGAAGCTGCGGTGTTTAAAATCGCTGCGGTAATAAGTAGCATCGCTGCCCGGCACGACCAATTCCAAAGAAAGGGAATTCTGCGAACCGGTGGTCGGCATATAGGCATCGTCGGTGGTGTCGCGCAGCCAAGAACCGGTCAGCACAAATTCATTAAAGGTTTTGCCGTTATCTTTCAGGAAATCATTAATTTCAGAAGCGACATTTGCGCCCGTATGAATTTTAACCTGACGATAGCCGCCGCCAAGGAAAACACTTTGGTATTCGGAAATCGGATAACCGAAATTGAGCATCAAAGCCAAATTGTCCGAGGTCCAATCGGATAAATCTTCCTCGTCATAATCATATTCGTCGTAATTAAAGCTAAAGCGCGCGCTGATGCCATCGTCGGTGAAATAGGGATTGGTAACACTCAAACCGTAAGACTGCACATAAGAGCCTTTGCCAAAATTGATATTAAAGCGGTTGCCCGTGCCGAGGAAATTGTCATCGGCGTATTCCAAGCTGAACAAAGCGCCGCTGGACTGACCGTAGCCGATGCCGCCTTGGATATAGCTGGTGCTGCGCTCCGCCACGGTATAAACCACATCCACCTGATCGGGATGCCCCGGCACCGGACGCAAGGCTTTTTCAATTTTTTCAATCTGCGGCAGGCGGCGAATACGCTGCTCGGAACGCTCGAGATCCGAGGCGGAATACGGCGCCATTTCCTGCTGGCGCAATTCGCGGCGCAGCACGCTGTCATAAGATTTGGCATTGCCGGTAAACTCGATTCGCCGTACCGTCACGCGCGGCCCCGACTGGATGACGAAATTCAAAGCGACTTCGCGCTTCAAGCGATCCACATCGGGCACAATCCGCACATCCGCCTTACCGAAACCCTCGTCAGCCAAGCGGTTGCGAATCGCCTCCGTACTGGCTTTAATCGCGCTGTGGTTGAAAAATTGTTCTTTCTGCACCTGAATCAAGGACAGCAATTCGCTCTCCGGCACAATCAAATCGCCGCTGACGCGGTAGTCTTTGATGGTGTAGGTCTCGCCTTCATCGACATTGACCGTTAAAAACATCCGCGTTTTGTCTTCAGACAAAGCCGTCTGCACGGAAGTGATGGCAAAATCCATAAAGCCGCGGTCTTTGTAGAAATTCTCCAAACGCTCGTAATCCGCCTGCATGCGCTCATTATTGATTTGATCGTTTTTCGACATGAAAGACAGCCAGCCGGTAGTGGAGGTGTCGAATAATTTTGCCAACTGCTCGTCGGAATAAATGCGGTTACCGACAAAATCAATCGATTTGTATTGCGCCGTGCGCCCCTCGTCAATCGTAAATACTACCTCGACCCGACCGCGCGGCAAGGTATTGACCTGCGCATCAATGTTTACTTGGAATTTCGACTGCGCATGATATTGTCCGTACAGCTGATTTTGCATCTCTTGCAGCATCGCCGGATTAAAAGGCTGCCCCTCGGCAAAGCCCGCTTTGGCAAAAGCCTGCTTGACATTGCTGCTGCTCAAACTGCTGTTGCCCTTCAATTCGATACTGGAAATGATGGGAAACTCTTCCACCTGCACGACCAAGGTATTGCCGTCGCGCGCCAAATTGATGCGCGAAAACAGATTGATGGCATATAAATCCGTGACCGCCTGCGCGCTATTATCCGTATCGAACTGCTGCCCTATCTGCACCGGCAAATAGCTGAATACCGTGCCGGGCGCCACGCGCTGCAAACCTTCGACACGAATGTCTTGCACCACAAAAGACTCTGCAAAAGCACTACTTTGCGCAGCTGCCGCCACCGCTAAAGCTAAAAATTGAGGACGAAACAGATTCATAAGCATGATATTCCGAGAAAACGAAAACGCGCATCATACCAAAGGCAAAAGCATTCTGCTATCGCTTGCCGCATCTGCCCGCCCGCCGACTGACAAAAAGCGCGAAATTGCGCTATCCTGCCGCCAAATTCCTAGCAAGACAGCCATGAAGACACATCACACTTTCTCATTTCCGCCGGTCGAACGCGCCGACAGACGCGGCCTGCTCGCCATCGGCGGTAAGTTATCGCCCGCCCAAGTCTGGCTGGCGCATCAAAGCGGCGTGTTTCCTTGGTATGGGGCGGACAGCCCGATACTGTGGTGGGCACCCAATCCGCGCGGCGTCATTTTCTGCCAAGACCTGCACATCAGCCGCTCATTAGACAAAGCCATGCGCCGCATGCCCTATCAAATCGGCTTTGACCGCGCTTTCGCGCACACCATGGATTACTGCGCTAAAGTGCACGGCGAAAGCTGGATTGACGAGCAGATGCGCAGCTGCTACATCGCCCTGCACGAGCAGGGACTGGCGCATAGCTGCGAACTTTGGCATGAAGACACATTGCTCGGCGGATTGTACGGCGTCTGCCTTGACCGCGTATTCTGCGGCGAATCGATGTTCAGCCTTGTGCCCAATGCCAGCAAAATCGTTCTCGCCCGACTCTGCGCTTTTTTTGCCGCGCAGGGCATCGAAGTCTTGGATACGCAATTCCTGACCCCGCACCTGCAATCGATGGGCGGCGTGGAAATCCCCCGCCAAGAATATATGCGCTATTTAGGCGGCAATCCCGAGCGCCTGCGCGGCGATTGGGCTAATTTATACATTTTAGCGCAGTAAAGAAAATGTAATTGACTGTCAAAATCAGCAAAAAAATTTTTTATATAATATCCTGAATTCATAATTCAGATTATGATTCCTAATTTGCACTTGAATTTACAATCCAAGTGCAAAAAAAGAAGCATTCATAATAGAGTATCATTTTGTTCCCCAACAAAATCGGAAAAAGTGCAAAGCGATACCCAAATTATAGTCTCTTAACTTCAAAATGAGATTATTCTAAGCGCTTCTCCTGACAAAATGTGTATCTCTAAGTCTCATTTTGAAGTTAAGGTACTATAAAACGGGCGGAATACCGTCATTTGGTGCAAAGTAAGGTGTTGGACGGCAAGTGGTCGCCCGAACAGCTCAGTAAGTGCTTGGAGTTTGAAAAATCTGATTTATCAATCAGTTTCAATACGATTTACCGCGCGATTCATCAAGGATGGCTAGATATCGGCGAAGGCAAAGCAAGCCGAAAATTACGCCATAAAGGCAGAACAAGACGGAGAAAAATCATCTTGAAAAGCGTGGAAAAATCACGATTTCGCATACATTGGAGGAACGCCCGATTTCAGCGAAAAACCGCAGCCGTTTCGGACATTGAGAAGCGGATACGGTATTGGGTGTCGCAGGCGGTGCCTGTTTGCTTACTTTGACGGAACGCAAAAGCCGTTTTGAGTTGGTGAAAAAGATTGCAGGCAAAAAAGCATTACTGGTTAAAGAGGCGATGACAACCTTGCTTAAGCCGCACAAATTACGGTCAATTACGCCGGACAGAGGCAAGGAATTTGCCAAACATAGTTTAGTTACACAAACATTAGGCGCAGCCTTTTATTTCCCCGAGCCGCATCAGCCGTGGCAAAGGGGGACAAATGAAAATACAAACGGGTTGCTCAAGGAGTTTTTCCCCAAGCAACAGGATATAAACCGTTGGAGCGATGATTATATTCAATCGGTCGTCGACAAATTAATTCTACGACCGAGAAAGTGTTTAGGCTGGAAAACACCTTATTAAGTTTACTTTAAAAAAGTATTGCACTTGGTTTGACAATTCAAGGCGTTAGAAAAATTGCTGTTTTTGGTATTTTTTGACATCTCAATCTCCCAAAAAAGCATTGAAAGATTGAGATAAAGAAATTACGCTAGTGTTGCGTGTTCATTTTTAAGCCTTATTTAAATTTGTCGAGTACTTTTACATAAATAAGCAAAGTCATATATCAAAATACCATGTTTGTCATCTTAAATTTGTATTTTCAGGCTGCCTACAATCTGTTCTCTCCTATATTGGAAAACAGAGAGAGAACAGATTGGTGGTTATTTCAGAAAATTGTTGTTTACTTTCAGGCTGCCTGAATTCTTGATTTGCAGATTACTTCAACTTATCCAACGCCACCTGAATCTTCGCCATTTTCTCTTGCAAATCAGCCAATTCCGCTTTGTCTTTTTCCACCAAATGCGCGGGGGCTTTGTCCACATAGCCTGCTTTGGACAATTTCGCATTCAGTTTGTCCAACGCTTTTTGCAATTTCTCGGCTTCCTTGTTCAGACGCGCGGTTTCGGCGGCTTTGTCCACTTCCACTTTCAACATCAAACGCGCACCATTGCACACAGCAACGGGCGAATCTTCACTTTCAGGCAGCGTGGCAACTTGCGTGGCTTCGGTTAAACGCGCCATCATCGGCAGATATTTCAAATAATCCGCCACGTCATCGTTAGTTTCAATGAACAGGGGGGCTTTCACGCTGGGTTGAATGCCCATTTCGCCGCGCAAATTGCGTACCGCGCCAATCAATTCTTGCAAGTCCGCCATTTTTGCCATGGCGTTAGCATCAATGAATTCGGGATTGGCAACGGGGAAACGCGCCAACATGATGCTGTCTGCGGTTTTGGCATCGCACATCGGAGCAATCACTTGCCAGAGTTCTTCGGTGATAAAGGGGATAATCGGGTGCAACAGGCGCAGGCTGGCTTCCAATACGCGCAATAAGGTGTGGCGGGTAGCGCGTTGGCGGCTTTCGCAGTCTGTTTGCAGTTGCACTTTGGCGAGTTCCACATACCAGTCGCAATAGTCGTTCCACACAAAGCTGTACAATAATTCCGCCGCCAAATCAAAACGATAGCTTTCGTAGGCTTGGGTAACTTCGGCTTCCACTTGGTTCAATCGCCCGATAATCCATTGGTCGGAAAATGAGTAGACGCGTGGCTCGGTGGCGGTTGCACCGTAGCCACAGTCTTTTTCTTCGGTGTTCATCAACACGAAATTGGTGGCGTTCCAAATTTTGTTGCAGAAATTGCGATAGCCTTCGGCGCGTTTGAAGTCAAAATTCACGCTGCGCCCCAAGCTGGCGTAGCTTGCCATTGTGAAACGCAAGGCGTCCGCGCCCATGGCGGGAATGCCTTGTGGGAAGAGTTTTTTGGTGGCTTCTTTGATTTGTGGCACGGTTTCGGGTTTACGCAAACCAGTTGTGCGTTTAACTAACAAATTATCCAAATCAATGCCGTCAATCAAATCCACAGGGTCAATGACGTTGCCTTCGGATTTGGACATTTTTTTGCCTTCGTGGTCGCGCACGATGCCGTGAATGTAGACATCGCGGAACGGCACTTTGCCGACAATGTGCGTGGTCATCATAATCATACGTGCCACCCAGAAGAAGATGATTTCATAGCCCGTTACCAACACGCTGGACGGCAAAAAGGCGTTCATGGCTTCGGTGTCGGGTTCGCCGTCTTGCCAGCCCAATGTGCTAAATGGCACAAGTGCAGACGAAAACCATGTGTCCAACACGTCTTCTTCGCGTGTGAGTTTCAGGCTGCCTGCCTGTTTTTGCGCGGCTTCTTCATTGTTCGCAACATAAATGCGACCATTTTCATCATACCACGCGGGAATTTGGTGTCCCCACCACAGTTGGCGCGAAATGCACCAATCTTGCAGATTGTTCATCCATTGGTTGTAGGTGTTAATCCAATTTTCGGGAATAAATTTCACTTGTCCGCTATCGGTGGCAAATTTGGCTTTTTCTGCCAAACTCATGCCTTTGAATTCGCTGTCGGGTTCGCCACCATTGGGTTTGGCAGACATGGCAACAAACCATTGATTGGTCAGCATGGGTTCAATCACGCTGCCTGTGCGGTCGCCTTTGGGGGTCATTAATTTATGCGGTTCAACTTTAACCAAGAATCCTTGTTCTTGTAAGTCTGCAACCATTTGCTGGCGTGCCACAAAGCGGTCTAAACCTGCGTATTTTCCAGGTAATTTGATGCCTTCTAAAACATCATTGCGGAAAGCATAAACTTCTGCCGTTTCCAAAATTTTTGCATCTAAACTCAATACATTAATCAAAACGGTATCATGGCGTTTGCCGACTTCGTAGTCGTTGAAATCGTGAGCAGGCGTGATTTTGACGCAGCCTGTACCAAATTCGCTGTCCACATAGTCATCGGCAATCACGGGAATTTGACGACCTGTGAGCGGCAAAATCAATGATTTGCCAATCAAATGGGCGTAACGTTCGTCTTTGGGATTGACGGCCACTGCCACATCGCCCAGCAAAGTTTCAGGGCGCGTGGTCGCCACAATCACGCTTTCAGACGGATTGTCGGCAATCGGATAACGAATGTGCCACATAGAACCGTCGGTTTCCACGTTTTCCACTTCCAAATCGGAAACGGCTGTGCCCAAAACAGGATCCCAGTTCACCAAACGTTTGCCGCGATAAATTAAGCCTTGATTGTACAATTTCACAAAAACTTGGGTAACGATTTCGGCGCGCGGCGCGTCCATCGTAAAGTATTCGCGCGACCAGTCGGCGGAACAACCCACGCGGCGCATTTGTTGGGTGATGGTGCTGCCTGATTGTTCTTTCCATTGCCACACTTTTTCTAAAAACTGTTCACGCCCTAATTGATGGCGTGATATGTTTTGTTCTGCCAATTGGCGTTCCACCACAATTTGCGTGGCGATGCCTGCGTGGTCGGTACCCGGGATCCATGCGGTATTGCAGCCTTTCATGCGGTAATAGCGGCTTAAGCCGTCCATGATGGTTTGATTGAAGGCATGCCCCATGTGCAGCGTGCCTGTTACGTTGGGCGGCGGCAGTTGAATGCTGAAAGTGTCTTTTTTGCTAAAATCGGCGGCGAAATAGCCGCCTTTTTCCCAATGTTGATACCATTTGCTTTCGACTGCGGAAGGAAGATATTTATTCGCCATAATGTGTCCAAAAAGTATGAAAAGACGCGGATTATAGCAGGATTGGACTTACCTCGCGCGCCGCAAAAGGGCGGCGGAGGCTTTTAGCGTTTCAGTCGGTTTTTATAGGCGATATAGGCATTCAATAATTGCGGGCGCAGCTGTTTCGCCGTGCTGTCGATAAAGATTAATTTGTTTTGTTTGAGTTTTTCCGCCGTTTGCCGCCATTGGGCGGCATAAACGTCTCTTGCCGCCGCTATCAGGGCATCATCGCCGCGCGCGATGTCCTCGGCTTCGTCAAAATAAGGCGGTCGAATGCTGATCAGCATGACGTGATGGCGTTTTTGTAAAAGTTGCAGCGCCGAACGCAGAATGTGCTCATCGCCGGCTTCCAAGACGGTCAGCAGAATAATCAATGAGCGGCGGCGCTGACGCAAATAGACTTCGCGGATAGCGGCGGCAAAATCCGGCGGTGCAGCTTGCGGATAGCAGTCGAAAAGGCTCTCGACCAAGCGGCGGTATTGTCCGCTTTGGCGCGAACAAGGCAGATAAAACAAAGGGGTATCGGCAAATAATTGCATGCCGATTTCATCGCCTGCGGCAAGGGCGGCATGGGCAAGCTGCGTGGCGGCGGCGAGCACTTCGTCAAATAAGGAATGCCCTGCAAAATGCGATTGCAGGCGGCGCGAGTTATCCACCATCAGCAATACCGGCTGCTCATGCTCAAATTCAAATTCGCGCACCAACCATTTGCCCAGTCTTGCCCGTGCTTTGTGGTCAAGACGCGCAATCGCATCGCCTGCCAAATAGTCGCGCAGATGGGAAAAATCGCCGTTGCCGCTGCGGATATGCAGAGGATGAACATTGCCTAATTGGCTGCTGTGAATGCTGGCAAAGCGCTGCTGATGCAAATGTACAAAACGCGGATACACGCGCACCTGCGCCGTACAAGGCAGATGCACATCGCGTTGCCACAGCGGCAGCGGCCCTTTGCCGAGATAACGCAATTGCACTTGGCTGAATTCAAAGCGTCCGCGTGCCTGAATACAAAGCGGATAGCGCAGATGCGCTTTGTCTTGCGCGGCAATCGCCACAGAGATTGCCTCAATGTCCGTTTCCGCCGCTGCGGGATAGTGATCAAAGACTTGCAGCGCAATATCGCGTGCCAATTGATTATGCACGCTTAATTGCATCTCAAAAGTTTTGCCGCTTTGCTGCACGCTGTTGTAATCGCGGCTTAAGGCAAAACGCGGTTCTTCGCGCCATGCCGTCCATGCGCTCGCCGCCAAAGCCGCCAGCCACAGCAGCAATAAGCCCCAAGCATACATCAGCGGCATATCCAATAATGCCAGCAGCAATTCGCCTGCCGCCAATGCCGCCCAGCCCCACAATTGATATCGGCTTGGAATCATGTGTTTATTCGCGTGGCAAAGGAACGCGCTGCAATAATTGGGCAATCAGGTCATCGCTCGTCAAGCCGTCGATTTCCGCCTCGGGCGAACGTTGCAGTCGATGGCGCAAGACTGCCGGCGCCAGTGCTTTGATGTCTTCAGGCAGCACATAGCCGCGCTGATGCAAGACCGCGCGCGCTCTTGCCGCCACCAATAAGGCAATGCCCGCTCTCGGGCCTGCACCCACAGCAAATTGCTCCATTTCGCGGGTTTTGCGTACCAATGCCAGCACATAGCGGACAATCCTTTGATCGACCACCACTTCTAATAATAATTGCTGCCATTTGGGCAAATCCGCCGCCGCTAAAATCGCCTGCGCCGCATCGGTATTATTCGCCAGCGGCTGCTTCCAAGACAGCAGACGTTCTAATAAGGCCTGTTCGGCGGCTTGGCTGGGATAATCGATGCGGCTGTTGAGCAAAAAGCGGTCAAGCTGCGCTTCGGGCAAATGATAAGTGCCTTCCTGTTCAAAAGGATTTTGCGTTGCCAAGACCATAAATGGCGGCGCTAGAGGCAGGGTTTTGCCCTCAATCGTTACCTGCCGCTCCTGCATCACTTCCAATAAAGCCGCCTGCGTTTTGGCAGGGGCGCGGTTGATTTCGTCCGCCAGCAGCAAATGGGTAAAAATCGGACCGCGGCGCAATTTAAAGCGCCCGTCACTAGGATCATAAACCATACTGCCGGTAATGTCGGCAGGCAGTAAATCCGGCGTAAACTGAATACGCTGATAATCGCCGCTGATGGTTTTGGCAAGCGTTTCCACCAGCAAGGTTTTACCCAAACCCGGCACGCCTTCAATCAAAATATGCCCGCCTGCCAAAAGCGCAATCAGGGCTTCTTCCACCACCTGCTCCTGCCCGATAATCACGCGCTGCACCGCTTGGCGCAAAGCCGCCGCCAAGCGGCATAATTGCTGCAAAGGCTCGCTCATTGCCTGATTTGAAAATGCTTCACTCATGTTTTCTCCTTACTGCTGCGCGCAGCTGCTCCGCCGCACGCACAAAATCAATAAAATCCGCTTCGGTTTGCGGCAATGCCGCCTGCACAAGCCGCTGGCATTGCGCCGCACTCAAGCCGCTTGCGGCGATAATTTCGGCATCAGGCGCCGCATCCGCATTTTGCAGCATCGGCATCTGCGCCAATAAACGCTGACGCATCTGCCCCGCCAAATAGGCATAACCATAATCTTTCTGCCGCGCCCAAAAATATCCTGCGGCAAGCAAATGCTGCTGCATATCGCGCCCTGCGCTTGCCTGCGGCATAATCAAAGCGCCGAAACGCCGTCCGCCGCGCCATAGTAATGCCAACAGCCCCAACAGTGCCGTCGTCAATGTCGCCCACCATTTCAATTCGGGAATGTCCCAAATATAGTCAAACGGTTTTTTTGAAGAAGCTTCTTGTTTGGCATAAAGCAACCGCGCTTTGCTTCGCCCCTGTAATAAGGCATGCAAATAAGCAGCATTATCGGCGTGCGCCAGCGGCACATATTCCTCATCCTCATCAAGCCATTTCCCTTTATACTGATGGCTATGGTTATGCCACAGTCCTGTAGAATGCCCCAAAACCACTAATTCTCCCTTGCCCAAAGCGATTTTCCTACCGAAGGCTGACTGTGGATAAGCATTGCTATACACCCCTGCTATTGCCGCTGTTTTCTTGCTATACTTCTTGGATTTTAAAGCAGTGATGATAGCTGCTGGTTCGACAGTCAATATCGCCTCTCCCTTTTCTCGCCAGATCAAAGTATTATTTTTAAACTGATGAGGATACACCAATCCTTCTGCTTCTAAATCGATATTGAAATATGCCGCCCAATCGCGGTTAGCCAATATAATCAGGCGACCGCCGCTCTCTACCCAAGCACGCAGCTGCGCTTTTTCCGTCTCAGTACCACCATCAACATCAGCATCTAATAGCAACGTTTCATCATTTCTTTCCATCGCCTGCGGCAATATACCCATCTGTTCTACAGTCAATACAATACCGCGTTTGGCTAAAAAAGCTTTTGCTAAAGCCATATTGTCATGCTTCGCGCTACCGCTCCAGCCTTTCCACACGCGTACACGCACACGTTCGCCTTCTTGCGCTTCACCATGACCGAACCACAGCCATAAGCAGGCAATTAGGATTAAACCAAATAACGACCAAGTCATTTTTCTCATACTTGCCGCCATAAATTCTGATAATCGGCAAGCAAAGCCAGTACCGCCGTTTTATCTAAACGCTGCTGAGCATAAGCGCCTTGCTGCCATAAAGAAAATAACTGTTGCAAAAAATGCGCCTGTGCGAAAGTGCTTTGTCCTTGAACGCGTTGCCAATAATCGTTTTCGGTTTCGTCAAGCATCATTTCGGGCAAGCGATATAAATGCGCGTCTTGCCGCCAATGCGCGTATAAAATCGCCACCGCTCTCAGCAATTCGCCTTTTTCGGCGGCAGATTGCGCCGCTGCAAGATTTTCGAGCACGGCACGATGTTCTGCGCGGCTGATTGCCCTTCCTGTTTGCTTGTGTTTACGCGCTGACAGAGCGCTAACATGGCTACCGCGGATGATGTGATAAAACAGCCACAGCAAAAATACAATGGCGGCAGCAATCAGGAAAAATTTAACCGTTTGACTGAAATTGCCATCAGGCAGATTGAGAGAAAAATTTGAATCGCCATGCTTATTTTTGCGCCACACATGCTCATAAGGACCACTGCTACCCTGCACTTCCGCCTGCACCCAAGCCTTATCCGCCGCCGCCTGCTCCGCCGTTAAGGCTTCTGCATTGGTGCTGAACGCCAATAGCGCCGCACAAACGCAGACTGCCGCACATTGCATCAGGCGCGCCACCAAGGCCTGCATATCCAGCGCCACCGCCCAGCCCTCACTGATGATGCGCCAATTCAGATAAATCATAAAACCCGCGCCGATATAAAACGGCGTCGCCAATAGCGACAGCAAGGCATAAAACAGCGCCAAGATTTGATGTAATTGCTGCGGTTGATGCAGCAGACTTTGCAGAAAAGCCGCAAGGTTGAGATAGGACAAATCAAACAGCTGCCACAGGCAGATGCACAATAATCCGCTTTCCAATAAGGACAGCAAGAGCAATACGCTGCCGCCGCCCGAAGCGCCGCCGGCAAAAAAGCGCAGCCGCTCACGTTTTTTCTTACCGTGCAAACCTTCCAAGCAATTTACGGCATGGCGGATGGGGGCGAAGACGCGAAAGAGGCGCAAATAGCTGATTTCCGCCAGCCATGCGGGGGCGAACACGGCTTTTTGCTCTGCCCGCCAGTCCGATTCCTGCTTAAAAATCAGGCGGCTGAGGCGTAGCAATAGCGGGCGTTCGTATAAGGGCTTGAGCCACCATGTAATAAGCAGCAAATACAGCGGCGAGCTTTGCTGCCACCACAGTACCGCGCCCACCGCGCTAATCGCCGCCCAGCAAGGCAAGGCGCTCAGCAATAGGGAAAAATAATGGCGGCGCGCCAGCATAAAGCCGAGGTTAATCGCTTCCTTACTCGTGCGCGCCCGCACTTTGATTTCAAGCGCCTGCATCGCCGCGTCCTGCCAAGAAAAAATATGCCAAAACCAATGCCCAAGCGATGCCGCCGACGCTGAATTTAACGGCGGGCGGCAGCCAAATCGCCGACCAAAATGCCTCGACCAAAGCAGCAAGGAAAAACATCAGCACCACCGCGACCAAAACAGGGAAGAAGTCTTGCAGCATCTGCCGCACCGAATCGCTGCGGCGCAAACGCCCCGGCAAATATAGGGCGCGTGCCAAAGCCAGTCCGCAAGCGCCTGAAAAGATGATTGCCGTGATTTCAAAAGCGGCATGGGTAATCACAAAAGGAAAGAAGGTCTGCCCTGCATAGCCGACATGAATCATTTGCGCGCTGACAATACCGAAGTGCCAGCCGTTCAGTATCAGCACGATAAAAACTCCGATACCCAATATGGCGCCGCCGGCAATGGTACGCAGACCAATCGAGGTATTGTTCTGCACATAATGCCCGAACATCATCACATCGCTGGAAGCGCCGCGGCTTTCGCCGAGACGTTTATCAGGATCGGGCGTATACATCTCGGTATAAGTCCCTGCCGCTTCTTCGGCAAATTCGGGATTCAGTAGACCGAAGCCGACAGCAAAGAGCAGCGGCAGAAAAAACAAAGCGCCGGAAAGCGCGAAATAGCGCCAAAAGCGGCGCACCGTCTGCGGCAATTGCCAGCGGAAAAAATCCGCAATCAGACCGGCATGACCGCGTTTGCGCCGATACAGACATTGATGCCCCAAGACCGCCAAACGGTTTAATCTCGCCAGCAAAGCAGCGGAAAAACCTGCGCGTTCGCCGTAGCTTAACTGCTCGCACAGACGGCGGTACCACATCGGAAAATCCCCTGCCGCCATTGCCGCTGAAGAGGTTTGTTTACGCGATACGGTATCGGCTTGCAAAAATGCTTCCAATTGCCGCCATTCTTGCTCATAAGCGGCGATAAATTGCTGCTCTTTCATGCTTTTGCCGCTCCTTGCAGATAACGTGCATAGGCGATTAAGCGCGCCACTCTTTGCTCGCCGCTGCATTCGGGCAATAAGGCGGCAAAAGGCTCGCTTAATTCAATCGCGCGTTCTAATTGATGCTGTTGGGCATAATGGGCAAAATCCATAATGATACGCTGCTCGGCGCGAGATAAACGCCATAAAGGCGGCGTCGCCTCGCCCGCCGCTAAAGCCTGCTGCGGCAATTGCGGTTCTTGGCGGAAAATGACCACCGTTCCCGCCAGCCAATCGCCCACACGCTGATTCTTGTCGCTTATCAGCACAGACAGCATGCCGCAGGCAAAAAACGCCGGCATAAAATCCACATAGCGCAGCACATTACGCCATGCCGCCTGCGAGACGCTCACAGGCAGCAAATCCGCGCCCACCACTTGCAGATTCATCATTTTTTTGCCTAAGGTTCTGCCGCTAAAGCGCCATTCGCAAAAGAAAAAATAACCCCACATCAGCAGAAAATACATCAGCAGGAAAAAGCCCTGCGCCACATAAATATCCGGCAGAAAAGCGGCGATGAATAAGCAGACAAACAGCAAGCCCAGTATCAGCAGCACATCGATAATCAAAGCATAAGCGCGGCTTAGCGGATCTGCCAAAACCGCCGACAGCACAATGCCCTCGGCGGTTTCGACATAAATGCGATCATCAAGCAGGCTGTGGCGCATGCGTATTTAGCGCCCGAACTGCACGGCTTGAATGCCGCCGAAGAACATACCTATAAGACCGAAAATCATAAGAATAAGTATCAGCAGGCTTAGAAAGCCGAAAAATTTGATAATCATCACTTGCTTGCGCGCTGCTGTTTCCAAATCGTCAATATCCCGGCTGTCCAAAACCTGTTGGCAGGCAATTTTATAGCCGCGGAACAGCCAATATTGAAATCCCATTAACAATAAGGGAATCAATTGGAAAAAAGCGGCAACGGCGGATTTTAGAAAAGTGACGACAAATATTAGTAAGAAAAACAAAGTGGCCAATAAAAACAGAACGCTTAAGATTTTGCTCCAGCGAATCGCTTTGGGCAGTTGTTGAAAAATAGCTTCCATTATTAGCTCCTTAAGAACGGGCGCGAGTTAAATACTCTTGATAAGCCGGCAAAACGATTGCTGCGGCAATGCCTAAAAGCATGACAACTGCCATAATAAGCAAAAAAATACCAGTTGTTTTCAAGAATGTAGAACTGGAAGCAAAGCATTGGGCAACGTCTGCTTCGGTATCAGGACTTTGGCGCAGCTGTTTGGCGGTTTTGGCATAGCGGTTCATAGATGTGCCGTAAAACCAATAAATCAGCAGCATCGGCAGCATAGAGACGACAACGCCGATAATCGCTGCGATGATGAATATGCTTTCTTCCTGATCGCTTCCCGCACCGTACTTAAAGGCAGCAGAAAAGCCGAATACCATCACTAACAAATACAGCACGCCGAAAAACAGGGAAATAAAATTCACCACGCTAATCATGCGCGCCCACAAACTGCCCGAACTCAAGATTTCTACCAAAACCAAGCTCAGACCCTCACCGACATTGCGGCGCAAATTACTCTGCGGCGCACGATATAAATTATCCATACAAACTCCTTGATTACCGCACATCAGTATAACTAAAGTCTATTTTTTTTACTAGAATTTCATATTGCGGCAATTAATAACAAAATCTTATAGGATAATGATTTTTTATCATTATTTTTTATCTCTTTTTGCCCTTATGATGCAGGGGCTTTAGCAATAGTTCACACAACAAATAAGGAAGGACAAGATGTCAGAAACCTCTAAACGCTTTTTAATCGTCGGCTCATTGCTGCGTCCGGAAAGTCTGCTGACTTACAAACGCCAAATCGAAAAACGCGACGATATCCAATACCCTTTTTATCAAGATTTCGAGGGCTATGAAGCCGTCGAAGATGCGGCGGTCACCGATATCGTTAAGGCGCAAATCGCGCAAGGTTTGCCGGAAATCACCGACGGCGAATTTTCCAAATCGCTTTGGCATTTGGATTTCGTCTGGGGCTTGAGCGGCGTGCACCGCTACATTGCCGAACACGGCTATTTCTTCCGCGACCACGATCAAGACAGCAAATACGAAACCCGCCGCGACATCGGCATCGAATTCAAAGAACGCGTCTGCTGCGATCATCATCCCTTTATCCAACATTATCAACGCCTTGAAGAACTCGCTCCCGAAGGTGTGGAACTCAAGCAATGCGTGCCCTCGCCCTCGCATGTGTATGGCGAACTCGGCTTGATGTCCAAAAATGTCAGCGGCAAAGTCTATGCCAGCCGTGACGAACTTAAAGCCGACCTCACGCAGGCTTATAAAGATTTTCTTAACGAATTCAAAAAAGCAGGCGGCAAAATCGTTCAGTTTGACGACTGCTTATGGGAACTCTTTGCCAGCGACAATCACCACAGCCCCTTCAGCGGCAAGGACTACAATTCCGAAGAAGTGCAAAACATCGCCAAAGAATTTATTGATTTAAATAATGAAATCATCGCCTATGCGCATGATTTGGGCATCAAGGTGTACACTCATAATTGCCGCGGCAATTACGACTCGCGCAATATGGCAGACGGCAGTTATGAAACCATCGCCGATTTGTTCTTAAAAAGCCAAAACTACGACCGCTTCTATCTGGAATGGGACGATGAACGCGCCGGCAATCTGACCGCTCTGAAAGCCTTTGCCGATAAGCCGGAAGCAGAAGTAGTGCTCGGATTCTTATCCAGCAAGACGACGGATTTGGATGATGAAGCGCGTACGCTGCAACTCTTGCAGGAAGCCACGCAATACGTCGCCAAAGACAAACTTTATCTCTCGCATCAATGCGGTTTCGCCTCCTGTGATAACGGCAATGCCTTAACGGAAGCACAGCAATGGGCGAAAATCGCGCAGGGTCAAAAAATCGCCCGTCAATTCTGGGGCGAATAAAACCTTTCTAATCACAGCAATATATTGATAAAAATATTATTTTAGGATAATCATTACCGATTATCCTTTTTTATGTGCCGTCCTTTTATCGGCGCTAACTTCAGGTAAAATCCAAGCAATAAGCCATTATTTTTAAGAGAAAAAGGCTATCTCTTGTTAAAGAATAAAAAGCGCATCCTGCGAGCGCCGTTCAACTTCAATCATATTTTTTATATTTTTAAATACAAAACAATAAATTAATACTTATTTCCACTTAATTGATTTTTATCAAGGAAGGCTATCGTCATTTTTGCCACAATGCGCCGGCAGCTTCAGCTGTTCTGTTTTACATTTGTGAGGCTTTTTATGAAAGAGTATAAAAAACTATGGATACTGCTTGCCATTATCCTAGTCGGCTCGTTTACGGTGCTCGGCTATTTCGGCAAGGAAGTGTATCACGAACGTCCGCCTATTCCCGCTCAGTTTGTGAGCGAAACGGGGGAAGTCGTCTATACCTATGAGGACATCATGCAAGGGCAATCCGCATGGCAGTCTATCGGCGGCATGTCGGTGGGTACGGTTTGGGGGCATGGCGCCTATCAAGCACCTGATTGGACAGCAGATTGGATTCACCGTGATGTGATGGTATGGCTTGAGCAACAAGCGCAAAACGTATTCGGACAAAGCTATGATTCCTTATCCGAACGCGACAAAGCAACATTGCAATATGATGCCGAGGAAGCTTTCCGCACCAATACTTATAATAAGGAAACCGATACCGTTACCTTATCGCAGCAACGTTTAAATGCGATTCGCGCTACCGCTTCTTATTATGACCGCTTATTCGGCAATGATCCCGAATTTAAGCATTTGCGTGAAGCCTATGCGATGAAGGAAAACTCTTTACCTTCTGCGGAAAAACGCGAAAAATTAAACGCCTTCTTCTTCTGGTCGGCATGGGCGGCGCATACCAATCGTCCTGATTTAGACGTCACTTACACCAACAACTGGCCGCATGAGCCTTTAATCGGCAACCACCCGACGGCGGAAAACGTCATTTGGTCAATCGCTTCTGTCGTGACTCTGATTTTCGGCGTAGGCTTGGTGATTTGGATTTGGGCATTCTGCGTGCATCATGAGCATGATGAAATCGTTGTGCCGAAGCAAGATCCGCTGTCTTTGGTCAAACTCACTCCTTCGCAAAAAGCGGTGGGTAAATATTTGCTCGTGGTGGCGGCATTGTTCTTCGTGCAAGTTATGCTCGGCGGTTTTACCGCACATTACACTGTCGAAGGTCAGGATTTCTACGGCATTCCTGTTTCTGACTGGCTGCCTTACAGTTTAACCCGCACTTGGCATATCCAATCGGCGATTTTCTGGATTGCGACGGGCTTCCTTGCCGCCGGTTTATTCCTAGTGCCGATTATCAATGGCGGACGCGATCCGAAATTCCAAAAATTAGGCGTTGACGTCTTATTCTGGGCATTGATTGTCGTGGTCGTGACTTCGTACATCGGACAATTCTTAGCGATTAAAGGTTGGATGACGCCGGCTTTGAACTTCTGGTTCGGTCATCAAGGCTATGAATATGTTGAAATTGCACGCGTACCGCAAATTGCCCTATTCATCGGCTTAGTTTTCTGGCTTGTTTTGATGCTGCGCGGTATTTGGGCGGCATTGCAAATCGAAGGCGATAAAAGTTTACTCATTCTCTTTACAATGTCGGCTGCCGCTATCGGCGTATTCTATGCCCCTGCCCTGTTCTACGGCGAACATACGCATATGTCGATTATGGAATACTGGCGCTGGTGGGTAGTGCATCTGTGGGTAGAAGGCTTCTTCGAAGTATTCGCCACCACTGCCGTCGGCTTCATCTTCTACAATCTGGGCATGGTCAGCAAACGCGCGGCGACTACCGCTTCATTATTGGCAGCAATGCTCTTCTTAATCGGCGGTATTCCCGGAACCTTCCACCATCTGTACTTCTCAGGCACAACCACGCCGATTATGGCAGTGGGCGCAATGTTCTCCGCTTTGGAAGTGGTGCCTTTGGTGCTCTTAGGCTATGAAGCCTTTGAAAACTGGACGATTCAGCATAAAGCGCCGTGGATGCGTCCGATGCGCTGGCCGCTGTGCTTCTTCATTGCCGTTTCCTTCTGGAACATGTTGGGTGCAGGCGTATTCGGCTTCCTCATCAACCCGCCGATCTCGCTCTACTATCTGCAAGGTTTAAACACCACGCCTAACCATGGACATGCGGCACTATTCGGCGTGTACGGCTTCCTCGCCCTAGGCTTCTCGCTGATGGTCTTACGCTACATTCGTCCGACCTTTGAGATGAACACCAAAATGCTCTACAGCGCTTTCGTGCTCTTGAACTTAGGCTTAATCCTGATGCTCTTCACCAGCTTGCTACCCATCGGCTTCATCCAAGCCCATGCGGCAATTAGCGAAGGGCTATGGTGGGCACGCAGTGCGGAATTTGTAGAACAAACGCCGATTATCCATACCCTGCGTTGGGTGCGTACCTTCGGCGATGTAATCTTCATCATGGGTGCGGTCGCTTTCGGCATACAAATCGTAAAAGGTTTATTGCACAAAGAACCGCAAGAAGCCGCTCCTCAAGAAGCCACTCCTGCGGCATAATCTGCCGGCTTGCAAAGCCCAGCTTAGGCTGGGCTTTGTTTTTTCGAGCAAACATGCTTCAATGTTTCAACACACAGAGCGACACATAAAGCGTCGCTCTACGTGTTGCCCTGAATTGGAAGAGGTTATACCTCTCCCACAAGATTATCCTCCCTAAAGAGAGGGGTTTCAACCAGTAAGGAAATTTTGATGAAGCCATCGATAAATAAGGACTCCTATGACATCACAAGACGCTGCTAAGCGCATCGCCGCTATAAAAAACAGACAAACTCCCAAACAGCAGGTACAAGATTGGCAAACACTGCGCCATCAACAGCAATTAAGCGGCGAATTTGCGCTTGCCGCCGCTTTGGGCGTGCAAAGCTATGATGAAGAGCAAATTCATATGATTGCCCATTTATTCGGACGCTGATATGTATAAATACCTCATTTTCATCCTCTTAAACTATGTGCAAATCAGTTATGCGCAGGAAACCGACAGCCGTCTTTGCCAAATTCAAAGTACAGAAGCCCGCCCGCTTCAAAGCAGTGACGACGACACTTTACACATCCTCAAACAAAGGGAACAGCAACTCAATCACACAGATATGACACTCAGCCGCAGTCCGAAAATTTACTGCCTGCAGGATGTGCGTCTTGCCCGCAGCGCCTTACCGCAATGGCAGCAGGAATTGCATCAAACACTGGGCAAAAACTGGACACTGCGCAGCAGCGATAAATTGCTGCTATGGGAAAGCAAAGGCAATTTCTGGCCGAAAAAATACTATGCCCTAATGTATGAACAGGCGCCTGATGCCTCCGATACCCTAATTATGCGCAGTCTCTATGCAGAAAACAGCAACAGCGTTTTGCACAGTTATGTCGTCTTCGGCGTAGCGGCAAGTCCGTTTATACTCATGATAGCGATTGCCTTCTGGCTATACCGTCGCATTCGACGTAAAAAACAAGGCATCAAGACCGGCAATTATTAATTTCTATCTGTTATATTCGCCAATCCTGCTACAATACGCGCTTTTATTTAACCTTGAGCTTTCTATGCTGGCTTCTCGCTTTTTCTGGCTGACTTTATTGCTGCTTTTCTTGGCTTTGCTGTATTTGCTCAGCCCTATTCTCACGCCTTTTGTGCTAGGCGCTTTACTGGCTTATTTGGGCGATCCGATTGCCGATAGAATCGAGCGTATGGGACGCTCGCGCACCTTTGCCGTGATTATGGTCTTTATGGGCTTTTTTGTCGGTCTGATTTTTATCGTCTTAGTGCTGTTGCCGGCAGTTGCCGAGCAAGTAAGCCGCTTAGGCGAACGGCTGCCCGAATACGTAGTATGGATGAAAGAAAAAGCCGGGCCGACCATACAAAAACTCTTTGCCATTGATTTGAATTCCGTGAGCTTAGAATCCGTACAAGCCATGATTAGCGAGAATTTCGCCCAAGCCTCCGGAGTGGCGCAGTCTTTCATCGGCTCTATCAGTGGCTCCATCGGCTCGGTCATTACTTTCTTCACTTATTTATTCCTCACGCCGGTAGTGACCTTTTATCTGCTGCGTGATTGGGATTTGCTCATCGGCAAAATCGACGAACTCATTCCTATGCAATACCGCTCCATCACCCATGAACTCATGCGCCGCTGCGACTACGTTTTAGGCGGATTTATGCGCGGACAATTACTAGTCATGCTCGGCTTAGGTATTCTATATTCTTTGGGTTTATCTTTCATGGGCTTGGATTTGGCGATTGTCATCGGCATGATTTCGGGCTTGGTCAGCTTTGTGCCTTATTTGGGTCTGATTGTGGGCATGGTCATGGCAGGCATCATGGCTTTGCTGCAATTCCAAGATTGGATGCATGTCATCGGCGTTATTGTCGTGTTTAGCGTAGCACAAACCATTGAAAGTACGGTACTGACGCCGAAATTTGTCGGCGAACGCACAGGGCTGCATCCTGTTGCCGTACTATTTTCCGTCTTGGCGGGCGGTCAATTATTCGGCTTTATGGGTATTTTGCTTGCCTTGCCGGTTACCGCCATCATTAATGTTTTCCTCAGCTATTTCAAAGAGCATTATTTAAACAGCGATGTGTATAAGGATATCGACGAAGGTGCCTATGTTCTGCCGCAAGAACAATATATCAATCATGAAAAAACTCCACAAAACGATGCGTAATACCCTATTTTTATTATTTCTTTCTTTTCTCACTGCCTGCAGCAGTGCCATTGACTCCCAAGGCTATACCCAAGACCCTTGGGAAGGCATGAACCGCGGTATTTTTGCTTTTAACGAAGCAGTGGATACGGCGGTCTTAAAACCGGTCGCTACCGGCTATGAAACGATCGTGCCAAGCCCCGTGCGCATCAGCATCGGCAACTTTTTCGGCAATTTAAACGATGTCGGCTCATTGGCGAATGCCATTTTGCAATTAGACGGACAAGCCACTGCCGGCATCGGCGCACGTTTGATTAATAACACCATTTTCGGCTTAGGCGGAATTCTCGATGTCGCCACGCCGATGGGTAATCCTAAAATCAGCAAAGATTTCGGCTCGACTTTATCGCGCTACGGCGTGGAATCGGGGCCATATCTTGTGCTGCCGCTCCTAGGTCCTAGCACCCTGCGCGACGGTTTGGGCAAAATTCCCGATGCCTTCCTAAATCCCCTCAGCTATGTGAAAGACGATAAGGTTTATTGGTCATTGGTGGCGCTCAATGCTGTGGATACGCGCGCCGCATTCTTCCCGCTGGAGCAGCGATTGGAAGGCGGCGCGACGGACAAATATGCCGCCATGCGCGATTATTGGCTGCAATATCGCTGGCAGCAATTAGGCAAATCCGTCAGCGATGCGCAGCAAGAAGACATTGACGCCCTCTTTGCGCCGGCGGAATAAATTTTGAGCCGCCTAAGTCAGCAACAACGCAGCCGCATTGCCGCCCAACGCCGGCAAAAACTTGCCGACGGCGATATTGCCGATGCCGCATTGATTGTCGCGCATATGGGCTATCAAATCATCGCGCAGCATCAGGGCAAATTGATTAGCTGCGATTGGCGCAAACAATTAGGCGATATTGCGGTCAATGACCGCGTTTTGCTGCAATATAATGCGGACGGTAGCGCGGTTGTGGAAGCGGTTTTCCCGCGCAAACATACCCTTTATAAATGGCAGGGGCGCCAAAGCAGGGCGCTTGCCTCGCATTTGGATCAACTGCTGATTGCTATTGCCGTCGCCCCCGATTGGCAAGCCACTTTGATCGACCGCTATCTCATCGCCGCCAGAGAAGCCGGCATTGCCGCCGCCATTATCTGCAATAAAACAGACCTTGCCGACAATCAAGCACTGGCGCAAATAGAACGACGCCTCGCGCCTTACCGCCTGTTAAATATCCCGATATTTTTCATCAGCACCAAAAGCGGCGTCGGCATTGAAGCCCTATGCGAACACATGGCAGGCAAGCAAAACATTTTGTGCGGACAATCGGGCGTAGGCAAATCCAGTCTGATTCGGCACTTAATTCCCGAGGCGGATATTTGGGTGCAATCAATTAGCGCCGCCACCGGTTTGGGCAGACACACCACCACCAATCTGCGCCGCTATCCTTGGCAAGAACAAGCCTGTCTGATTGACACGCCGGGCGTGCGCGGTTTTGCCGTTAAGCATCTGACAGTAGAGCAAATCTTAGCCGGCTTTCCCGACATCACACAATACGCCGGCGACTGCAAATTCAATGACTGCCGCCATGAAAACGAACCGGGTTGCGCCGTGCAGGCGGCATTGGCGCGCGGCGACATCCATGCCGAACGCTACGAAAGTTTACAACAATTACTTACCGAACTGAGCTGAAAACCATGAGCACGAAAAGCAAAAAAAACGACAATCCGCTGGAAAATTACGAAACGCATATCGCGCAATTAGAACACATCATCAGCGCCTTAGAGCAGGGCGAACTCAGCCTTGACCAAGCCCTGACAGAATACGAGCAAGGCATCAAACTCATCCGCAGCTGCCAGCAAGCCCTAGACAGCGCCGAGCAAAAAGTGCGTCTGCTGACCCAGGCAAATAGCGAAGAAGAACGTCTGCTGCCTTATCAAGAAAACGATCCGCCCAAAACATCCGCACGCCGCCAAGCGGATTCCGATGACGACATCCCTTTTTAAGCAAGATGAACATCGCCGACTACCAAACACGCATTGAAAACGTCCTTGCCGACGCTCTTCCGCCCGAACACAGCGGCAGTCTGGCGGCTGCCATGCGCTATTCGGCACTTAACGGCGGCAAACGCCTGCGCGCCGCTCTTATCTATGCCGCTGCCGAAGATAATGGCATAGACCTAGCAGCAGTCGATGCCGCCGCCGCCGCTATCGAATGTATCCATGCCTACTCGCTTATTCATGACGATTTACCGGCGATGGACGATGACGATCTACGCCGCGGCAAAGCCAGCTGCCATATCGCCTTCGGCGAGGCGGAAGCCATTTTAGCCGGCGATGCCCTCAATACCCTTGCTTTTGAACTGCTCGGCAACAGCCCCTTAAGCGCAGACATTCGGCTTCAACACATCCGTCTGCTCAGCCAAGCGGCAGGTTGGGCGGGCATGGTCGGCGGACAAAGTCTGGATATTGCCCTGACCGGCAAAAAAACCGATTTGGCACAACTGCAAACCATCCACTGCGGCAAAACCGGCGCGCTGATTCAAGCGGCAATATTGATGGGCGCCAGCCCCGGAGAAACATTTGCGCAGCAGGAAAAACACCTAGCCGCCGTCGGCAAACTGCTCGGCATTGCCTATCAAATTCATGACGATATTTTAGATGCCACCGCCGACAGCCGACAATTGGGCAAAACCGCCGGCAAAGATGCGGCGCAAGAGAAAAACACCTATGTGCAATTGCTCGGCTTAGACCGCAGTCGGGCGCTATTGGAAGAAAGCCATGCGCAAATCCAAACCGAGTTGGATCAATTGCCGCACAAGCAAGCCTTATCCGCCCTAATTCAACACATTTTTTCCCGCACTTATTAGTCGCTAAACAAGCATAAAAAATGCCCGCCGAAGCGGGCATTTTTAAATCCGCTATCTGGTTTAGAAGCGGTAATTAAAGCTCAAGCGGAAATCTCTGCCCTGCTCTGCAAAAGTGGAGTTCGCTCTTTGACTGTGAGAGACATAGTATTTATCGCCTACGTTATTGACTGCAAAATTCACATTAAAATGATCTTTGCCCAAGGGTTGCCAATTCAAATACACATCATGCACGCCATAACCCGGACGTACTTGCAATTCAGGATTACGCGTTCTTCTATTTATTCCCATATATTCGGTTCCTTCGGCATAGCGACCGCGCCAACCGATTTCCAATTTCGGATTATCAAATTGATAAGAAAGTCCCGTCATCCATTGACGTCCCAAAGGAATCGCCGTCATCACGGAATCCGCCGTGGTGCCGTTCATTTTAGGATCGCTATCCGCTACGCCTAAACGGGCAGTCAAGCCCTGCCAGCGATAAGCGGCATTTAATTCATAACCTTTGTTTTTCAGCTTGCCGCTGCTCACCACTTCGTTATAAGCATTCTCTCCTGCTCCGATTGTCTTAAAGCTCTGCAAATCTTTAATCGTTTGATAGAAATAAGCACCTTCTAAACTTAAGCCCTCATATTCCCAATTAAAGCCGATTTCTGCATTTCGTGATCGTTCGGCTTTTAATCCATCTGCTACGCGAATATCTCTTGCTGCAAATGAGGCTTCTCTTAAACGCGGACTACGAGTAGCTACATTGTAGCTTGCATTTAAAGAAAAATTTTTATTTACATCCCAAATTATGCCAACGCTGGGGCTAAAAGCACCATCCGAAGATTTACCTCCTGTTGTGCCGGAAAAATTGAAATAGTCATAGCGTAAACCGGTAGTTAAGGTTACAGGAGCAAAGCTCCAAATCCCTTCAACATAAGCACCAATATCTTCTTTTTCATGAGCATGCGTAACATTTGGGTTAATTTTCGCTGCCCCCCTGTTTTATTAACAGACTCTGTGCGCCAATTCAATCCGTATTTCACTAAATGTTTTGTATTAGGAATAGGAGTCGTAAAGCCTAGATTAGCTCCTGTTGTTTCAATTTTGGCTATACCGTCTAATGCGTTATCCCGTGTTTTAGGCTTGGGTTTATAGATTTATTCTTTTGCTCCGATGTAATATGGAAAACATTGGCATCCAAAGAACCTAAAACACCCAATTGCCGCCCTGCATAAGATAAATTAGTAGTATCCGTGGTACGATGACGATGATTTGGTGCATTATTTGAGCTTGTGAAAAATTCTTCACGCAAAGCACGCGTGCCGTATTGTTCTTCGCGGCGATGACTTAATTCAATCCGATTATTTTCATTAATGCGATACGCACCTTTGGCTAAAAAACTACGATTTCCCAAAGCATTGTGAGGCGCTTTATTGCCGTTACCATCTTCGTAATTTTTTTCTTTGACCCAATTGCCAATTACGATGCCGTCAAAACCATTCGCACGACCATATACCGCCAATCCCGTATTCGCACCTTCATTGCTGTTTACGCCGCCGCTAATCCGCACGCCTACATCTTTGCCCTCTAGCAATAAATCCGCAGCATCGACTGTACGCGCTTCGATTCTACCGTTAGTCGCGCCAAATCCCGCACTCGCCGAGCCTGTGCCTTTTTCAATCGCCACTACTTTAACCAAAGCAGGGTCAAGACTGAAACGCCCTTGATGATGGAAAATTTGCGAGCTGCTTGAAGTGTCATCGACCACATAATCAATTTGGTCTTGCCCCATGCCGCGAATCGTTACCCATTGCGATGCGCCGCGTTACCACCGCCAAACTGTATGCCGACTTGGTCACGCAAAGCCGTTTTAAGGTCTGTAGAAGTATCTTTTTCTAAGGCGCGCCAATCTTCAATCGGGCGGGCGCTGACGAAATTACTTTGTACATTGATTTGATCTAACTGTATCACTTGACTGTTATCCGCGGTTTGCGCCTGCGCACAAGCCATGCCCAAGGCGGCAGACAATGCCGTCAATTTAAAAGTGAGTTTCTTATCCACTAATATATTTTCCTCTGTTAAATTTGAAACTTAGAGAAACTAAGTGTTCTTTTAACCATCGTAAAAATGTCTATTCTTTTCGCAATGACAGAATTTGTACATTATCGTAACGGTTAAGAATATGCTAATCTTTTTGACAATTGTTAGCAATAATATTTTATAGATAACTTAATTATCAGCCATTTAGCCCCAATAAAAAATCCTCCGCAAGGGAGGATTAAAAAACATCGGAAATTGGATTTATTGCTTAGATTTTTCAGGCACCAATGCCAAAAACGTCGTTTGTCCGCGACGATGAATCAGCACAGGAATCGGCTGGGATTTTTCGCCGTGCTGCGCAAATAGTTTTGCCGCCGCATTCACACTACTGACCGGTGTGCGTCCCACCGCCAAAAGAATATCGCCGGCGCGTAAACCTGATTTTGCCGCCGCACTGCGCGGTTTCACTTCCGCAACCAATACGCCTTCGCCTTCGAATGCCAAGGCTTCACGACTTTCTTCGTCAAGCGTTTTCAAAGACATACCCCAATTCTCTATAGATTTATTTTCACCGGAAATACTGTCCATATCGGCATTGTCTATATTACCCACTTCAAATTCGATTTTTTCGCGCTTACCCTCGCGCAGAATCTCTAGCGCTGCCGTTTCGCCGATATTCGTCATCGCAACCAATGAAGGTAAATCACCGGAGCGGACAATATTGCGTCCGTTAAATTGCAAAATCACATCGCCTGCCTGCAAACCGGCAGCTTCGGCCGGAGAATCGGGCAAGACTTTGGCAATCAATGCACCCTGCGGTTTATCCAATCCGAAAGATTGCGCCAATTGCTGATCGACTTCCTGAATCATCACACCTAGCCAACCGCGGCTTACTTTGCCCTCGGCTTTCAGCTGTTGGGCAATATTTTTCGCCACATTAATCGGAATCGCGAAGCCTAAGCCGTTAAACGTACCGCTGCGGCTGTAAATCTGCGAGTTAATGCCGATGACTTCGCCTTTGCCGTTAAAGAGCGGCCCGCCCGAATTTCCGGGATTGATTGCCGCATCCGTTTGAATGAAAGGCGTATAAGCGCCGCTAGGCAGATTACGCCCCAATGCTGAGACAATGCCTTTGGTGGCGGTGGCGTCAAAACCGAAAGGCGAACCGATCGCCAAGACCCAATCGCCGACTTTTACCGCATTCGAATCACCCAAGACGGCAACCGGAAACGCTTGTTCAGCTTCAATTTTCAGCAGGGCGATGTCACTACGTTTATCTATGCCGATAACTTTCGCCTGATATTCTTGGCGGTCGTTGAGGCGCACAATCACAGAATCCGCCCCGTCAACCACATGGGCATTGGTTAAAATCTCACCGCTTTCGTCAATGAAAAAACCCGAACCGGAGCCTTCATAATGCGGCATACCCTCTTCCGGCGTCATACCGAAGTTTTCCGGCATTCTGCCGAAAGGCGAACCGAAGAATTCTTCAAACAAATCCGGCATACGCTCTCTTCTGCCTAAGCGATGACCGGAAACGGCTTTAGAGACCTCGATATTCACAACCGCCGGCATCGCTTTTTCTACTAAAATCGTAAAATCAGGTGCAGGATCAGCAAGAGCAGGTGTGTTGATTACAGTCGCCAAACCGATTGCAAAGGCTAAAAAAGTTTTTTTCATCTTATTTCCTAATTGGTTTAATATAGGCGCACATTGTCTGCCAAGGGCATTTTCAAAACAATGTATGGCAGATTAATAAGTATTTACTCAGGGAGAACCTATGCACGTATTGATTATTGAAGATGACAAAGAAGTCGCCGCCTATATTGCTAAAGGCTTGAACGAAAGCGGCTATGTGGTCGACACTGCCCATACCGGCACGGAAGGATTGAATATGGCGCTCAGCGGACAATATGATTTGCTCGTTGTCGATCGTATGCTGCCGAAACTAGACGGTTTATCGATTATTCAAAAAGTGCGCGAAAACGGCAATAGCGTGCCGGTATTGATATTATCCGCACTCGGCGAAGTCGATGACCGTGTAGAAGGTCTTGCTGCCGGCGGCGACGATTATTTGGTCAAACCCTATGCTTTTTCCGAACTATTAGCGCGCGTGCAAGCGCTGACTCGCCGCCGTTCCGGCGATATTCAAGACAATATGGTCTTGCAAGTGGCGGATTTACAGCTTGACCGTCTCAAGCGCAAAGTCATCCGCTCCGGCAAAAAAATCAATTTGCAGCCGCGCGAATTCCGCTTATTAGAATATCTCATGACCAATGCCGGACAAGTGGTCACACGCACCATGCTGCTGGAAAAAGTCTGGGAATATCATTTTGACCCGCAAACCAACGTAATTGACGTCCATATCTCGCGCTTGCGCAGCAAAATCGACAAAGATTTTGATCCACCTCTGATTCATACCGAACGCGGCGCGGGATACAGCCTTTATGATCCGACAAATTATCAATAAATTTCACACAGACTTACCGCAAGTCAAAAAGAGTAGCGTCTTTCGCTACTCTTTAGTGGCAACTCTTATTGCCTCCGTCATTACCAGTGTGGCGATGCTGATGACCTATCAGCAAGCCAGACAGGAAATCTCCTCTCAAGTCGATAACCGCTTGATTGCCGAAGCCGGCCGCATCCGCCAGCAATACGAGCAACGCAGCGCTTTCAGCTTACATCAGCCCGTTATCGGCATTACGGAACGCAGCAGCAGCGAATCCACCATATCTTATTGTTTAAGCAACGATTATAATCAAGATGTTGAAGATAGCGACAATTTATTTTCCAGCATCAACAATGCCGGCATCGTGGAAAATCATTATCTTTACACTAGTCATTTCAATGATTTATGCCAATCTACACGTCAAGCAATTGATGATAACATGCCGAATTTATTGCCGATTATGAAATGGCACACACATAAAGACATGATGCGGATTGTCATTACGCCCTTAAACAACGGACTCACCTTAATTACCGGCTACGACACCAAAAACGAACGCCGCATTTTGCGCCGCATGTTTTCTACCGTCATCTATTCCAGCATCTTGCTGATTGCCGCCAGCTTCTTCGGTTCTTTTTACATCAGCCGCTCTATTACGCGCAATACCAAACGCATCAGCGACAGCGCCAGACGCATTGTCGACGGCGATTTCGGCGAAAGGATTAGCATTGATCCGGACGACAGCAATGAAATGAGAAGTTTGGCTAATAATCTCAATCACATGCTAGAACGTCTTGACACACTTATCAGCAGCCAAAGACAAGTCACTAATAATATTGCCCATGACATGCGCAGCCCGCTGAACCGCCTGCGTAGCCGCATGGAAGTTTGTCTGCTCGACCGCAACCGCAGCAGCGCGGAATTACGCGATGCCATCGGAGAAAGCATTGAAGACATTGATAAATTACTGCAAACCTTCAATGCCATGCTTACTATCGCCCAAATCGAAGCACGTGCCCGCGACGATTTCAAAGCCACAGACCTCAGCCTGATTTGCGAAGAACTCTCCGAACTCTATGAAATCTTCGCCGAAGAAGACGGTTCGCATTATTTCAGCAGCCAAATAGCTCCTAATCTAAGTCTCTTCGGCAACCGCCAATTGATCGCCCAAGCCATTACCAATCTGTTGGATAATGCGGTCAAATACACCCCTTCAGGCGGCAACATTCATCTGCAAGCCTACGAGAAAAACAAGCACATTCATATTGCCGTCAGCGACAACGGGCCGGGCATCCCTGCCGATGACCGCGAACGCGTATTGCAACGTTTTGTCCGCCTCGACAACTCCCGCTCCACTCCGGGCAACGGCTTAGGGCTTTCTATGGTTGCCGCCGCCACCCATCTGCATGACGGCAATATTCGGATCAGCGATAACAATCCCGGGCTAAAAATCGAGCTTATCATTCCCAATGCCGCAACTTTCTGCAAAAAACATCAGATTTGCGGTAACAAAGATAAAAAAGACAAATAACCCATTTATTTCATAAGGAAAAACCATGACACACATTGCCGACATCCGCTACCAAGGCGAACTGCATAATGAACTGCAACACCTGCCGAGCAAGCGCATCATTCATACGGATGCGCCCACCGACAATCAGGGCAAAGGCGAAGCCTTTTCACCTACGGATTTGCTCGCATCCGCCCTTGCCGCCTGTGTTATGACCATGATGGGCATGAAAGCCAAAAGTATAGGTATAGAACTGACCGGTGCTCATGCGCAAATCAGCAAAGAAATGGCGGCAAATCCGCGTCGCGTCAGTGCAATCCGCCTGCAAATTTATCTACCCGCTAATCTTGACGGTGATACACGCGAAATCCTCGAGCAAACCGCTCTTCATTGCCCTGTCGCCTACAGCTTAAGCAGCGAGCTCACACAAGACATGCAATTCCACTACACCCTATAAACACAGCATTGAAAGCATAGTGCGGCTCTCCGCCTATGCCCATTTCATTTTTCCGAGCATCATTCGTCCTGTTAAAAAGCGGGGATTTTTCTGAAATTTTCGCTTAATTGTATTTCTTGCAACATTATGCGGAATTCCTTTTGCCATTCAATGAGAAGCAGAAGAAAGCTCATCATCTGAAAATTGCAACGGCAAAGCAGAAAAATCCCATGTTTTTCTCCATATTTTCTATTCAAATACAATTTGTTATGCATTTTTTTCCCACAAGCAAAATTTTGCTGTACAGTAAGCCCCCTTTTTAGGCCCTTCTTTAACTTTTAACATAGGAGACGACGACGTTGACAAAAGTACCTCTAGCCCCCTTGCCCGACGCCCAATTATTGCGTAAAAACTTGAGCTTATGGCATGTAATTATTATCGGTTTGGCCTATATTCAGCCGATGACTTTGTTTGATACCTTCGGCTTAGTATCAGATGCAAGCCAATTCCATGTACCGACTTCGTATATCTTTGCCCTCGTTGCTATTTTATTTACCTCATTTAGCTACGGAAAAATGATTCGTCGTTACCCTTCTTCAGGTTCGGCATACACATATGCTCAGCAAGCCATTCATCCGAATGTGGGCTTTATGGTGGGTTGGTCTTCTTGGTTGGACTATCTCCTTTCGCCGATGGTCAATATCATCCTAGCCATGATTTATCTGCAAGCCCTTTTCCCTGCAGTTAATCATTGGGTATGGGTTGTGGGACTGACCGGATTAATGACCGCCGTCAATCTACGCGGTGCCAAATTCGTGGCGAATTTCAACAGCTGGATTGTATTCGTGCAATTAGCCGTGATTGCCTACTTCACTTACCTCGTCTATTCGCAGCTTAATGCAGGATTTAATGCCGACGGCGAAATCGCCAAACAAGCCGGCGTAGCAGGTCTGTGGAGCATGCAGCCGTTTTGGACGGAAATGACCGACGTCGGCAAACTGATTACCGGCGCCACTCTGCTCTGCTTCTCTTTCACAGGCTTTGACGCCCTCAGCTCTTTGGCGGAAGAAACCAAAGACACCGAGAGAACTTTGCCCAAAGCGATTGTCTTAACCTCGCTCATGGCAGGGGTAATCTTCATCATCGCCACCTATTTCATGCAGCTTTATTTCCCTAATGACCCTGCAACTTATTTTGAAAACATCGGCGAAACCCAGCCTGAAGTGCTGAAAATCGTCGGCGGCGCCATCTTCCAATCATGGATATTAGGCTTTGCAATTATTACCGTTATGGCGTCAGGTATTTCCGCCCATGCCGGCGTATCGCGCCTGATGTATGTAATGGGACGCGACGGCGTCATCAATAAGCGTATCTTCGGCTACATCAGCCCGACGCTGCGTGTACCTTCCTACAATATTTTGATTGTCGGTGTAGTTGCGCTCACAGCGGGCTTCTTAGATTTGGATTTCGTCATTTCACTCATCAGCTTCGGCGCATTGACCGCTTTCAGCTTCGTGAATTTATCTGTGATTGCGCGCTGTGTCGTGCGCGATAAACGCTACAACAATGCTAAAGAAATCTTCCATTTCTTAATCATGCCGACCTTGGGCTTTATCTCCGTACTACTACTATGGTTGGAAGTAGAATGGAACGCCCTGCGTGCGGGATTGATATGGGGCGTTATCGGTTTAGTCTATCTGGCGATTAAAACCAATGGCTTTAAACGTCCGGCACCTGTCCATAATGAATTTAAATAATAACTGTTAAGTCAAAAAGCGGCTGAATCATCAGCCGCTTTTTTCATTCCTTTCTTAACTATTGGGAATCTATCTAAAAACATCAGCCCAAATTCATAATATTCTGCATTCCAATATGTCATCTATTATTCTCCCTGCTTTTTCATTCCAAAATCGCGATTATCCTATTAAAGTCTTACAACGTAAAAATAACCGCCATCTGCGTTTAAGCATTAATAATAACGGCCAAATCCGCCTCAGTGCCCCTTTCCATATTCGCCGCAAGCAATTACTTGATTTCTTATATGCCCATCAAGATTGGATACAAGAAAAACTGAAAAACATACTTGAAATAAAGGATGAACACGATTTTCTCGGTGCAAGCCTTCAACTTCAAGCATTTTTAGGACGCGGCAGCAGTTTAAACGGCGCCATTTTAAGACTTGGTGTGAAAAATTTTGAAGAAAAAACTGTCTCCGCCGCACTACATACTTGGTATAAACAACAAGCACAAATATTATTGCCAACTTATCTTGCCAAAGTACTGCCGCAATGTCCTTGGGTAGAAAAAACACCACCAATTCGAATTCGCCGTATGCGCCGTCAATGGGGCAATTGCGCACATAAAGGACATCTGACCTTCAATACGCATTTGATAAAAGCCGCACCGGAATTAATTGAGCACGTAATTCTTCATGAACTCTGCCACCTGAAAGAATTTAACCATAGTCCGCGTTTTTATGCACTTATGCAGAGCATCGATGCTAATTGGCAAGATAAAGCGCAGCGGCTGAATGCCCTCACGCGGCGCTATATTCGATAAAAACCTTGCAAGCGCTCAAAAAAGCATTATTCTTAACAAGCTTTATGACAAAAGGAAATCCCATGAAAAAACACCTTTTAATCCTCAGCTGCACTGCTCTGCTTGCCGCTTGCTCTACCGCCTATTACGGTGCAATGGAAAAATTCGGCGTATACAAACGCGATATTCTGGTAAACCGCGTCGAAGATGCACGCAAATCACAAAATGATGCCAAAGAACAATTTGATTCCGCCTTGGCGCAATTCCGCTCCATTGTACGCTTTGACGGCGGCAATTTGGAAAAAGAATATAACCGCCTGCAAAAAGAATACGACCGCAGTGCAGCGGCAGCACAAGAAGTCAGCGAACGCATTCGCGCAATCGAAAAAGTCGCGCAAGATTTATTTAAAGAATGGGAAAAAGAATTAGCTCAATATAGCAATGCCAATTTGCGCGCCGACAGCCAAACCCAGCTAAATACCACCAAGCAAGAATATGCTCAACTATTACGTTCGCTTAAAACGGTTGAACAAAGAATGCCACCGGTATTGCAAGTCTTCCATGATCAAGTGCTATATCTCAAACATAATCTGAATGCCCGCGCGATTACCGCTTTACATCAAGAATACCGCAACATTGAAAACAATGTCGCCCGCCTGATTGCCGAGATGAACCAATCTATCAGCGAAGCAGATCGCTTTATCAGCAAAATGCGTCAGCAACCTTAATCAACAATTCAAAACTCATCCGATAATTAGCCATATACGAATACGATAATTATCGGGTGAATTTAAAAATCATCATCAACTAAGAGATTAAAAATATTGAATTTATAGTCAATTCAGCCCAAATAAAGACACAGTTTTTTATATGTTAGCCCGCACAATAGTAAAGCTTGATATTTTTTAGGTGTGCAACTTTGTCATGAATTGACTATATTATCAAGGCTCTAGACTGACAGAACTACTCTGTTAGACTAGAGCCATGATTAAATGCAAGCAAAATGTTTCAACACACGCACCCCTGCGGGGTGCGACCCAATTCCGCCGCGCCACTGGTTGCTGCCCCAAAGTTTCAACACACGCACCCCTGCGGGGTGCAACTTAAATAACCTGAGTTCGGGATAAGCCACCTCTATTTAGCAGCCGCCAAAGCATTCTTCCCAAACATCTGCGGCTTATACGGAAACAAGCAATATGCTGTTAATCCAGAAATCAGATTCAACAAAAATCCCTTCTCTGAACGATGGCGAGTATATTCAATTTGGCATAGATTCTTTAACTGATCAAAAATTGTTTCAATAACACATCTTTGTTTTAACAACCTTTTTTGTTCAGGACTTTGGGGCGGGGATTTCATATTCTTTTTCTTGCCTGTCAGTAAAGTGATGTTGTATCTCTTTTCTAAGCAATCGCTTAACTCTGATACCGCCCCATAAAGTGTGTCTGGTGAGAGGCAAAAGAAAAGGTCTCTCAAATTTTTGTAAGAATGTTTTAGCAAACGCAATCCAAAAAAGAGAGAAACCCTATGAACAGTTTACAACTAAGCCCAAAGCAGCTACAAGAAATTTGTCATGATTTTACCAACAAGCCCAATGGCATCAATACGCTACTATCTATTATGTTGAACAGCTTGATGAAAGCCGAGCGCAAGGACTTTTTAGTCTCAAATCATCGCCATGGTAATAAAGCTAATGGCTACCGAAGTCTACGCGGACTGGGTATTGGTGAGCAGATTGAGTTAGCGATTCCTAGAGATCGTTTAGGACAATTTAAGCCTCTTCTGCTAGAAGTCATGCGTGAGCAGCAGGATATGCTGAATGAGCTGTGTTTTGAGTTATATGCCAACGGCTTAACTACCCGTCAGATCGAAGGCATTACTGAAAACATCTATGGTAAAAAGCTTTCCAAAAGCGCGGTATCACGCATCACCGAAAGCCTGTATGAGGACATGAAAGCCTTTCGAGAACGACCGCTAGAGCCCCATTATCCCATCATCTATTTGGATGCCACCTACGTCAAAACCAAACGTGAGACCGTCTCTAGCGAAGCGTACTATGTTGTGCTCGGCGTGAAGCTGGACAAAACCCGCGAGGTGCTCGGTATCTACAACGCCCCCACAGAATCTGCCAGCACTTGGGACAGCATCTGCCAAGACCTGAAAGAAAGAGGGATACAGCGCATTGAGTTAGCTATCATCGATGACTTGAAAGGGCTGGATCAGAGGATTGAAAAACACTTTGCCTGGCGCATACAAAAGTGCGTACTGCACCTGAAAAGACGCCTACTCAGTCAAAGCAAAACCAGCCATAGAGCGGAGCTGGCACAAGATTTAAAAGACGTCTTCTGTGTGGGCAAACATGACAGTTTATCGGCATCTACTGAACGTGCTAAAGCCTGTTATCAGAAATGGAAGAAATACTACCCGCAAGCTCTTGCCATATTGGCTGATAAGGACAAGCTAAGCTACTATTTAACCTATCTGCATTATGAAAACGAGGTACAAAATATGATTTACACCACCAATCAAATTGAGCAGTTGAACAAATCCTTTAAACGCACTTTAAAGATACGCAACAGCATGCCCAATGTAGATTCTGTATTAACGCTGATGAGTAAAACTGCTATTGATATGGGTGAAACAACTTACCGTTACCCATTGAGCCGTTTTGCAGATTCATTACTTTTTAGCTAAACTGCCTATGCTGACTTTCTTGCAAAAAGACACACTTTTTGGGACGGTATCTTAACTCTTTGCTGATATAGCCTCTATCCCCAACCAACAATCCAAACAGTTTGTTTGCCATTTGTCGTAAGCCTTTACGGTCATCAACATTGCCTGGCGTTAGGCAGAAATTGACTAGCTCTCCTACATGATTAAACACTGCATGAAGTTTGAATCCATAGAACCAACCCATGCTGCTTTTGCCACGTTGAGCAATGTTTTTAAACACTTTATGCCTATGAATTCGACGATTGTGGCAAACAGATAAGATGGTGGAATCCACGATACTGATGCCTGTACATTTCCCCATTTGAGTACTGAGAAAAACCAACATAGCAGGTAATGCACGTTGTGCTAATTCGATAAATCGATTGTAGCTTGGCATGGTGGGGAATGCTGTTTTCCAAATGGTTTTAATTTGCCATAGATAGTAGCTTTTGAAATCACGTATGCGGATATGGTGAAAATAGATCCATACGGTAATGATTTCGGAAGTACTGATAGAGGCTTTTCGGTTTCTGCTGTTGGGTTTGCTGATGAGTGTGCGGTTAAAGTCTGCTTCAAATGTTTTACAAAAATCATCCACTTGGCAGAAAAGTGTTGTAAGATGTTCCATGTTAAAGGGCTTTTGTGATGGTTTGTTTTGTCAAAACAGTAGATTATCACAATTGCTCTTTATTTTTTAGTGGGGTGCTATCCCGAACTCAGGTTATCCAAAATACCCGACAAACCCAAATGCTCCGCTGTAATTAGCTTCCAATTAATTAAAATAAATTTCTTTAAAATACCAACCCCTCCGCCCTCAAAAACGTCGCATTCTCCCAAGAGAGCCCTGCCACAGGGTCATACAAATCCGTGCCAATCAAGGCATAAAATTGCTTGCCAAATTTAGGCTCGTTAATCGCTTCAATCCGTCCTGCTTTAAACAATTCCGCCAAAGCATTTTCTGGAATTTGCACGGTGTAGGGCTGAAGTCTACGCGAAATTCCGCCGATGTATTCGGCATAACGCAAATTGTCTATCAGTTCTTCGGCTTCTTGATTAAACGGTATGATGACGGGGTACAAATGACTTTCAATCATGCGAAATTTTTCGGCAATATTTTGAAATGGAAAATCGGTTTGACAAGCGTGAATTTCACTTAAAATCCCTTTTTTATCCAATTCATCGCCTTTCATTTCATACACCTGCGTAAAATACCAGTCCAATGCCTCTGGCGACAACAAATCATCGCCATGACTGCGTACCACCGAACGCATCACCGCAGACAATCCTTTGAGTTCAGGTGGCATTGTCCATTTTTCCTCTGTGGCAAATACCGATACCACGCTATTTTCAGACTGTCTTTTACCCTCACGATTACAACGCCCAGCAGCCTGAACCACGCTGTCTAGCCCCGTCTCGGCACGCATGACCGCAGGAAAGTCCACGTCCACCCCTGCTTCTATGAGCGAAGTGGCAATCACACGACACGGACTGCCTTGTTTAAGCCGTTCACAAATTTTCTCCAACATCAGCGTGCGATGTTTGGCACACATGAGCGTGGTCAGATGAAACACACCGTCCAAATCTTTGGCATCGTCATACAAAGAGCGGGCATGACGGCGGTTATTGACAATGATGAGCAGTTGTTCGTTTTCAGCCAGTCTTTGCAATAATTGCTCATCGCTCTGCACGCCAATATGACGCACGGTCGTACGGCGTAATTTGTCAAACAATTCATCAGGATTGGGGGCAAGTTCTCGGATATTTTCAAAGCCGTTATAAAAGCCTTGTTTGGCTTGAATGGCAGGCTGAGTGGCGGTACACAAAACCACGCTGCAACGGTAATTTTGTGCCAATTCTTCAATCGCCATCATAATCGGACGCAACAAATTAAGCGGTAACAACTGTGCTTCGTCCAAAATAATCACACTGCCTGAAATGTTGTGCAATTTACGACAGCGTGATGAACGATCAGCAAACAGGCTTTCAAAAAACTGCACCGCCGTCGTTACCACAATCGGCATATCCCAATTTTCAGAAGCTCGGCGTAATTTATCTTGGCTGTCGCCTTTGTCTTCAAGCTGGCTGTCATCAAAATTGCTGTGATGTTCAAGCACCGCCTGTTCGCCCAATTCGCCAAAGGCTTTTTTAAATTCACGGGCATTTTGTTCAATGATGCTGGTAAACGGAATTACATAAATGACCCGCCGTAATTCATGCACTTTGGCGTGTTCCAATGCAAACGCCATAGATGTGAATGTTTTACCGCCGCCAGTCGGCACGGTTAAAGAAAACAAGCCTTTTTCTTGTGTGGATTGTAAAATGGCGTGGTCTAAAATTTGCGTGCGTAATTGATAGAGTTCGGAAAATTTTTCAGGCTGCCTGAATGTTTGAATATATTGATTAAATTGGGTATGAAGTTCGCTTAACGCAGGATAATTACCCCGTTGAATGGGTTTATTTTGATGTATGACATAAAATTTTTCGGTATCCAAAAAATCAGCGTCCACCAAACATGAATAAATCATGCGGGTAAAAAATGAATATGAGAAATACGGGTGTTTTTTTGAAGGTTTAAATTGATTGGGCGATTTAATGCTGTCGGGCAAATGGATTTCTTGTTGCCAAGTATTTTCCAGTTTGGGAATTTGATTACCAAATTGTTCGGATAATCTATCGATTAAAGTGCCACGACCATTGCCCTGTTTTGCCCCATTTGCCAAACCCGCATGATGCCCTGCAATGCAAAACGCCATCATTTTTCCGATGGGATTGTTCCATTTTTCTAGGGCAATTTTGGCACCTGCGGTAGAATGATTGACCTTTCTACCACCATGCAAACGCTCTTGATAAGGCAAACTGTATTTGCCCAAATCGTGTAATAAACCGGTGTAGTAAGCAATGTCTTGGGCGTTAAAATGATAAGCAAATTGGGAGGCCATTTCACCAACTTGATGAAGATGACTGTCTAAAGTTTGCCAAAGATTTTCAGACTGTTTTTCAAGAGAGTGTGCATAAAAATTCATAACAGGCATTGAAAGAAATTAATAAATGAATCTATTACTGATGATAAACCTTTTACTTTCATAACATATTAAATTGAGGAAGAATTGATAAGCAAGTGCAACACATTTTACTTCTTCCCTCTTGTCTATTAAATGTAGCACTTCTCGACTAATCCGAGTTTATGACAATAGAAAAGCGCCCGAAGGCGCTTGGAAAGACTATTATTTTTTACCTGCTCGTTTGCGTTCGTTTTCGGTTAATAATTTTTTCCGAATACGAATGGATTGCGGCGTCACTTCGACTAATTCGTCTTCGTCAATAAACTCTAAAGCCTGCTCTAAAGTATTGCGAATCGGCGGTGTTAAAATCAGGTTTTCATCGCTGCCTGCCGCGCGGATATTCGTCAATTGCTTCGCTTTGAGCGGATTGACCACCAAATCATTGTCGCGACTGTGAATGCCGATGACCATGCCTTCGTACACTTCATCGCCATGCCCGATAAACAAACGTCCGCGGTCTTGCAAATTAAACAAAGCATAGGCCAATGCCTTACCGGCCGCCATTGCAATCAATACGCCGTTATGCCGTGTTTTACCCAAACCCTCTTTAATCGGTCCGTAATGGTCGAAGGTTTGGAATTTCAAGCCTGAGCCGGAAGTCATGGTCATAAATTCGGTTTGAAAGCCAATCAGTCCGCGCGTCGGGATAATATATTCCAAGCGCACTCGTCCTTTGCCGTCGGGAATCATGTTTTGCAGCTCGCCTTTGCGCTGCCCCATACGCTCCATGACAGCACCCTGATGCGGCTCATCAACATCCAGCACCACAAATTCATAAGGCTCTTGCTTTTGTCCGTCGATTTCTTTGAAAATCACTTCCGGACGCGATACGCCCAATTCATAACCTTCACGGCGCATGGTTTCAATTAAGACTGACAAATGCAATTCGCCGCGCCCCGATACTTTAAATTTATCGGGATCATCCATCTGCTCGACACGCAAAGCCACGTTATGAATCAGCTCGCGATCCAAACGTTCTTGGATTTGGCGCGAGGTAACGAATTTGCCTTCACGCCCGGCAAAAGGTGAGGTATTGACTTGGAAAGTCATGCTCATGGTCGGTTCATCGACATCCAAACTGGGCAAGGCTTCCACATGGTTGGGATCGCAGAGCGTATCGGAAATATACAAAGGATCGATACCTGTAAAAGAAATAATATCGCCGGCGGCGGCTTCTTCCACTTCTACTTTTTCAAGCCCTAAGAATTTGAAGATTTGCAAAATACGCCCGCTGCGCACCTCGCCTTCGCGACCAATGATTTTTACCGGCGTATTTTTGCGCACCCGACCGCGCTCGATTTTGCCGACGCCGATAACGCCCGTATAACTGGAATAATCCAATGAAGAGACCTGCAAACGGAAAGGCGCTTCGCGGTCAACCTGCGGCGCTTTAACATGATTGACAATCGCTTCAAAAAGATAAGTCATATCGCCTTCGCGGATATCGGCATTATCGCCGGCATAGCCGTTCAAACCCGAAGCATAGACAATCGGGAAATCCAATTGCTCATCAGTCGCGCCCAAGCGGTCAAACAAATCGAAAGTTTCATCTAATACCCAATCGGCACGTGCGCCGGGGCGGTCGATTTTATTAATCACAACAATGGGATTTAAACCCATATCAAAGGCTTTTTGCGTTACAAAACGCGTTTGCGGCATCGGACCGTCCATCGCATCGACCAAAAGCAAAACGCAATCCACCATTGATAAAACGCGCTCTACTTCGCCGCCGAAATCCGCATGTCCCGGCGTATCCACGATATTGATTTGATGGTCTTTCCAGCGAATCGCGGTATTCTTCGCCATAATGGTAATGCCGCGCTCGCGCTCCAAATCCATCGAATCCATCATACGTTCATGCACTTCCGCGCGCTCGGCAAGCGTATCGGATTGGCGGATTAATTGATCGACTAAAGTGGTTTTGCCATGGTCGACGTGCGCGACAATGGCGATATTACGAATCTTAGAAACGTCTTGGTTATTGCTCACAAAATTTATCCGAAATTAAAGAAAAACGGCGCGCATTATAATGTTAGCCATGCGAATTAGCGAATGTTTTTCCAACGACCGGCTAAATTGTCATTATTGGCATCAAATGCGCCGATAAAAAGATGACATCAGGGAAAAGCAAAAAACCGATGCTATGAAAAACAATTCACTATAAAATTAATGCTGTTTTTTTCTCCTCCGCAGTTGCGCTTTCATCAGAAATCACTATAATGCGCCTCTCTCGATAAGAGAACGGATGCTTAGCTCAGTTGGTAGAGCATCGCCCTTACAAGGCGAGGGTCATAGGTTCGAGTCCTATAGCATCCACCACTGCGGAGTGGTAGTTCAGTTGGTTAGAATACCTGCCTGTCACGCAGGGGGTCGCGGGTTCGAGCCCCGTCCATTCCGCCATATTTCTAAAAACCGCTCATAAGCGGTTTTTATTTTGCATAGAAATTTTTGCATCAGATTCTTGCAGTCCGGGCAAAAATGACTATAATGCGCCTTTCTCGATAAGAGAACGGATGCTTAGCTCAGTTGGTAGAGCATCGCCCTTACAAGGCGAGGGTCATAGGTTCGAGTCCTATAGCATCCACCACTGCGGAGTGGTAGTTCAGTTGGTTAGAATACCTGCCTGTCACGCAGGGGGTCGCGGGTTCGAGCCCCGTCCATTCCGCCATTTTCCTAAAAGTCGCTAAGAAGCGGCTTTTATTTTGCCTATTCCCTGTCAAATGCTGGCGCTTAGCGCCCTCTTCCCCTATCATGACTTCTTTTTTCATGCTGTGAAAGATACCGATGCCAAGCACCAAAAACATCCTCTTAATTGCTCTTGCCAGCTTATTAAGCGCTTGCGCCAAGCTCTCTTACCAACCTATTCCGACAATCGAGCAGATTGATCATCAAAAAGGCTATCGTCTCAGACAGGCTTTAGACCGGCAGCAGAATCAGGAAGATTTATTTGTCGTCTTAACGCTTTCCGGCGGCGGCAGTCGGGCGGCAGCATTAGGCTACGGGGTATTAGAAGCCTTGGCACAACAAAATATTGCATTAAACGGTCGCCAAAGCAATCTGCTGGAAGAAATCGATTTGGTTTATGGCATTTCCGGCGGTTCCGTATTGGCGATGTATTTCGCGCTGCATGGCAAAGATACGATTCCGCAATTTTTACAGCGTTTTCTCGCCCATAATTTTCAAGACACGCTGATTGAAAAAGTGTTCTCTCTCGCCAATGTGGCGCGCCTGACCTCGCCCGAATTCGGACGCGGCGATTTATTGCAAGAAGAATTTGAAAACAGTCTGTTCGGTGAGGCGACTTTTGCCGATTTAGCCCGGCGGCGCGGGCCTTTCGCCGTTATTTCCGCCACCGATATGACTCAAGGCATTCAAATAGACTTTACCCAAGAATTTTTCGACTGGCTGTGCGTGGATTTATCCGCCTTACCGATTGCGCGCGCCGTTGCCGCCTCTAGCGCCGTACCGCTGGTATTTAGTCCGATTACACTGAACAATCACGGCGGACAATGCGGCAATCCGCAGCAATACAGCGAGTTACTGGCAAAAAATACGGAAGAACATTCGGAACAAGCCAAAATTCGCAATGATATGCTCACCCAGTTCCAATCTTATCAGGAGAGCCAAAAGCGCCCTTATCTCCATCTTTTAGACGGCGGTTTGACGGGCAATTTAGGCTTGCGCTCCATGCAGACCATCGTCAATCTCAGCGGCGGTAATGAAAAAAATCTCTATATGCAGCTGACTAAGGGGCGCGCCAATCGCATTGTGCTGATTAATGTTAATGCGCAAAATCAAATCGACAGCGATATCGATCAATCCCCTGCCGTACCGGGTTTTCAAGACTCGCTCAATGCGATTATCAATATCCCGATTGACCAATCCTCCGCCGATGCCATTCGGCAAATGCGTCTAATAGTCGATGAATGGAATCAAGCCGAACACCGCGACCAACAAGGGCGAAAAATCTCCCTGCATTTCATCGAATTGTCATTAAAAGATCTTGCCGATGAAACATTACGCCATCAAGTATTAAATATACCCACCAGTTTTGCTTTACCGGGAAAAGATGTCAATGCACTACGTCAAGCGGCAACGGAATTACTCAAACAGTCATCAGACTATCAATCCCTTATTGAGCAATTACGCTAGATGCTTACATTTGACGGGCAATACAGCATATAATCTTTACATCAACTTAACGCATTTAAGGACTAAATATGTATTTAATCAATACTTCATACACGCAATTATACGGAGAGTCTCATGTCGCAAAATAATTCTATTTTTTTAATAGTCATCGCATTAATTATTTTCGCAATAATTGCTATATTTTTCATCCGCAAAACCTCTGCAGCTAAAACGAACAACCCAAAAGAGCTCACGCTCCCCAATCAAAAAATAACCTTAAATAGCCAAGATATTATTTATGTCGCTTGTGATGCAGGTATGGGCAGCAGTGCGACCGGTGCAAGTATGCTGCGTAAAAAAATCCAAGAAGCGGACTTGCCTTATCAAGTAAAAAACCTCGCTATCAATGATTTGCCTGAAAATGCCAAACTTGTTATTACTCATCAAGACCTCACACCGCGTGCGCAACAACGTTTGCCGCAGGCGACACATTTATCACTAAAACATTTTCTTGATCGGAAATTTTACGAGCAACTAATTTATTCATTAAGCAATAATCAGAACTTATCTTAAATAGAATTTTAAACCCATTCTAAAATGCCGGTTTCAACCGGCATTTTTATGCGAGCAAAACTTGCAGCAATTGGCGTAAATGTACTTCCTGCAAATTTACATTTCCTTGCCGTCGCCAGTGGGCATCTAATGTTTGCCATAAGGATTGCCGATAGGTGGTGCTTAATGTGCTAACCGCACGTAAAGCCTGCAATAAGCAGCGCAAATCCTCCTGCGATGTCATCTCTAAAGCATAAAACTCCGGTATTTTTAGCGGGAAGCTTTGCTGTATCAGTTGTGCAAAACATTGCTTTTGCTCCCTAAGCAAGACTTGCGCATCGGGTATTTGCGATTGCCAAGGCGTTTTTTGGCTGTGATACAAACTCGCCACCGCACGCAAGACCTCATAAATCGCCATCGCATTATCTCGATAATGCTGATGTTGCGCAGGTTTACGCAGAACAAATTGCACTTGAGCGGCATAGCAGATTTCATAAAACGTCAATTTGCCGTCATCACGCATAATATGCTGGATTTGCTGCCATAATGCCAAATGTTCCTCAGCACTGCTTTGCGCCTGATATTGCTTTACAATTTGTTGAAATATCACAAAGTGCCGCATCGGCGGCAACAGATTCACTGCGGCAACTGCTTGGCTTAATTCTGCTTTTTCTGCCTCGGGAATATGTTTACTATATGCCAAGCTTAAGCTGTCTATGCCGCTGTGATACACAAAAAATGCCAATAGCTGCTTGCGCAGTTTTAAACGGCCGAGTGATTGCGGCAAAGTATGCAGTTGTGCTGCCTGTATCGTTAAAATAGGAAATACCGCATTTTGCACAAAAGCTTGTCGATTAATTTCTATGGCATTATCTGCTACACAGTGTAACTTTTTACTCCGAATCTCAAAGGCAAGCGCTTCAATTTCCTGCGAATTAACCTTGCCGCCATAGCGGGCGATGCGCGTTTCCAACGGCGGATGAGTGCGCATTTGCGTGAAATAATTGATAAATAATTGATGAGCTTGATTGCTGGGCATGGCATAGGGATGCATCTGCAAATATTGCAAAGCAAGTGCTTTTTTAAATGCCATGATTAAGGCGGCAGGGTTGCGCGTATATTGTACCGCCCGTGCATCCGCCATCCATTCGCGTTCGCGGCTAAATGCCGCCTGAATACGTTCGCCGAGCATGGCGAGGATTAAGCCTGTGGTTCCCAGTAAGCGGCGAATCACATCCAGCGGCGTGTCGCCGCCGTCTTCGCGTCGCAGCAGTCCGCTGAAAATATGTTCGCGTGCTACCGATACGATAGGCGCGCCGTGCCGCCATTCGCTAATGGCATAATAGCCTTTGAGCACGGCGGATAATTTGGCATAAATGAAGACGTCTTCGTTTTTGATATGACCGAATTCATGCGCGATAATCGCTTGCTGTTCATCGCGTTCCAGATAGTCCAGCAGACCGTTACTGACCACTAATGCCACGCTTTGCCCTTTGCCGCCCAAAACGAAAGCATTGATGCTCTCGTCATGCGGCAGATAAAACACCGGCGGCGGACGTATGCCGCCGGCTACCGACATTTCATCGACGATATTTGCCAGCATCGCAAAGCGCGGAATGTATTTGTTTTCATCAATCGGCTTGGCATACATTTCTTTTGCCAATTCTGCGGCGGTTTTTCTTTGCAACAGGGCGAGTGCGGCAAAATATTCGCCGATGACCACCGCTATGCAGGAAACGGCGATAATGCCGCCGCAGTAAAGACTGTAGCGGTGCAAATACCATTCCTGCTCAAGCAATTTCGCATGTAAAAAGATAAAGCGGAATAATTCGATAAAGCCTGCGCCCAGCGCAAAATAAATGCCGCCGCTAAGCAATACGCCGAGCCAAAAGACCGCCGAAAGACGGCGACTGGCCTGCTGGGCGGCTTGATGATGTAAGCGGAATAAAGAACTTCGCGCTGCCATAACGGACTTTTAGCTGAAATCGACCTTGACCGCTTCGCGCACTTTCGCATCGGCGACTTCCAGCCACGGTGAGGGTAGGAAAGAAAAGGCTTTGCCAATCAGATGATTTGGGAAGATTTGCAGATAATTGTTATATTCCGTGACGTAGGAATTGTACAAATTGCGCTCGCGCGCCACTTCGGTTTCGATATTGCTGAGTTCGCGCTGCAAATTCAGCATTTGCGTATCCGCTTTCAAATCGGGATAAGCCTCGAAAGCCACCTGCAAATTGCCTACAGCATGAGTTAACTGATTATCCGCCAGCGAAAGCGCGCCTATATTTGCCGCATTGCCGCCGCTGCTTTGCTGAATCTGCTTCAGCGCACTGGCTGCCGTATTGCGCGCTTGCGTTACCTGCACCAAAGTCGCCTGCTCGTGCTGCAAATATTTCTTTGCCACCTCGACCAAATTGCGGATAAGGTCATAGCGCTTGTTCAGCACCACATCAATATCGGAAAACTGATTGGCTACCGCATTGCGCGAACGCACCAATTGGTTATACACCATAACCACGAATACCGGCACGCCGATTAACACCGCCAGAAAAAATACGGAAATGACAAACCACGTCATAACTATCTCCTTGAAGACATCATCTAAGAAACCAATTCCTTGATTGGCACAGGGGGCAAGAGCAATTGCTCCTGCGATTGAAAAGCAAAACAACGCGCCAGCAAGCAATCGGGGAAGACCTGCAAAGCATCATTATAATCATTCACGGCATCATTAAAATACTGGCGCGCAAATGCCACGCGATTCTCCGTGCTGCGCAATTCCTCTTGCAAACGCAGCATCTGTTCGTCGGCTTTAAGCGCGGGATAGGCCTCGGCACGTAGGAAAAAATGCCCCAAAGCCGCCGCCATTTGCTGCCCCTGCACTGCCGTCAAAGGTTCTCGAAGGGCTACCGCACGCGCTTGGCTGACCGCTTCCAGCACCGCTTGCTCATGCTGCATATAACGCTGCGCCACTTTAAGCAGATTAGGGATTAATTCATAGCGTCTGCTTAATTGCACCTCAATTTGGGCGCGGGCATTGGCAATCTCATTGCGCTTTTTGACTAAGCGGTTGAACACCCACACCGCCCATAATAAGAATGCCGTCAATACCGCCAAAGCAATGCCCATCGCCAATCCTTTATCTGTATGAAATATCTCAATCATAGCAAAATGCTAGTCAATTAACAGCAGACAAAATAAAAAAATTCCCCTATAATCCGCGCCGAGTTCGCTAGACAATCGCCGGCATCAGCCGGAGGAAAGTCCGGGCTCCATAGGGCAGAATGCTGGGTAACGCCCAGGCAGTGCGAACTGACGGAAAGTGCCACAGAAAATATACCGCCTCTTTGAGGTAAGGGTGAAATGGTGCGGTAAGAGCGCACCGCGCTTTTGGCAACAAAAGTGGCAGGGCAAACCCCATTCGGAGCAAGATCAAATAGGAAACCTTTGCGGCTGCCCGTCGCGGTTTCGGGTAGATCGCTACAGGCGGTGAGTAATCAGCGTCGCAGAGGAATGATTGTCCACGACAGAACCCGGCTTATCGGCGAACTCTTTTTCTTTCAATGCCCTTGTAGCTTAATGGATAAAGCAGTCCCCTCCTAAGGGAAAGAGTGCCAGTTCGACTCTGGCCTCGGGCGCCAATTTATCCGACGCCTGATATACGCTATTTTTGCTATCCGTAGCATATCAAAAATAAGACGACAATCTTCCTGCTAATTAAACGACTCAAAGCACAGGTTTCATCTATCTGCAAAAAGCGCTACGGTATTGGCACCACTTGCCATACTGCGTGCAATTCCTTGCCCGTATTGCTTTTTATAGTTGATTCATGGCAAAATTAATCATTTTTCAATCGGGTAGGTCGGATACTTGTATCCGACATTACTTAAAATATCAATTTGTCGGATTAAAGAATCCGATCTACTTCTTTACAAATTAGTAGATTAGGAATTTATACCCAATACAATTTGTCATGGCGTATGCCTTCAGGCATGAACGCCTAAACTAAGGTTAAAAATATAATGTTCGTATTTGACATGAATTGGCTATACTTCTCAACCTAGGGAATATTTTCATAAGTAATTTAATTTATTGTCAAATTTTAACTTCAAACTCTCTCATCATAATCAGCTGTATTAACAAAGACTAAAGCAGTAACAAATTTTCATATTGAAACTTGTAAATTAAAAGAAGGGTGAAAGAACTTTACTTTATCCTTATTTATTATAAAGTAACCACGCTCATGGAGCGATTTACTAATTCATTCAGGAAGGGAAACAATGAAAAAACTATCCTTAGCGCTTTTACAAAGCCTATTAGTGACCGGTCCTAGTTTTGCTGCTGATGAAGGCACCCATTGGGGCTATACAGGACACGAATCTCCCGAAAAATGGGGCGAACTTTCTCCAAATTATGCCCTATGCTCAAGCGGTAAAAACCAATCGCCCATCGATGTGGTCGATACTATCAGCGGCGAACTGCCTGCTTTAAATTTGGATTACAAGGCGGTAAAAGCAGAAATCGTGAATAATGGCCATACCATTCAAGTAAATTTCAAAGATGATGCCAATAAACTCTCGCTAAATGGAAATACTTTCACGCTTAAACAATTCCATTTCCATACGCCAAGCGAAAACCGCATTCAAGGCAAATCTTTCCCATTAGAAGTGCATTTCGTACATGCAGACAGCAATAACAATCTTGCCGTATTAGGTTTGCTATATGAAGTCGGCGCGGAAAATGCACAACTTTCTCCCGTGTGGGCGGCTATGCCTAAAGAAGCCGGTCAACCGATTGCTTTAAAAGTGCAAATCAATCCTGCCGAAATGTTGCCTGAAGCTTTAGATTACTACCGTTTCAACGGTTCCTTAACAATACCTCCTTGCAGCGAAGGCGTTAACTGGTTATTGTTGAAAAACACTGTCAGTGCTAGCGAAGCGCAAGTAAAAGCTATTGAAGCGATTATGGGCAATAACAGCCGTCCGCCGCAAGCAGTAAATGCGCGTGTTATTTTAGAATAATAGATAAGCTAATGCTTAGTACTCTGCAAATATTTCTATATTTACAGACAAAATAAAGGCAGATTATTCTGCCTTTATTTTTTACTAAATTAGCATTTAATGTCCTTGGGTTTAAAATTCATTTTTTTATTTCCGGAAAATTAACCTGCAAAGAAAAAGGCGCATCATCCCAATATTTTAATTCTTCTTGCAAATCCGCCACACTTAAAGGATGTTTTTGCAAATATTGCTCTGAAAAACTCAAACTCAATATTTTATCTTTCAATTTAACTGTTGGCCAATCCGATTCTGCCAAAGGCACACGCGAGCGGTATAGCAGCACGGCTAAGCGCAATGCCAATAAATATTGCCAAATAAATTCTTGATAAGCGGGATTTAGTTCGCGAATTAATTTAGCAGGCAATTTCTTACGCTGTCCGCGTAGCAGAATCGCCATCATTTTTTGCATGACTTGAGAAAAGCCCGGCATATCCGCATGCTCCATGAGATAAGCGCCGTGTTGATGCTGTTTGCCGCGCGCAACTGCCAAGCCGATTTCGTGCAATTGGGCGGCAAAGCCTAATAGCGGTGCAAATCGCAGCGGAGCTTCTTGCGCCATGGCGGCATTAATATGCTGTGCCATTTTTGCCACGCGTTCCGCTTGTAGCGTATCAACCGTAAAACGATGCTGCATGGCGGCAACGGTAAGCTCCCGTTCATCATGACTGTCGTCTTCATCACGTCCCATTAAGTCTAGCAAGACGCCTTCGCGCAGAGCCGCTTGGCTGACAAAAGCCGATTCAATGTGCAAGATGTCGCAGAGCCCTGCCAAAATACACACGCCGCCGGTAAAACCGAAAGCACGCGCAGGATCGATTTCCAAACGTTCCGCCAATTTATCCGCATGCCCGATTTCCAGTAGCACTTCCAGTAAGCGATGCAAACCTTGCTGCGTAATTCCCTGATTACTGATACCCAATTTTTGCAGAACTTTTTCCGTGCTTTTAGCCGTGCCCGAGCTCATGACTGCGCGCTGATATTCATGCATACTTAATTCTTTTACATGCGGTTCAATTGTCACAGCGACATGCGACAAGGCTTTTTTAATCCCTGTTTTGGTAATTTTGCCGCGCGGGAAAAATTTATTTGCCATATTGGCACAGCCGATTTTCATCGAACGCAAGACTTTCGGCGTTTCGCCTTCACCGATAATAACTTCCGTCGAACCGCCGCCTACATCAATGACCAATGTGACGTCTTTAAAGAAGTTATGCTCGCTGATGCCAAGATAAATCAATCGCGCTTCTTCATTGCCGCTGATGATTTCAATATCCGCGCCAAGAGCTTTTTCTGCTTTACGCAGAAATTCTTCGCCGTTTTTTGCCACGCGCATGGTATTGGTTCCCACCGCACGCACTTGATCACGCGGAATATGTTCAATACGCTGACGCATTTCCCCTAAGGCGGTCAAAGCGCGTTTGATGGAAGCGTCATCAAGCATATTGTCTTTGCCCAAACCTTCCCCCAATCGCACCATATGCTTGATTTTGTCTACTTCTTGAATGCCGCTGGCGGTCACTTGCACCACAATAAGATGAAAACTGTTCGAGCCTAAATCTAAGGCGGCATAATAAGAAGATTGTTTGTGCATCATCAGTCCTAAGCTTATTCAACGATGGCAATCATACCCACAAACGGTCGCCAATGAAACCAATTGCTCTGTCTGATTGCATAATAATGCGAAATGCTGCCGTCTAAATACAGGGCTTGCCGACAACCGAAAGACAGCATCGCCTCGCTCATGCGATAAAAACTCGGCCATTCGCTATCCTGCCGCACAGCAGTGCTGATAATAAAATACAGCTCTCCCGCTTCATTGATACAGGCGGCATTGCGTTTGTAAGGAGAAGACAAATCTTTAATAAAACGCGAGTTGATTGTTCCGTCGATAATCATCATCGGTCCTGATTGAAAGGCATAAGCGGCTTTTTTCGGCTGTTTCTGCCATTGCTCGATCGGCATTATGCCTGCAGATTGTCCGCCAAACCACAGTACACCGTTCGGCTGAATATGAAAATTGCCTTTGCCGGCGCTGCGGTTTAAAGCGCGCAAAGTTTTGCCTTCTTCAATCCACAGTCCGGCAGGCTGATAGTCCTGCGTATAAATACCGGCATTCATCAGCATTAAAACATTTTCGCCCTTAGCGCTCAGTGCAGCCGCTGCGGCGCGCAATTTGCTGTAATTTTTTCCCGCTTCATCACGCCACAGCAAACGCATTTGCGCAGGATTAGCAGTAAAAATACGGTATTCCACGCCTTTAAATTCCGCCGTCGCAAATAATAAGCCGCGCTCATTGCTAAATTGCAAGGGCGCGGCAATCGCTTTGCTGAACAAACAGAATAAAAAGACGAATGTTAGCTTAGCCAACTTTCACCACATCTAAGACTAAACTATCGACATTCACCACCAACACTGTCGTTCCGGCCGGCATATCTTCACCGCGAATCGTCCACATGCCGTCATCAATCTTAACCCGTCCGCTACCATGCACAATCGGCATTTCCAAAACCAAATGCCGTCCAATCAAATTGCGACTGCGATTATTTAATTTAGCCGCCTCGTCATTATGATTTTTAGGCTGCCAAACTTTAGTGATAAACCACCATGCTGTAATGCTGATAATCGATAAGAGCGCAAAAGCCAAAGCTTGGCTTTGAATGCCCAATTCGGGCATCAGCCAAGTAAGCAAAGTCAGCATTAATGCCGCCATTGCCCAGAAAATAAAGAAGAAGGATGCCGTAAAAGCCTCAATTGCCAAAAACAAGCAAGCCAAAATCAGCCAATTCCAAAAAATTGGTTCGATGTAATACATGGCTATTCCTCTGTAGGCTTATTCGATTGGGAAGGATTTACGGCGCTGAAACTGCTGTCACTCACATTTTGGCGCAACATTTCCGCCATACCGCCCAAAGCCCCTAAAATGCCATTAGATTCCATTGGCAGGAAAAAGGTTTTTTGCTGATTGCTTTCGGCAAATTTAGCCAAAGCCTCGACATATTTTTGTGCAACGAAATAATTGGTCGCATGAATATTGCCTTCGGAAATCGCACGCGATAAGGTCGCCGTTGCGCGTGCCTCCGCTATCGCCAAACGCTCGCGCGCCTCCGCATCTAAAAATGCCGCTTCTTTGCGTCCTTCCGCTTCTAAGACCTGCGATTGCTTTTCCCCTTCGGCACGCAAAATTTCAGACTGACGCTGTCCTTCCGCTTCTAAAATCTGCGCACGTTTAATTTGTTCGGCTTTTTTCTGCCGCGCCATTGCCGCAACCAAATCCGCCGGCGGCGTAATATCTTTAATTTCCACCCGTGTGACTTTTACCCCCCAAGGGTTAGTCGCCAAATCAATAGTTTGTAATAAGCGCTGATTGATTTCATCGCGCTGCGCCAGTAAATCGTCCAAAGCCATAGAGCCCATAACGGTACGTAGATTCGTCATTGCCAAATTCATAATCGAATATTCCAAATCATCCACCGCATACGCCGCCTTCGCCGCATTCACCACTTGGAAAAACACAACGCCGTCAACCGAGACCATGGCATTGTCTTTGGTAATGACTTCCTGACGCGGCACATCCAACATCCGCTCTTTCATATTCACGCGATGCCCGACGCTTTGCCAAAAAGGAATCAATAAATTAAAACCGGGCTCTAAGGTTTTCTGATAACGCCCCAAACGCAGCAATGTATATTCCATACCCTGCGGCACAATTTGAATGGCTTTTTTGGCAATCCAAAAGACTACTACAATCAGCACAATAGAAAAAACCATTGAGCCGTCGAATATTTTTTCAGGATTCATCCTTTCCTCCAATACATTAATTTTTGCGCATAATACAGAAATCCTTCCTTAAATTAAAGCCTTAAATCAAAAGCGCCCAAAAACCGAGTAGCTGTTTTCATCCTCTTTTAAACCGCTCTCGATATATCCGTTTTATTTGTATAGGAATGAGTCATATCCGAATTGGCGACAGCTTTTTTTTCCGCACTTTTTTACCTAAAATGAGCGATTTTTCATTAAGGAGAAATTTATGAATGCAGTCGTTTTAGCCGTCGTGCTGATGATGATATTGGCATTGCTGCGTATCAATGTCGTGCTCAGCTTGGCTATTGCCGCCTTTATCGGCGGTTTGTATGCAGGGCTGCCTTTAAGTACGGTGACAGACAGCGCCGGCAATACACAATTAGGCGTGATGGAGCATTTTCAAAACGGCTTGGCGGGCGGCGCGCAAATCGCCCTGTCTTATGCCATGCTGGGCGCCTTTGCCATGGCAATCATGCACTCGGGTCTGCCGCAGCAATTAGCCCATCTTGTCATTCGCAAAATGGAGCAGGAACGCGGCAACCGCTCGACATTAAATCTGAAATGGCTGCTGATGGCAGGTCTATTGGCGATGTCGGTCATGAGCCAAAACCTTATCCCTATCCATATCGCCTTCATTCCCATGCTCGTACCGCCATTGATGATGGTATTTAATCAGTTGCAGATTGACCGCCGCCTGCTTGCCTGCGTGATGACTTTCGGCTTGGTTACTACTTATATGTTCCTGCCTTACGGCTTCGGCGAGATTTTCCTCAAGCAGATTCTGCTCGGCAATGCCGCCAAATTCGGTTTAGATACACAGGGATTGAATGTTGTCACGGCAATGGCGATTCCGGCTTTGGGTATGTTTGCAGGATTGCTAATTGCCGCCTTTTTCAGCTATCGCAAAGCGCGCCACTATCAAAGCCGCGAAGTACAGCAACAACAGCACAGCACAGCCATCGCGCCCAGCACCTACCGCAGCGGCGTTGCCATTGCCGCGATTATCGTCGCTTTTGCCATTCAATTATTCGTTGATAATGCCTTATTACTGAGCGCCATGTTAGGTTTTGCCGTCTTGATGTTGGCAGGCGTAGTCAAGCGCCGAGATGCCGACAGCGTGTTCGACAGCGGCATCCGCATGATGGCGATGATCGGCTTCATCATGATTGCCGCCAAAGGCTTTGCCGAAGTGATGAATGCCACAGGACAAATCGATTCTCTAGTGAACGGAGCGATGGAGCTATTCGGCAATAACCGTGTCTTAGCCGCTGCCGCCATGTTATTAGTCGGCTTATTAGTGACCATGGGTATCGGCAGCTCTTTCTCCACTCTGCCGATTTTGGCGGCAATTTATGTGCCGCTGTGCATGGAAATGGGCTTTTCCGCTTTGGCTACCATTGCCATTATCGGCACCGCCGGTGCCTTGGGTGATGCCGGTTCGCCCGCCTCGGATTCTACTTTGGGACCGACGGTCGGCTTAAACGGCGACGGACAGCACAACCATATCCGCGATACCGTAATCCCGACCTTTTTGCATTTCAATATCCCGCTTTTCATTGCCGGCTGGATAGCGGCACTCATCCTATAAATCAAAAAATACCCCCTAAATTCAGGGGGATATTTTTACTAAAGTCGGATAATTGAAAAAGCGCCATAAGCTAAGCTTCGCTACTGCGACCATACGCTAACATCTTATGCCGAACGCAAAGCCTCTGCGCGATCGGTTTTTTCCCAAGTGAAATCAGGCAATTCACGCCCGAAATGCCCATAACTGGCGGTTTGACGGTAAATCGGACGTACCAAATCCAACATTTCGATGATGCCGTAAGGCGTGAGGTCAAATACGGCGCGTACGCGTTTTTCAATTTCTTCATCGGCAATCTTGCCTGTGCCGAAGGTATTGACCATAATCGAAGTCGGCTCTGCCACGCCGATGGCATAAGAAACCTGCACTTCGCAACGCTCCGCCAAGCCCGCCGCCACAATATTTTTTGCCACATAGCGACCGGCATAAGCTGCGCTTCGGTCCACTTTGCTCGGATCTTTGCCCGAAAAAGCGCCGCCGCCATGATGCGCCGCGCCGCCGTAGGTATCGACAATAATCTTGCGTCCTGTCAAACCGCAGTCGCCGACCGGCCCGCCGATGATAAATTGCCCTGTCGGATTAATATGATATTTGGTATCTTTGCTCAGCCATTGCTCCGGCAAAACTTTTTCAATAATCAGTTCGCGCACCGATTCCTGCAAATCTTTCTGCTTAATATCAGGATCATGCTGGGTAGAAAGCACCACCGCATCAATGCCGGTAATCAAGCCGTTTTTATAACGGAAAGTGATCTGGCTTTTCGCGTCGGGACGCAGCCACGGCAGGACTTTATCCTTGCGCAATTGCGCCTGCCGCTCCACTAAGCGGTGCGCATAGGTAATCGGCGCCGGCATCAGGGTTTCGGTCTCATTGCAGGCATAGCCGAACATCAAACCTTGGTCGCCTGCACCCTGCTTGCGTTTTTCCTCTCTGTCCACGCCTTGCGCAATATCGGAAGACTGCTTGCCAATCGCATTTAAGACAGCGCAAGTCGCCCCGTCAAAGCCCACATCCGAACTGTTATAGCCAATCTTGATAATGGTGTTGCGCACAATATCTTCCAAATCCACCCATGCACTGGTACTCACTTCTCCGGCCACTACGACCATGCCGGTTTTGATTAAGGTTTCGCAGGCAACGCGTGCATGTTTATCTTTGGCTAAAATCGCATCTAAAACCGCATCGGAAATCTGGTCGGCGATTTTATCGGGATGCCCTTCTGAAACCGATTCAGAAGTAAATAAAAAGCGGCTCATTTTTGCTCCTTTTCTTGATATTCCTGCTGCAATAATCGCAGCACCTGCGTATTCGGCTCCGGAAAGCGATAACGGCTCAGCTCGGCAAGCGCTACCCATTGCCAACGTTGGTTTTCCAAACCTTGTGGAGCGTAATCCCGTTCGCTTTCGGCAATAAAAAACGATAAGGCGACTTCTTCGCCGCGGTCGCCTTGGTAAAACAAACGCCAGTCTTCCTGCTGCGTATCGATGCCCAATTCTTCCTGCAATTCGCGTTGCAAGGCGGCAATCGCGCTCTCACCCGCCTCGATTTTGCCGCCGGGAAATTCCCAGTAGCCGGCATAAATCTTACCCTGCGGACGCTCGGCAATCAGCACTTGCCGGGCGCGATTGATGAGAATGCCCGCCGCAACCGCCTGCTTGGCCATCAGGCTAATTTGCCGTGACAGTTTTTAAAGCGTTCGCCGCTGCCGCAAGGGCAAGGCTCATTGCGTCCGACACCGGCGATGGCATCGGCAGGCAATTCACCCTCTCCACCTTGGAATTGCGCCTTTTCCATATTCGCTGCCTGCGCCTGCTGCGCCGCATCTTCACGTGCCGCCAATTCTTCCGCGCTGATTTCCTGTGCCTCCGGCGGACGTTGGAAAGCGATTTGCGCCATCAGGCGTACAATCTGGAATTGAATCGCATCCAGCAATTCGCTAAACATTTCAAAAGATTCGCGCTTGTACTCCTGCTTAGGATCTTTTTGCGCACGCGAACGCATCCAAATCGCCTGACGCAGCATATCCATCGTGCTCAAATGCGATTTCCACTGTTCGTCAATCACTTGCAGAGCGACAAATTTTTCACCCCAATTCATCACTTCATCGCCGTATTGCTCGCGTTTGTTTTTATCCACCGCCTGCAAAATCTCAAATAGACGCTGCTCGATTTCCTGCGCGGACAAATTCGGCTCTTCTTGCAGCCACACGCCGTCAATATCCACTTTAATGCCGAAATCGCCCAATAAAGCGGCTTCCAAACCGCGCAAATCCCAGCTTTGGCGCACCGCATCTTCGGGCAGATAATCATGAATCAGGCGTGCAATCACATTGGCGCGCATCTCATTGACCATCTCGGAAATCACCGGCTCGTCCATAATGCGGCTGCGCTGGGTATAAATCACTTTTCGCTGCTCATTGGCGACGTCATCATATTCCAGCAAACTCTTACGCGCATCAAAATTATGCGCTTCCACCTTTCTTTGCGCCCCTTCAATCTGCTTGGTCACGATTTTAGACTCAATCGCCTCATCTTCCGACATGCCGAAACGCTGCATCATATTGCGCATCTTGTCGCCGGCGAAAATCCGCACCAGATTATCGTCCAATGCCACATAGAAACGGCTGGAACCGGGGTCGCCCTGCCGTCCCGAACGTCCGCGCAGCTGATTGTCGATGCGGCGCGATTCATGGCGTTCCGCGCCGATCACATGCAAGCCGCCGGCGGCAATCACGGCATCATGACGCTGCTGCCAGTCTTCGCGCACTTGTTGCTGCGCTGCTTCGCCCGCATCCTCACCCAAAGCCGCCAAGGCGGCGCGCAAACTGCCGCCTAGTACAATATCCGTGCCGCGTCCCGCCATATTGGTAGCAATCGTTACCTGCCCCGGCAAACCCGCATTGGCAATAATCTCCGCCTCGCGCTGATGCTGCTTGGCATTCAACACTTCGTGCTTAATCCCCGCCTGCGTCAGCAGATTGGATAATAATTCGGAAGTCTCGATAGACGCCGTACCCAATAATACGGGCTGTCCCTTCTCTTGGCTTACCTTGACTTCCTCGACAATCGCCTGATATTTGCCTTCCTGTTTCAGATAAATCAAATCTGTGTAATCTATCCGCGCAATCGGACGGTTGGTAGGAATAACCACTGTCTCCAAATCATAAATATCTTGAAATTCAAAAGCCTCCGTGTCCGCCGTACCGGTCATACCCGCTAATTTATCATACAGGCGGAAAAAGTTTTGGTAGGTAATAGACGCCAACGTTTGACTTTCTTTTTTAACCGGCACGCCCTCTTTGATTTCAATCGCCTGATGCAGACCGTCCGACCAGCGGCGGCCGTCCATCGTTCGCCCTGTAAACTCGTCCACAATCACTACTTCGCCATTGCGCACAATATAATCCACATCCTTATGGAATAAATGATGTGCGCGCAAACAGGCAGTCAAATGATGAAAGACGCCGATATTTTTCGGGTCGTACAAACTCTCGCCTTCCGCAATCAAACCTTCCTTGCGCAGCATCTCTTCCACATGCTCGTGACCGCTCTCCGTTAAGCCGACCTGCTTGCTCTTCTCGTCAATCGAGAAATCGCCTTCGCCGTCTTCCTCCACCTGCGCGCTTAAGGCAGGTACCAAAGCATTCAGACGCACATACAAATCCGTATTCATATTGGCTTCGCCGGAAATAATCAGCGGCGTGCGCGCCTCGTCGATCAGAATCGAATCGACTTCGTCCACAATCGCGTAATTCAACTCTCTTTGCAGGCGATCTTCAGGCATAACCGCCATATTGCTGCGCAAATAATCAAAGCCGAATTCATTATTCGTGCCGTAAGTAATATCCGCTCGATAAGCGGCTTTTTTCGCCTCGACCGACATACCGGAGACAATAATGCCGCAAGAAAGCCCCAAGAAATTGTACAACTGCCCCAATTCTTCGCCGTCGCGGCGTGCCAAATAATCATTCACGGTAACCACATGCACGCCGTGCCCGCTCAAGGCATTCAAATAAACCGCCAAAGTCGCGACTAAGGTTTTGCCCTCGCCCGTGCGCATCTCCGCAATCTTGCCCATATGCAAGACCATGCCGCCAATCAACTGCACATCATAATGGCGCATACCCAAAACGCGCCGCGAAGCCTCGCGCACCACCGCAAAAGCCTCGACCAGCAATTGATCCAAGGTTTCTCCGGCTGCCAGACGGCTTTTAAACTCCTGCGTTTTACCGCCTAAAGCTTCATTATTAAGCGCCTGCATCTGCGCTTCAAGCGCATTGATATCCCTTACGTTTTTTGACAATTGCTTAATAATGCGCTCATTTCTCGAGCCGAAAATTTTTCTCATCAGTATGCCTAGCATAACCGTATATCCTATTCTAAAATAATCCCAAAGCGGGTAAACAACCGCGCATCATAGCGCAAAATCGCCTGCCTAGCACCCGCATTAGCCTTAAATCGCGGCAAAATATCTTTTTTCAAGGGAGAAACCGATGTCATCCAAAGAAACACCGCAATATGAAGCGGATAAGCGCCGCTTTCTGCCGCTGAAAAACAGCAATCCCCTGATTAAACAGCTGCTCAGCCAGCAAATGGGCAGCCAGCACTATCATTTGCACGAAAAATACCAAGGATTGCTGCTTAAAGTCCTGCCGCCCGCTTGGCGGCATCAAGTCTATTTTGAAAAAATTGAAAAAGGCGAATGGCATTTGCTCGTCGCCAATAGCGAAGCCGCGTTTAAATTGCGCTTTCTGCATAATGAAATCAGCCAAGCACTGAATCAATATCTCAGCAAACCGATACGCCTGCGCATTCATGTGCAGCCCAATCTGTGGCAAATCATTCCGCAGACGCGCCGCCCGATTGCCGTGAAAAGCGCCAGAGCCTACACAGAGGCGGAAGCCGAGCAAAGCATTAAACGCTTCCTTGCCGCTGCCGCAAAAAAACACTAAAGATAAGCCAAATATTGACACATCAGAAGATATTCAACAGAATAAAAATCAAAAAAAGTTAATGGCAATAATATTGCTTAATCGTTTCAGTAAATTTTTTTAGCAGATAAGAGATAAAATAAAGCAGACAATTTATTACCCTCCCTTACTACCCATATCAACTTTACCTAAGGACTTAAAATATGAACCATATCTTTAAAGTAGTCTTCAACCCATCTTTAGGCATCTTTGTCGCCGTGCCCGAATTCGCCAAATCACAGGGCAAACAATCTTCTTTTGGCATTGCTAGGACAAGCTTGCGCTTATTCAAATTAACAGCTCTTTCGGCTGCTTTTGCAGCATTGGGTGTCGCTATACCTGCATGGGCAGGAAATAATGCTACAGGAAATAATGCTACAGGTAATTTTAATACTGTCGGTGGCGCGGGAAATAGCATTGTAGGTAATTACAATGTTGTTTCTCCAAACGGCGATTCGGTCAATCAAAGCGTAGTTATTGGTAATTCTAATACTGTTGGCGCAACAGCCGTTCGCGAAAATGAAACAGATAGTGGGACTCCTTATTCCGGCGCAGCATCGGTTGGCGATAGTGGCGATGCGCGCAATAATGTGGTTATTGGCGTGAATAACACTATTAATAGCGCTAGAAATTCTATTTTGCTTGGACGCGGTGTCAATGTGGCAGTTGGTGCAAATAATGCTTTGGCATTTGGTTTGAATACGCGGGTAAATGCTGAAAACGGCGTGGCATTAGGCGCAAATGCTGCTGCCAATGCTCAAGCAGGTGATGTGGCATTAGGTGCGCAATCCGCTACGCAAACAGTAGCCAGCACCACTACCGCTACAGTAGGCAGTTTTACCTATTCGGGTTTCGCAGGTAATGCGCCGACTTCTACCGTATCTATAGGCAATTCAGGTGCAGAACGTACATTGACTAATCTGGCTGCCGGTCGTATCACTGCCACATCAACCGATGCCATCAACGGTAGCCAACTGTATATGACTAACGACGTCTTGGGCAACCTTGCCAACAGCGTTGTCAAAAACTTTGGTGGTAATGCTGCATTAAACCCTAAGAAACAAGGCGACATTACCTTTACCAATATCGGTGGTACTGGTCAAAATAATATTCACGATGCTATTAAATTTGCCACGACTACCGTCAAAGCCGGTAAAAATACCACTGTTAATAAAACAAACGCTGCAAACGAATACACCGTTAATGCTTGGGATACCACCGTTTCTGCAAAAGCCAATGGCGGTGTAAACATAACACCGACTATTAATGATACTAACATGACTCGAGCCTATGAGTTATCCGTCAATGTAGACAATAGCAGCATCAAAATTGTAGATGGCAAATTAACCGTTGCGACAGCTAAAAACTACTTCCATATCAATCCTGAGAATCGGGAAGTTAACGCAAAAGATACAAACAACTTGGATGCTGTCGATAGCGTTGGCAATGCTACCGGGGCTTATGCTTTAGCAGCCGGTTATCAGGCACAATCATCAGGCAACAGCTCGACAGCTGTCGGCAAGGGAAGTCGAGCGATAGCTGCTTATGCAACTGCATTCGGTAATGAAGCTTGGTCATTCGGTAACAACAGCACGGCATTGGGCAGCGGTTCTCGTGCTACAGGAGGAGACAGTTTGGCAGTAGGCGTCGCAGCACAATCATCAGGCAACCGCTCGACGGCTGTCGGTAGGGAAAGTCAGGCTACGGGTGATTATGCGACTGCATTCGGTAATGATGCTTGGTCATTCGGTAACAACGGCACGGCATTGGGCAGCGGCTCTCGTGCTATGAAAGGAGGCAGTTTGGCAGTAGGCAACTCAGCACAATCTCAAGCCTTTAATGCCGCGGCCATCGGTTCGGGCGCAAGTATTTATAAAAATGGTTCCCGTGCCGTTGCTATCGGAGCGCAGGCAAACAGCGACCATGCTAATGCTGTTGCATTAGGCTCCGGTTCGGCTACTGATGCAGTCGTCGGCACCAATAAGGCGACTGTAAACCGCCTTACTTATAGCGGTTTTGCCGGTGAGTCTCCGATTGCAACCGTATCGGTAGGCAATGATACGCAAAAACGCACCATTACCAACGTGGCTGCCGGTCGTATCACTGCCGATTCAACCGATGCCATCAACGGTAGCCAGCTATATATGACTAACGACGTCTTGGGCAACCTTGCCAACAGCGTTGTCAAAAACTTTGGTGGTAATGCTGCATTAAACCCTAAGAAACAAGGCGACATTACCTTTACCAATATCGGTGGTACTGGTCAAAATAATATTCACGATGCTATTAAATTTGCCACGACTACTGTCAAAGCCGGTAACAATACCACTGTTAATAAAGCAAACGCTGCAAACGAATACACCGTTAATGCTTGGGATACCACCGTTTCTACAAAAGCCAATGGCGGTGTAAACATAACACCGACTATTAATGGCACTGACATGACTCGAGCCTATGAGTTATCCGTCAATGTAGACAATAGCAGCATCAAAATTGTAGATGGCAAATTAACGGTTAATACAGACAGTTTGCCGAAAACCAAAGACACGGTGACTATTGTTCAATCTGAAGATAAATCTGTTACTGTTAGCAAACAAACTAATGATCAAGACGGTAATGCCGTTTTTGATATTGCGGTGGCAAAAGCCAATGTAAATACCGACAACTCAGGAAAAATCATCAACAATAATACCGGCAATACCTTTGTGACAGGGGATAATTTAGCTAATGCCCTTAATAAAGCAGGCTGGAATGCTACAGCCGGTAGCGGCGTTAACGGCGGCAAGGTATCAGGCGCTTCTTCCGAATTGATTAACTTCGGAGAAACCCTTACTTTTGATGCCGGCAAAAATATGGCTTTGGTGCAAAACGGTAATCGCTTTACTTATGCCACTAAAGATGAAGTGGAATTTACCAAAGTTAGCACGAATACAATCGAAGTGCCGGTGGATGGTGGCGGCAAGGTCAGCATTAACAATAATGGCATTAATGCCGGCGGAAAAACTATTGGCGGCGCAGACAGCGGCTTGAAAGACAAAGACGGCAATGTCGTGAATTTGAATGACGCAAATGTGGTGAAAACCAATGTAGTCAATGTGGGCGATCTGCAAACGGTGGTCAATAACATCAATACCGATATTTCCGCAGCGAAAACCGAAGTGCAGGCGGGGAGCAATACGCAGGTAAGTAGTACGCAAGGTGCAAATGGTCAAACCGTTTACACAGTGCATGCCGATAAGGCGGTTACGGCTGCCGGCAGCGGCATGACGGTGGCGGAAAATACGCTTAGTGATGCCAATGGCACGAAAACTACCACTTACACCGTATCGGCAAATGTTGACGGCAATACGATTAAGATTGACGGCGGCAAAATTTCTGCCAATACGGGTAAGGTCAGCATCAATACCGACGGTTCGACAAGCGTTAATAATGCTGATAAAGGCAAATTGGCAACTGTTGACGAAGTCAGCAATACTTTAAACAATGCCGGTTGGAATGTGCAAGGTAACGGCGTGCAAAAAGATTTGGTCAATGCCGGCGACAGCGTGAATTTTGTCAACGGTAGAGGCACAACGGTCAGCGTGGATAATACGGATGGCAAAAATACGACGATTAAAGTCGATAGTCCGCTGGCTTATGTTAATAGTAATCTTGCCGACCAATCTACGCCGAGCGACACGGTTGCCATTCAAGGCAAGGGCAATAATCCTGTGCAAATAAGCAATGTTGCCAGCGGCGTGCGCGATGATGTGACGGTCAGCAATCCTGCCGCACCAAGTGCTGCGGATAAAACGGCAATTGCCAATGCCATTAATAATGCCGGCGGCAATACCTTGAATAATGCGGTGAATGTCGGTGATTTGCAGGCAGTAATGCAAAATGTAAATACAGTTGTCACCAAGAATATTACCAATCAAGTCACAAATAATATTGTCAATAACATTATCGGTACTGATCCGATTTTAACTTACGATGTTCAAGGTCAAACCGAGAAGCGCAATATCACGCTAAAAGAAGCGATTAATAACATGAATGCTGAAGGTATCCGCTTCTTCCATACCAATGACGGTAAAAATTATAATTCAGGCTCATTCATTAATACCGAAGACTCCAGTGCGGTAGGTAGCTATGCTACGGCAATCGGTGTTAAGTCCAGTGCTTCCGGCAGCAATGCGATTGCTATGGGTAACGGTGCGCAAGCAACAGGTAATAATAGCATTAGCATCGGTACCGGCAATCTGGTTTCCGGTAATAATTCGGCCGCCATCGGCGATCCGAGCGTGATTCAAGGCGATAACAGTTACAGCATTGGCAATAACAATGCCATTAACCAACAATCGCAGAATGTGTTCGTTATGGGTAATAATGTGCAAATTGGCAGCGGCGTCGGCACAATGCAGGCTGTTGCGACCATGAAATGGGATGCGGCGGCTGGAAAATATGTTCAAGAAACGCATCAAATCAAAGTTTATGACGGCGATATGAGCAATGCGGTCGCTTTGGGTAATGCGACCAAAGTGGAAGTGAAAGACGGCGTGGCACTGGGTGCAAATTCTGCCGCCACTCGCGCCGGCATGACGGCAGCTGCGACAAGCAGCGCACAAATCGGCGGTGCTGTAGGCACAGTCTATAAGGGCAGCACGGTATTCGTAATGCCGGGCGCTTCTGCTCAAGCACGCCAAGAAGTGCTCGCGACTGCGCAAAATACTTTAGGCGCGGTTGCCGTCGGCAGCGAAACGCAAAACCGCCAAATCACCGGTGTAGCGGCAGGTTCGCGTGATAATGATGCGGTAAACGTCGCACAATTGCGTTCGGTTCAATCTGCCAATAACAATGCCATTAATTACTTAGATCAGCGTATCGGCGATGTGAATGCCAATGCCAATGCCGGCACTGCTGCGGCAATGGCGACCGCAGGTCTGCCGCAAGCCTATCTGCCGGGCAAAAACATGATTGCCGTCGGCACAAGCGTGTATCGCGGTGAAATGGGCTATGCGGTTGGCGTATCGAGCATCAGCGACGGCGGCAACTGGATTATCAAAGGCACGGCCAATGGTAATTCCCGCGGCCATTTTGGCGCAAGCGCCGCTATCGGTTACCAATGGTAAAGTATTTGCCGCCTGCTAAAGGCGGCAGCAATAAAAGGAACATATAATGAAAACATTCTTAAATATCAGTGTAGCGGCAGTCGCCATATTAGGCTTGGCAGCTTGCGCCACCAAAAGCAATGTCAAAGCCGACGGCACAATGGATAATCCCGTCTTCCCCGAGCCTTATTCGCTCACTTTTAATAATGATCGCGGTACTTTCCCCACTGCTGACGAGTTGGATAAAATGCGCCCGGGTTTAACTAAAGACGATATCTATAAAATCTTAGGTCGTCCGCATTATGACGAAGGCATGTTCGGCGTGCGCGAATGGGATTATCTCTTCCATTTCTACACCCCCGGCGTGCCGGCAGATCCGGATAATACCTCGGGCGTTGACGGCATCACGACTTGCCAATATAAAGTGATTTACGACAAAAACAAATTTGCCCGCAGCTTCTATTGGAATCCGGTATTCCCTAAAGATGCCGTATGCCCGCCACCTGTCCCTAAAGCGGAAAAAGTCATTATCCGCGAGGTGGTACAACCGCCTGTGCGTATCCGCCAATAATGATTGCTTGGTTTTATAGTCTCTTAACTTCAAAATGAGATTATTCTAAGCGCTTCTCCTGACAAAATGTGTATCTCTAAGTCTCATTTTGAAGTTAAGGTACTATATCGTGCCGCCTGCTGCCTAGCTTTGCTGAGTAGTCAGGCGGCTTTTTCGCAAGAACGCGTACGCATTTTAGAAGGCGATGAAGGCGAAGCTTATTTAATGCAAGCGGCACAAGTACAAGGAAAGATTGTGCGCGTTTCTTTGGATAAGGCAGAATTATGCTTTGCTGACAGCGGCGACTGCCATGCCGTATTAGTCGGGAAAACTACACCCAAAGGCCGCTTTAAAATGACCTTGGTCGCAACGGATTTAAAAGGCTACGGCGGCGATGTCATCGGCTTTCATTGGACAGCGGATTTTACCTTTGCCCTGCACCGTGTTTGGACGGAAAGACCTGCGGAACGCCGCTTGGAACGTCTTGCTTCGCCGATTATAAGCGATCGTATCATGACTAACGGCTGCATCAATGTAAGCGATAGCATTTATGAGCGTTTAAAACAATATGTGATTTTAGAAATAGAATAAACGTGTCAAAAAAGAGAACCGTTATCTCTAAATAAGATTATTAATCAAGGCATTAAAAAAGGAGCTTCAAAGCCCCTTTTAACATTCGCCGTTCTATTTTTTTCTTTTGCCGAAAATAAACGATACAATCGCCAAAATCAGAAAACCATAGAATAAAATTTTTGCGATACCTGCCGCTGCTCCCGCTAAACCACTGAATCCTAAAACAGCAGCAATCAAAGCAACGACAAAAAATCCAATTGCATAATTCAGCATATATATTCCTTAATTAATTGTTACTAAACCAATCGTCAACTTCTTTTTCAGCTTCTTCTTTAGAACGACCGTAGCGCTCTTGAATACGCCCGACTAATTGGTCGCGTTGTCCTGCAACAACATCCCAATCATCATTGGTCAATTCACCCCATTTCTCTTTTGCTTTTCCTTTTAACTGTTCCCATTTACCTTCTAAAATATCTTTATTCATGATTAGCTCCTAATCTTTGAAAATAGTTAGTTTGTGGTTGTTAATTGTTAAAATTAACGGGTAAAATAATAACTGCAAAATCGCGATTTGCCTAGCATAATGAAAAGAAATTCACATATTCTGCAAAGTGATGGTAAATAGTTTTCTATGACAAATTTTCTTATGATATTATAACATTCATAAGAAGAATACTAATTTTTTGATTATCATGACATTTATTCTATAACAAATATTCATCTCTTGATATTTAACAGCAAAAAGCAATTTACTATCAGGCTATCTAATATTCACTCTCTCAAAATTATGAAGAGAAAGTCATACTAATATTAAAGATTGGTGTTTGACGATGACCGAATAATTGAAAAATGACTGCGATATAGTTCGCTTGTGTTACTTTCCAGTCTCTAAAATATAATCGAAGAAGTGAAAAAGTAGTACAAGGCGAGCCAACGCCGTAATACTTTTTCAATCATTCGACTATATCCTTAAATTTCGGGGAAAGGGACATTTTAGGTGCTAAAAAGTTTGAAAAACCTTATTCTGTAAGGCTTTTAGCGAGGTCAAAAGCTTTGAACACAAAAAATGCTTTTTCTGTGGCTCAAAACAGGTCAAAAAAGACGGCAGACAAAATCATCAGCAACGATACAAATGCCGGCAATGCGGTAAGCGTTTTAGCAGCAAAAAGCGTCTTAACCCTCAAGAGTTGTGGACACTTTATAGTAGCGGCAAACAAAGCATGCAAGAGCTCGCCCAACGTTTTTCCTGCAGCCGTAAAACCATTGCTAGATATCTCAAACAAGCCCAACTTAGAGAGCCTGAACAACGGCATTTTTCATCAGTCAATATCATCATGGATACTACCTACTTTGGACGTAAATTTGGTGTGATGGTGCTGTATGACAGCATCAGCCGACAAGCCTTATCGGTCAGCGAGGTTAAATCAGAAAGCAATGCATTGTATCGACAAGCCATACGAGAGCTACAAGAAAAAGGAATACATATTCAGAGTATTATCTGCGATGGAAGAAGAGGATTAACCTCATTATTTCCCGATATTCCCATACAGCTTTGTCAATTCCACCAAGTCAAAACCATTAACCGTTATCTGACAAGAAAACCTCAAACAGCAGCGGCAGTAGATTTAAAACAACTTGCCTTAAGCCTAAAAAACAGCAGCAAAGCGGCATTTGAAGAGCATTTGAATAACTGGCATAAGCAGCATAAAGACTTTCTCAACGAACGTAGCTCAAATCCCGAAACAGGTAAATCACACTATAGGCACAAACGTTTAAGAAGTGCTTATAACAGTCTGAGGCGCAATCTGCATTGGCTTTTTACCTTTGAAGATTATCCGGAGTTAAACCTGCCAAAAACCACCAATTTGCTTGAAGGAAAATTTGGTGATCTGAAAAGACTTTTAGCTTGTCATTGCGGCATGGAAAAGGACAATAAGGTTAAGTTTATAAAAGATTATTTTGCTTAAAAAACGCTAGATAGCACCTATTTTGTCCCTTAGGGCTAAAGAACTCGAAAACAGCACCTAAAATGTCCCTTTGCTCTAAATTTCAGTATTTTAAATACCTTTATTTGCCTGTGCCTGAGCATCCAACTCGCGCAATTTGGCTAATTTGTCTTTGAGTTTGATTTCAAAACCGCGTTCATTGGGTTGATAAAAAGAGATATTCTCCATCCCTTCCGGCAAATAGCGCTGCCCTGCGCTATAGGCAAAAGCTTCGTCATGCGAATAGCGATAACCGCGATGATGCCCTTCGGCTTTATGTAGGGCGGTAGGCGCATTGGTCAGATGTTTCGGCACCGCAGCGCTAGGATGATTGCGCACGTATTGAAATGCCGTCTGCATCGCCAGATAAGCGGCATTGCTTTTCGGCGCAAGGGCAAGATAGGTAATACATTGTGCAATGGCGAGATAGCCTTCGGGTGCGCCGAGCCTTTCATAACTTTGATAGGTATTGAGCGCAATGCCTAAGGCTTGCGGATCGGCATTGCCGATATCTTCGCTTGCCACGCAGAGCATACGACGGCAAATCACTAAAGGATCTGCGCCGCTGTCCACCATGCGCGCAAACCAATACATCGCGCCGTCCGGACTGCTACCGCGTAAGGATTTATGGAATGCGGACAGTAATTCATAGAACCAATCGCCCTGCTTATCAAAGGCTTTTGGTTGATCTGCCATGGCTTGCTCCAAGGCGGCGTCGGCATCAAATCCCTGCGCAAGCAGCAGCAGCCATTCTTCTAACCAAGCCAAGGCTTTGCGCGCATCGCCTGCGGCATGATAGGCGATGATACTTAAGGCGGGCGCATCCCTTAATTCCTTTTTACCGAGCTTTTCCAAAGCCTTATTCAGCGTTTGCCGTAAGGCTTCTTCATCTAGGGCTTGCAGGTGCAAAACCCGCAAACGCGAGAGTAAGGCATTGTTAAGCGAAAATGCCGGATTTTCGGTCGTCGCGCCAATCAATATCAATGTGCCGTCTTCAACATAGGGCAGAAAAGCATCTTGCTGTGCCTTATTAAAGCGGTGAATCTCATCAATAAATAAAATGGTGCGTCTGCCGAGGCGGCGATTAGCTTGCGCCTGCGCTACCGCTTCGCGCACTTCTTTCACACCTGAAAAGACTGCCGACAAACGGATAAAAGCGGCATCGAAGGTATCGGCAAGCAGCAAGGCTAACGTAGTTTTGCCGCAACCCGGCGGTCCCCACAACAGCATAGAGAAGGGTTTGTTTTGCTCAATCGCGGCTGTCAGCGGGCTGCCGATACTTAAGATATGATGCTGCCCGACATAGTCGGCTAATGTTTTAGGGCGCAGACGCTCCGCTAAGGGGGCGCTGACGCCGGCGGCAAATAAGGAATCTTGCATTATTCGCCGATGACATCTACTCCCGCCGGCGGAGTAAATTCAAATTGACCGGCGGCAATGCCGACATTGCGCTGCAATTGGCTAAATTCGATCACGGTTTGCTGACCGCGCCCCGTATCCACCGCCAAAGCGGCTAACTGATTGTTTTTCATCACGATCCAGACCGTATCATAGCCGTCTTGCTCGCTTAAAGGAGTGAGGCGGTAGCTTTGTCCGTCTTTTGCCAAAGCCTGCAAGGCGACCGGTAATTGCGGCTGCGCCACTGCGTTAATGGCAAAGAGTTCTTGAATTTCGCGTGTACCGCTCAAAATATCCATCGCCACATCGCCGACCAGTTCATCGCGACCGCGCACGGAAATTTGTTCCAAATCTATATCATACTGCCAGACTTTGCTGCCGTTGCTAATGATTTTCTGCGCATTGGCGCCTTGATAATCCCAGTAGAATTTACCCGGTTTGCTAATCCACATTTTGCCTTGGCTTTGTTCAAGCCCGCGTTGTCCGTGTACGGTTTGGGTGAAATTGCCCTGCAAATCTTGAGTATCGGCAAAATATTGCACAAAGGCGCTTACGTCTGCGGATGCGGCGGCGTTTACAGTTTGGCTTGTCGCGCTTTCCTGCGGATTGATATTGAACAATTGCGCATGCGTGATCGTAGATGTTGCCACTAAGATGCCAACCAATAATAATTTTTTCATGGGTATTCCTCTAGTAAAAGCCTTATGCTGACACAGCCTTGCTATCTGTGCCATGAACAGCATATGCCATTTTAGTAATCCTGCTGTCCGCCGCCGATAAGCTTGCGCGCACCGTTATTATCCGCCATGCTCAATAAACCGGCGACTTCCATTGCCTCGATAATTCTTGCAGCGCGGTTATAGCCGATTTGCAGACGGCGTTGCAGATAAGAGATGCTGGTTTTGCCGCTTTCTAAAACGATTTGGCAGGCTTCGTCATATAAAGGGTCTTGCTCCGGATCATCGCTTTTCTCTTGCGCACCGAATGCGCCCAATGATGAAGCCGGCACAGGATTGGTAATGCTTTCTTCGTATTGCGGCTTGCCTTGGGTTTTTAAATAGACGGTCAGGGCATCGACTTCGCCGTCTTCAATAAAAGCGCCGTGCACGCGCAAAGGCGCGGAACTGCCCGGCGGCACATACAGACCGTCGCCGTGCCCTAGCAAGGTTTCCGCTCCCTGACCGTCGATAATGGTACGCGAGTCGATTTTAGAAGAAACTTGGAAAGCCAAACGCGTCGGCACATTCGCCTTAATCAAGCCCGTAATCACATCCACGGAAGGACGCTGCGTCGCTAAGACCAAATGAATCCCCGCCGCCCGCGCTTTCTGCGCAATCCGCGCAATCAATTCTTCCACTTTTTTCCCAACCGCCATCATCATATCGGCAAGCTCGTCAATCACAATCACGATATAAGGCAGAGGCTCGATTTGCGGCGGCTGATTCGCCAAGCCCAAATGATCTTCCGCCCGCCACAGCGGATCGTCAATGCGTTCGCCTCGGGCTTGTTTGTCGCGAATCATATCGTTGAAACCGATGATATTGCGCACTTTAAACGCCGACATCAGCAGATAACGGCGTTCCATTTCCGCCACCGCCCAGCGCAGGGCATTTTCGGCATCGTTCATATCGGTAACCACCGGCGTGAGCAAATGCGGAATATCTTCATACATGCTCATTTCCAACATTTTGGGATCAATCAAAATCAGCTTTAATTCATCAGGCGTGGCTTTGAACAACATACTTGCCAACATCACATTAATCGCTACCGATTTACCCGAGCCCGTCGTACCGGCGACCAATAAATGCGGCATTTTCGCCAAATCCGCCACTTTCGGCGCACCGGCAATATCCGAACCCAAAACCACCGTCAGCGGCGAACGTTCTTTTTGATAAGTCGCCGATTCCAAAATATCGCGCAGATGCACGATTTCGCGCTGTTTGTTCGGAATTTCCAAGCCCACATAAGGCTTGCCGGGAATAACTTCCACCACTCTCACACTCGACACTGACAAGCTGCGCGCCAAATCTTTGTCTAAATTAGAAATTTGATTTACCTTGATACCCGGCGCCAATTCCAATTCCAAACGCGTGACTACCGGTCCGACATCAACCCCGACCACACGCACATCCAGTTTGTAATTCTGCAAAGCGCTTTCCACTAAAGGCGCAAGCAGGCGGAATTGACTGGCGCTGTCCGGCGTTCGCTTAGGCGGACTGATTTTCAGCAATGCCAAACTGGGCAGCTGATAATCGCTGTCGGCAGCTTGAGATTGGAAATTCGACGCTAAAGCGGAAGCGCGAATCCGCAACACGCTGCCATCTTCTGTTTGCTTCTTATCATTATTTTCAGCTTCTACGGCAGCCGTTGCCGTGTCTGCCGCCACCGATTCGGCTTTGTCCTCAATTTCAAAGAAATCTTCGTCGTCAGCGGTGCTGTTTTCTGTTACAACAGGCTGATTAACAATCGTTTTCTCTTCTTGAAAAGCATCATAAGCGGCAAAAGGGTTGCTTGCCGCGGTATGAGGATTGATAATCGGCGCGGCTTTAGGTGTTTCAGGCGATGTATACGTTTGGATTGGCGCTGCTTCTTGCTTTACCGCTTCCGACGTTCTTGCCGATTCATCGCTTGTGTGCGCATGTGGAATCGTCGCCGCCTGCTTTTTATAATCCGCCCAATTCAAACTCAAACCCGGCTCGCTACGATGCAAAGGCGATTCGATATTTTCTACCGCGACAGGCTGATTATCGACAATTTCCGCCGGCCTTTCCGGCATTTCTTTTGGCGGCTGCGGCGATGATAACAATGCCATACGCTCTGCCAAAGTCATATCTTGCGTCGCTTCTTCGGCAGAGATAGCAGCAGGACTGGCTTTAGCTGTAACATGACTCGACGGCACAATACTCGGCTCCCCTTGCAGACGCGAAGAAATCGTTTCACGCTGCGCTTGGGATTGCTCGGGATTCGGCGTCGGCTGCTCACGCTCTTGCTGATGTGCTGCCTTGGTTGCCATCACCGCCTGCAAGACTTTGGCAGGGAAATAGCCGAGCGCAGCCAATATCGACAGCCAACGAAGATTAAACATCAGGGTCAATGCCACTAAAAAAATCAGGCTGTACATCAACATCAGCAGGAAAATCGGCATCATTTTCAGCAATTCGCCCGACATTTTCTGCCCTAAAATACCGCCGCCGGTAATCGCCACGCTATTGATGGCGCTCTGCCAATGAAAAGTCAAAATACCGCTTAAGCTCAATACCGCACCGACCAAACCGATCGATTTCCATAATACGATTTCCCCGCCGCCACGTTCATCTTTAGCCGATGCCCAAGCCGTCGCCAAAAAGCCTAAGGGCAATAAATAAGCCGCATAGCCGAGAAAAGACAGCAACACATCGGCGCTATAAGCCCCTATTTTGCCGAAAAAATGCCGCACTTCAGGATTGCTGCCCGAATGCGTCCAGCCCGGATCGCCGGCATGATAACCAATCAGAATTAAGAAAATAAGCACCGCCAACGGCACTAAAATCAAAAACCAAGGGTCGGTAAAACCACGATACAGTATGGAATGAAATTTCGGACGATAGGTTGACGTTGTTTCTTCTTGCATAATCGATGTGGCTAGTATTAAAAACTTATTGTAACAGATTGAAGGCTAATCTTTGCGCGCAATCACAATGGCTCGCTGCGGTGACGGTTCGTGCAATCCCTGCTCTGCCGCTTCTTGCAAAAATTCGCTTAAAGAATAGCTCGTCATAAATGCGGTACGCCTTTGTTCGGCAGCGGTCGTCGGCACCGGCTGACCGCTATGCTCGATCGTAAAGTCCAAGCGGACTAACCAACGCTCAAGCGCGGCAACGCTGGGCAAAAACCAGACATTATGCATGCCGGCATAACGCCCTGCGGGCATATAGACGCTTTGACTGTCGCCCTCAACTACCAAGGTTTCCAAGACCAATTGTCCGCCGCGCTTCAGGGTATCGCGCAATTGCCCGATAAAGGCGATCGGGTCACGGCGATGATATAAAACGCCCATGCACAAGGTACAGTCAAAACCGCTTAAGGGCGCTTCATTCAAAGTCAGCGGCAAAAAGGCGGCGCGCGGTTGACGCATAAACTTCTGCAAAAACAAAAACTGCACAAAATAATGCCATGAGGGATCCAAGCCCACCGCCAAATCCGCGCCGCTACCCAATAAGCGGTAGAGAAAATAGCCGTTCCCTGTGCCGACATCCAATACCTGCCGACCTTTTACATCCAATCCGGCATCCAGTAAGCGCTGATATTTCATATCGCTGCGCCATTCGCAATCCAATGCCAAGCCGCCCAACTGAAAAGGACCTTTGCGCCACGGCATCAGCAAGCGCGCACATTCGGCGATAGCCGCCTCGTCAAGACCTGCCGCCTGCGCAGCGATAATCGGCGCATCTAGCGTCTGCTGCCATTGCTCCGGTAGCGCTAAAGTCTCAATTGCCGCCAACCATACGTCGAACTGACGATGCCGACGCGCATAAACGTCTTCAAACTGCTGCCGCACTTGCGCCGTCAAGGCTGCGCAATCGGGGCGCTGCGCCAATAATGCCTGCCATTGCCGATCAAACAAAGCATTCATTTGATTGCCGCCCATGCCTTAAAAGGCAGACCTTGATAATAAGGCACAATCTGCTGAAAACCGACTTTATGCAAACGCGCTTCAATCACTGCGGCGACATCGGTTTTCATTACATGCTCCAAAGATTCGCGTTTTTGCGCCACCGCCAATTCGGAATAGCCCTGCGAACGCTTAAAGGCCTCATACCAGCTTTGCATACGCGTATCTTCGGGACGCGTTTTTTCCGCAATCAATAAGGCGCCACCCTGCGGTAAAGCGGCATAAATGTTTGCCAACACCGCATCGCGCACTTCGGGTGCAATAAATTGCAGCACGAAATTCAGCACCGCCACGCGGCAAGGCTGCAAAGGATAATCTTGAAGATCCGCCTGAATGACTTCGATATTCTCAATTCCGACACCGGATAGATAATCGCGCAGACGCTTAACCATCGCCTCCGACAAATCCAATGCCGAAATCCGCAATTGCGCCGGCACGAATTGCCGCAGCGCCAGACTCACGCCGCCCAATGAGCAGCCCAAATCATAGACATGATCGCCGTCGCGCAGAAATTGCCCCGCCACCACCGCCGTCATCTGCAACAAGCCGGCATAGGCGGGAATGCTGCGATGAATCATATCGGCAAACACCGCCACCGTGCGCTCGTCAAATTGAAAATCCACCACCGCCTGCGGCGCATCAAATAAATTATCCTGCGCAAAACCGCTCATGCACTCACCCCGCGGCGGGCATTTTCCGCTTGCACGGCTTGATCGCGATGCACACGCACCCAATCTTCCAAAGCCTGATTGAAAGCTTCTACCGTCTCGAAATCGGCAGGGTCAATCGCTTTACCGATAAAAACCTGCACCGTACCGCTATGCAGCCAGCCGCGTCTCGGCCAAAATTGTCCCGCATTATGGGCAATCGGGATAATCGACACTTGCAGATTATGCGCCAAACGCGCCGCACCCGATTTGAATTTCAACGGCACTTCGGGCGCAAAGCGGTGTCCCTCGGGATACATGACCACCGACAAACCCGCTTCGATTTTTGCCCTGCCCTGCTCAATTACCTGCTGCATCGCCTGTTTGCGCTGACTGCGGTCAATCGCAATCGGGCGCAGCAAAGCCATAGCCCAGCCGAAAATCGGAATTTGGGTCAATTCTTTTTTCAAGACCCACACCTGATCGCGCCATAAAGTCGGCAAAAACAAAGTTTCCCAAGTCGATTGATGATTGCTGGCGAAAACCATCGCTCTATCAGGCAAATGTTCCCGCCCATGCACCTGATAATCGATGCCGGCAAGAACGCGTGCCAGCCAAATACTCGTATCCGCCCAACCCGTCGCCCACAGCAAACGTCGGCGATAAGGCAGGACAATCATTGCCACAATCAACAGCGACCAAATCGCCGTAGCAATACCCCAGCACACATAAAACAATACCGTACGAATTTTCATCAACATTTTAGACTCTCTTTTTTCTCAGCCAATCCGCCGCCGCTTCTTCAAGATTCGGATAAATCTTAACCTCTTGCAGCTGATCGCGGTGATGCGCCGCCACCTGCCGCCCTTTGCCCGTCTTTACCAATACGGGCACAGCGCCTGCCGCACGTGCCGCCTGCACATCGACCACATTATCGCCCACAAAAGGCACGCCGACTAAATCCGCCAAACCGAAATACGCCGCCTGCTCCAAGAGCATGCCCGGATTGGGTTTGCGCCGCGGATCGGCATTATCGTAACTCGGGCAGAACACAATATGCTCAATCTCGCCGCCGAAATCATGCACCGCCGCCATCATTTTGGCATGAATCTCCGCCAATATCGCCTCATCATAAATGCCGCGCGCAATACCGCCTTGATTGGTGCAAATGCCGATGCGGATACCTGCCGCCGTCAAACGCGCAATAGCGCGCAAAGCATTCGACAAGACAATCAGCTCACTAGGCTTACTGACATAAGTACCGCGATCCTTATTGATCACCCCGTCGCGGTCTAATAAAACCACGCCCTTACTCAAATCTACCGCCGTCATTTGCGCAATTTCCCCGCCTTATCCATTAAATACAGCGCCCAATACAGCAAAACCGCCATAAAAAGCAATAAAAAGCCGATCGTCAAAACCAGCGACACATCGCTAATCCCCAATAAGCCGTAGCGAAAACCATTGACCATATACAAAATCGGATTAATCTGCGATACCGTCGCCCAAAACGGCGGCAACATCGCCACCGAATAAAACACGCCGCCCAAATAAATCAAAGGCGTCAGCACAAAAGTCGGCACAATCGCCGCATCATCGAAACCGCGCGCATAGCAGGCATTGATAAAGCCCGCCAAAGAAAATACCACCGCCGTCAAAAGCAAGACCGTCAGCATGACCACAGGATGCGCCAAACGGATATCGGTAAAAAACATCGCCACCGCCGTCACCAATATCCCCACCGCCAGACTGCGCAGCACGCCGCCCAAGACATAGCCCAGCAAAATCATGCCGTTGGACATCGGCGAAATCAGCAATTCATCGACATAATTGCTAAAACGCGCGCCGTAAAAAGAGCTGACCACATTGTTATAGGCATTATTGATGACCGCCATCATAATCAGCCCCGGCGCAATAAAAGCCGCATAATCCACGCCTTGAAAACTGCCGATACGCGTCCCGATTAAGCGCCCGAAAATCAGGAAATACAGAATAGTGGTTACAACCGAAGGCAAGAGCGTTTGCGTCCACAGACGCAGAAAACGCCGGATTTCACGCCCCACAAGAGAGAAAAAAGCATTGAACATTGTTACAATTCCTAAAAAATCTTCGACTCAATACAAGGAAACACGATGAACGACTTCCAACCTTCCGCCGCCCTGCTCGCGCTGCGCCAAGAAATCGACGCCCTCGACCAAGAACTGGCTACCCTGCTCTGCCGCCGCCTGCTCCTCATTCATCGCGCCGCGCCCCTCAAGCCTCTGCGTGAAAACGTGCGCTTGGAAGATCGCATTGAAGAGATTATCCGCAAAGTCTCTCCGCTTGCCGATCAATTCGGCATCGAACGCCGCTATCTGGAAACGATTTACCGCTTTTTGATTGAAGAATCCATCGCGCGCGAAACCCGCGAATGGGACAAGCTGCATCAAAACGGATAAGCCTCAAAGCACAGCCTTAGCGCGAATATTGCAGCATAAGCAAAGGCAAATGCCAGTATTAGACAATACTGGCATTTGTTTTTCCACTGCGCCGATGATACAAAAGCGCCTAAGGCAAATCATCGATTTGTCGTCGCGCTTTGGGCAATAAATCCTCATGCTTGAGCTGCATCGTCTTCACAATCGCGGTTGCCACGAAAATGGAAGAATAGGTGCCAAAGACAATCCCCACAATCATCGCCGCCGCAAAGCCGAATAAGGTTTCGCCGCCCAAAAAGAGCAGGGCAAACACAGACAGCATCGTCGTCAAACTGGTCACAAAAGTGCGCATCATAGTTTGCTGAATGGAAATATCGATCACTTCTTCAGGCGTTTGCGCAGGCAATTTCTTCAGATTCTCGCGAATGCGGTCGTATAAAACCACCGTATCGTTAACCGAATAACCCAAGACCGCCAATAGCGCCGCCAAGACATTCAAATCAAAAGTCCACTGCATTAAAGAAAATAATGCCGCCACCACCAATACGTCGTGCATTTGCGCGGCGACTGCGCCGATGGCGAATTTCCATTCAAAGCGCATGCTCAAATAAACAATCATACCGATGCAGGACAGCAATAAGGCGGTAATGCCTTTTTCAATCAATTCCTCGCGATATTGCCCGCCTACTTTGGCCTGCCCGATTAATTTCACTTCGGGATATTTGCTTTTCAAAGTGCCGAACATTTCCGCCATCATGGCATCGGTGCTTTTTTCCTGCACTTCGCCGAAGCTGATCTGCACATCGTGCGCACTGCCGTATTGAATCACATTGGCTTTGTCATGAATGCCGGCGATTTCTTCACGTACTTCGGCAATATTGACCGCTTGCGCAAATTGCAATTCCAAGGTCGCGCCGCCGGTAAACTCCAAGCCGAAATTAAAGCCGCGAAAAGTAATCAGCACAATAGACAAAATGCTTAATACCAACGAAAACAGCAAGCCATGGCGGCTGTAACGCATAAAAGGAAGTTTCGGAAAAGTAAATCTCATAGCGGCCTCACAAACTGATTTTCGGCTGCGCTTGGCGCAAAACGATATATTCCACAAGGGCGCGCGTGACCAAAATCGCGGTAAACATCGAAGTCAAAATCCCCACGGATAAGGTCACTGCAAAGCCCTTAATCGGACCGGTGCCGAAGCTGAACAGCAATATAGCGACAATCAAAGTCGTGATATTGGCATCGACAATGGTCGAGAAAGCATTATTAAAGCCCGCCCGCACCGCATCGCGCACTGATAAAGCCGCCGCATCGATTTCTTCGCGGATACGCTCATAAATCAAGACATTGGCATCCACCGCCATGCCCAAGGTCAGCACAATCCCCGCAATCCCCGGTAGGGTCAAGGTCGCGCCGATGAAAGACATCAATGCCACCAGCAGCATTAAATTCACTATCAAAGCGATATTCGCCAATAAGCCGAGTTTGCGATAATACGCCCACATAAAGACGATAATCAGCGCCAAGCCGCAAATGGCGGCATTCACGCCCTGATCAATATTTTTCTGTCCTGCCGAAGGCCCGATGGTGCGCTCTTCAATGATATAGACCGGCGCAACCAAAGAGCCGGCGCGCAAAGTCGCGGCCAATTTCTGCGCACGCTCAATCGGATGAACGCCCGTGATTTGGAAGCGGCTGGAAAATTGTCCTTGAATGGTTGCGGAATTGACCACCGTCTCGCGTTTTTCCACTTCGGTAAAGGTTTTGCCCTCGGCATCTGCTTTCGTGACAGGAATATATTCCACATACACCGTCGCCATGGCTTTTTGCAGATTTTCGCGCGTGATGTCGTTCATTTGCGCGCCGCCGGCGGAATCCAAGACCACATCGACTTGCGGACCTGCGGATTGCTGTCCATAGCCGGCGGTGGCATCGACAATATGCTCGCCGCTCATAATCACGCGGCGTTTGAGTAAAATCGGCGTACCGTCTTCAAAATACGCCAATTTGCTGCCGAAAGGCGCACGTTTCAAACGCGCCGCCGTTGCCAAATCGCCTGTTTCATCAACAAGATAAAATTCCAATGTCGCGGTCGAACCTAGCAATTCTTTGGCTTGGTTTACGTCTTGAATGCCCGGCAATTGCACCAAAATGCGGTCATTGCCCACCACCTGAATCGAAGGTTCCGCCACGCCCAAACTGTTCACACGTCCTGCCATGCGCACACGGTTTTGCTCCGCTGCACGGCGCTTCTGCGCATTGATGCCCTCTTCGCTGTATTGCAAAGACAAAGCAAAACGCCCGCCCTCTTCACTGCTCAAACGCTGCACTTCCGCAGGCAAGACGGTAAAGAGTTGATTTTCCGCCTGCGTGCGCGCCTCGCTATCGGCAAAGAACAATACTGCGCCGCCGCTGTCGCGCGCTTGCGAATCTACCAATGCGATATTGGCTTTTTCCAAAGTACTACGTGACAAATCCAATAATTCCGCCGATTTACGATCGAACAATTCCTTGCTGTCCACTTGCAGCAAGAAAGAAACGCCGCCGCGCAAATCCAAGCCCAAATTCATCGGCGTCAAGCCCATGCTTTGTAGCCAATTTGGCGTGTTGGACAGAAGATTTACCGCCACATTCGCGGCAGGATATTGTTTTTGCAATTGATCGCGTGCCAGAATCTGCGCATCGGTATCGGCAAACAGAACGTCTATTTTGCTGTCTTTGACTTGCAGGCGGCGGTAATCAATCTGCGCGCTTTCCAGCGCAGTGGGAATGGCGTTTGCCGCTGCTTGCGCCGCCTGTGCATCGCTAAATTGCAATTGCACGGCGGGACTTTTGCCAAACCAATTCGGCAGGGCAAAGAAAAAGCCGAGGGTAACAACGGCGATAATCAGGAAATATTTCCAAGTCGGGAAGGCTTTATACATGCGCTATCCTTTGTGAAAGGGGCATAAAACCCCTAGTAAAATCAGGCTTGAGGTTTGTCGTTGTTATCGCTGCTTTCTTCAGCGGCAACAGCAGCACTTTCATCATTGGCGGCAACTGAGCTGCTGAGTTCGCCTTTCAAGCTGCCTTTAGGCAATACTTGGGCGATAAAAGGGCGCTGCATGCGTACGACCGTACCCTTGGTAATTTCGATATCGACGGCAAAATCACCTAGGGCGACAATCCGTCCCATCAAGCCGCCGTTGGTCAGCACTTCATCGCCGCGTTTCAGGGCTTCAATCATGGCGCGGTGCTCTTTCGCGCGTTTTTGCTGGGGGCGAATCATCAAAAACCACATCACGCCGAAAATGGCGAACATCAAAATCAAATTGAAAGCGCCGCCGGCGGCTGAAGGTTGGGCGGCAGCTTGCGCATAAGCAGGTTGAATCAAAAACATGGTTGCTCCTTAATGATTAAATACGAAAAGCGGAGATTATAGCCTAATTCGACAGGGCTTGTTTGTCCAAGTGCAGTGCTGCAAGGCGGCTTATAGTCGGAGAAGTGGAAAAGTAGTACAAGGCGGCGAGCCGCAGACAGTACAGCAAGGTGAGCCAACGCCGTAATACTTTTTCAATTCTTCGACTATAACATATCTTAATACCCTGCTACGCCCTCAGCTTGTAAGGCGTAAAATTCGCGCGCAAAAGCATCAAAAGTCTGCTGCTCAATCGCCGCCCGCATCGCATGCATCAAATGCACATAGTAATGCAGATTGTGAATGGTGTTTAAACGCGCACCAAGCATCTCATTGCATTTGTCCAAATGATGCAGATATGCGCGGCTGTAATGGCGGCAGGTATAACAATTGCAGCCCTCTTCTATCGGACGTAAATCGTTTTTATAACGGCTGTTGCGCAATTTCAAGACGCCGAAACGCGTAAAGAGATAGGCATTGCGGGCATTGCGCGAAGGCATGACGCAGTCAAACATATCCACACCGCGGCGCACGCCTTCCACCAAATCCACCGGCTTGCCTACGCCCATCAAATAACGCGGTTTGTTTTGAGGCATCAAAGGCATGGTAACGTCTAGGGTTTGTTCCCGCGCTTCTTTGGGCTCGCCGACCGCCAAGCCGCCGATGGCATAGCCGGGCAAATCCATAGCCGCCAGCGCCTGTGCCGATTCGCGGCGCAAATCCTCATATACGCCGCCTTGCACGATGCCGAACAAATGATTCGGACTGCCGGCATGTGCGGCTTTGGAACGCGCCGCCCAGCGCAAAGACAGGCGCATGGAATTCGCCGCTTCCATGTGCGTGGCGGGATAAGGCGTGCATTCGTCAAACTGCATCACAATATTGCTGTTGAGCGCGCGCTGCACCTGCATGGATCGCTCGGGCGTTAAAAAGACTTCGCTGCCGTCAATCGGCGAACGAAAACGCACGCCTTCTTCGCTGATTTTGCGGATTTTCGCCAATGAAAAGACTTGGAAACCGCCTGAATCAGTCAAAATCGGTTTGTCCCAATTCATAAACTGATGCAAACCGCCGTGCGCCTGCACAATATCCTCACCGGGGCGCAGCATTAAATGAAAGGTATTGCCCAAAATAATTTCCGCGCCGATGCCATGCAATTCTTCAACAGAAAGCCCCTTGACCGTACCCAAAGTACCGACGGGCATAAACACAGGAGTTTGCACCACTTGTCCATTGGGGAAAGTAAGATAGCCGCGGCGCGCATTGCCGTCTTGAGCCAAAAGTGTATATTTCATCTAGATTTCCTTGCCGTCTGTTCGGTGCAACATCCGCATTGTGCGCCGAACAAGCCTGAATTCAAAACAAAAAAGGAAGGCTAAAGCCTTCCTTCGTCCTTAAGGGACAGATTAGTTAGACACACCCAGCGCACGCATGGTTTCCATGGTCACGCCGCCGGTGGCTAAATTGTTGTCGCGCTGATAACGTTCCAAAGCGCTCATCGTTGCAGGGCCTAAAGCGCCGTCCGGCGTACCGGTGTTATAGCCGGCTTTATTCAAAGCGACCTGCACGGCGCGGATGGTGTTTTCATTCACTTCATGCGAGCACAGTACTTGTTCCCAACGCATTTGCGCATCGGCGACTTTGTCGAACACTTTCAGTTCCGCGTATTCGGCAGGAATTTCCACTTCGCGCTCTTCGGCTTCTTTCACGAGTTTGCGCACGCGTACGGTTTTGTATTCCGCTTCAAAAGGCACGCGCTCGACCGTGGCTTCTTGGTCCAGCTCTTGCACTTCAATGGTTTCAAATTTCGCTTCGATTTCTTTGTCTTCTACGCGCGCAGGCTCTTGCACCACTTGGCGCGTGATGCTTTCTTTTTGCACAGGCACTTCAGTCAAACGCAAAGCCTCGCCTACCGATTGGAAAGTACGGCTGCCGCCTTGATTATGCGCGGTCAAATATGCCGGACGCGCTTCGATTTCGTCGCTGACTTCGGTGTATTTCGGTGGAACAACGGTTTTTTCTACGGTAACCGGTTCGATTTCGATTTCTTTGGTAACGGTTTTATAGGTTGCCGGCACGATTCTCAATTCTTCGCCCGCAGGTTTGACCATGACTTGCTCTTCCGTCCACTCGTATTCTGCCGGCACGATTTCAAACGTTGTCGCCGCTTCTTTGATTTCCACTTGCTCTGAGCGCGGTTCGAATTGCGCAGGCACAACCACTAAGGCTTGGCATTGTCCGGCAGTGACTTGCGGCACCGGCAAACTTTGCACATTGCTGCCGATGGCCGCTTCGTCAGCTGCAAGGGTACTAGCCTCTTGCGCTTGCGCCATGCTTACCACGGCAGCCGCAATCAGCAGGGTAGAAATTTTCTTTTTCATAGTGTCTCCTTCATCAGAGTTTTTTTCAAAGCTGTTTTACAACAGCGCATACTTTAGCCCAAACCGAGCAATAATCAAAATAATTTAACGCACAATCAGAACGGATTGATTGAAAAATTGCGCCACGCGTTGGGCATTGCCGCCCAATCCGTGTCCGTTGCGACCGGAACCGATCAGCAGCACATCGCAATGTAAGGCTTTTGCCGCATCAGTCAATTCTTCATAGATGGAACCGCTGTAAATCTCGGTTTTGACGTTATCCTGCCATTGAAAGGTCATTACCAATTCGTCCAAACGGGCATGTACTTCGTCTTTGACACGTTTGCGATAATCTTTCGGCAAATAATTGCTGACCATGCTACTGCTGCTAAAAGGCAGAACGCTGGCAATAATATATTGTGCGCTCTCGCCGCCTAATTGCCGCGCAGCATGAATGCTCTTTTTGGCAGAAGCCTCATGTTCCAAATCCACCGCCACAAAAATTTTCTGATACATATGAACCTCACAAGTTTAAGAAGAAGCAATATCGGGCGATTTTTCACGTCTTTTCAATTGCATGAATGCAGCCAGAGCCAATAATGCCAGACCGACGATATACATCCAATAGCGCGACAAACTGTCTGCCACCGGTACTTTGAGAGAAATCAGCGTTTGATCCCAATCCAAACCTGCGGCTTTTGCAGTAGAATCCAAGGCCACATCGTCAATGAGGAATTTACGACGCATTTCGCCGTCAATCTCTTCTTCTTCGCCGGTATCGATAATCGTCAAGCCCATATTTTGCAGGCGTTCTTCGCCGTTATCGCCCTCTCCTACCGGCACATGTGCATAAAAAGTAATCGGACGCCCATATTCATTCATACCGCCGACATAAAATTCCATATCCGATCCGACCGGCACCGTCATAATCTCGCTGACCAATTGCTCGGGTGCAATATCGCGTGTGCTCGGCGAAATATAATTCATAAAGAATCCCGGGCGGAATAAAATCGCCGTGACCAATAAGAGCAAGAGGGTATCCAAGCAGTTATTTTTTCTCAAGAACCAACCCATACTGGCGGCGGTAAATGCCAACATGGCAATCGTGGCAACAATAAATATCATCACACCCTGCATAAAGCCGACATTCAATAAGAGCAAATCGGTATTGAAAATAAACAGGAAAGGCAGCAAAGCGGTACGCATACTGTACCAAAACGCAACCAAGCCCGTTTTAATCGGATCGCCGCCGGAAATCGCTGCTGCGGCAAAGCTTGCCAAACCGACCGGCGGGGTCACATCCGCCATGATGCCGAAATAAAAGACAAACAAATGCACGGCAATCAGCGGCACCACCAAACCGTTTTGCCGCCCGACTTCTACAATCACCACCGCCATTAAAGAGGAGACCACGATATAGTTTGCCGTCGTCGGCAAACCCATGCCCAGAATCAGGCTGAACACGGCAACCAAGAGCAGCATTAAAATAATATTGCCCATCGACAATACTTCAATAATATTCGACAGCTGCGAGCCGAAGCCCGTTAAAGCCACTACACCCACGATAATTCCTGCGGTTGCCGTGGCAATGCCGATACCGATCATATTGCGTGCGCCGGTTTCCAAACCGTCTAATACATCCTGCCAACCTTGCTTAAAGGCGGCTTTGATATGCCCTGTTTTGCGGAAGAAATTCAGTAAAGGGCGCTGAGTCAATTGGATAAAAATCAGGGCAATCGTGCCGTAATAAGCAGATAGGCCGGGAGATAATTTTTCTACCATCAAGCACCAAATCAAAATCACCACCGGTATTAAGAAATGCAAACCGGCATTGACGGTCGGCTTGACAGAAGGCAGTTTCACCACTGGATCATTAGGATTATCCGGTACTAAATCAGGGAATTGTGCCACTCGCCGCACCAAAAGCACATAGGCGGAGAATAAGATGAGACATAAAATCGGGAAAGCAAAATCAGGCGTGAGTTTTTTCAGCCAACCCATGCCGTAATAGACCGCAAATGCCAACATAACCGTCACACTGACCATACTGATTAAACGCATCAGGCTAATCAAAAGCGGATTAGGCGGGTCGGTGCGCGGTAAACCCTGCATATTCTGCTTGCAGGCTTCCAAATGCACGATATAGACCAAGGCGATATAGGAAATTACTGCCGGCAAGAATGCGTGTTTAATCAACTGACTATACGGCATATTGACGTATTCGATCATCAAAAACGCCGCTGCGCCCATTACCGGCGGCATGATTTGTCCGTTAATAGACGAGGCGACTTCCACCGCCCCCGCTTTTTCTTTTGAAAACCCGACGCGTTTCATCATCGGCACGGTAAAAGTACCGGTGGTGACCACATTGGCAATGGAAGAACCGGAAATGATGCCCGTCAAACCAGAGGCGACTACCGCCGCTTTTGCCGGTCCGCCGCGAAAATGCCCCAAATAAGCAAAGGCGGTTTTGATGAAATAATTACCTGCACCTGCCTTATCCAATAAGGCGCCGAATAAGACAAATAAGAACACGTATTTGGTCGAAACGCCCAAAGCCACGCCGAATACCCCTTCGGTGGTAATCCATTGCTGATTAATCATTTGACTCAGAGAGCCGCTGCGATGCGAGACCATCCAAGCAATCGGGAAAAATTGTCCCACATAGTTATACAGTAAAAATCCGCCTGCAATAATCACCAGCGGCAGACCCAGACTGCGACGTGTCGCTTCTAATAAAATTAAAATACCCAGACAACCGGCAATGATGTCTTGCGTAACCGGCGCGCCGACGCGCTGAATCAAGTCTTGATAAAAGAAAATGTAATACATGGCTAAAAAAGCGCCGCCGAAGGCGAGCAGCCAATCTTGCCAAGGCACATAATGACGCGGAGAATTTCTAAAGGCAGGATAAGAGAGAAAAGCCAAAAAAAGCGCAAATGCCAAATGGATAGAACGCGCCCGCGTATCATCCACCACTACATTCCAAGTATTCAATCCGATGGAATTCAATAAATTTTGAAATTCATAGGGCAGACGCGAGGCATAGTAAATTTGGAACAAAGACCAAGCAACCGCCACCCAAAATATCAAACGGCGCACCGCTTTTTTATTAGGCAGACGTCCGCCCGTGTCATTCGAGGCAACAAGATCTTCCAAATCTTCAGAACTTGCTAAGGCTTTTTCTGTCATATTTCCCTTCTTATTTTATTTGTAAGAAACAGCCGCCTTCACCAAAGCGAGGCGGCTGTATCATTAAATCGGCGCTAGATTATTTAATCCAGCCTTTTTCCATAAAATATTTTTTCGAACCTTCCGCTAACGGTGCAGAAATGCCTTCGGTCACCATTTTTTCAGGCGTGCTGTTTTCAAAAGCCGGATGCAGTTTTTGGAAACGCTCGAAATTATCAAATACCGCTTTAGTCACTTGATAAACGGCTTCATCCGGCACATCGCTTGAAGTGACTAACAAAGCCATCACGCCTAAAGTATCGGTATCGTTCGGGCTGCCGTCATAAGTGCCGCCGGGGATAGTTACTTTAGCGAAATAAGAGTTATCGGCTAAGAGTTTATCCACTTCCGGACCGCTGACCGTTACCAAGGTAGAAGCACAAGAAGCGGCGGCTTCTTTAATCGCGCCTGAGGGATTACCGACGGTATAAGCAATGACGTCCAGATTGTTATCGCAAAGCGCCGAAGCCATTTCCGCAGGTTTTAATTCTGCCGCCACGGCGAAATCGGCGGTCGTCCAACCTTTTTCTTTCATCAGAGCTTCCATCGTGGTACGCGTGCCGGAACCCGGATTACCGATATTCACACGCTTGCCTTTCAAATCGTCAAAGGTTTTCACGCCGGTATCTGCACGCGCCACCACGGTAAAGGCTTCCGGATAAATCGAGAACATGGTGCGCAATTTTTCAATTTTCTTACCTTCAAACTCGCCCAAACCGCGATAGGCGCGAAATTCGCTGTCTGATTGTACGGTGCCCATCTGGCGTTCGCCGGCAGCAATCGCATTCAGATTATCCACCGAGCCGCCGGTTGAAGGGTTATTACATTTGATGCCGGTAGTCGCGGTATCACGGTTTACCAAGCGGCAAACAGATTGCCCTACTACATAATAGACCCCTGTTTGACCGCCGGTGCCGATAGTGACGAAAGATTCTGCGATTGAAGTCGCCGCCATTGCCGAACAAGCAACTGCCAAAGAGGTTTTGAGTAAGGTTTTACGCATGTTAATCTCCTAAATGATAAAAATGTGAAAATGCGAGTATCGCATGTCTATTTTTTATCATTAAAAACACTTCGAATTCAAGTATCATCTATACAACAAAAATTTTTCACACTGCTTAGTTAAGGCTAAAAAAACAACCCAATCAATTACCTGATTGGGTTGATAAAAAAATATCAGCTTAATTGATTAAATCAAAACTTTGGCAATTGCCATACCGACCAAGCAAGCCACCGTCACCCCAATCAAGCCCGGCAGCATAAAGCTGTGGTTGAAATAGTATTTGCCGATTTTGGTGGTGCCCGTTACATCGAAATTGACCGTTGCAATGTCCGAGGGATAATTCGGAATGAAGAAATAGGCATAAGTCGCCGGAATCAAACCGATTAAGACCTTAGGTTCAATACCGAGCTGAATGCCCACCGGCAACATCATCACCGCCGTCGCCGCTTGGCTGTTAATCACTACGGATACGGCAAACAGCGCGAAGGCAAAAGTCCAAGGATAGGTATTCACCATACCCGTTACCGTCTCTTTAAATTCAGGCATAGCAAATTGGAAATAGGTATCGCTCATCCAAGCAATACCGTAAATGGCAATACAAGCCACCATTCCCGATTTAAACACCACGCCATTGGGTACGGTTTGGGGATTGATTTTGGTCGCAATCAGAATAATACCGCCGAATGCCAACATCATCATTTGAATAATCAAGGACATGGAAATCGGTTTTATTTTCTCTCCCTCGCCGATTGTGCGGATTTCCGGCACCATCGCCACCACGACAATCGCCAACAAAGCCCCAAGGAATAAATACACCGCTTTTTTCGCCCCTGCCGGCAATGTGTCATTCAAACTGGTGCTGGTAGTATTAAGAATGCGATCGCGCCAAATCGGATCTTGCAAACGGCGTTGATACTCCGGATCATCCTCCAATTCTTTGCCGCGATACATGCTGTATAAAGACAAAGCCAACATGCCTAAGAAAGTCGCAGGAACGGTCACGCTGATGATGTTAAGCAGGGAAATATGCTCATAGCCGGGAATTTTCGCAATCTGCAGCAAATACTCCGCCACCGCGGCAGACAAAGGACTGGAAGTAATCGCCAATTGCGAAGCGACGGAAGCTGCCGCCATCGGGCGCTCGGGTCGGATATTATTCTTCAAGGCCACGTCGCCGATAATCGGCATGATGGAATACACGGAATGCCCCGTGCCTAAGAGGAAAGTCATCACATAAGTAACCATCGGACCTAAGAGCGTGACGCGTTTCGGATTTTTACGCAAAATACGCTCGGCAACTTGCAGCATATATTTCAAGCCGCCCGCCGCTTCCAAGATAGACGCACAGGTGACGACAGCTAAAATAATCAACATCACATTTGTAGGCGCTTTACCGATCGGCATACGAAAAATGAAGACCTCTATCAGCAAACCGATACCCGACACCACGCCGAGCCCGATTCCTCCAAAACGGCTACCCGTATAGAGCATGAGCAGCAAGAACAAAAATCCGCCGTAGAGTATGATTTCATGAATCATTGAGGCATAAACCGAAAAATCATCAAACATATAAACGCACTCCCATTGCTATAAAATCAACTGAATAGAAGGAAGCAGCCAAGCCCAAACACAAAGTTTCTTAAATCAAAACAAGACAATATCACATTGCTTTCTCTTGCCATTGTGCACATATTCCTCTCGTTTTGATTTAAGAAACTATAGATGATTATGCTTAATTACTTCTAGGTAATAGAATACTCTTTTGATACCTAGCTGTCATGCTTTTTATAAAAAACGTGATATTTCCCTGTTAAATATTTTGAAATAATTTAATCCATACAAAAGCTAAAAAATTTTATGAACACCTCTTCTTACCGCGGACGCTTTGCCCCCACCCCTAGCGGTCCCCTGCATTTCGGCTCGCTCTGCACCGCCTTGGGCAGCTATTTGGATGCGCGACATCATCAAGGCGCATGGCTGATTCGGATTGAGGATGTGGACAGCCAGCGCTCAAAAGCCGCGCATCAGACGAGTATCTTGCACAGCCTTGCCGCCCACGGACTGCAATCCGATGAAGACATTCGCATTCAAAGCCGGCATCTTCAAGATTATGAACAGGCTTTACGGCGCTTGCGTCCCCACCTTTATCTCTGCGACTGCCACCGCAAAGACTGGCAAGCCCAAGCGCATATGGGCGCATTAGGCAAAGTCTATCCGCAAACCTGCCGCCAAAACGGATTGGGCGAAATGCCGCCGCAGCGCACCTTGCGCCTTGCCCTGCCCGCACAACTCTGCCGCTTTACAGACCTACATGCCGGCTTATGCCGCTATGATTTAACAACAGAAATCGGCGATCCCGTATTAAAACGACGTGACGGCGACATCGCCTACGCGCTTGCGGTGGTGGTGGATGACGCCCTGCAAAATATCAGCCATATCGTGCGCGGGGCGGATTTGCTCGCCGCGACCTGCATCTCGCGTGTTCTACAAGAACTGCTCGGTTATCCCATGCCGCAAACCCTGCATTTGCCCTTAGCGCTGGACGCGCAAGGACGCAAACTCAGCAAACAAAACCATGCCGCCGCCATTGACGACCGACAAGCGAGCGCGAATTTGCTCACCGCTTTGGCTTTTTTGCATCAGGATTGCAGCGGCTTACGCAGCAGCGACAGTCCGCAGCATATTCTTGCCCGTGCCGCCGCCAGATGGTCGAGAGCCTCTTTGCCCGACATCTCCTTATGAGAATTGATGATAAGTATTGTGTTTGAAAGTGAGATAAAACAAATAAACTCGATTGTTAACGAAATTCTTTGCAAAAGCCACTTGTTGTGCTTAAATGCTTTTATGAGGAATAGATATAAATACGTAAATTCGCTTTGACTTAACAAGTCAGCTGCAACACATTCACAATAACCATGAGGAGCATCACATGAGCCGTATCCAAGCCGTCTATCCCGTGCCTGCGCCGGTTGCCGAACATGCGCATCTTGACCAAGCCGCCTATGAAAAACTCTATGCGCAATCCATCAGTCATCCCGAGCAGTTCTGGGCGGAAAAAGCCGATGAATTATTAAGTTTTTACAAAACTTGGGACACCGTCCACAATTCCGATTTGCAGACAGGACGCATCCGCTGGTTTGAAGGCGCGGAGCTGAATGTCTGCTATAACTGTGTGGATCGCCATCTCGACGAACGCGGTCGCCAAACCGCCTTTATCTTCGAGCATAATGAACTCGGGCGCTCTTACCGCGTCAGCTACCGCGAATTGCATACGCAAATCTGCAAATTCGCCAATGTTTTAAAAGCACGCGGCGTGGAAAAAGGCGACCGCGTAGTCATCTATCTGCCGATGATTGAAGAAGCCGCGGTGGCGATGCTGGCTTGCGCGCGTATCGGCGCCGTGCATTCCGTGGTTTTCGGTGGCTTTTCCGCCGATGCGCTGGCGGATCGAATCAATGACGCCGATGCCAAAGTGGTCGTCACCTCCGATGCCGGCTATCGCGGCGACAAATTCACCCATGTGAAGCGCAATGTCGATAAAGCGCTGAAAAAATGCCCGCAAGTCAGCGCCGTCATTGTGGTGCAAGTCAATAAAGAACAAATCTACTGGCAGCAAGGACGCGATTTTTGGTATCACGAAGAAATGAAAAACGCCTCCGCAGACTGCCCCTGCGAGCCGATGGATGCCGAAGACCCGCTCTTTATTCTCTACACCTCCGGCTCGACCGGCAAACCCAAAGGCGTCGTCCACAGCACCGCCGGCTATCTGCTCTATGCGGCGACAACCTTTAAATACACCTTTGATTATCACGAAGGCGACATCTATTGGTGCACCGCCGATATCGGCTGGATAACGGGACACAGCTATTGCGTCTACGGTCCGCTTGCCAACGGCGCGGTATCGCTGATTTTCGGCGGCGTACCCAACTATCCCGACGCCTCGCGCCTCTGGCAGGTAGTGGACGAACATAAAGTCAACCTCTTTTACACCGCCCCCACCGCCATCCGCGCCCTCATGCGCGAAGGCAATCAATTCGTCGAAAAAACCGACCGCAGCACCCTGCGCATCCTCGGCACGGTCGGCGAACCCATCAACCCCGAAGCATGGCATTGGTATCATGAAATCGTCGGCAAAGGACAATGCCAAATCGTCGATACATGGTGGCAGACCGAAACCGGCGGACACCTCATCACGCCGCTACCGGGCGCGACCGCACTCAAACCCGGCTCCGCCGCCCTGCCCTTCTTTGGCGTCAATCCCGCAATTGTGGACAATGAAGGCAATGAACTCGAAGGCGCGGCGGAAGGACTCTTAATCATCAAACAAGACTGGCCGGGCATGATGCGCACCATCTGGGGCGACCACGAACGCTTCATTCAAACCTATCTCAGTGCCTTTGCCGGCAAATACTTCACCGGCGACGGCGCCAAACGCGACGAAGACGGCTACTATTGGATCACCGGACGTGTAGATGATGTGCTGAACGTCTCGGGACACCGCATCGGCACCGCCGAAGTGGAAAGCGCGCTGGTACTGCATCCCACCGTAGCCGAAGCGGCAATCGTAGGCTATCCACATGACATCAAAGGACAAGGCATTTACGCCTATGTCACCTTGATGAGCGATGCCGACCCCTCCGACGCCTTAAAAAACGAACTCGTAAAATTCGTGCGCCGCGAACTTGGGCCGATTTTCGGACTGGACATCATCCAATGGGCGCCGGCATTGCCCAAAACCCGCTCGGGCAAAATCATGCGCCGCATCCTGCGCAAAATCGCCGCCAATGAAATCGACAGCCTTGGCGACACCAGCACCCTCGCCGATCCGCAAGTCGTAGAAGACCTTATCCATAATCGTTTGAATAAATGAAAAAAGCGGCAAACGCCGCTTTTTTTTATAGTCAATTCAAACCAAAATAGTACGACAATCCATTCTCTACCGTCTCAAACTCTGACAAATGGCTTCTCAACCATTGTTTGATATTAGCCCACGTCTTTTCAATGGGATTTAACTCCGGAGAGTAAGGCGGTAGCGCTAAGATGACGTGCTTGTGTTTAGTCTGATTAGCAAGCTCTGTTAATTTCTTCATTCTATGAAACCTTGCATTGTCTAAAATGATGATACAAGGCTTCCCTATCTGTTCGCTGTGTTCGTCTAAGCAAGGTAAGAGCATTTGTTCAAACCAGGTTTCAAATAATTTGCTTATGATGGTGTCCTTGTAGATAAGAGGGGCAATCAGATCTTTAGCTTTGTTGCCGATTTGTCCCGCCACAAGCGATATTCTTTGATAGCGTTTGCCGCTCACTTTATCAAATACCTTTTGTCCTTTTAGGCTTCTTGCATGCGTTCGATACAGATAAGTATCAATGCCTGTCTCATCGATATAAACAAGCTCGCTATCTTGAGTTGATAGCAGCCTGCTTAGTGTGTTTTGGTAGTCTTTGATTTTTTCCCAGCTTTGCTCTTTATAGGTGCTTGTCTTTTTTTAAGACTCATGTTGAGCGATTGCAGGGCATAAAATACGGTTGTTTTGGCACAGCCGAAATGTTGGGCTATCTCGTGTAGATATAGGTCCGGATTTTGTTCGACAAAAGCTTTAAGTTGCGCTCTATCCAGCTTTATCCCGCGGCTGCCGCCGCTTTTACAGGACAGATCTCCTTGTTTCTGTTTTTTAATCCATTCATATAGGGTGTTGCGAGAAATGCCATAGGCAACACAGACTTTGCTGATGTTGCCGATTTGGTCTAGGTAGGCTAAAGCTTTTTGTTTCAGTTCGATTGGGTATGCCATTGTGGGTGTAGCCTATCAAATGATGGTGGGATAGATTTTATCATATGTTTGGCTTCGGGTTGAATCGACTATAGTGCGGAGTTTTATCGCAAGGTGGCGTTGCAGTATCTGCCAAATAGTGAGTTACCTATCATGATTTGGGTGTTTGTAGGGATGGGGCAGACGGAGCAGGGAAATCAGCTTTATACGTCAGGTATGCCGAAGTTCGGCAAGGATGAGATGGAGATTTTAAATAGCAAGGTGGATATGCGGACGTTACATACATCTTTGACGAGTATGTGTGCGTATATTATTGGGTCAGATGTGGTGTTAAAATATGGTGAAACGGTGGGATTTAGTGCGGAGCAGAAGTGGCAGATTAGTCGGTCGAAGAGTGTGTATGCTCCGTGTGAGTTTTCTTTAAAAATTGCGATTGCGTGAGGAGTGTTGAGATGAATAATGAGCAAAAAGTATATTACGGCAAGTATGGCAATATTGGACATTGTTCTATAGGAACAAGTATACCTAGATTAATTGACTATCCTGCTTATTACAAAGCTGAAATAGCGCGGCGTAAAGACAGGAATAACCCAGAATTGTCTCAAAAAGTCAAAGAACTTAATGCTCACGCCTATGACTATGCGATAGCTAACCAAAAATTTAAAAAGCTAGAAGTATTACCTGATAGCTTATGGGTGTCTAATGATAATTTAGAAGTTCCAAAAGATTCAGATAATGTCTTTAGTATTATTAATGGTGGTATTGTTTTTCGAGAAAACGTTGTCAATATTTTTAATCAATTACGACTTGGTCAAACCACATTGACTCCTGTAAAAATTCATATCATAGAAACTGGTGAATTATGGTCAGATGAAACTTTTTATTTTTTTAACCTATGCGAACAGCGTGAATATGTCTGTATGTCACAGCCTAATAATAGTCTTAAAACGATGATTACAGAAAAAGACAAACTGGTATTTACAGGTTCTGTCAAAAATAGTGAATTATTAGAAGTTTCTAAATCTGCCCTTGATTGTGATGTAGATATATGGCATGACCCCAGATATCTAAGCAGTATTTTTATGTCTGATGAGCTATATCATGCTTTACTTGATGCAAATTTAGTGAAAGCTAGAGATGGTATATCTGTTTGGTTTATGAATATTTGCACTTTAGTTTAAATTTTATACTAGTTCATTGATTTTAGGAGAATTTTTATGGGTATTCAGCAAGTTCATCATATTATCCCAAAAAATGTTTTCGATACTTATGCTGAAGATATTGCAAGAGTTTTTGATTTAGAAAATGGCAGAGAATTTCAACAAATAGGTAGCAATTTCATCCATTTGCACCCACAAGATAGTGATGCAAGTAAAGTTGGTAATTTACTAGCAGAAAATCCTAATTTATTTGGTGATATTCCCATTGGAGCGACATCTCACTCTGGCAGTCATCCTGCTTACGATACAGTTGTAAAGACTCGACTTGCAGAGATTTTTGACCCTGATAATAAGAGTATCAACGATGTTGATAAAAAGTTAATGGTGCTAGATTTACAAGCTGGCTTAAAAGAGGCTTTAACAAAAGGTATCCCACCATCAACAATGGTGATGGATTTGATGCAACCGCTTTAAACAATTTCCTCGATTTTAAATAGCAAGGTCGATATTCGGACGTTACATACATCTTTGACGAGTATGTGTGCGTATATTATTGGGTCAGATGTGGTGTTAAAATATGGTGAAACGGTGGGATTTAGTGCGGAGCAGAAGTGGCAGATTAGTCGGTCTAAGAGTGTATATGCTCCGTGTGAGTTTTCTTTAAAAATTGCGATTGTGTGAGGAGCGTTGAGATGAGTAATGAGAAGAATGTATATTACGGTGAATATTCCAATATTGAGCATTATTCTATTGGGGTAAATATACCTGGATTATTTGACTATCCTGCTTATTACAAAGCTGAAATTGCACGTCGTAAAAACAGGGCTAGTTCGGAGTTGGTTCAGAAAGTTGAAGAACTTAGCACTCACGAATTTTACTTCGAAAAAGCTAATCATGACTTTAGAAAACTTGAAGTATTACCTGATAGTTTATGGATATCAAATCATGAGAATGATTCTCCTAAAGAGAAAGACCTGATATTTAGAATTAGCAGTAATGGAATCATCTTTAGAGAAGAAGTCGCCACTATTTTTAATCAATTCCGACTAGGACAGACCACCTTAATTCCTGTAAAAATTTATATCATAGAAACTGGTGAACAATGGTCAAATGAGACTTTTTATGTTCTAAATTTATGTGAACAACGTGAATATGTCTGCTTTTCTCAACCTGATAATGGTCTTAAAGCTATGACCAGCGGAGAAAATAAACTGGTATATACAGGCTATGTTAATAAAGATAGAAAACTTGATGTTTCTGAATCAGCCTTGGAGTGTGACGTGGATATATGGTATGACCCTAGCTTTTTAGGAAAAATATTTATGTCTGAAAACTTGCATCAAGTGTTAGTAGAGTCAGAGTTGATCAAGTGTCTTGAGCCAAATGTTTGGCGTTACTGGAATATGCAAACCTGCAACTTAGTTTAATTTATTTTGTTAATTCTGGAGAATTTTTATGGGTATTCAGCAAGTTCATCACATTATTCCTGAAGCTGTCTTTGTCGGCTACGTTATAAATGAATTTTCTTTGAAAGTTGCGATTGTGTGAGGAGAATTGAGATGAGTAATGGTAAAAATGTTTGGGTTGCTGATAAAAATTACGAAATGGTTAAGCAGTACGATATGGAAGCCTCTGTTAATTCAAAGGAATTTGAATATCAAAAATATAGAAATATCTATCGAGGTTATGAACAAACAGAAAATTCAGAATTATTGAAAAAAAAAGAAGATTATTTTGCTCTATCTTTAAAACTTTCAAATACTAGTAATTTTTTTGCCCAAAGCAAGATAACGCCTGATTGTATTTGGATAGAAGATACTAACAGTAAGCTTCCTGTCGATTCAGAACCAATGTTTTTTATAGATAATGGTGGTTTTTTATTTAGAAAAGCCTGTGCGGATATTTTACAGCAATTTAAGATGGGTGAAAATCTCTTAACCCCTGTACAAATTTATGCGTTATCAACAGGTGGACGAGTAACAGATGAAGTTTTCTATTTTCTAAATATTTATGAAAGACATGAGTATGTTACAGAAGAACAGCCTGATAGCAGTTTAAGTCGAGTGCCTATAGCCAAAGATAAATTTGGCTTTTCAGGACAGTTTTTTAGAGATGACCAATATCAGCTTTCTAAGCTTGCTTTAGATTGTAGCGTAGATTTATGGCATGACCCTAAGTTATTAAGGTCAATTTTTATGTCTGATGACCTCTATCAAGCGATGAAACAAGCAGGCTTTGATAAATATTGGGATATGCACACTTGTAAATTGGTTTGATTTTTTAATTATTTGGAGAAATTTTTATGACACAACAAGCTCACCACATTATTCCTGTTAATGTATTTGAAACTTATGGGACACAAATTCAAAATTTATTCGCTCTTGATTGTGATGTTGACGTATGGCATGACCGTACATTTCGAGGTTCTTTCTTTTTTTCTGATGCACTTCACCAAGTACTAGCAGAACAGAATATGCTAGAGCAATGGAACATGAAATCTTGCAAACTTATTTATAGTCAATTCAAACCAAAATAGTACGACAATCCATTCTCTACCGTCTCAAACTCTGACAAATGGCTTCTCAACCATTGTTTGATATTAGCCCACGTCTTTTCAATGGGATTTAACTCCGGAGAGTAAGGCGGTAGCGCTAAGATGACGTGCTTGTGTTTAGTCTGATTAGCAAGCTCTGTTAATTTCTTCATTCTATGAAACCTTGCATTGTCTAAAATGATGATACAAGGCTTCCCTATCTGTTCGCTGTGTTCGTCTAAGCAAGGTAAGAGCATTTGTTCAAACCAGGTTTCAAATAATTTGCTTATGATGGTGTCCTTGTAGATAAGAGGGGCAATCAGATCTTTAGCTTTGTTGCCGATTTGTCCCGCCACAAGCGATATTCTTTGATAGCGTTTGCCGCTCACTTTATCAAATACCTTTTGTCCTTTTAGGCTTCTTGCATGCGTTCGATACAGATAAGTATCAATGCCTGTCTCATCGATATAAACAAGCTCGCTATCTTGAGTTGATAGCAGCCTGCTTAGTGTGTTTTGGTAGTCTTTGATTTTTTCCCAGCTTTGCTCTTTATAGGTGCTTGTCTTTTTTTAAGACTCATGTTGAGCGATTGCAGGGCATAAAATACGGTTGTTTTGGCACAGCCGAAATGTTGGGCTATCTCGTGTAGATATAGGTCCGGATTTTGTTCGACAAAAGCTTTAAGTTGCGCTCTATCCAGCTTTATCCCGCGGCTGCCGCCGCTTTTACAGGACAGATCTCCTTGTTTCTGTTTTTTAATCCATTCATATAGGGTGTTGCGAGAAATGCCATAGGCAACACAGACTTTGCTGATGTTGCCGATTTGGTCTAGGTAGGCTAAAGCTTTTTGTTTCAGTTCGATTGGGTATGCCATTGTGGGTGTAGCCTATCAAATGATGGTGGGATAGATTTTATCATATGTTTGGCTTCGGGTTGAATCGACTATATTTTAAGTCATGTCGGATACAAGTATCCGACCTACCCGATTGAAAAATAATTAATTTTACTATGAATTGACTATAAGTTCTGATAGTAAATTCAAGCATAAAAAAAGCAGCCCTTTGGCTGCTTTCCTGTTTCGGCGTTTAACGCTGACGCGCTTTAAAACGCGGATTAGATTTGCAAATCACGAAGATTTTGCCGCGGCGACGTACGATTTGGCAATCGCGGCTGCGTATTTTAGCCGATTTCAGTGAAGATAATACTTGCATGTTGAGCTCCTTTATTTGAAACAGTGTAACATTATATGCTTTTTTCGCGACTGTGCAAGTCGAACGCCGCTGAAGCGGCGTTTAAACAGCAAATATAATCAATTCATGACAAAATTAATCTCTTGTAGGTCGGATACTTGCATCCGACCTACATCTTTATAAATTAGTAAGTTAGGATTTTATGCCCAATATAATTTGTCATAACTTGTGTTAATCAGGCACGAACCCTAATCTAAGATTTAAAATATAGCGTTCGTTTTTGTTATGAATCACACCATAAATGCTTTTCTAATACAGTTCGCTATTGGTATTGAGCAATGAAGTGTCGGTAAATTCGCCGCTGATTTCGGTTTCCAACAGTAATTCGCCGTCTTTTAATAAGACTTCCACATGACCGCCATGCTGCGCCAATTCGCCGAAGAGCATTTTTTCCGCCAAGGCTTGCTTGATATGCTTTTGAATGAGGCGTGCCATCGGGCGTGCGCCCATTTTGGGGTCATAGCCTTTTTCCGCCAGCCAGTTTTTCGCTTCGGGCGAGAGACTGATGCTGATATGGCGGTCTTCCAATTGCTGCTCCAATTCGATAATGAATTTATCCACCACATGCTCAATGCTTTGTTTGGACAGCGGCGCAAAGGGAATAATCGCATCCAGACGATTGCGGAATTCGGGCGTGAAATAGCGTTTAATCGCTTCTTCCGAGCGTCCTTTTGCCAAATTGCTATCCGCCGTATTGCCGAAGCCGATGCGGTTTTTCTCCATTTCAAAAGCGCCGACGTTGCTGGTCATGATGATGATCAGATTGCGACAATTCACTTCGCGCCCGTTGGCGTCGGTCAGCGTGCCGTGATCCATGATTTGCAAAAGAATATTCATAATATCGGGATGCGCTTTTTCGATTTCGTCCAAGAGCAGCACGGCATGAGGATTTTTCTGGATTTTTTCCGTAAGCAGTCCCGCTTTTTCATAGCCAACATAGCCCGGCGGCGCGCCGATTAGGCGCGATACGGTATGCGCTTCCATATATTCGCTCATATCAAAGCGCAGCAATTTTATCCCCAATACATGCGCCAATTGGCGGCAGACTTCGGTTTTCCCCACACCTGTCGGGCCGGTGAATAAGAAGCTGCCGATAGGTTTTTCTTTATCCCGCAGTCCTGCGCGGCTGAGTTTAATCGCATTGCTCAGCGAGGTAATCGCTTCGTCTTGCCCGACAACGACAGTTTTCAAATCTCGCTCAAGGGTACGCAATAGATTGCGGTCGTCTTGAGAGACGCTTTTTTCCGGAATTTTGGCAATCGATGCCACCAATTGCTCAATCATGATGGCGTCAATGGCATTGGCGCGTTCTTCCTGCGGCAATAATTTCAATCTTGCTCCTGCCTCGTCCATCAAATCGATGGCTTTATCGGGCAGGCGGCGGTCATTGATGTAGCGGTCTGACAGATTGACCGCCGCATCAAGGGCTTCGTCTAAATATTGCGTCGCATGGAAATCTTCGTAACGCTTGCGCAAGCCGCGCAGGATTTCCACCGCATCGCCCAAGCTCGGCTCCGCCACATCGACTTTTTGGAAACGCCGCGCCAAGGCATGGTCTTGCTCGAAAATTTGTCGGTATTCTTGGTCGGTGGTCGCGCCGATGCAGCGCAATTCGCCGTTTGCCAAGGCGGGTTTGATGAGATTGGAAGCGTCCATCGTGCTGCCGTTGGTAGCGCCGGCACCGATAATGGTGTGAATTTCGTCAATGAAAAGAATGGCATTCTTAATTTGCGCCAATTCTTTCAATAAGGCTTTGATGCGGTTTTCAAAATCGCCGCGGTATTTGGTGCCGGCAATCAAATTTCCGATGTCTAGGCTGAATACGGTGGCATCCGCCAGAATTTCAGGTACTTTGCCGTCTACAATCGCCTTTGCCAGTCCTTCGGCAATCGCGGTTTTGCCTACGCCGGCTTCGCCCACCAAGATGGGATTGTTTTTGCGTCGTCTGCACAGGCTTTGCATGGTGCGCTCAATTTCTTTATCGCGCCCAATTAAGGGATCGATGCGTCCCTGCCGTGCTTTTTCATTCAAATTCACGGTAAATTCCTGCACGGCGGACTGACGCGGCGCCTGCTTGCCATCTTCTTCGTTTTCGTTGTTGTGTTCGGCGGCACGCGCGCTGCCGTGCGCGGCGTAAGTCGCCAAATCCAAGCGTGTAATTTCCTGCTTGCGCAAAAAGAAAGCGGCATAGCTGTCGCGCTCGCTAATAATCGCAATCACCGCATTCAGGCAAGACACTTCGTCTTTGCCGGCATTGCGCGCATTCAATACGCTGCGCTGAATCATTCTTTGGAAAACCATCGTCGGCTTGGTGCCCTCGCTGCTTTCCTGCGCCAGTTTCGGGCAATATTCTTCCAGATATTGATTCAACTGCTCGCGCAATTCGTTCAAATTCGCGCCCAAATTCAATAGGGCGTCAATCACGCTTTGCTCGTCCAAGAGCGCAAGCAATAAATGCTCAAGTGTTAAAAATTCGTGATGCGCACTCTGTGCGCTGCGGTAAGCGCGGTCAATCGCCTGTTCTAAAGCATTAGATAACATAATAAAATCCCTCCTTAATGCGAACGCAGCGTGAGCATCAAAGGATACCCATGCGCCCGCGCATAATCAATCACTTGTTCTTTGCGCATTTCGGCAATCTCCAGCGGATAAATCGCCGCCACCGCCGAGCCTTTTTCATGCACGGCAAACATAATCGTCTCCGCTTCCTCCGCGTTTTTTTTAAAGAAGCGTTGCAATACCTCAATCACAAATTCCATCGTCGTGTAATCATCATTGAGTAGCACCACCTCGTATAAACGCGGTTCTTCAATCTCCGGTTTTGCCAATTCCACATCGGCGCCGTATTCGCCCTGCCGCTCCGTCATTATTCACCTGTCCTGTTTTCGCTCTCGCCTTGATGGGGTTGAAAGCGGCAAAATCAAGCCGCACAATAGCGGCTTAGCTTTCAATTTGGAAATCCTCATGTCCGCACTCATTTACCGCCTCATGCCCCATAGCGCGCACCGCCTGCGCATCCGTTTGCAGATTGCCTCAGCCGGCGAAAAATTGCAATGCTATTTGCCGATTTGGATTCCCGGCAGCTACACGCGCCGCGATTTCTCGCGCTATCTCAATATCCTCAAAGTAGAAAACAACGGTAAAACCGTTGCTTGGCAGCTCGATAATCCTTCCGCTTGGTCGGCGCAGGGCGAGGCGGGCGACTGGCTGGTGGAATACGAGGTCTATGCTCGCGATTATTCCGTGCGCGGCTGCTATTTAGACGACGTCCGCGCGATGATAAACCCTGCCTGCGCCTGCCTTGCCGTGCGCGGTGCGGAACAAGCTGAGCATCATCTCATCTGGCAGCCCGATGAAAGCCGCCGCGATTGGCACAGCGCCGGCGCCATTGCCAGTACCGATAATCAATGGCAATTTGACGATTACCAAACGCTCATCGACACGCCGCTGATGTTCGCCCGCGATTTGCTGCGCTGCGAATTTGAAGCCGGCGGTATCCGCCATGAAATTGCCGTCTGCGGACATCACGGACAAGAAGACGATATCGCGCTGAAATTGCTCGACAATGATATTGCCGACATCTGCCGCAATACCATCGCCCAATTCGGCGGATTGCCCGAAGACGTGCCGTTTTACAGTTTTCTGCTCTTCTTAACCGAAAACGGCTACGGCGGACTGGAACACCAACGCAGCACCCTGCTCATTTCTTCCCGCGAAGCCTTTAGTCATGGCAATAAACAATCTTATATTCAGCTACTTAATTTATTCTCACACGAATATTTCCATACTTGGAACGTCAAATCTCTGCGCCCCAAAGCCTATGCCAAAGGCTATGAACTTGAACACGAACACATCAGCGACATGCTTTGGCTCTTTGAAGGCTTTACCGCCTATTTCGACAGCCTCATTCTGCTGCGCGCCAATACCATCGACAAAGCGCAATATCTGCGCCTTTTCAGCCAAGACATCAGCCGCCATCTGCAAAGACAAGGGCAACACTATCAGACCCTTGCTCGCTCGAGCCTCGAATCGTGGACCAAACTCTACAACGGCGGAGAAAACGCCCCCAATATTTCCACCAACTACTACATACACGGCGCGCTTGCCGCATGGTGTATCGACGCCTATCTGCACCGCTACAGCTTGGATCGGCAAGGACTCGACCAGCGCCTTGCCGAAATCTGGCAACAGGCGGCATACCGCGCACAAGGCATTGACGAAGCGGACTTTATCCGCCACGCACAAAGCCGATTGCCGCCCGAGCGGCAGGCGGAATTTGCGGACTTCATCCGCCGTCTCATACATGAATGCGACTACCTGCCCTTGGAATTTGCCGCCGAAACCTTCGGATTACGCCTGAAATACTACGCGCCGCCGCAAGAAGCGAACGCCATCGGCAATCATCAGCTGACCGCCGTCACGGAAGCGGGCATCCGCTGGCAAGAACAGCAAGGCAAATTCTACGTCCGCCTCAATGACCCCGACAGCCCGGCGGCAAAAGCAGGCATCGCCGCTAATGACGAAATTATTGCCGTCTGCGGCGAACAGGCGAATGCGGCGAATCTATGGCGGCGCCTCATGCGCGGCAGCGGCGGCGAAACCGTCAGCATACACATTCTGCGCGACGGGCTGCACCATGAATACTCATGGAAACTCCGTCTCGCCAATTACGATACCGCTTGGCTCAGCATTGACGAACAAGCGGAAAACGAGGCGGCAGACCGCCGCAGACAATGGTGGCGGACACGTTCTGCCAAACGCTGAACGCCTGCCGCCCGGCGGCAAATTCACTATAATAAAGACAGATGCTAAACCCAAACAGGAGAAGGACTCATGACCACAAGCATTACCCTGCCGCGCTTTGACGATATGCACGTGCATTTTCGCGACGGCGCCGCGCTCAAACGCACCGTTGCCGACACCAGCCGTTGGTGCGCGCGTGCCCTTATCATGCCGAATCTCGTGCCGGCGGTGGACAGCATCGCCGCCGTACAAAGCTATCGCGAACGCATCATTGCCCACATACCGCCCGAGCATGATTTCACGCCGCTGATGAGTCTTTATCTCAGCGAACATTTAAGCCCCGACACCGTCCGCCAAGCCAAAGCCGCCGGCGTCGTCGCCATCAAATGGTATTCCAAAGGCGCGACCACCAATTCCACGCAAGGTGTGGCAAACGTCGACAGCCTTGCCCCCGTCTTGGAAGCCATGCAAAAAGAAGGACTGCTGCTGCTCATTCACGGCGAAGTGACCGATGCCGACATCGACATCTTCGACCGCGAAAGCCGTTTTATCGAGCGCATACTCATGCCGCTGCGGCGCAACTTCCCTGCCTTAAAAATCGTGATGGAACACATCACCACCGCCCAAGCGGTGCAATACATCCGCAGCCAAAGCGAACATCTCGCCGCCACCATCACGCCGCAGCATCTGCTCTTTAACCGCAATCGTCTGCTCGTCGGCGGCGTCAAACCGCATTACTACTGCCTGCCGATTCTGAAAACCGAAAGCGACCGCCTCGCTCTGATTGACGCCGCCACCAGTGGCGACCCGCGCTTTTTCTTAGGCACGGACAGCGCCCCGCATGCCAAACACACGAAAGAAAACGCCTGCGGCTGCGCGGGCTGCTACACCGCTTGGCATGCGCCGGCACTCTATGCACAAGTCTTTGACAGCGTCGGCAAACTGGACAAATTAAAAGACTTCGCCTGCCGCTTTGGCGCGGATTATTACGGACTGCCGTATAACAGCGGCGAAATCGTTCTGAAAAAACAAGCCATGCGCATCCCCGAACATCTGCCTTATTTGGAAGACAGCACGGTCGTCGCGCTGGAAGGCGGCAGCGAATGGCAATGGTCTATGGAGATTTGATTCAACAATAGGCACGTTTTAATAAATCATCAGCATATGCCGCAATATTGCGGCATATCGCGTAAACAAACACCCACATCACTCGCTGTTTTCCGCGCCGATTTCTTCCAACATCGCCATTTCCAAATCGTCAAAACCCGCCTGCAAACGCGCCTGCATATTGAAAGGGCCTTTGATTTTGTTGCGCAAATAGCCGGTCAGCAAGTCGGCAAAGGTGCTGCGGTAGTCCAAATTGCGCAGCTCGCAGCAATATTTGAACCAATGCGAGCCAATCGCCACATGCCCGTGTTCGTCGCGGTAAATAATATCGAGTAATCTGGCGGTACGTTCCTCGCCGACTTGGCGCAATTTTTCTTGGATTTGCGGGGTAACGTCCAGTCCGCGTGCTTCCATCACACGCGGCACCAATGCCATGCGCACCATCACATCATGCTCGGTTTCCACGCAGGCCTCCCATAAGCCGGCATGGGCGGGAAAATCGCCGTAATCCGCGCCCAGCTCGCGCAGGCGCTGCACAATTAAACTGAAATGGTAGGCCTCTTCTTTTGCCACGCGAATCCAGTCGCGGTAATACTCTTCGGGCATCTCCTGAAAGCGGTAAGCCGCATCCAGCGACAAATTCATCGCATTAAATTCAATATGGGCAATGGCATGCAGCATCGCCTGCAAACCTTCTTTGCTGCCCATGCGGCGGCGCGGTACATCTTTAGGCGCAACCAATACCGGCTTGGCGGGGCGCCCCGCATCCGGCACCGATTGCACGGCACAAGGCTTGCGCTCGAATAAACCATCGCGATAAGCGTAATACAAAGCATAGGTTTGGCGGATTTTGTCGTCAGGGTCATTGCTCATCAAGGCTTGGTAAATCGCTTGATATAAATCTGCTTGCATGTTTTGCTCCTAAAAAACAGGCATTTTATAGTCTCTTCAGATTAAAATGATATGCCTTAAAGCAACATATTGAAATATTTTTCAATATGTTGAAAATTTTCTCATCTCATTTTAATCTGAAGAAGCTATATAGTACCTTAAGGTCAAAATGAGGCTGAGAGATGCGGATTTTTTCAGGAGAAACGCTTGGAATACTCTCATCATAAAATTAAGGAATGAGCGGCAAAAACAGCTATTTCTGGCAAGGCGCAGGCGCAATCGCCTATACTGCCTGCTTTAAACATCGAGAGCCTACATGCCACGCGCCGAGAATTATTTTGCCGCCATTGACGCGCATTTTTTAAAAGCCATTTACGACAGTCCCAAAGGCGCTATCCGCCTTGCCGTCTTGCAACGCGATTTAGCCCCGCTGCTTAATCAAGAGCCGCTGAAGATTCTGGATATCGGCGGCGGTGCAGGACAAATGGCGCTATGGTGCGCCGGTTTGGGGCATGAAGTCACCCTTATCGATCAATCGCCGCCCTTATTGGCAAAAGCCCAAGCCGCCGCGCAGGCCGCGCACTTATCCTTGCATTGTCTGGAAGCCGATGCCTTGTCGCTGCCGCCCGAGCTTGCCGTCGGCGAATTTGATCTCGTGCTGTGTCATGCCGTTTTGGAATGGGTGGCGCAAGGCGAAGCGCTGTTTGCCGCCTGCGTCAAGGCATTAAAGAAAGGCGGCTGTCTATCCTTTATGTTTTACAACCGCTTGGCATTGGAATTTACCCAACACGTCTTCGGCAATTTCGATTATGTCGATGCGGGGCTGAAAGCCAAAAAACGCGCCAAACTCACGCCTGATTATCCGCGCGAGTTGCAATGGGTGCAGACTCAAGCCGCCGCACAGGGATTGCAGGCGCTAAGTATCAGCGGGATCCGCTGTTTTTACGACTATATGAAACCTAAAGACCGCGAAGCCAATACGCCGGAAAACATCATCGCACATGAAGTCGCCTTATCCGAACGCGCGGAATTTCTGTCTATCGCGCGCTATATTCACAGCCTGTGGCGCAAGGATTAATCCATAAAAAAAATCGCTCGATAAGAGCGATTTTTTAACCTTGCTGACAAAGCAGCATCAGCGGTATTTAGAATTTCATCTTGAAGCCTAAATTCACGCCTTGATTATGATAATCGCCGCGCCATTTGCCTTGGTAGTCCAAATGCAGACTGCTGTTTGCGCCGGTTTGGTAGGAAAGGCCGATGCCGGCGTTCAGCGAGCCTTTGCCCAGTTTTTGACCTTGCATGGCAAAATCGCTGTTATCCGTACCGATAAAATGCGCACGGCTGTCAAAGCTTCTGTCGCCTGTGTGCAAAGCGGCGGACAGACTGCCAGTAATGGCAAATTGAGGGTTAATCGCCTGATTGATATAAACGCCGACAGAAGGACTGAAATCTCGATAACGTGCTTTGCCTACGCCTAAATTAAACACGCCTGCGCCGCTTTCCTGATAAGCATCGCTGGAAATATCGGCATAATGCAGCGCTGCGAAAGGCGTAATGCTGCCTTTGCCGACGGCGAAGGAGCGGCGCAATTCCAGTTGCGCTTGGAAGGCATTGGCATCGTAATCGGATTTGGCGACGACAGGGTTGCCGGCAGTCAACGTATTGATATGGCGGCTGCCTTCAATATTGCTGCGTCCTAAACCCAGTTTGCCGTGTACGGAAAAATCGGCAAAATCATAATCACCGTAAAGCATCAGTTGATAGCTTTTTGTCTCAATATGCTGCCGAGCCAAACCCAGACTGTCGGCATCGCTTTTCACATAAGCTAAGACCAAGCCCAGATTGCCGTCGTTTATCGGCATATCCGCCCCGATAACAATGCCTCTGTCTTTGGCATCATAGCCTAAGTAACCGCTGTTATCCGCTTTCAAGCGGCTTGCGCCGACAATCCCTTTTGCCCAAATATGACGTTCGCGGTCAATATCGCGCCTGTCAACGGCAATCTGCATGTGGTGTTGCTGATTAGCAATTAGCCAAGGATTGGCGCCCATCGGGCTTAATTCCGCTATGCCCTGAGCTTTTTGAGCATCGCTTAATCCGGCCGAGCCAAGATTAAGCACTTGCCCCAAACTTGAAGCGGTGCTCATGTCGTCCAGCGCATCTGCAATCGGCAGCAATGCAGGTTTATTATCCGCCTTTACCGCATCGACAAAACCATCGACCAAAACAGGTCTGGCTTTTAAATGCACGGCTTTGTTGTCGCTGTAATCCGCCGTAATGCCGGAATTGTCAATTGCGGCACCGCTTGTATCCACTATGGCTAAATGCGCAAATTCGCCGCTTCTTGTGCCGGTGGTCTCAACGACATTGAACCATTCTTGATTAAAATTACCGCCATGGATTAAGCCTTTGATAACATCAGAGGCTTTTATTTTCAGCGTACCGTCCAAATGGGCATTGCCCTCAACCGACAACTGACCTTTCTCATCATTGCCAGTACCATGCAGAGCGATTGCTAAGACCTCGTCGCCACGCATTGCATAATCGCCAATCAGTTTGAGCCTTCCTTCATCAATATGTGTTTCGCCAAGCCATTGTTTGCTACTGCTGTTGAGAGTCAAAGTGCCGCTGCCCGATTTAATCAAATTACCGCTGCCGTCGATAGGCGTAGTGAAAGCCGCATCATGGTCAGCTTGAATATTGAGCGCACCGTCGGCAATTGTGGTTTTGCCTGTATAGGCTTTATTATCGATGTTAAGGCTTAAAGTGCCGCTGCCCGATTTAATTAAATTACCGCTGCCGTCGATAGGCGTAGTGAAAGCCGCATCATGGTCAGCTTGAATATTGAGCGCACCGTCGGCAATTGTGGTTTTGCCTGTATAGGCTTTATTATCGATGTTAAGGCTTAAAGTGCCGCTGCCCGATTTAATTAAATTACCGCTGCCGTCGATAGGCGTAGTGAAAGCCGCATCATGGTTAGCTTGAATATTGAGCGCACCGTCGGCAATTGTGGTTTTGCCTGTATAGGCTTTATTATCGATGTTAAGGCTTAAAGTACCGCTGCCCGATTTAATCAAATTACCGCTGCCGTCGATAGGTGTAGTGAAAGCCGCATCATGGTCAGCTTGAATATTGAGCGCACCGTCGGCAATTGTGGTTTTGCCTGTATAGGCTTTATTATCGATGTTAAGGCTTAAAGTACCGCTGCCCGATTTAATCAGATTACCGCTGCCGTCGATAGGCGTAGTGAAAGCCGCATCATGGTCAGCTTGAATATTGAGCGCACCGTCGGCAATTGTGGTTTTGCCTGTATAGGCTTTATTATCGATGTTAAGGCTTAAAGTGCCGCTGCCCGATTTAATCAAATTACCGCTGCCGTCGATAGGTGTAGTGAAAGCCGCATCATGGTCAGCTTGAATATTGAGCGCACCGTCGGCAATTGTGGTTTTGCCTGTATAGGCTTTATTATCGATGTTAAGGCTTAAAGTACCGCTGCCCGATTTAATCAGATTACCGCTGCCGTCGATAGGCGTAGTGAAAGCCGCATCATGGTCAGCTTGAATATTGAGCGCACCGTCGGCAATTGTGGTTTTGCCTGTATAGGCTTTATTATCGATGTTAAGGCTTAAAGTGCCGCTGCCCGATTTAATCAAATTACCGCTGCCGTCGATAGGCGTAGTGAAAGCCGCATCATGGTCAGCTTGAATATTGAGCGCACCGTCGGCAATTGTGGTTTTGCCTGTATAGGCTTTATTATCGATGTTAAGGCTTAAAGTACCGCTGCCCGATTTAATCAAATTACCGCTGCCGTCGATAGGTGTAGTGAAAGCCGCATCATGGTCAGCTTGAATATTGAGCGCACCGTCGGCAATTGTGGTTTTGCCTGTATAGGCTTTATTATCGATGTTAAGGCTTAAAGTACCGCTGCCCGATTTAATCAGATTACCGCTGCCGTCGATAGGCGTAGTGAAAGCCGCATCATGGTCAGCTTGAATATTGAGCGCACCGTCGGCAATTGTGGTTTTGCCTGTATAGGCTTTATTATCGATGTTAAGGCTTAAAGTGCCGCTGCCCGATTTAATCAAATTACCGCTGCCGTCGATAGGCGTAGTGAAAGCCGCATCATGGTCAGCTTGAATATTGAGCGCACCGTCGGCAATTGTGGTTTTGCCTGTATAGGCTTTATTATCGATGTTAAGGCTTAAAGTGCCGCTGCCCGATTTAATCAGATTACCGCTGCCGCTGATTCGGGCGGTATCAACTATTTTCACAGTATGATCGGTTTCAAATGTAGCGCCGCCTGTATTCAGTTCAATTTTGTCATTATCAGAAAAATTTTTAAACAATTCATTTTGATCAGCGGTTAGGCGAAGAGTGGCATTATCTAAGCTGAGTTTGGTGTCGTTTGCAGTACTATCTGTTTTGAAGATATTTTCTGTACTGGCGATTGCTCCCTGATGCAGATTGAGATGTGCTTTCGATCCTTTGCCAAAAGTAATGTCAGAAGCATCTAATAGGGTATTATCGCCTATCATGGTAAGTTCTCCGGAACTAGTGCTTTCAAAACCGATAAATAACGTTTCTGTATTCAAACTTGCGGCATCGGAAAACTGTGCTAAGCCTTTTGCTTTTTCTCCTATATTGACGACTTTAGCGTTAATAGCTGAATTTTTGACATTTAAAGTACCCTCTCCATAGGAACCAACAGATACTACATCCGTTAAGGTAGCGCGACTATTATTATTTAGCTTAACTTCGCCCTGACTACCTTGTTCATAGCCGATCATCATGTATTTACTTGTTATAACGCTGTTGTCGGCGGAAAGTTTTCCTGTTCCTTGATTGCCTACAAGAATAAAAGTTTCGGAATTTAGTTGACTGTTATTAAGCGATAAATCAGCATTTGTGCCTGTTTCGTGAGCAATAATAGTACGCTTGGCTTCAATGCTACTGTCCCTGCCGCTTAGTGTTCCGTTCCCTTCTCTGCCAATATGTATTATATCTTGTACGGCAAGTATACTCTGATTGTTAAGAGAGACCTTGCCTGTACCCGAACCTGATGCCACATCGAATTGCTGGCTGTTTATCTTACTATTATCCGCATGTAATTCTCCAAAACCTTTGTAGCCAATCGCAGCTTCAGTAGAAATATTCAATTCAGCATTCTCTGTACGAATCGTACCGACTCCTGTTTCTTCATCACCTGCTATTAAGATAGGGCTGTTTAATCTGCTATCATCTTTAATATTCATGCTTGCCTTACCAGAACCACCGACAACAACATCTTTTCTTGCTGTAATATTACTGTTACTTATATTCATTTCTGCTTGGGCATCTTGCTTTTTAGCAAGAAATAAAGTTCCTGTATTTATCTCACTATTATCAAAAACATTAAATTGTCCTTTTCCGCTGATGCCAATACTTATTTCAGAAACATTAAGCGTACTGGCACTTGTATTTACCATGCCTGTAGAGGTATTACTATAAGCAAGCAATAATCCGGAATTGATAGTCATAGCGGCATTGTTTGTATCTAATTTTCCATTTCCTTCATTACCTACTAAAAGATATTTATTGATATCGAGTTTGCTGTTTGTGATATTGAATGTTCCGGCAGTAGATTCTTGATTAGCGATATGGATATATCCATTATTAGTCAATGTGCTGTTGTCTATAAGGTTAAATGTTCCATTTGAACCTGATTTATCGCTAATAATAGTATTTTCATTATTAATAGTACTTTGTTTGACATTTAAAGTTCCCTTTCCATATGAACCTATTGCCATTGTTTTGCTAGTATTGATGGTGCTGTCATCACTGATACTTACAATGCCGGTGCTATTACGGTCACCACCTATCTCGAAATCTGTGCTATTAATAGTAGTATTTAGAGAGTTTAAAGTGCCATGACTTTCAGATCCAAATCCAATACTAACTTCTTCAGCATTAATAGCACTATCCTTACTATCTATACTCCCGGAAGAATCATTGAATACTCCTGATACTAAAAAGTTTGTTTCAAGATTAGATTTATCTAGCGTTAATTCTCCCTTGCTAAACCAGCCGACACCTAATCGAGAGTTTGCTTTTAAGCTACTTTCCTCCAGAACTACTTTACCAATAGAATCTTTACTATTAGAAATGCTCAACTGATCAATAACATTATTTTGGCTATTTTTAATTTCAAGAAAACCATTTCCTTTAACACCTACGACTAGGATATCGGAAGTTATTTTAGCATTATCTGATACCGTCATTATTCCTTTGCCGTTACTTGTATTACCAATATCGATTCGCTTGGAATCAATGCTTGATTGATTTGTTAAATTTAATGTTCCTGTGCCGTCATTTCCTATAGTTGTATAATAATTACTTTCAATTTTAGAATTTAACCCCGTAAGATTTACTGTACCAATACTGCCGGATTCACTGCCGATAATAAGAATTCTTGTAGTTTTTATCGTTCCTGCAGATACGTTAACATCGCCGTTTCCATTATTGCCGATATACATGCTTTCTGCTTCTATAAGAGCATTATTATCAGATAATTGAACGCTTCCTGAATTACCCGAAATATCCCCAACACTTAAACGAGCAACGGATTTCAGGCTTCCGTCCGTGATTTTTACATTAGCATTATCTACTGTCAGCGGTAATGCATAACTATTAAAATCAACTATTGATCCATTGCTAATCGTATGTGTGGCACCGTTTAAATCATTCGGATGAGAAATAATCGTGTCAGTTGTATAATCCACCGCCCAAGCTGTTTTTCCGAAGCTTAATAATCCGATGAGCATGATAGAAGACAGCTTTCTTCTCGGCTTGCTCCCTTTTCCTTGCGCACGAGCGCATTCGGAAACACATTGCCAAATACCCAAGGCATAATTGAAAACAATACGATAGATACGATTCATAAAACATCTCCTAATATGTGATAAATGCCGGATTGCTTGCTATAAACGGTATTCAAATCCGTTTTTGCATTCGACCTAAAACCATTTTCATATGTACAAATAATGGAATACAGGCTTTTATATTTTATAATAAAAGCACAGGGAATTTTGTCTGAAAAGTCGACATTTTTGCGTTTTGATAAAAATTCCAAAGAATCACTACATCTTTGCTACTGAAGCGCTAGTCCATGACTAAGCTTTCAATAGCTTTTGCCTGCCATAAATCATAATGCCTTCGCCTCGTCCATCGGTGTTCTGTCTTCTATATTTGAGCGACTTTTCTTGAAACGCAATAAGTCAGAACTTATAATTTCTAAAAAACTTGGATATGACAACGATGTGACAGGTGATTTTTACTGATGCTTTTGATGCTTGGTTTCAAGGATTGGATGATGAGGAGCAAGATAGCATTTTGCATTATCTCAATGTGTTAAAAAACAAAGGTTCACAGCTTGGCAGACCTTATGTCGATACGCTCAAGGGCGCTTCTTTATCTAATTTGAAGGAATTGCGTGTGCAACATCAGGGAAAACCTTATCGGCTACTTTTTGTTTTCGACCCTATTCGTCAAGTAGTGATGCTGTGTGGGGCGATAAGACAGGCGATAAGCGTTTTTATCAAAAAATGATACCGCTTGCTGAAGAAATTTATAAACAGTATTTGCAATCAGAATATTATTTGCAGTCTCTGAAAGGAAAATCAAATGAGAAGCTTAGATGATGTAATGGCGGCTTTGCCGCATGAGCGGCGGGAAAAGATTCATATGCAGGCGCAAGAGACGCTGTTGCAGTTGGATTTAGCGCAATTGCGTAAAAAAGCGGGGCTTAGTCAAAGCGAGCTTGCACAGAAAATGGGTATTTCGCAATCGGCAATTAGTCAAATCGAGAATACGCAAAATTTGAATTTAGCGACGCTTGCGCGCTATGTACAAATTTTGGGTGGTAAATTAAACATCAGCATTGAATAATATCAATTATCTAGTTTTTATGTTTCAACAGCTATAGTCCGGTTCGTATCAATAAGGATTACTTAGCTGCAAACCGCAGCATAGGCATGGCAATACCATGCCGTCATTTTGATTGACCGCATCTAATCTTTTTCCGGATACAGACGACTGACCGCTATCAGGGATACGCGCCGCCGCGCCTGCCATAAATCATAATGTCTTTGCATAGTCAGCCAGCTTTCCGCGCTGCGTCCTAAGGTTTTGCTGAGGCGCAATGCCATGTCGGGACTGAGGTTGCTGTTGCCGTTGAGCAGGCGGCTGAGCGTCGAGGGCGAGATGTCCAAATATTGCGCCATTTCGCGCAGGCTGATATTTAAGGGCTGCAAATATAAGTGCTGAATGACTTCGCCGATATGCGGCGGATTGTGCATGCTCATGCGTCTTGATACTCCCGAATGGCGATATTGCCTTGGGCAAAATGGAAGCCTAAGCTCCCGAATGTGCCACTGAGACGATAGTTTTCGCCGTTTTGCTCAAGCTGCATATGCGGTAGGGGCAGGTCTTGCGCGCAATAGGCGCTGTCCAAGCTCAGCAGCACAAAGCGCAATGCTTTGGCGTGAGCGGCATTGATGCCGGCGGTATTGCCGGTGCGGTAGAACTTTTCCAGTCCTGCGTGTCGGATGTCTGTAATCATGCTGTCAGTATAATTCTCTGTTGCGGACTGCGCAACAAAATGAGTTTTTGCTTTTTACTTCAAAAAATTTTTTATTGAGATGAGGATGTTTTCCTTTGAAAGTATTTATTTAATAAATTGTTTTTAAATAAATAAATATCAAAAACACTTGTCTGCAAGACAAAATGAAAAGCGATTGTTTTTTGTTACTTGCGGCAATCGGCGTTTTTTTTGCTTGACCGATACGCATGCGGCGATTACATTTGGCGCTCGCTTTGACTTAATTAAAGAAGATTCATATGGCAAAGAAAAAACATCATTTAAGCGGTGCTGAAATTATTGTGGAGGCCTTACTTGCGGAGGGAACGGAATATGTGTTCGGTTATCCCGGCGGTGCGGTGCTTTATATTTATGATGCCTTGTATCAACAAGAGGGTTTGGTGCATGTATTGGCGCGGCATGAGCAGGGCGCGATTCATGCGGCAGACGGCTATGCCCGCGCCACCGGCAAGGTCGGTGTGGCGATTGTGACTTCCGGTCCCGGTTTGACGAATGCGGTTACCGGCATCGGCACGGCTTATGCGGATTCGATTCCGATGGTGGTGTTTTCCGGACAGGTGCCGTCTTCTTTGATTGGCAATGATGCTTTCCAAGAGGTGGATGCGGTGGGGATTACGCGTCCTGTGGTCAAGCATAGCTTTTTGGTCAAAGATATTAACAAATTGGCGGAGACGATTAAAAAAGCTTTTTATATTGCTTCAAGCGGCCGCCCCGGTCCGGTTTTAATTGACGTGCCCAAGGACGTCACTGCCGCCTTTGCTTCTTTTAGCTATCCCGATGAAATCCATATCCATTCTTACCAACCTACGGTGGATGGTCATATCGGACAAATCAAAAAAGCCTTGAAATTGCTGAGCCGCGCCAAGCGTCCGATGCTGTATTCGGGCGGCGGTGTGGTGTTGGATAATGCGGCGGAGCAGATGACGGTTTTAGCAAAGCAGTTGAATTTGCCCGTAACCAATACTCTGATGGGCTTGGGCGCTTACCCCGGTAATGACAAGCAATTTTTGGGCATGCTCGGTATGCACGGCACCTATGAAGCCAATATGGCGATGCATCATTGCGATGTGCTTTTTGCGGTGGGTGCGCGTTTTGACGACCGCGTTACCGGTGATATCGCCAAATTCTGCCCTTCCGCCAAGATTATCCATATCGACATCGATCCTTCCTCAATTGCGAAGAATGTGAAAGTGGATATTCCGATTGTCGGCTCGGTCAAATCCGTATTGAGCGAGATGCTGCGCTTATTGGGTGACAGCACTGCCGATCCGGCGCAAACGGCGGAATGGCGGCAGCAAATCGCCGAGTGGCAAAGCATCCGCTGCTTGGACATTTCGCCAAGCGAAGACGTGATTAAACCGCAGCAGGTGATTCAAACCTTGTACGAGCTGACGGGCGGCAATGCCGTGATTACTTCCGACGTCGGACAGCATCAGATGTGGGCGGCGCAGTATTTCCGTTTCCATGAGCCGCGGCGTTGGATTAACTCCGGCGGACTGGGCACGATGGGCTTCGGCTATCCTGCCGCCATCGGTGCAAAATTGGGGCGTCCGGAAGAAGACGTGTTTTGCATCACCGGCGACGGCTCGATTCAAATGATGCTGCAAGAAATGACCACCGCTTTGCAATATCATGTGCCGGTGAAAATCATTTGCCTGAATAACGGCTACTTAGGCATGGTGCGGCAATGGCAGGAATTTTTCTATGACAAACGCTATTCCATGAGCTATATGGAAAGCCTGCCGGATTTCGTCAAACTGGCAGAAGCCTACGGGCATCACGGCGTGCGCATTGAAAAACCGCAGGATTTACGGCAAAAACTGGCGGAAGTCATTGCCATGAAAGACAAAACCGTCTTTGTGGATATCGCCACAGACCCTAGCGAAAACGTCTTCCCCATGATTCCGGCGGGCGGCGGTCAAAACGAAATGATGCTCGGCGCGCATCATGAAAAAGCCAATAAACAATCAGACGAAGGCATGGTGCTGGTATGAAAACACAACTGGAACGCCACATTATTTCCATTTTAATGGCAAACGAAGCAGGCGCTTTATCGCGCGTGGTCGGGCTGTTTTCCGCGCGCGGCTTCAACATCGAAAGCCTGAACGTCGCGCCGACGCAAGATCCCAGCATCTCGCGCCTCACGCTCACGACCTTCTGCGACAATCAAATCATCGAGCAAATCAATAAGCAGCTCAATAAATTGATAGACGTCATCAAACTCGTCAATATCGAAGAACATGAGCTGATTGACCGCGAAATGATGATGGTCAAAATCATCGCCGATGAAAAAGACCGCCCCAATCTGCTGCAATTAAGCGATGTCTTCCGTGCGCGCGTGGTCGACATGCACCCTAGCACCATCGTGATTGAAATCAGCGGCAGCCCGCGCAAACTCGACGCCTTTCTTGCCATGCTGGATCACAAGAAAATCCGCGAAATCGCGCGCACCGGCGTGACAGGATTGGCGGTGACAGGTTCCGGCAAATGCCTTGATCTGTAATGTATTCTGAAATCAAAACCACGCGCATGCCGCTCAATTGCTGCATCAAGCGATTGAATACCGCGCTTGGTTTTGATTTCGGAAGCGATATAAACGCGGCAAAGCCGCACATTTTTTTACCTTTAACGAACTGGAGAATCCATGAAAGTTTTTTACGATAAAGATGCCGATATGAGCGTATTGCAAGGCAAAACCGTTGCCATCATCGGCTACGGCTCGCAAGGACACGCCCATGCCAACAACCTGCATGAAAGCGGCGTGAACGTCATCGTCGGTTTGCGCAAAAACGGCGCCAGCTGGAAAAAAGCCGAAAATGCAGGACTGACGGTCAAAGAAGTCAATGAAGCCGTTAAAGCCGCGGACGTTGTGATGATTCTGCTGCCTGATGAAAACATCGCCGAAGTCTATCGGCAAATCGAAGCCGACATTAAAGAAGGCGCCGCACTTGCCTTTGCCCACGGCTTTAACGTGCATTACGGACAAGTCAATCCGCGCCAAGATTTAGACGTCATCATGGTTGCACCGAAAGCCCCCGGCCATACCGTACGCAGCACCTACCAAGGCGGCGGAGGAGTACCGCATCTGATTGCCGTGCATCAAAACCAAAGCGGCAAAGCCCGCGACCTCGCTTTAGCCTATGCCGTGGCGAACGGCGGCGGCAAAGCCGGCATCATCGAAACCAGCTTCAAAGAAGAAACCGAAACCGACCTCTTCGGCGAACAAGCCGTTCTCTGCGGCGGCGCAGTCGAGCTGATTAAAGCCGGCTTTGAAACCTTAGTCGATGCCGGCTATGCACCTGAAATGGCGTATTTTGAATGCCTGCACGAACTCAAACTGATTGTGGATTTGATTTACGAAGGCGGCATCGCCAATATGAACTACTCCATCTCTAATAATGCGGAATACGGCGAATACGTTACCGGTCCGCAAGTAATTAACGAAGAAAGTCGCTGGGCAATGCAAGAATGCCTGAAAAACATTCAAAACGGCGACTATGCCAAATCCTTTATCAACGAATACCGCATGGGCGCACCGGCTATGACCGCCCGCCGCCGTCAAAATGCGGAACACCAAATCGAAATCGTGGGCGGCAAACTGCGCGACATGATGCCTTGGATTAAAGCCAACCGTTTGGTAGATAAAGAGAAAAACTAAGTTTTTCATCAGCCGATCGAAGAAGCGGAAAAACATGCAAGACAAATCCCTCATGTTTTTTCAATTCTTCGACGATATGGCGGTGCCAAAGCCTTCTCAAATCGGTTTGCCGATATAGTCGAAGAATTGAAAAAGTGACACAAGATGAGTATAGAGAGTACGGCAAACTGAATCAAAACTGTAACTCTTTTTGAAATCTTTGATTATAGAAGCAATTATTGCAAACGGCAAAGAAAGGACTAAGTTTCTGTATAGCTTCATTTTAATCTGAAGAAGCTATAATACGGGGCTTAGCCCTTTTTTATGCAGCAATTTTTTCTTTAAAGCGGCGTAAATGCCGTCTTGTACTACTTTTCCACTTCTCCGACTACAGCACAAAATCAATCGTTATATAGTTGACCCATGACAAATACGAACATTATATTTTTAAGCTTAGGCGGTTTATGCTGAAAGCACACGCCATGACAAACTGTATTGGATATAAATATCTAAATTACTAATTTATAAAGAAGTAGATCGGATACAAGTATCCGATCTACCCGTTTGAAAAATGATTAATCTTGCCATGAATTGACTATAACTAAGAACCTATTATTCAGAATTTTTTTGCCGCTCACTTTCGCTCAATTTGCGTCTTAAGACTTTCCCTACATTAGATTTGGGCAATTCCTCGATAAACTCGTAAATTTTAGGGCGCTTGTAGTTCGTCAAATGCTGCTTGGCAAATTCACGCAATTCATGCTCGCTGATTTGCTGATTGCCCTTAGCGATAATAAAGGCTTTTACCGCCTCACCGGTATTACTATGTTTTACGCTAATGACTGCGCATTCATGCACTGCGGGATGTTCTGACAATACAGCTTCCACTTCATTAGGATAAACATTAAAGCCTGAGACCAAAATCATATCTTTTTTACGATCGACAATTTTCACAAAACCTTGCGCATTCATACGCGCAATATCGCCGGTTTTAAACCAACCGTCGGCAGTCAGTGCTTTCTGCGATTCTTCCGTTTGATTCCAATAGCCGATCATAACTTGCGGTCCGCGTACCCATAATTCGCCCGCTTCATCAACAGGCAGAGGATTATCCTGATTATCGCGAATACTGATTTCCGTATCCGGCATCGGATAGCCGATACCGTCGGTAAACTGCTTATTTTCCAACAGATTGGCACAAACAATCGGCGAGGTTTCCGTTAAACCGTAGCCCTCAATCATCACATTGCCGGTAACTTTTTGCCATTGTTCCGAGACGATTTTCTCCAACGGCATACCGCCGGAGACCACAAAACGCACTTTGCTAAAATCCAATTGCGCAAAATCCTTTTGATTTAACAAACCTTTAAACAAGGTATTCAAACCGGTCATCACAGTAAAAGGATAGCGTTTTAAAATGCCGATAAAACTTTTCATATCGCGCGGATCGGTTACCAAAACATTATGCATACCCAAACTAGGAAAACATAATGCATTCACCGTACAGCAGAAAATATGATACAGCGGCAAAGGCGTGATACAAATCAGCGAAGGTTCTTTAATCGCGCTGCCCACCCAAGCCTTTACTTGGGCGATATTGGCCAATAAATTCGCATGGCTGAGCATGGCGCCTTTCGCCACGCCGGTAGTGCCGCCGGTATATTGCAACATGGCGATATCATTTGCCGCAATTTCGACCGGCTGAAAGGATAATTGCATACCTTTTGCCATGATTTCTTTATAAGACAAAGCGCGCTCGATTTGAAAAGGCTGAATCAATTTGCGTACATATTTCACGACGAAATTCACCATCCAAGCTTTTAAAAAGTGATGCTCGTCGCCAAAACGGGTAATAATCACATCTTTCACCTGCGGCAATTCAGATTGCACTTGGGCAAAAGTATGGGCAAAGTTTTCAACGATGACGATTCCGCGTGCGCCGGAATCTTTGAGCTGATGTTTTAATTCGCGTGCGGTATAAAGCGGATTAATATTGACCACGGCAATACCGCTAAGGTAGCAGGCGTATAATACGACCGGATATTGCAAAATATTGGGCATCATTAAAGCCAAACGATCGCCTTTTTGATAGCCGAGTTCTTGCTGCAAATAAGCGGCAAAGGCCTTTGCACGGCGTAATAGCGTTTGAAAACTGAGACTTGTATTAAAATTGCTAAACGCCGGCAGCTCGCCGTAGCGTTCTACCATTTTTTCAATGAATTCAGCTAAATTCGTATATTCTGCTGCTGGTAAATGATGAGGTGTGTCGCTGTGGTATTGAGACAACCAAGGTTTATGGCTAGCAGGATCTGCAATCATATTTTATTCCGCAATTTATGGTTTAACATTTCACAAGGTTTGATATAGTCGAAGAATTGAAAAAGTATTACGGCGTTGGCTCGCCTTGCCGTACTCTCTTGATACTGTCTGCGGCTTGCCGCCTTGTACTACTTTTTCACTTCTCCGACTATATAAGCTCTATTTTTCAAATAATACTAATACTGCGTTCAAGTCTTGTTATTTCGACGAGAGATTTATCGTATTTTTTGAAATACAGAACCATAAAAGCGGTTTTGAAGAACTCAAAACCGCTTGTTTTGGCATATTAAAACATTTGCTCTTGGAATTTTGCCAAATATTCCGTAGCCTTCGGCGTCGTATCCCAATCGCTTAAATAATCCGGACGTTCGTTATTAAACTCAAACATTACATGTGTATTTTCTTGATAAATCCGTTTAACAATCGATTTGCGGACCATAACGGTTTGATAGTCGTCTGAAGCAATCAACCAATCGCGCTCTCCGTTTTTGCTCGCCGCAACTAAGTTTTTCAAACGCATTTTCACGATTTGATCATGCGCGCCTTTGAATTTATGCGTGCTATTTAATTCGGTTTGATCGCAGAAAAGAACAACGGTTTTTTCCTTGCTGCAAAAAACCGCATCGATTGCTCCGGGGAAAGCGGCAATATCAGGTGCCAGATTATGCAAGTTATTTTGCTTAATCAAGGCTTCATAACGCTGACGCAACGCATCTTCGCCTTCAACCACATATTCCGCCGTATCCTGACGCCCATTGATGGTGTAGCTATAATTGCCGGCAATCTCGCGCGTATGCGTCACCCAATACACATCTTTAACATTCTCTGACATATTCACTCCCTTTAAGAATTATCCATAACAAGCAGATATTAGACATTTCCTGCTTCTAAATCCATCCAACGCTCAAGCAAGGCATCGAGTTCTTGCTGAGCCGTTTGCAATGCCGTATAAGCAGCGTTTTGCAACTCATGGCTTTGCTGATAAAAATCCGATGCGGCAATCTGCATTTCCAGCTGGGCAATCTCTGCTTCTTTGGCTTCGATAACAGCCGGCAATGCCTCTAATTCGCGCTGATATTTATAGCTTAATTTGACTTTGCTCTCTGATTTTTCAGCATTTGCCTTGCTATTGTCTGCGGCAACGGCATTTTTTTCAAGTCTTGAGGAATTGTTTTTCTCATTTGGCGGCGGATTTTCCGCCTCTAATTGCTCAATTGCTCCGCCTTGTTCCAACCAATCGGCAAAACCGCCCGGCACTTGCTCAATCCGCGATTTGGCACGGTTAAACACCCAAGAGCGCGTTACCACTTCGTCTAAAAACTCACGGTCATGGCTGACAATCAGCACCGTGCCTTTATAGCCGCCCAGCATTTCTTCCAATAATTCCAGGGTTTCCACATCCAAATCATTGGTCGGTTCATCCAAAACCAAAAGATTCGCCGGCTGCGCCAATAATTTTGCCAACATTAAACGCGCCCGCTCACCGCCGGAAAGCGCGGACACCGGCGTATTCCAACGCTCGGGCGGAAAGAGAAAATCTTGCAGATAGGCGGTGACATGTTTGCGCCCGCCGTTGATTTCGATGAAATCCTTGCCCTGCCCCAAACTCTCGCGCAAGGTGTCCTGCTCATTTAACTGGCTGCGTAACTGGTCGAAATAAGCGATTTCCAACTGCGTACCTAAGCGTACCCTACCCTGCTGCGGCTCGAGTTTGCCCAGCAGCACATTAAGCAAAGTCGTTTTACCGACTCCGTTTGCGCCGATTAAACCGATTTTTTCGCCGCGCTCGATAATATCGCTGAAATTCACAATCATGGCGGGCGCATGCTCATGCACAAAATGCAGATTTTCCGCCACAATCACTTGCTTGCCGCTGCGTTCTCCGGCATCGATGCTGATGTTTGCCTTGCCCTGCTGCGCAATTCGCCGCGCGCGTTCCATACGCATGGCTTTCAGCGCCCGCACCCGCCCTTCGTTGCGCGTGCGTCGTGCCTTGATGCCCTGACGAATCCACACTTCCTCTTCCGCCAATTTCTTATCGAAACGCGCCTGCGCCTGCGCCTGCGCATGCAGAACTTCCTCGCGCGTACGCAAAAAGCGCGCATAATCCGCCGCCACATCCAGCAAACGTCCGCGATCCAATTCCCAAATCCGATTAGCCACCGCGCGCATGAAAGCGCGGTCATGCGTAACAAAAATCACCGCGCCGGCAAAACGCTGCAAAAACTGCTCCAGCCACGTAATGGCGCCGATATCCAAATGGTTGGTCGGCTCATCGAGCAGCAAAATATCCGGTTTGCGCAACAACACGCGCGCCAGCCACACGCGCCGCCGCCAACCGCCCGACAACTCCGCCATCTTTGCCTGAGCATTCAAGCCGAACTGCGTCAGCAACTGCTCAATCCGCGCCTCTAAAGTCCAACCGTCCGCCGCTTGAATCAAACTCTCCAAACGCGCCAATTCCGCGCTGTCGCTGTCCTTGAAGTCGGCGGACAAACGCTGATAATCAGCAATCGCCTGATAGACTTCCTGCATTTCCTCACGCAGAACCTCCGCCACCGAACGCGCATCCGCCGTCGGCGGATCTTGCGGCAAATAGGCGATTTGCAGACCTTGCGCCGCCTGAATCTCGCCCTCGTCAGGACTGAGCAGACCGCGAATCACATTTAACAAAGTCGATTTTCCCTCGCCGTTGCGACCTAAAAGAGCGATTTTCTCCCCTTTTTCAATACTGAAATTCACTTTATCCAGCAAAGGTTTCCAACCGAAAGCCAAAGACAAATCACGCGCGCTTAATAAAGGCATAGGCATTCCCGAACATATAAGAAAAGGTTATTTTAGCATCAGCGGCTTTGCGGTATCATGCGCACTTGTTTTGAGACTACCTATTTATGACTTTTTTATCGCGACCCAATACCCGCCGCCTGTGTTTTCAACTCATCGCCTTTCTGCTCGTCATTGCCTGCCTTGCCTTTTTCGCCCACAACGCCCGCAATAATCTGCAACAAATCGGGCAAAGCGTGGATTTCGCTTTTCTCGGCAGCCGCGCCGGTTTTGACATCGACCAAAGCCTCATTCCCTACACGCATGACGACTCCATCGCCCGCGTTCTCCTCGTCGGACTGCTCAACACCTTGCTGCTCTCCGCTCTTGCCGGCAGCGCCGCCACCCTACTCGGCATAATCTGCGGCACCCTGCGCCTGTCTAAAAACTGGCTGGTTTCCGCCCTGACCGGCATTTATATCGACGTTTTCCGCAACATCCCCCTGCTATTGCAAATCTTCTTTTGGTATTTCGCGGTACTGTCCGTTCTGCCCATGCCGCGCGCCAGTACCCTGACCCTCGGCTGCGACGAAAACCAAAGCTGCCTAGCCGTATTGAGCAACCGCGGACTCAGCCTCGCCGCCCCGCATTGGCAGCCGCTTTTGCAACAAACATTGCTGATCGCCCTTGCCGCTTTAATACTCAGCTTCGCCCTGCATTATTGGAACCGTCGCCGCCAGCAAAAAAGCGGCAACATTCTTTCCCTTGCTTGGCTCTATCCCCTGCTGATAATCGCCGCCCCGCTTATTTACTATTTCGCCAATATCGGCCCCGACGACTACGAACTGCCCGTTTTAAGCGGCTTTAACTACCGCGGCGGCATTACCGTCCTGCCCGAATTCGCCGCCCTCTGGCTCGCCCTGACCCTATACAGCGCCGCCTACATCGCCGAATACGTCCGCGCCGGCATTCAATCGGTAGCCAAAGGACAAAGCGAAGCCGCCGTCTCATTAGGCTTGCCGCAAAGCCGCATCATGCGGCTCGTCATTCTGCCGCAGGCATTGCGCGTTATCATTCCGCCGCTGAGCAATCAATATTTAAACGTCGTAAAAAACTCCTCGCTTGCCGCCGCCATTGCCTACCCCGATTTGGTCTCGGTATTTACCGGCACGGCGCTCAACCAAACAGGACGCGCGATTGAAATCATCGCCATCACCATGGCGATCTACCTGAGCATCAGCCTGCTGATTTCGCTCGCCATGAACCTCTACAACCGCCGCAGCGCGATTAAGGAACGCTAATGACCCCGCAGATGTACGACTATCTCCCCGAACGTCCCGCGCCTGCCGGCAGCACCGGCTTGACTGCTTGGCTCAAACAACGTCTCTTCTCCAGTTGGGGCAACAGTCTGCTGACTCTGTTCAGCCTGCTGTTTCTTGCATGGATACTGCCGCCGCTTGTCAAATGGCTGATTATCGACGCCACTTGGCAGGGCAGCGACAAAGCCGCCTGCGCCCTTCATGAAGGCGCTTGCTGGCCTTTTATCGGCGCACGCTTGGGGCAATTTTTCTACGGCTTCTATCCCGATGAAGAACGCTGGCGCGTAAGCTTGGTATTCTTTTTGATTGTGCCGCTGTTTCTGCTCTCGGTCATCTTCTCCAAAAAGCACGTCCGCCATTGGGCGGTGCTTGCCAATATGCTCCTGATGCCGATTATCTGCTGGATACTGCTGCGCGGCGGCAGCTTCGGTTTGGAATCCGTGCCGACCAATAAATGGGGCGGCATGATGTTAAGCCTTGTCATCAGCTCGGCGGGCATTCTCTTTTCCCTGCCGCTGGGCATCTTGCTGGCTCTGGGGCGCAGCTCCGACATGCCCCTGATTCGCTGGCTCTGCATCGGCTTTATCGAATTATGGCGCGGTGTGCCGCTGATTCTGATACTTTTCATGTCATCCATCATGCTGCCGCTGTTTTTCCCGACCGGTATGACGATAGATAACCTCATCCGCGCCCTTATCGGCGTGGCATTATTCGCCTCCGCCTATATGGCGGAAGTCGTACGCGGCGGCTTGCAGGGACTATCTAAAGGACAATACGAAGCCGCCGACAGCATCGCGCTTAGTTACTGGCAGAAAATGCGCCTGATTATTCTGCCGCAAGCCCTGCGCCTCGTCATTCCCGCCATTACCAATACCTATGTGGGACTGTTCAAAGAAACCACCCTCGTCTCTATCATCGGCTTATACGACTTCCTAGGCATCGTCCATTCCGCCAGCCAATCCCCCGAATGGCTGGGGCTGGGCATGGAAGGCTATGCCTTTACCGCCCTCGTCTATTTCATTATCTGCTACGGCATGACGCGCTTCAGCTACCGCGTGGAAAAACATTATCATCAAGGACACTAATATGAATCCCATGATTTCAATACAGGCGCTCAATAAATGGTACGGCAAATTCCATGCCCTCAAAGAGATTACTCTTGAAGTCGCACGCGGCGAACGCCTTGTCATCTGCGGGCCTTCCGGCTCGGGCAAATCCTCCCTCATCCGCTGCATCAACCGCTTGGAAGACTACCAAGAAGGGTATATCTACCTAGACGGCGAACTGTTGGACGGCAGCTTGCAGCAAACCCGCAATCTGCGGCGCAAAGTCGGCATGGTCTTTCAGCAATTCAACCTCTTTCCGCATCTCAGCATCTTGGACAATCTCACGCTCGGACCGATTTGGGTCAACCGCCTGCCCAAACAGGCGGCGGAAAACAAAGCGCGGCAATTCCTCGAACGCGTCGGCATTGCCGAGCAGGCGGAAAAATTTCCCGGACAACTCTCCGGCGGGCAGCAGCAACGCGTCGCCATCGCCCGCACCCTGTGCATGGACTGCGAAGTCATTTTATTTGACGAACCCACCTCCGCCCTCGACCCCGAAATGATTAAAGAAGTGCTGGATGTGATGATAGAATTGGCAGAAGAAAGCAATATCACCATGCTCTGCGTGACCCATGAAATGGGCTTTGCCCGCCAAGTCGCCGACCGCGTCGTCTTTATGGACAAAGGGCAAATCATCGAAATCGACAGTCCCGAGCAATTTTTCCAAGCACCCAAACATCCGCGCGCCCAAGAATTCCTCAGCCAAATTTTGCACAATCAGCATTAAACCGCCGCTAAGGCTGCAATTCCGTCAGATAGCGCCAATAGCGGCGCGGCATCTGTCTGGCTTGCAGCGCCGTATTGCGCCGGTTATCAATCGTTGTGCTCTTAAAATACTGCCGCCACAGCGCTTGATAATGCGCTTCCGCCTCGCTCAGCTGCGTTTTTCTTGCCTGCTCCAGCAGCGTATCCAGCAGCATGAGCCGTCCGTCTTCATGATAAATGCCGTAGGCGCGGCGGCGATCGTATATCGCCCAGCGCATCTGCGGATAGCGGCGGCGAAAATGCGGCGCAATCAGCGCCAAAATATCGTAATCCGGCGCAATGCCGGCAAAAAAGACCTCATTATCATGCGCTTCAAAACGTACAAAGGCTTCCATGCGGTGCTTTTCCTTGCTCACCGCCTGCGCCCATTTTCCCCATTGCAGCACATCGGGATTGCCCTTATCGGCAAAAAAGCCGCGCTGCGGATGCGCCAATGCCTGACGCACAAGGCGCAGAAAGGTATCCGCCATCGTAGGGTGCGCATACAGAAAACCGTAAAGCAATTGCCTGTCCGCGCCTCTGTGCAATTGCTGTTGCAGGCGTTTGAAAACCCGCTCCGCCTGCTCGGCATTGCTGGCAATCCATATCGATTGGGCGAATAAATCCCCGCTTTGCGCCTGCATCTGCGCGCTAATCCCGACCGCCTCCGGCGGCAGTTTCGCCGCATAGACATGGAAAACCGCGCTTAATAAGCCCTCAAAGCTGCCGTCATAAATCAGTTGATACGCCATCAAACAAAGCCATTTGCTGCATGCTGCCGCGCTGCCATTTACTGCGGCTGTCGGCAAGCAGCAGCTCGCGCAGGTGCGGATTATCCAATTCAGCGGTGCTGGTAAGTGTTTCCGCCAAATCGATGAAATAGCGGGCGCGATTCGTCGCCACGCCCATCTGCTTCAATATCTCCAACGTAATGCGCCGATAGCGCCTTGCCTGAATGATTTTCCGCGCCGATTTCAAACCGATTCCCGGCACGCGCAGAATCATTTCTAAAGCCGCCGTTTGCAGGCGAATCGGAAACACATGGCGATGACGCAAAGCCCAAGCCAATTTGGGATCAATATCCAAATCCAAAAAAGGCTGACTGTTATCGACCAGCTCCTGCGCGGCAAAACCGTAAAAACGCATCAGCCAATCCGCCTGATAAAGGCGGTTTTCTCGCCGCAGCGGCACTTGCGCCGACACCTCCGGCAGGCGCTTATCCGCCAAGACCGGCACATAGCCCGAATAATAAACCCGCTTCAAGCCGTATGCGCGGTAAAAATGATCCGCCGCCTGAATGACCTGCTTATCCGTTTCCCCCGTCGCACCGATAATGAACTGCGTGCTTTGTCCTGCGGGGGCGAATTTGGGCGTGCTGCGCAAACGGCGGCGGCTGTCTTGATACGCGATAATACTGTTATTGATATGGCGCATCGGCTGAGTTATATCCTGATGATTCTTCTCGGGCGCTAATAATTTCAAGCCCGAAATGGTCGGAATCTCCATATTGATGCTGAGACGGTCGGCATACAAACCCGCTTCATCAAGCAATTCCGGTGAGGCTTTGGGAATGGTCTTCAAATGAATATAGCCGTGAAATTGATGCTCCAAGCGCAGTTTTTTGGCAATCAGCACCAAGCGTTCCATGGTGTAATCGGGATTTTTGAAAATGCCGGAACTCAAAAACAGTCCTTCAATATAATTGCGGCGGTAAAAATTCAACGTTAAATCCACAACTTCCTGCACCGTAAACGCCGCCCGCGCAATATCATTGCTGCGTCTTGATACGCAGTAAGCACAATCGTAAATGCAATGGTTCGTCAGCAGGATTTTCAAGAGGGAAATGCAGCGTCCGTCCGGCGTGAAGCTGTGGCAAATGCCCGAGACGGCGGAATTGCCCATTCCGGCGCCGCCGTTCTGCCTTTTGCCGCCGCTGGAAGAGCAAGAGACGTCGTATTTGGCAGCGTCCGCCAAAATCCCTAATTTTTTCAGTAATTTTTCCGTATTCATTTTTCCCCCGCCAAGCAGCGCATTATACAAAGAAAACCATGTTTTTTTCATGACGGAAAAATAGGTAACAGCTAGCAAGTCAAAATCAATCAACAAAATTTCAACGAAAAATAAAGTAATAAACAATAAAAACCTCAAAAGCCTTTATATCTTTTGCTAAAAACTTTATAATATCGTCTGTGATTAACAGAGAAAAGGAGCACTGAATGAGCACTCGTCAAGAACATGATTTACTCGGTTATCGAGACATTCCCGCCGATGCCTATTACGGCATTCAAACCCTGCGTGCCTTTGAAAACTTCAATGTAACCAATGTGCGTCTGCATCAATTTTCCACCTTCATCCGCGCTTTTGCCAATGTGAAAAAAGCGGCGGCAATTGCCAACCATGAAGTCGGCGTATTGGCGGCAGAGATTAAAGACGCCATTTGCTCTGCCTGTGATGAATTATTGGCAAATCAATTACATGAGCAATTCATCGTGGATATGTTCCAAGGCGGCGCCGGCACTTCCACCAACATGAATGCCAATGAAGTCATTGCCAACCGAGCTTTGGAATTACTGGGGCATGAAAAAGGACAATATCAATTCGTCCACCCGAATAACCACGTCAATCTCTCGCAATCTACCAATGACGCCTACCCTACCGCCCTGCATCTCGCCCTTGACGATTACTGCGTCCGTCTTTTAGGCAAAATGCAAATCTTGCACGACAGCTTCCTCAATAAAAGCAAAGCCTTTGGCGACAAATTAAAAATGGGGCGCACCCATTTGCAAGATGCGGTGCCCATGACGGCAGGACAGGAATTTCAATCCTTTGCGACCATGATTGAAAAAGAAATGGCGCGCATTGAGCAAACCCGCGAGCAACTCTATGAAATCAATATGGGCGCCACCGCCATCGGCACCGGCTTAAATGCACCGGCGGGCTATGCGGAAGCTTGTGCGGCGGCACTTGCCAATCTGACCGGCAAGCCTTATCACACCGCTGCGGATTTGGTCCAAGCCACGCAAGACACCAGTGTATATGTCGCTCTATCCGGCAATTTGCGTTTATTGGCGACGCGTTTATCGAAAATCGCCAATGATTTGCGCCTGCAATCTTCCGGTCCGCGTGCAGGATTGGCGCAATACCGTCTGCCAGAAATGCAGCCGGGCAGTTCCATCATGCCGGGCAAAGTCAATCCTGTGATTCCTGAGGTAGTCAATCAAGCCTGCTTCCATGTCATGGGCATCGACCATTCCGTCGCCTTGGCTTCCGAGGCGGGACAATTGCAGCTCAATGTTTTCGAACCTGTCATTGCCTTTAATTTATTCACCGGTATCAATATGTTGGCGCATATTTGCGAAACTTTCGCACAAAAATGCATCGACGGCATCGAAATGAATGAAGAACATTGCCGCGAACAAGTCTTGTCGAATATCGGACTGGTAACCGCTTTGAATCCGCATATCGGCTATGAGGCTTCTAGCCATGTGGCACGTGTCGCGCAGCAGACAGGCGGCAGCGTTTACGACATCGTTTTGTCAGAAGGTTTGCTCGATAAAGATAAATTAGACGAGATTATCGCACCTGAAAATATGGTCTATCCGCGTAAAGCCTAAAAACAAATGCCAAGCGCTTATAGCGCTTGGTTTTTATTGCTTATCATGAGGACTTTGTTATGGAATATATTTGGATATTACAACTCGCCGTTGTTTTAGGCGCGATTTATTTCGGCGCGCGACTTGGTTCGATCGGCGTAGGCTATGCCGGCGGCGCCGGAGTCGTCGTTTTATGTTTATTGCTTGGCATGAATCCCGGCAAGATTCCTATTGACGTTATTTTAATCATCATGTCGGTCATTGCCGCCATTGCCGCCATGCAAGTCTCGGGTGGTTTAGATTATTTGGTCTCGATAGCCGAGAAAATCTTGCGCAAGCATCCTAAACACATCACCTATCTCGCCCCCACCGTGACTTATTTTCTCACCATTTTGGCCGGTACGGGACACACCGCCTTTGCCGTTCTGCCGGTGATTACCGAAGTAGCGAAAGAACAGGGCATCCGTCCTTCGCGTCCGCTGTCTATCGCGGTTGTGGCTTCGCAAATTGCAATTACCGCCTCTCCTATTTCTGCGGCGGTAGTTGCGGTGAGCGGTATGCTTGAGCCGCTCGGCATCGGTTACTTGACTCTGCTCGCCATCTGCATTCCGACAACCTTTACCGCTTGCATGATTACCGCTTTCTTCTGCAACTTCATGGGCAAAGACTTAAAAGACGATCCCGTTTATCAAGATCGTTTAGCCAAAGGCTTAACCCAATTGCGCGGCATCAGCCAAATTGAGCTTAAACCCTATGCCAAACTCTCAGTGGCTATCTTTGTGGCGACCATCGTGATTGTCGTGTGCTATGCCACTGCTATCAGCGACACCGTCAAACTCATTGAAAATCCGACTTTGGGCAGAAACGAAGCGATTATGTCATTCATGCTCTTAGCGGCGGCTTTAATTGCCTTGTTTGCTAAAATCAACACTTCGGAAGTACTGAACAGCTCGACTTTTAAAAGCGGCATGAGCGCTTGCATCTGTGTGCTTGGTGTTGCTTGGCTGGGCGACACTTTTGTCACCGGTCATATCGACAGCATCAAAGAATTTTCAGGTAATTTACTGCAACATTATCCTTGGCTCTTAGCAGTCGTCTTATTCTTTGCCAGTATGTTGCTCTATTCGCAGGCGGCAACCGCTAAAGCCTTATTGCCGGCGGCAATCGCTCTTGGCGTGAGTCCTTTATCTGTGGTGGCTTCCTTTGCCGCAGTGAGCGCGCTCTTTATTCTGCCGACCTATCCGACCTTATTGGCAGCGGTGGAAATGGACGATACCGGCTCGACGCGCATCGGCAAATACGTTTTCGACCATCCCTTCATTTTGCCGGGAACGATAGCAATTGCACTCAGCGTCGCTTTCGGTTTCTTAGTAGGCGGCATCTTCATCTGATTCCGATAAATCCGCTACAGCAAGCGCCTGCAGATTACTGCAGGCGCTTTATTTACGGGCATTAAAAATGCCGCGCAAGCGGCATTTTGTTTGTGTAATAGCTATTAAGCGTTTTTATCCAATTGACGCAGCACATATTGCAAAATGCCGCCGTGTTGGTAATACGCCCATTCTTTCGGCGTATCGATGCGCACGCGCACTTCGAATTTTTTCACGCTGCCGTCAGGGGAAGTGGCGGTAACGCCTAAGACTTTCGCGCCTTTGTTTAAGGTATCGAAATCAAAAACTTCATTGCCGTTCAAACCAAGGCTGTCGCGATTCTCACCGTCTTTGAATTGCAAAGGCAGTACGCCCATGCCGACCAGATTAGAGCGGTGAATACGTTCGAAGCTCTCGGTAATCACGGCTTTTACGCCCAGCAAAATTGTGCCTTTTGCTGCCCAGTCGCGTGAAGAACCTGTGCCGTATTCCTGACCGGCAATCACAATCAGCGGCACGCCGGCGGCTTGATAAGCCATTGAAGCCTCATAGATGGTTTCTACTTCACCGCTGAGATAATTGGTGGTAAAGCCGCCTTCCGTGCCAGGGGCGATTTCATTGCGCAGGCGGATATTGGCGAAAGTGCCGCGCACCATCACATCATCATTGCCGCGACGCGAACCGTAGGAGTTGAAGTCTTTCGGCTCAACGCCGCGTGCCACTAGATATTGACCTGCCGGCGTTTCCGCTTTGAAAGAACCTGCCGGCGAAATGTGGTCGGTCGTAATCGAGTCGCCCAAACGCGCCAAGACGCGCGCACCTTTGATTTGCGGCAAGCTTTCGGGGGCTTCTTTGCTCATGCCTTGGAAATACGGCGGGTTTTTAATGTAAGTCGAGCTGTCGTCCCAATCATAGATTTGCGATTCGCTGATTTCGATGTTTTGCCACATTTCCGAACCTTTGAACACATCGTCATAGCCGCTGACATACATCTCGCGCTGAATGGCGGATAATTGCGCCTGCACTTCTTCAGGGCTCGGCCAGATGTCTTTCAAATATACGTCTTCGCCTTTGTCATTTTGTCCGATGGCTTCGGTGGTAATGTCTTTCAATACCGTGCCGAGCAGGGAATATGCCACGACTAAAGGCGGCGATGCCAAGAAGTTCATTTTGACTTTGGCATGGACGCGTCCTTCAAAATTGCGGTTACCGGAGAGTACGGAGGCGACTGTTAAATCATGGGCGTCAATGGCGTCGCCGACAGGATCGGGCAAAGGTCCCGAGTTGCCGATGCAGGTGGTGCAGCCGTAACCGACCACATGGAAGCCGACTTGCTCTAAATAAGGCAACAGTCCTGATTTAGCAAGATAATCGGTAACGACTTGCGAGCCGGGGGCTAAGGAGGTTTTACACCAAGGTTTGCGTTTCAGCCCTTTTTCTACCGCTTTTTTCGCAACCAATCCGGCGGCGAGCAGTACCGAAGGGTTGGAAGTATTGGTGCAGCTGGTAATGGCATTGATGACTACGTCGCCGTCTTGCAAAATGAAGGTTTCGCCGTCTAAGGTTACTTGCGCGCTTTTGCGTTCCTGCGGCACAAATTCATGCGCTTTTTGGCTGAGCAGATTTAAATCCAAACGGTCTTGCGGACGTTTCGGGCCTGCAACCGAGGGTACGACGGTGCTCATGTCTAAGGTCAGGGTTTCGGTATAGCTAGGACGATCGCCGGTATTGCGCCACATGCCTTGTGCTTTGGCGTATTCGCGCGTTAAGTTAATCAATTCTTCGCTGCGACCGGAGAGACGCATATAGTTCAAGGTTTCGTCGTCAATCGGGAAGATACCGCAGGTTGCACCGTATTCCGGCGCCATATTGGCGATGGTGGCGCGATCCGCCAATGGCAAATCCGCCAAGCCGTCGCCGAAGAATTCCACAAATTTGCCCACTACGCCTAATTTGCGCAGCATTTGGGTGACGGTTAAGACCAAATCGGTGGCGGTTACGCCAGATTTTAATTTGCCGGTTAATTCAAAGCCTACGACATCAGGCACCAGCATGGTAATCGGTTGTCCGAGCATGGCAGCTTCGGCTTCAATACCGCCCACGCCCCAACCGAGCACGCCCAAGCCGTTAATCATGGTGGTGTGGGAATCGGTGCCGACCAAACTGTCGGGATAGACCAACGTTGTGCCGCTGTCATTATTTTGGAAGACGACTTCCGCCAAATATTCCAAATTCACTTGGTGCACGATGCCGGTATCCGGCGGCACGACGCGGAAACGGTTAAAGGCTTTTTGCCCCCAACGCAGGAATTGATAGCGCTCGTGGTTGCGCTCGAATTCCAATTCGGCGTTTTTTTCCAAGGCTTCGTCGCTACCGAAATAATCCACCATCACGGAATGGTCGATAACCAAATCCACCGGCACTTGCGGATTAATTTTATTAGGGTCGCCGCCCAAATTGACCATCGCATCGCGCATCGCCGCCAAATCGACCACGCAAGGCACACCGGTAAAGTCCTGTAAAATCACGCGGCTGGGGCTGAAAGAAATTTCTTTTTCACTAAGGCTGCTCGGCGTCCATGTGGCTAATGCCATCACGTCATCTGTGGTTACGCTTTCTTCGTCTGTGGTACGCAGCAGATTTTCAAGCAAGATTTTGATAGAAAACGGTAATTTTGCCAAATGTTCGGACGAGGTTACGCTGGCAAGCGGATAATAAGTATATTCCTTGCCATTGACCTTCAAAATATCTGTTTTATTGGGATTTGTGTTCATCACTGCCTCTCTTCTTTTGTAAATTTAATCTAGTTTACGCTAAATCGGTCGGCAAATGCTAGACCGAGCTTAGCATTTTCTCATTTATCGCTAAGCAAGCCGCTTTTTTGCAGCAAGTCATTGATTGCATATCCGCTCATCATCATGCCGAACAAGCCCGGCAGATAGGAAATCGTGCCGTTTACCGCGCGTGCGCGTCCGGGATTATCGCCGCCGACCGGCGCATGTGGCAAAGGCTGGCGGCGTTCTTCAGTGGAATACACCACCGGATAGCGCAAACTGCCTCGCAAGGCTTTTATATGGCGGCGCATTTCCCGTGCCAAAGGACAAGCCGTGGTTTTTTCCAATTTGGCGATGCCGACTTTGCTAACATCCAGACAATTGCCCGCGCCCATAGCAGAAATCACGGGAATTTTCTGCGTCTGCGCAGCTTTGACCATTGCCGCCTTGCAGGCGATAGAATCGATGCAGTCGAGCAAATAATCGGGGCGATATTCTGCAAACAGCGCCTCTGCGCCGTCGGCTTGCAAAAATTGCTCCAATAAGGTCAGGCGGATTTCGGGATTGATGTCTTTTAAACGCGCTGCCGCCGCTTGCGTTTTCAATTGCCCGATATTGCTATGCAGGGCAAGCAGTTGGCGGTTGATATTCGAGGGCGAGACTTTGTCGTGATCCAATAAAATCAAATGTCCGATGCCGGCGCGCGCCAAGGCTTCCGCCGCCTGACCGCCGACTCCGCCCAAACCCGCGACCATCATCGTTTTTTCGCTTAAAAAGCGCCGTGCCGCTTCGCCGATTAAAATATCGGTTCTCGCTTGAAAATACGGCATAGTTACTCCTGTAAAAATAATCGTTGAAAATTGCGACTGCTGTCCGCGGCTATTTGTGCCGGCGATTCGCCGCGTAATTGCGCCAATACCGCCGCCACCTCCGCCACGCGCATCGGCTCATTATATTGTCCTTGATAGCCGAATAAAGGCTGATCCGGCGCATCGGTTTCCAATAAATAGCGCTCTGCGGGTACTACTGCCAATTGGCGGCGCAAACGCTGGGCGCGCGGATAAGTCGCCGTGCCGCCGATACCGATATAGCCGCCCAAATCCAATAATTGCGCCAATTGCTGATCCGAGCCGGTAAAACTATGCACCACAAAGCGTACTTTCGGATAGCGTTTCAGGGTCTGCAAAACCGCCTCTAAAGATTTGCGCGCATGCACAATCAAAGGCAAATCATGGGCGAGGGCTATCTCGATTTGCGCTTCAAAATAATAATCCTGCTGCTTTTTATCCAGCGGCACATAATAATCCAAACCGCATTCGCCGATGCCGTAGCAAGGATGAAGACGGATAAACTCCGCTAAAGCAGCAATATCTTCCGGACGATGTTCCGCCACATACAAGGGATGCAAACCATAGACCGGCAAAAAGCCCTGTGCCGCGCAAATTGCCGCGATTCTCTCCCAATGCACGCGCGCCACCGCCGGAATCATTAATTGCGACACCCCTGCCTCCTGCGCTCGCGCCCACTGCGCCGCACGTTCCTCGTCATCGAAAAAATCAAAATGGATATGGCTATCAATCAACATGGCCGCTTCTCTTGGCAATATTCTGGTCAATCAGCATACCCGCCGCCAATGAAATCATGACCGCCGCGGTAAACCAATAAATGCCGCTGTGAATTTCCACTTCCACAATCCAGCCCAATTTCATAATCATCAGCAATTGCGCGACCACAAACACATCTAGCATCGAAAATTTTGCCGCCTTGGTCAGCCAATGATGCCAATGAACCAATAAATCGCGCGATTGCGGATAGCGCCAGACATAAGCCATCATCAGCAAAAATTTCGTTAAAGGGAAAAATACGCTGAAAAACAATAAGAGCAAGCCCAAGCCGAAAGTCTTATCCGCCAATAATTCGCCGATTCCGCCCAAGACCGTAAAAGTATTGCGCATCAGCACCAGCTTTTTAACCGTCATCATCGGCAACATAATCCCCACCCCGAAACAGAGCAAACCGGCACATAGCAGCAATAACAGACACAGACGCCACGGCGCATCTTGCAAGTAAGCGCTCATTTCAAATCCTCCAAGAGCGGTAGATCTGCCGTCGCCGCAGCCGCATTCAAGCGGTAACGATGACGGTGGCAATAATCCAGCCATTCTCCCAAAGCGCGGTTCAATGCCAATTTATACGCCCTGACCTCGCCCACCGGCTTTTGCATCGGCGGCAAAGCCTCTACCAAACGTGCATCGTGATAGACGCGAATCGTATAATCCGGCGAAAAACGGCGTTGGCGTTGAGGAAAAAAATGCCCCAATAGCCATTCGCTGGTATAGGGCTGAGCGCTTAATCGATGCACATAAACAGGCAGGCGTCCCTGCGCTTCCAAAGCAAACCAGCCCTTCTCATTCGGCATATTCGGCAAAATCAAGCGGAATAACATATAGTTCTGCTCATAAAGCGGCAATAAAGACTCTTTGCGTTGAAAAATTTGCGGACGTAACATAATTTAAATCTTAAAAAACAGTCGGCATTGTGGCGACCCGAGAGATTTTTTTCAAGCTACGAAGCGCACCAAATTTGCTACACTACACTTTTTTTACGGAGCGCAATCATGAGCTGGCAAGACTTGGTCATCACCATTCCCGACTATCCGAAAGCAGGCATTCAATTCAAAGACATCACGCCTTTATTGGCGGACGGACAGGGATTTTCCGCCGCCATTGAAGAAATGGCGCAATTCTGTTTGCAAGACGGCATCCGTCCGGACGTCTTGGCTTGCCCCGAAGCGCGCGGATTCATCTTTGCTTCCGCTTTGGCGCAACGTCTGGGCATCGGCTTTATTCCTTTGCGCAAACCCGGCAAATTGCCGCGTCCTGTCGCGCAAGCCGTCTATGATTTGGAATACGGACAAGACATTTTGGAAGTACATCGCGACGACGTCAAAGCCGGCATGCGTATTTTAATGGTGGACGACGTGTTGGCGACCGGCGGCACGATGAGTGCCTGCATCCAACTTTTGCAATCCTTGCAAGCCGAAGTCGTCGGCGCCGCATTTTTGCTTGAAATCGAAGCCCTCGCCGGACGGCAAAAACTGCCCGATATTCCCGTCTTAAGCCTGATTAAGAACTAATTTCTAAGCTAAAAGATTACAAATTAAGAAGGTCAACCTTAGCAGCTTTACAGCAAAGCAATGCTCGGCTACAATCCTTGCGCTTTCTTTACTTTACATGACAGGAGAACATCTATGCAATTTAACAATACTCAAACCACGATTGATTATGCCTCGGAAGGCTCGCTCTTAGCACGCAACAAAGTCTTGCGCCAAACTTATATTTTATTGGCGGCAAACGTACTTTTTAGCGCCTTCTGCGCCTTTGTCGGCATGAAAATGGGCATCGGACGCATTCCTTGGTTTATTTATCTTGTCGGCTTCTTCGGTCTGACCTTCGGCATCAGCGCAAACCGCAATAACGGCTTAGGCATCATTCTGCTCTTCGCCTTCACAGGCTTTTTGGGCGTTTCCTTATCTAATATTCTCAACTTCTACGTTGCTTACGGTTTAGGCAATGTCGTTGTTAAAGCCCTAGTCGGCTCAGCGGTCATTTTCTTTGCCTTATCAGCTTATGTATTGAAAACTGGCAAGAATTTCAACTTCTTAGGCGGTTTCTTATTCGTCGGTATGATTGTTGTCTTATTGGCTTCAATCGGCGCTTTATTATTTAACATGACGGCATTAAGCGCTGTTATTTCAGGCGCTTGCTTGATGGTTTTCTCAGGCTATGTCTTATTCGACACTAGCCGCATTATGCGCGGAGAAGAAGACAACTACATCCTTGCCACCTTAAACCTCTTTATCAACCTCTTCAATATCTTTGTCAGCCTGCTGAATTTGCTCGGCATCGCTGGCAACGATTAATATAAAATACGCTATCCAGACACCCTTGCGGTGTCTGGATTTTTATTGCTGATGACACACCATTCTTTAAAACCGCATAGCGAACTTATTGCCTGTCCTGCCTGCGATGCGCTTTACCAACGTCCGAAAGATCTCAGGGCTCAAGAAAAACTTCTTTGCACTGCTTGCGGTACCAGATTAATCGACGGACACGCGGACTTCCGTCAAGCTTTTATTTTTACACTCACCGCGCTGATTTTATTTATTATTGCTAACAGCTTCCCTTTTATTACACTCAGTATGCGCGGAGAAATCACCACCATATCGGTTTTTTCCAGCGTCAGATCCTTATTTGATAATGCCCTACCCATGCTTGGCGTGATGGTCATGCTCTTTATCATGGTCTTGCCGCTTTATTATTTAAGCGCCATTTTATGGGTGATTATCAGTTTTCGTTTTCAATTTATGCACCGCTTAACGCGGCGTTTCCTGCATTGGCTGCATCATATTTCCCCTTGGAATATGTTGGAGGTATATCTTTTAGGCGTGGTGGTGACGCTTGTTAAAATCATGACCATGGCAAGCGTGAAATTCGAAAGCGGTTTTTGGGCATTTGCCGCCCTGATATTCTGCTCAATCTTAATTGAAAGCCGCTTTGACGTGAATGACGCCATCTTCCAAGCTTATGAAGAACATGATAATTAGCCCTACTACCGCACGCGATGCGCAAAAAATCAACTGTCTTGCCTGCGGCTCGGTCGTATCAATGCAGGCGCAGCGCTGCCGACATTGCAATGCGCATCTGCACAGCCGCAAACCCGACAGTATCCGTCGCACTTGGGCCTATTTGCTGACCTCAATTTTTCTCTTTTTTCCTGCCAATTTACTGCCTATTACCTATACCAGCTATCTCAGCCGCCCTAGTCAAGCGGATACCATTTTCAGCAGCATTGTGCTGCTATGGCATCACGGCTCCTACGGCATTGCCATCATTATTTTTACCGCCAGCATTTTCACCCCTTTTTTCAAAATCGCGGTGCTGATTTATTTGCTCTTACACCAACATCCGCAACGACCGCCTAAACTCCAAACCAAACTCTACAAATTCATTCATTTCATCGGGCGTTGGTCGATGATTGACGTCTTTGTCGTCGCCCTGCTCGGCGCACTTATTCACGGACGCTTAGCGCAAATCAATCCGGGTATAGGTATTTTTGCTTTTACGGGCGTCGTTGTTTTCACAATGATAGCAACCGAAACCTTCGATATCAGACTTCTTTGGGATAATTACCGACATCATGCAAGAACCAGAACGTAAACAAAACCGCTTTTCCTTCTTATGGCTGCTACCAGTCTTTGCTTTGGCAGCAGGCTTATATCTTGCCTATGCACGCTATAACCGACTCGGACCAAGCATCCAAATCGAGCTAGAAAACGCGGCAGGCATTGAAGCCAACCGTACCAAAATTCGCTATCGCGCCGTGGAAATCGGCACCGTCAGCAGTATTGCCTTTACCGAAGATTTGAAAAAAGTGATCGTCAGCGCGCAAATGACGCATAATGCCACCTCCTTACTGCGCCGAGATGCCAAATTTTGGGTCGTACGTCCGCAAATCAGCCTCAGCGGCATCACCGGCTTGGATACCATCGTCTCCGGCAGTTTTATCGCCATAGAACCCGGCATTTCAGAAGAAAAAGCCCGCCGTTTTGTCGGCTTGGACAAAGCACCGTTAATAGATGCCGGTGACATCGGCATCCGCGTGCGCATGGTAACCAACACCGCTAAAGGACTGTATAGCGGCTCTCCGGTGTACTATCGCGGCATCAAAGTCGGACAAATCGAGACCGTCCAATTCAATGACGAATTCGACCGCATCTATGTTGAAGCCTTTATCAACCGCCCCTATGACCAACTCATCAACAGCAATACCAAATTTTGGAACATTAGCGGCGTAAACTTTGCCATCGGACCTAATGGCGCGGAAATCTCAATGGAATCCCTTGAAACTCTTGCCCTAGGCGGCATCACCTTCTCCACCCCGATGAGCCTTAATCAGGAAGAAAAACATCTGGATGAAGACACCCTATTCACGCTCTATGAAAATGAAAAAGACATCTACCAATCGATTAACTATCAAAAACAATACTACGTCTTATATTTCAGCGACAGCCTGCGCGGACTGAAAGCCGGCGCCCGCGTAGAATTCGACGGCATTGAAATCGGTCAAGTCATCGACATCCGTCTCATTTACGACGAGAAAAAAGAACAAGCCGTGATGCCCGTATTAATTGAAGTCGAGCCGGAGCGCATCACCCGCGTTAATGGCGAAGAGGCCTTTGAGAATCTGGAAGCAGATGCCGCCATTTTTGATAACCTTGTCAGCAAAGGACTTAAAGCCAGTCTGGAATCCGCCAACCTCATCACCGGGACAAAATTCGTCCGTCTGAGCATGTATCACAAAGAGCCGGAAGGCAAACTGACCAAAGACAGCTATAGCGCCTACAGCATCATGCCGACCAAAAACACCGGTCTAAATAAAATTACCGAAGACATCGGCATCATTGTCGAACGCGTTAAAAAACTGCCCTTTGATAGCCTTTTTGCCAAAGCAAACAGTACAATGGGCGCAATCCATGACGCCGTCTCGCAAAAAGAAGTACAAGAACTTGCCGGCTCGATTAACAGCACTCTCGCCCAATTCGAGCAAACCCTTGCTTCCGTACAAAGCACCAGTCAAAGCGCCAATACCCTGCTGCGCGGACTCAACAGCCAAATTGCCAGTGTGAGCAAACAATTAGAACAAACTCTTTACGGCATCAGTCCAAGCTCCAATCTCTACTTCAACCTCAACCAAACCATGCAAGCCTTGGAAAAAACCGCCAAAAGCATTGATCGCGTCATGCTGCAAATTGATGCCAAGCCTAATTCACTGATTTTCGGAGATTAATATGCCTATAAAAACCTTTCTGCTGTGCAGCGCTATGTTCATTCTCAGCGCTTGCGCCAAAAAAAGCACCACCTACTACCTCCTACCGGTCGTACCGCCCGATCCAAGCGAAATCATCAGCCCGATTGCCGACCAAGGCATTTACGCCATGCGCTACGTCACTATCCCTGATTATTTGACCAACCGATATATCCTCTTCTTTAATACCGACGGCAGTGTCAACCGCGATCCCAACCGCCGCTGGGTGGACTATCCTGAAGACAATATCAAGCGCCTGCTCGCTCTGCATATCAGCAAACGACTGAACAGCCAAGAATTCTACAGCTATCCGTTAGCACAAAATATCCGCCCCGACCGCATCATCGACATCAGCATCATCGAAATGATCGGCTATGCCGAAAATCAACGCTTCCAAGCCGCCGCCACATGGCAGATTCATGATAAAGACGGCAACAGATTGGCGCTACATCAATTCAATCGCGAATATCCCTTGGAAAATACCGCCGGCAATACGCTGGCAAAGACCTACCAAAAAGCCTTGGAAGCGCTTAGCGCCGCCATTGCCCAAAGTCTTGCCAAAGATAAAAACTAACCGTACTATTCACAAAAAATTTCAATCTTTTAATAAATACTGCTGAGGAAAACTATGGATAATAATGACTTTAACCCATTAGTATTCAAAAATATTTTAGATGAAGACGTTGAAGAAGTGCAGATTACTGCCGCAGAACAAAAACCGCAAGAGAATGCACTTTCTGCGCAAGCGCTTATACAGCATTATCAAACCTTAGCAGCGCAATATCAACATCTCCAGGCGCAGCAGCAAGATTTGCAGGAAAAATTTTTCGCCCTCGCTGACGTCATGTATCAAATGCTGGCTTTTATCAATATCCAACGTCTTTATCAAGGCAAAAATGTCATTATGGCTAATGATATTGCCGACACTGTTGAAAACAACCCTATTCTCACACAATTGAGCAATCATCTGCGCGAAGCGGCGATAGCCTCCTCATTAGGCATCATTTCACAATTCGAAGATGCACAAAACCATCTGCGTAATACCGTTATGTACGCATGGCGGCAACGCTTCCACAGCGAGGAACGCGAAAGTCTGGCAAAAAAACTCTTTGTCCATCAAGAAAATCACAATGAAAGTCATACTAAGAATCAGGGAGATGATGTTTTTTAAGCTGCTAAACGCAGAGCATAAAATGAATCAGAAGAAATGAGAATGCTGTGCTTGCCGTCTCAAGTGATGATGCCATTCATTCTTAAAGAATGCTGCCTACTAAGCGTAAGCTAAGAAATCCTGTTTGCCGTAGCCGTAATCCAAGCTATGTTGCTGATTGGGATCCAATCCCGTCCATTCCCAAACGCCCTGCGTTTCAAGTACCGCGAGGCAGAGTTTGTTGTTTAAATCATGCCCTGATTTATAGCCCTGATACCAAGCCAAAAGCGGCGCGCCGAGCATGTATAAATCGCCGACGGCATCAAGCAGTTTATGACGCACGAATTCATCGTCAAAACGCAATCCCTGCTCGTTCATAATACGAAATTCATCCACCACAACCGCATTATCCAAGCTGCCGCCTAAGGCTAAGCCGTGGCTTTGCAAAAATTCAATATCGCGCAAAAAGCCGAAAGTACGCGCGCGGCTAATATCGCGGATGTAATCGCGCGTGGAAAAATCCAAGCGCACATGATCATTGCGATGGCGAAAGACAGGATGGTTAAAAGCAATGGTAAAGTCTAGGCGGTAGCCTTGATAAGGCGAAAGCCGCGCCCATTTATCACCTTCGCGCACTTCAATGCTTTCATTGATGCGGATAAAGCGTTTTGCCCCGTCTTGCTCGCGGATGCCCGCCTGTTGCAGGAGATAAATAAAGGGAGCGGCGCTGCCGTCCATAATCGGCACTTCAGGCGAATTCAGCTCGATATAGAGGTTATCGATGCCTAAGCCGGCAAGGGCGGACATCAGATGCTCGACGGTCGCGATGCGCACGCCGTCTACAACCATTGCGGTGCATAATTGCGTGTCGCGTACATCGCGCGCATTAACAGGCACTTCCGCCATAGGATGGATATCCGTACGGCGAAAGACGATACCTGTGCCGACAGGCGCGGGCAGTAGGCGGATATCGCATTGCTTGCCGCTATGCACGCCGATGCCGGAACCTGAAATGGCTTGCTTGATGGTACGCTGACGCAGCATTATTTTGCCTTTCTGCGCAGGATTGAAGGGATATTCAAACCGCTTAAATGCCCATCGCCTTTTTGTCCGACTTTTTGAGTGTTTTCCGCTGCAGGGTTAATAGGCATTTCTGCAGCAGGGATAGTTTGCGCATTGTTCGGCGTACCGAAGCCGAAGAGATTGCCACTGTCAAAGGCATCTTCTTCATCGCTGATTCCGGTGGCTAGTAAGGTAACGCGTACCACGTCTTCCGGAATGCTTTCGTCATCATACATACCGGCAATAACCAAGGGATCCGGATAATGCAAAGCCGATTCAATCAGTTTGCCCGCGGTTGTGAAGTCTTTTTTAGTGACTTTGCGAGCAGATACGCTAAACATAATGCCGGTGGCGCGTGAAATATCGATATTTTCCAATAAAGGCGAAGAAATCGCCTTATGCGTTGCGGTGGCGGCACGATCCGGTCCTTGCGCTTCGCCTGAGCCCAAAATAGCGATACCGCGTGCGGACATGATGGTTTTAATATCGGCAAAATCGATATTGAGTTGTCCGTGTTTTTGGATAACGCCGACAATGCTGCGTACACCGTTTTTTAGTACATCATCCACGGCGCGGAAAGCCTCATTCATCGGCATATCATCGCTCATCACTTCCGAAATACGCTCATTGGGAATGACGACCAAGCAATCCACATTAGCTTTTAGAGCTTCAACGCCTTGCTCGGCGATGCGCATACGTCTTGAACCCTCAAAATCAAAAGGTTTGGTGACGATGGCCAATGTGGTGATGCCGATTTCGCGCGCCACTTCCGCAATCACCGGCGCCGCGCCGGTACCGGTGCCGCCACCCATGCCGGCAGCAATGAAAATCATATCCGCCCCTTCCAGAACTTCACGAATACGCTTGCGATCTTCTTCGGCGGCGGCGCGTCCGACTTCCGGCTGCGAGCCTGCACCCATGCCGCGCGTGGTTTCCACGCCTAATTGCAATTTTTGTTGAACAGGGCTGTTTCTTAACGCTTGCAAATCCGTATTTGCACAAATCAGCTCCACACCTTGTAAATCAAAATCGCTCATATGTTTGACCGCATTACAACCGCCGCCGCCCACGCCGACTACGCGGATAAGCACCGGCGAACCTGTTTCGCTACGACTGTCTTCCTGACCGACAAATTCTATGCCCATTGGCTACCTCTTCCAAAAATGTGTTTTAACTTGCGGATTATATCGCGTTTTGGCTGAATTTCCCAAACATGGTCCGGCAAAGGCTCGTATAGCAATTTGGCAATTCCCAAAACACCCGTCATGCCTGCATCGTATTGCAGGTGATCGGCCAGTCCTTCAATGAAATACGGCTTCGCCAAACGCGCCGGCAAAGCGAATTTTTCTTCTAAATAATGCGTCAGCCCCGGCAGTTGCGCCGCGCCGCCGGTAATCACGATGCTGTGAATCGGGATTTCCCTCATGCCCAAGCGGCGCAAAGCGGCTTCAAAATGCTGGAATAATTGCGCATAGCTTTCATGGATGGCGGCAACGAAATCCGCGCTTTCGATTTTGCGTCCGCTGCGCAGCCCCGTATGCGGCAATTCCAAAAACTGCGTTTTCATCAGCGGCAGCAGCATCGCGCCTTGCTGGCATTTGAGCATTTCCGCATATTGGCGCGTGGTGGAATATTTGCCTGCCAAATGGCTGGAAACTTGCTCGCCGCCGATGGTCAGTCCGCCGCTGGCAATCGGCACGCCGTTTAACCAAATCATAAAATCGCTGGTGCCGGCGCCGATATCCAAGAGACATACGCCCATCTCGCGCTCTTCCGCGGTGGTCGCCATATAAGAAGACGCCAAAGCGCTGGAAACGATGGCATTCACGCCGACCCCTGCCGCTTCCACGCAACGCTTGATGGTGGCGCACATGGTTTGATCGGCGCGCAGAACGTGATAACTGGCATTCACCTGCCGCGCCGGCATGGATTCGGGGTAGGCTACTTCATAGCGTCCGTCTAAAACGTATTGCTGCGCCAAGATATGCAGAATTTGCTGGCTCGGCTCGCTGACTTTATGCCGCGCCTGCAAAACCAATTCGCGCATATGAGCATTGCCGACTTGCTGATTTGAAACAAAAATCTGCGCTTCGCTATTCAGCCCCATGACGTATTCTCCGCCGATTGCCACATCGACATTGCGGATTTCATAGCCGGATTGGCGTTCGGCTTCTTCAATCGCATAATGCAATGCCTGTTTTGCGGCGGCAATATCTTTAATCACGCCGGCTTTCACCGCTTCGGCATTGACCACGCCGCAGCCTAAGACACTGAATTTTCCTTCCGTATTGCTTTGCGCAATCAATACGCGCAAACGCGAACTGCCAATATCGATGACGGCTTGAATATTTTCTATTGCACTCATTTTCCGGCCTTCTCGTTTTTTATTTTCTCGCTCACAGGACTGACCCCCGCTTTCCAACGCACGGAAAAGCCGTCTGCATAACGCAAATCTAAGGTAGAAATATACTGCCCATAACGATTTAACATTTTTTCTTTAATTACCACTAATTTTTTCAGTCGTTTATTTAATTCTTCGCGTCCTAAAATCACTTCGATGCCGTTGGCCAAATACAGATGCCAGACATGACGCTCATCTAAGCGTAAACGGCGCAGCGGCAAGCCTTGCGCGTTCAGCCAAGGATTCAGATGCAGATACATATCCAAGACCTGCGCCTCGCTGCCCTGCGGTCCGTGCACCGGGAAAAGCATCGCCAAAGCAGGCGATTCCGGCAAAGCGAAAATCGCCGCCTCATTATCCAAAAAATGCCTGTCGCCCCAGCGCAGCAGCGGCACGCGCTCCTGCACGTCAATGCGCAGCGCGTCCGGCCATTCTTTGCTGACCACAATGGATTTGACCCAATCTTGCTTGCGCAATTCCGCCGCCAGCAAGCTCACATCGATTTGCAATAAATCGTTGCGCCCGAAATGTTGCACTTTTTCCGTCAGCTGATTGCCGTCGGCATAGATCAAAGGACGCAGCAAAACCACGCGTTTAAGCGGCAAAAAGGCATCTTGAGTTAAGCGTTGGCACAAAAGCCAAGAGCATAATCCGATAACCAGCAACAAAAACAGCGTCAGCAGCAAACTGGCTAAAAATCCCAGCACAGAACGCTTGCGCTTATCCTGCGTCAAAGAACCGACGGAAGTTCTCCGCTTGGGACGCTGATTGGCAATCATGCAGGACTCTCTAAGGTTTGCGTCAAAACGCGCAGCACTAAGGCGTCAAAATCCATGCCCGCTTGTGCCGCCGCCTGCGGTACTAAAGAATGCGAGGTCATGCCGGGGGCTAAATTGATTTCCAAGAGCCAAGGACGGTTTTCTTGGTCTAACATAATATCTACCCGCCCCCAAGCGCGGGCATCCAGCACCGCAAAAGCCTTGGCGGTCAGCGCGGCGATTTCCGCACTTAAGTCCGCATCTAAGGGCGCAGGACAGAGATAATAGGTATCCTCGGCTTGGTATTTGGCATGAAAATCATAGAAATCATGCGTTTTGCCGGTAATAATCTCAATTAAGGGCAGGACTTGATTATCCACGACCGCACAGGTCAACTCCCGTCCTTCCACCCAAGGCTCAACCATCACTTTCTGCTCGCCGACTTTGGCATGGCTTAAAGCAGCCTGCCATTCGCCGGCATTACGCACGCGACTAATCCCGACGCTGGAGCCTTCCAAAGCGGGCTTGACGGCAAAATCCCGCACTTTAAGCAAAGCACAGACTTCATCATAGCTTTCATTGCCTTGCAAAACATAGTCTTTCAGCACCGGTAAACCGTAGCTCGCCCAGACTTGCTTGGTCATGATTTTATCCATCGCCAAGGCGCAAGCCATCACGCCGCTGCCGGTATAAGGAATGCCCAGCCATTGCAAGACGCCCTGAATTTGTCCGTCTTCGCCGCCGCGACCGTGCAACATCACGAAAGCACGATCAAAACCCTGATTGCCTAAATTCAGTACTGCCTGACGATCTCGACTATCCACCAAATGCGCATCGATGCCTTGACGACACAGAGCCTCATATACCGCCTGTCCGCTGATTAAAGAGACTTCGCGTTCTGCGGAATCGCCGCCGTATAAGACGGCAACCTTGCCAAACTGCTTCATGCTTCCTCCGCCACAATCTCTTTTGCCAAGCGTCCGATATCGCCCGCGCCTAAGAAAATCACCACATCCTCATCTTGCAGCAAATGCTCGCGCAAATAGGCCGTGATGTCGTTTTTATCGGCAATCACAATCGGCTCGACGCGTCCGTGCGCGCGAATGGCGCGGCTGAGGGCTTTGGTATCTGCTCCTGCAATCGGCGCTTCGCCGGCGCTATAGACATCGGTCAGCACCAAAACTTCGCACTCGCTCAAGACTTCGGCGAAATCATCGAGCAAATCGCGGGTGCGGGTAAAACGGTGCGGCTGGAAGACCGGCACAATCCGCCGCCCTGCGAAGCCCTCCTGCGCCGCTGCCAAAACGGCTTTAATCTCATTGGGATGATGCCCGTAATCTTCAAAAATATCCGCTTCGCCGCGCGCATGTTTCAAGCGACCGTGATGGGTAAAACGCCGTCCTACGCCGCGAAACGCCGCCAAACCGCTGATAATCGCCTCGCGATCCAGACCCAATTCCTCGCCGACAATAATCGCCGCCAAGGCATTAAGTACATTATGTTTGCCCGGCATATTCAAAGTCACGGGGAAAGTGGTATTGCTGGCATCGTCAATCACGTCAAAGCGCATCTGCATGCCTTCCTGACGCACATTAAGCGCGCGCACGTCCGCATCTTTGGAAATACCGTAAGTGCGCATCGGGCGCGCCACCTCCGACAAAATCGCGCGCACGCCGGGATCGTCAATACACAAGACCGCCAAGCCGTAAAAAGGCAGATTATGCAAAAAGCGCACAAAGCCTGCTTTCAGCACCTCATAGCTGTGCTCATAATTCTCCAAATGATCGGCGTCGATATTGGTTACAATCGAAATCATCGGTTGCAGCAGCCAAAACGAGGTATCGGATTCATCAGCTTCGGCGACCAAATACTGCCCCTCGCCCAAACGCGCATTGCTTCCCGCCGCCGTCAGCACGCCGCCGATAATAAAGGTCGGGTCTAAGCCGGCATCGGTCAAAATACTGGCGGTCAGGCTGGTAGTCGTGGTTTTGCCATGCGTGCCGGCAATGGCAATTCCGAAGCGAAAACGCATGATTTCCGCCAACATCTCCGCCCGCCGAATCACGGGAATGCCCAATTCGCGTGCGCACAATACCTCGGGATTGTCTTTGGCGATGGCGGAAGAGGTAACCACCACATGCGCCCCTTCGACATTATCGGCATGATGCCCGTAGAAAATCTTAGCCCCTTGCGCCGCCAATTTTTCGCTAATCGCGGATGCTTTTTGATCCGAACCGCTGATTTGATAGCCTAAATTAATCAATACCTCGGCAATCGCGCTCATGCCCACGCCGCCGATACCGACAAAAAAGATGTTTTGTACGCGGCGCATCTGACGGCGCTCGATGCGCCCGAAATGAATATCTGCTGCTTTCATCGCAGTACTTCCTCAATATTGTGCAAAATCTTATCCAAAGCCTGCGCATGGCTTACTTGCCGCGCAAGCGCCGCCTGCGCCGCCAAATCTTCACGCAAATCGCGCGCCTGAATCAAGGCAGCTAATGTCTGCGCATCGAGATTGCTCTGCTGCACAATCTCGGCTGCTCCAAGTGCCGCCAAAGTCTGTGCATTGGCGCTTTGATGGTCATCGACGGCATGCGGGAAAGGCACGAATACGGCGGCAATGCCGACCGTAGCAATCTCCGCCACCGTCGCCGCGCCCGAACGCGCCAAGACCCAATCCGCTTCGGCATAGGCCTGCGCCATATCTTCGATAAAAGGCAAAACCTTGGCTTTCACGCCCGATTGCGCATACAAAGCCTCGGTTGCTTCTAGCCATTTGCTGCCGACTTGATGAGTCACGCGCGGGCGGCTGTCTTCAGGAATCAATGCCAAAGCCTGCGGCAATAATTCGTTTAATGCTTTTGCCCCCTGACTGCCGCCCAAAACCAGCAGACGGATTTTGCCGTAATGCTGGGCATAGCGTTTTTCAGGCGCTTCCAAGGCGGCAATATCGGTACGCACCGGATTGCCGGTTTCCACAAAATCCTTGCCGACAGGCAGTTTATCCGCCGCACGCTTATCGGCTAACAAGACCTTATCCGTCCATTTCGCCAGCCATGTATTCGTCATGCCCATGACGGCGTTCTGCTCATGAATGACCAAAGGAATGCGCAGCTGCTTTGCCGCCAAGCCTCCCGGCCCCGAGACAAAGCCGCCCATACCGATAACGACTGCCGGACGTAAACGGCGCATAACCGCTTTGACGCGCTTGAGCGCCGCATAAATCATAAAAGGCGCTTTCAGCCAACCAATCAAGCCCTTGCCGCGCAAAGCCTTGACTTGAATATCATGTAAAGTAAAGCCGGCTTGCGCGACTTTCGCCGCCTCAAAGCCGTCGGCATTGCCCAGCCAATGAATCTCTGCGCCGCGTACCGCCAAAGCCTGCGCCACCGCCAAAGCAGGATAGACGTGTCCGCCCGTCCCCCCCGCCATCATCAGCACCGTTTTTCCACTCCACTCTGTCATATTTTCCCCTCGCGTTTTGCCACAAAGCGCGACTCCGCATCAATGCGCAGCAAAATCCCTAATGCCATGCAGGTAATGATGACCGAACTGCCGCCGTAGCTAATCAGCGGCAAGGTCAAACCCTTGGTCGGCAAACTGCCGTTAACCACGCCGAAATTAATCAAACTCTGAATACCCAGCCATGTGCCGATGCCGCAAGCCAGCAAACTGGCGAAATTTTTGCGCACCCGATGCGCCAGCGCCGCCGTAGCAAAAGCGCGCCAAATCAAGAGCGCAAACAATCCCATGACCAATAATGCGCCGATAAGCCCGAATTCCTCGCTGATAATTGCAAAAATGAAATCGGTATGTGCTTCCGGCACGAACTGATGTTTGAAAATACTCTCGCCCAAGCCCACGCCCTCAATCTCGCCGCGACCGATGGCAATCAAAGAATGTACCAATTGATAGCCCTCGTCATCGGCGAAATCAAAGGGCTTTAAGAAAGAAGTGATGCGCTGCAAACGATAAGGCTCAATGACAATCACTGCTACACCTAAGAGCAATGCGCCTAAGCCGTACAGCGCCAAATACCAAAGATTCGCCTCTGCCAAATACAGCATAATCAGCACCGTCGCCCCGACCACGACCGTCGTGCCGAAATCGGGTTCTGCCAGCAATAAGCCTGCCGTTACGCCTAAAAACATCATGACCTGCGAAATCTTCCAAAAAGAATGGCGCAAACTCACGCGGTGCCGATGAAAAAACGCGGCGGCAAAAATAATCGCCCCCAGCTTCATCACTTCCCCCGCCTGCAAATTGAAAATGCCTAAATTAATCCAGCGTTGCGCGCCGTTGACTTGCCGCCCAATCCCCGGAATCAGCACCGCAATCAATAAGATAAAACAACAGGCGATAATCAGATGACTTCTGCGGCGCAGCTTCTCACTTTCAATGCGCAGCATCGCCACCAGCATAAACAGACCCAAGCCATAATAAACCGCTTGGCGCAGCGCATAATGAACGCTCTCTTTGCCCTGCGCCGCCGCCAAAGGCGCGGAAGCGGAAGTTACCATGACCATGCCGACGCACATCAGGCACATAATCGCCAACAAGAGCCAAATATCCGGAAAGGCCAAGCCCTGCCAGCGATTGGTATTTTGGTCTTGCTGGGCGTGAAAATCCGCCACAGGATTAAACAGGTGCGGTGAATTTACTGGCATTGGTTTTGCACCTCATAGGCAAAGCAGGAACCGCGCGCATCATAGCCGCTGAATTGGTCGAAACTCGCCGTTGCCGGCGAAAGCAGCACCCAATCTCCGGCTTGTGCCGCCTGCTTGGCATATTGCACCGCATGATGCATCTCGCCGCAATCGACATAATCGATGCCGCCGGTCTGCAATGCCGCTTGCATATCGCGGTTATCCACCCCGATAAGCAAGACTTTTTTCACGCTGGACTGCAAAATCACCTGCGCCAACTCCTTAAAATCCTGATTTTTGCCCACACCGCCGGCAATCAGATATATCGGCGCGCTGATGCCCGCCAAAGCGGCGGCGGTAGCGCCGATATTGGTCGCCTTGGAATCGTTCAGATAGCGCACACCCCCATATTCGCCGACCAAAACCATGCGATGCGGCAAACCTTTAAACAGACATAAAGCCGCGGCAGCCTCCGCCATATCCGCTCCGAAAGCGCGTAGCATCAGCAAAGCGACCAAAGCATTGGCGGCATTATGCGCGCCGTAAACACTTAATTGACGGGTATCCAAAACTTTTTCGCCGTCTAGCCATAGGGCGTCATCTTGCACACAGACCGCCTGTCCCTTGCCGTAAAACAGCGTTTGTGTCGCCAAATCCGCCAATGCCGTGCATTGCGCATCGTCGGCATTGAGCACGCAGACCGCCGATTGGCGCGCCAAATTGGCTTTTGCCTGCGCATAATCGGCAAAACTGTCGTAGCGGTCGAGATGATCGGGCGTAATATTGACAATCGCGCCCACCGCAATCTGCAAAGAAGGACAGACTTCCAATTGGTAGCTGGATAATTCCACCACATAGCAATCGGTTTCTTGCGGCGCGTCGAACAAAGCCTCCAAAACAGGACGGCCAATATTGCCGCATAGGCGCACACGCTGTCCTAAAGCGCTCAAGGTTTCCGCCAACATCGACACCACCGTCGATTTGCCGTTTGAACCGGTTACTGCCAAGACAGGCTTTTCCACCAAACGTGCAAACAGCTCGACATCATTGATAACCTCGCCGCCAGCAGAAGCAATCGCCGCTGTACGGCGGTCAATCCCCGGGCTGACGATTAATGTAGCAAAAGCGGCGAATTGCGCCGGATCATCCAAGCATAAGGGCAAAATCTCGCCTTGGGCTTTGCCGTCAAAGGCTTGCACCTGATAGCCTGCCGCCTGCAAATATCGAAAAGCGCTCTTACCCGAAACGCCCATTCCTACGACCGCAATCGGTTCGGGTAAACGCAAAGCGGCTAATTTTTCCTGCATCATCATTAGCGGAACTTCAAAGTTGATAAACCGATTAAGACCAAAATCACCGTAATAATCCAAAAGCGAATCACCACGCGCGACTCCGGCCAACCCTTCAATTCAAAATGATGGTGCAAAGGCGCCATGCGGAATACGCGTTTTTTCGTGCGCTTATACACCGAGACCTGAATGATGACCGACAAGGCTTCCGCCACAAATATGCCGCTCATCACGGCAAACACCAATTCTTGACGCACAATCACGGCGACCACGCCCAAAGCCGCGCCCAAAGCCAAAGAGCCGACATCGCCCATAAAGACTTGCGCAGGATGGGCGTTGTACCATAAAAAGCCCAAGCCGCCGCCGGCAATCGCCGCGCAAAATACCGCCGCCTCGCCGGCGCCGGGAATGGCGGGAATATGCAGATAATTGGCAAAAGCCGGACTGCCCGATAAATAAGCGAAGACGCATAAAGCCGCCGCCACCAATACCACCGGCATAATCGCCAAGCCGTCCAATCCGTCGGTCAGATTGACGGCATTACTCGAGCCCGTCAGCACGAAATAGACAAAAGGCACAAACAGCCAACCCATCTGCCATTCCACATTTTTAAAAAAGGGCACTATCAAAGCCGTTTCAATCGGGCGTTTCGCCAGCCAAAACAAACACAGCGCGGTGAGCAGGGCTGCCGCCGATAAAAACAGATATTTTTCTTTCACACTCAACCCCTTGCTATTTTTCTTTTTCACTTTGCGGTAATCGTCCAACCAGCCTACCGCACCAAAACTGATCAGCACAAACAAGGTAATCCAAGTATAAGCCACCCGCAAATCCGCCCACAGCAACATCGAAACCGCAATCGAGAAAATAACCAAGGCGCCGCCCATGGTCGGCACGCCGCTTTTCTTCAAATGCGTCTGCGGCCCGTCATCACGCACAAACTGCCCCATCTGCATTTTTTTCAGCCACACAATCATCTTGCCGCCTAAAAAGATGGAGAGCAGAAGTGTCGTCAGCGCACCCAAAATAATCCGCGAAGTCAAATAAGTAAATGCATTAAAAGGCGTAAAATAATTATTCAGCCATTCGGCGAGTGCGTAAAGCATAATATTATCCTTTTCTATAGTCTTCTAACTGCGCCGCCGCAAACAAACGCTCCATTTGCGCACTGCGCGAGCCTTTTACCAATACCGTCAGCGCTTCTTCTTCCGCCAAAGCCGTCCTAAACGCCGCCGCCAATGCCTCCAGCGAAGAAAAATCCTGCGCGCCGTAAGCCGGCGCATTCAAGCTCCAAAAACGCGCAACCCCTTTGGCGCGCGCATATTCCGCCACCTCACGATGCAAAGCCTCGCTGTCTGCACCCAGTTCGCCCATCGCGCCGGCAATCACCAAGGCATTGGGCGCGGCGGCAATCACATCAATCCCCGCTTGGAAAGAAGCGGGATTGGCATTATAGCTGTCGTCATAAATCACATGCCGTCCGAAACGAAAGGCGCTTAAACGCGATTGCTGCAAGACCAAGCCGTTCAGCGCCTGCGCCATATCGCTCAGCGATAAGCCCGCCAAATATGCCGCCGCACAAGCCGCCAAAGCATTCGCCACATTGTGCCGACCGCGCAATTGCCATGCGATTTCCGCCGTCTCGCCCGCAACAGAAAGGCTAAAACGGCTGCCGTCAGGTGCGACAAAAGGCGCGATAATATCGCCATCCCCTGTTAATGAAAAGGTTTTTATGCGTCTGTCGGCAAATGCCTGCCGCCATTGCGCCGCCCAAGGCAAAGCCGCATTGACGACCAAAGCCGCCTCACTGTAGCGGTATATTTCGCTTTTGGCCTCCGCCACGCCCTCCAGAGAGCCGAAGCCCTGCAAATGCGCCGCCGCCACATTGGTAATCAAGGCGATATCGGGACGGGCAATCTCAACCAATCGGCGGATTTCGCCGATATGATTCGCCCCCATTTCAATCACGGCAAAATCTTCGTCGCCTTGCAGGCGCAATAAAGTCAGCGGTACGCCGATGTCATTGTTCAAATTGCCCAAGGTCGCCAAGGTTTTTCCCCGCTGCGCCAAAATGCGCGCCAGCATTTCTTTGGTGCTGGTTTTGCCGTTGCTGCCCGTCAGGGCAATAAAGGTCGCCCGACTGCGCGCGCGCCGTGCCGCCGCCAAGTCTTTCAGGGCTTGCAAACTGTCTTTGACCACGATTTGCGGTATATCGATTGGACGCGCTTCTTGCACGATTGCCGCTGCCGCGCCTGCTGTTGCCGCCGCCGCCAAGAAATCTTCTCCCGTAAAATTGGCGCCGCGCAAAGCCACAAACACATCGCTCGCCTGTAAGCTGCGCGTATCCGTCGACACCGCTTGACACAGCCAGTCGCTATTGCCTATCAGGCTGCCGCCGGTAATGGCGCAGACTTCGGCGCTGCTCAATATCATTTTGTTTTCCATGCCCTAATCACCGCCCGATCGGAATATTCATATACGCTTGTGCCGATAATTTGATAGTTTTCATGCCCTTTGCCGGCAATCAGCAAGGTATCGCCTGCCTGCAACTGCTCCAATGCCGCCCTAATCGCCGCCTCGCGCGGCTGTATGATTTGCACTTTTTCTGGTGCCTCAAAACCCTGCATGATATCGGCGATAATCGCCTGCGGGTCTTCGCTGCGCGGATTGTCGTCGGTAACGATAACCGTATCGGCAAAACGCTCTGCCGCTGCCGCCATCAAAGGACGTTTGCCGGCATCGCGGTCGCCGCCGCAGCCGAAAATAAGCGATAATTTACCCTGCACATGCGGACGAATGCCTTGCAGCACGCTTTCAATCGCACCGGCGGTATGCGCATAATCGACAATCGCCGCCCTGCCTTCGCCCAAATCGATTTTTTCCACCCGCCCCGGTACGCCCTGCAAACGCGCCAATACCACTGCCGTCTGTGCCAAATCCTGACCGCCGCTGAGCAGGCAGGCAGCGACATTGAGTAAATTCGCCACATTAAAACGTGCCAGCAGACGGCTTTGCACCGCTTGGCTCTGTCCTTTGTAATGTAGGGTAAATGCCAGACCCTCGGCATTGAGCCGCACGTCCTGCGCGCTTAATTGATGATGGGCGGCGGACAAAGGTCTGCCTTCGGCGCTGAGCGACCAAATCTCCGCCTGCGGATGAATGTGCCCTTCTTCTATCAGACGCCGTCCGTAAGCATCATCGGTATTAATCAGGGCATGACGAATCGGGCGCGCGAACAATTGTGCTTTTGCCAGAAAATAGTCTTCCATATCCTGATGATAATCCAGATGATCGCGGCTTAAATTGCTAAATACCGCCGTATCGAAGCGCACCGCCGCCACCCTGCCCTGCACCAAGGCATGAGAAGAGACTTCCATTGCCGTGCATTGCCGCCCTTCGTCGGCGAACTGCCGCAATAATTGCTGCACGCGCAAGGCATCCGGCGTGGTATGCGAAGCCTTTTGCAATGCCGCCAAATGACCGTAACCAATCGTGCCGATCATCGCCGCATCCAAAGCCTGCGCCAGAAAATGCACTAAAGAAGATTTGCCGTCCGTTCCCGTCACGCCGATAAGGCGCATTTGTCGGGAAGGATAATCATAAAAAGCATCCGCCAAGACGCCGATTTTCTGCGCCAAATCCGGCACCGCAATCGCATGAAGCGGCGGATTGTCATAGGGCGGTTCATAGAAAATGCCCGCGCAATCTTGCGCAGGCCGATAATAATCCAGGGCATGTCCATGCACGCCGCGCGCCGCCAGCCACCATGTGCGTTTATCCAATTGGCGGTTATCATTGCTAATCGCCTGCACATCCGCTTCTTGCGCACAGTCTTGCCCGATAGCGGCTAAAAATTTACTCAGTTTCAAAGGCGGATACCCCCGCTAAATCATTGTCTTCAAATACGGCTTTATCCACCGTCAATTCAACCTCGCTGCTCTTGCCGATGTTATCCGGCAACACGCCTAATAATTTGAGCGAACTTTCCGCAATTTTGGCAAAAGAAGGTGCAGCGACCAAGCCGCCGTAATATTCGCCCTGCGGCTCGTCCACCACAATCACCAAGGCGATGCGCGGATTTTTAGCCGGCGCCAGCCCCGCAAACAAAGCGCGGTATTTATCTTTCATATAACCACCTCTGCCGACTTTATGCGAGGTGCCGGTTTTGCCGGCCGAGGTATAGCTTTCCATTGCCGCACGCGTGCCCGTGCCGCCCTTTTCCACCACGGTCTGCATCATCGCCAGCACCTGCTGCGCCACTTCCGGCTTGATGACTTGTACCCCTGCTTCCGCCGTATTGCGCTTGGTTAAAGTCAGCGGTACTTTCACGCCGTTATTGCCTATCGTCGCGTAAGCATGGGCGATTTGCAGGGCGGTGGTGGAAATACCGTAGCCGAAAAAGGTCGTGGCATAGCTGAAATCGCCTAATTTTTGATTTGCCGGCAAATAGCCGCGCTGCTCGCCGGGGAAATTCAAACCCGACAATTGTCCGAATCCCATATTACCCAAGAAATCGAAATACTGTCCGCGCGGCAATTTTTGACTCATGATTGCCATGCCTACATTCGAGGATTTGCGAATCACGCCCGTGGTATCTAATGAACCGTAATTGTGGACATCACGCACCCTATTTGCGCCGATGCGCATCGTACCGCTGGAAAATTGCGTTTTGGCACTAATCACACCGGCCTGCATCGCCGCCGCCACCGCAATCGGCTTAATTGTCGAACCCGGCTCAAACACATCTGTAATCACATGATTTTTCATCAATTCGGGAATACGTTCGGCAGGATTATTCGGATTGCCGTCCGGCAAAGAAACCATGCCCAAAATCTCGCCGCTCTGCACGTCTACCATGACCGCCGAAGCCGATAAAGCACGATAACTTTCCATCACGCCCAATAATTCACGCCGCATCAAATACTGAATCCGCTTATCGATCGAGAGTTGCAAATTCTGCCCTTGCGCCGTGGCAACCTCTTCGCGCACCACGCTCAAAGGATTGCGTCTGGCATTGATCAAGACCAGCATTTTGCCTTTCTGTCCCGACAGCCAATCGTCGTATTGCCGCTCGATGCCTTCCTGCCCTCTATCCTCTACATCCGTGAAGCCGACAATCTGCCCCGTCAATTCGCCGTCAGGATAAAAACGCTGAAAACTGTCCTCCTTACTAATCCCCGGCAAAGCCAATGCCATGACCGCCTCGCTTTGCGCAGGCGGCACCTGCCGCTTGAGATAATAAAAACCGCGTGCAGAACGCTCTTCCACGCGGTTAATCAAATCCACCACATCCATCGCCAACACATCCGCCAAAGGCTGCAAACGCGTTCTGCGATAACGCAATTCGCGTAATTCCTCGCTGAAATTGCTATCCAAAACGCTCGGACATTGCGCATCGCTCTGTGCATTCTCGCGGCATTGCGTCAATAAACGCTGAAAATCACCCTTCAAAGTGCTCATCATCTGTCTGGGATTGGCGACAATCGAACTCACGGGCGAACTCACCGCCAAAGGCTCACCTTCGCGGTCTAAAATAATGCCGCGCAAAGCACTCTCGTACACTGCGCGCACGGTCCGCTTATCCGCCGATTTAATCAATTCCGTGCTTTGAACGGTCTGCAAATATACCTGCTTAGCGGCAATTCCCAAGGTCGCTAAAGCCAAAATGCCTAAGACAAAGCTTAGGCGGCGGTTTTTTCCATATTGTCTTGCCTTAATACTCATGGCTATTGCAAATACACCACTTGTTTGGCCTGCGGCATATGCAGATTCAAACCATTGGCAATCGCCTGCTCCACCATATGGTCATTGGCCAAAGTTTTTTGCTCCAGCAATAATTGCGTCCAATCGGCATTGAGCTGATTGCGGGTATTTTTCAACTGCTGAACCTCAGCCACTAAAGAATTATGTTCCTGCGCGAAAACCGCCGTACGCACGCCGTTGATTGCCACGCCGCACAATAATCCTGCAAAAATCAATGCCAACCATTTCATAATTTTACCGCCTTCCTTAAGCGTGCACTTCTACATCTCGGATTTGCCGCCACATCCTTTGCCGACGGCTTAATCACAGGGTTAACCAAGGCTAAAACCTGATTGACCCGCCCTCTATCGCTCGGTATTTCCGCCGGCAAAGCCTCGCCTTCCTGCGCACGAATAAAGCGTTTGACCAACGCATCCTCGCCGCCGTGAAAACTGATAACCGCCAGCACACCGCCGCTTGTCAATAAATTCACCGCAGCATCCAATCCGCGCTGAATCTCGCCCAATTCGTCATTGACCGCCATGCGCAGCGCCTGAAAAGTCTGCGTGGCAGGGTGGAAATTAGGACGATAAAACTTTTTCGGCATCGCTGCCGCTACTACTTCCGCCAATTGCGTCGTCGTCTGCAAACGCTCGCGAACTGCAAAAACCGCCTTGGCAATTCTTTTCGCTACCGTATGCGGCTCGCCGCCCAAATCGCGAATAATGCGTGCCAATGCCGCCTCATCATGCGAAAACAGCCAATCGCGCGCTGACATGCCGCTTTCCTGATCCATGCGCATATCCAAAGGTCCTTCTTTATTAAAAGAAAAACCGCGCATCGCCTCGTCTAATTGCGGCGAAGACACGCCTAAATCAAACAAAACGCCATGCAAACAGCCTGTCCGCCAGCCTTGCTCGGCGGAAAAAGCCTCGCCAATATTCCCGAAAGGCGTTTTGGCAAAATAAAACCTCGGATCGCTAATGGAAGCCGCTTCCGCCGCCGCCTGCGCATCTCTATCCACAGCGTACAAACGCCCATGCTCATTAAGCTGCGCCAATATCGCGCGACTATGTCCGCCGCGTCCGAAGGTCGCGTCCAAATACCAGCCGTCGGGACGAATCTCAAGCGCTGACAGCGATTCCTGCAGCAAAACCGAAATATGTGCACTCATATAGACAATGCCCCGATTTCTTCCCCGAAATCAAATCCTTCGGCAGAAAGGGCTTCGATACCCGCCAAATTGATTTGCTCCCAAGCTTCTTGATTCCACAGCTCTAATTTATTGCCCATACCAGTCAGCACCACTTTCTTATCCAAATTGGCATATTTGCGCAGCATCGGCGGAATCAAAATCCGCCCCGTGCTGTCTAATTCGCAATCGCTGGCATGACCCAGATAAAGACGCTTGATAAAGCGTGCGCGTGGTTCGACGCTGGACAATCTTTCCAATTTGCTCGAGGCTTTTTGCCATTCGCTCGTAGTATAAATCAGCAAATTCTTATCTAAATCAGCCGTTAAGGTCACCAAACCTTCACTTTCTTCCTCCAAAATCGCACGCAGCTTCGCCGGCACTGAAAGGCGCCCTTTTGTGTCTAAGGATAATTCATAGATACCGCGAAACATGATTTTGGTCTTTTTTGGTCTTACGTTGCACTTTTTCCCACATTATAGACAGCTCTCTTTTTTTTGCAATGCAGCCTAAACTTAGCCTTTCTCTGATTGTGGATAAGTCGCCTTTATTGTGGATAAAAAGCCCGATTTCTACCTAAAAACCTTATTTTTCCATCTTTGGTGCAAGATTGTGGGATGATTTATTTCGAGCATAAAAACAGCGACTTAACGTCGCTGCACTAATTTTTTTCCGCTATTTTTTGTCAAGAAAAAAATTTTTTCGTTTTTTTTGCACTTATCCACAAGCGCCGCTATTTTTTTCGCGCTCTTTGCCGGCGCATTTCTTTAGGATCGCAAAGCAAAGGACGGTAAATCTCCACCCGATCGCCCGCCCGCAAAGGCGTATCCAAAGCACAGGCATTGCTAAAAATACCGACCTCTATATTGCTTAAATCCAAATGCGGAAAAAAGCGCACAATCCCCGAACGTTCCACCGCCTGATGCGCCGTAATTCCTTCATAAACCTGCAAGGCAATGATTTTTTGCTTAGCCGCTTCGCCGTAGGCAACTTCTATATTAATCAGCACTTTGTCCATATACCTGCGCCGCCCTTTCTGCAAAAGCTCCCACCATCGTATTCGCCATATACTCCATCACGCCGCCTAAAATCGGGGCTAGGAAAAACGGCACCTCAAAATTCATTTCATAGCGCACTTCGCAGCCGCCTTGCTCTTGCGGCAGAAACTCCCAGCGTCCTGACAAATGTTTAAACGGTCCTTCCACCAAAGCAATATTCATCCATTGCGGATATTGATAGCGATTGCGCGTAGTAAAGGATTTGCGTAAACCGCCTTTTTCCACAATCAAAGTACCGATGATTTCCGTCTCATCGCGCTTCACTAATCTTGCCGCCGCACACCAAGGCAGAAATTGCGGATACTGCTCCACATCGGCAACCAAGTCGAACATCTGCTGTGCAGAAAAAGGTAATTTTTTAGATTTTCGGATTTGTGGCACAATAGCTTCCCTCATATCAACAGCGGCATTGTAACCCCTGCCCAAGCAAATCGATACCATGAAAAAGAAAAAAACTCAGGACAATAACATTGTCACCAATCGCAAAGCCTTTCACGACTATTTTTTAGAAGAGCATTTTGAAGCGGGAATCGCCTTAGAAGGCTGGGAAGTCAAAGCCTTGCGTGCCGGGCGCGTACAAATCAAAGAAAGCCATATCCTGATTAAAAACGGCGAAGTCTTTTTATTCGCCGCCTTTATCAATCCCCTGCCGTCGGCATCCACGCACGTCTTCCCCGATCCGCAGCGCACGCGCAAACTGCTCTTGCACAAACATCAAATCGCCAAATTAATCGGCGCGGCACAACGCGACGGCTACACCCTCGCCCCCATCAATCTGTATTGGAAAAACGGCTTTGTCAAAGTCGATGTCGCCATCGCCAAAGGCAAAAAAGAATTCGATAAACGCCAAGTCAATAAAGAACGCGACTGGCAGCGCGAAAAAGCCCGCGTTATGAAAAATCATCAATAGGAGCAAACTCATGGCACATGAAATCATTCAACTGATTACCGAAGACCACGATAATTTCATCCACATCATCGCCGATCATGTGCATAAAGAAGCCATGGTCGTCGATCCCGCTTGGGATGCGGAAGGCATCAAAGAAGTGCTGGCGGAAGAAGGTTTGCAACTTGTCGGCATCTTACTTACGCACAGCCACCATGACCATGTCAATGCCGTCATGGATTTATATGACGAAGCCGTCAGCCTTTTCATCAATGCCAAAGAATATCCGCTATGGAAAGACTGCCCCGAAGACGCCATTTTGCTCAGTGAGGGCGATGAAATCCAATTCGCAGATAGCACGATTTCCGTCATCGACACGCCCGGACACACCGCAGGCGGCACCTGCTACCGTATCGGTGACGACCTCATCACCGGCGACACCCTCTTTGTTTACGGCTGCGGACGCGCCGATCTGACAGGCGGCGATGCTGCCGCTCTATTCCACAGCCTGCAAAAACTAAAACAACTTCCCGCCCATACGCGCATTTGGGTCGGACACGACTACGGCATCGCGCAGGAATCCACCCTCGGCGAACAATTTGCCGGCAATCCTTTCCTCATGATAGATGATGAAGCCGATTTTATCCGCTACCGCAATCAATTAGCGGCTAAAACACGCAGCATGCCCTACGGTCCTATCAGCCGCAGCGCGCTGCAAGCAGTCCTACACAACACAGGAGAAGATGATGATTCAACAAAATGAAAACGGTTTTTCCTACCTCAAAGGCGCCGATATCTTAGGCGAAATTACCTTCGTCCCCTTGGCATCGGAGCAGCAAATCATCGCTGATCATACCTACGTCAGCCCTGCCGCCCGCGGACAAGGCATTGCCAAGCAATTGCTCGACGCACTTGCCGCCTACGCCCGCGAAAACCAAGTCAAAATTGTGCCGCAATGCAGCTATGTGCAAAGCATGTTCGACCGCCATGCGGAAAAATACCGCGACGTAATAGCCGGTAATTGAGCATGAAAAAACCGCCTTACGGCGGTTTTTAACGTGGCGTTTTATTTACCTATATAATTTTGCTGTCCGGAAGCTAAACGTTTATCAGTCGGTACACTATATTTTTGCAGCGTGGAAATCAAATGCAGATAATTGCCTGTCGTTGCTTCTCTTAATATTAAACTGCTGTCTTCTTTAGTTAATCCGCTGCGCTTTGCCGCCTGCAACCACAGCTTAATCATTAAAGTGCCATGACGTTGCAATACATCATCGATGTCCCAACTTGCTTTTTTCATCTACAATAGCCTCACAAAAGCCGTATATTGAAGTACTTTACACTAATTTTATGCGGTATTATATTTAAGAAAAACCAATCTGCAAGCAATTAACATAAAATTTATTTAAACATGCTTATTTTATTCATTCGTCGCGAACTAATTGCCAATTGGCGCAATCCGCAAAGTATTATCCAACCTCTCGTTTTCTTTGCTCTGACCCTCTGCCTCTTTCCCATATCTCTGGGTGCGGATAATCAGGCACTGCAAAATAGCGCCCCTGCCGCGCTATGGCTCGCTCTCTTGCTTGCCACCCTGCTCGGTGCGGAACAACTCTTGCGCAGCGATTTTAACGACGGCACCCTTTCCCAAGACCGCATCCATCTCGAGGACTTATGGCTGAGCATTGCCGCCAAAATCATCGCCACATGGCTGCGCTTTATTTTACCGCTCTTGCTCTGCCTGCCGCTCTTTGCCTTTATGCTCCATATTCCGCTTGGCGTGTTGCCGCAACTGACGGTGCTATTGATGCTGGGCAGTCTTTGTCTTCTGCTTACCGGCACAATCGGCGCGACGCTGACGCTTGGCGAATCGCACAACAGCTTTTTGCTCTTTCTTATCGTTGTGCCTTTTTACATTCCCACCCTAATTATAGGCGTGCAAGCCACGCATGACGTGCTGCTCGGCTTTTCCGGCACCGGACAAATGGCATTGCTCGGCGCCCTCATGCTTTTTTCCCTGCTCATCGCCCTGCCTTTCAGCAGTATGGCAATCAAAGCGCAGGCATTGCCCTGACTAATACCAAGGCTTCTCGCCCTCGGGGCGCGTTTTAAAACGGCGGTGCAGCCAAAAATACTGCTCAGGATATTGGCGGATTTCCACCTCATAAGCGGCATTGACCGCCGTCATTACTTCTGTATCGCTCTGCCCCTCATATTGAGGAATTTCCGCCCCCACGCGCACCACATACTCGCGCCCCTCACGCCAAATAAACACCGGAATCCACGCTGCCGCCGTACGCTGCGATAATTTCGGCAAAATATTTACCGAACAAGCCTCAATCCCGAAAAAAGGCGCGAACACGCCGGTGCGGATACCCATATCCTGATCCAGGGCATACCATAAATTGCCGCCGGACTGCAAAATCCTCAGCACCGCGCGCATATCCTTGAAATGCACCAATTCCGTTGCCGAACGTCCGCGCTGATACTTAATCCATTCATGAAAAAAAGGATTGCTTAAGGGGCGATACATGCCCGCCGAATCCACATAGATGCCCAGCAAACGCACGCCCAATTCCATCAGCGTAGTATGCAGTCCCACTAAAACCACCGGTTGCTGCTTATCCATCACTTTCGCCAATGCCGCCGCATCGCCCTCAATCTGCGAAATCTTGCGCAAACGCGCCTCCGACCAAAACCAGCCCATGCCCGTTTCAATCATACCCTGCCCGACGCTCTCGGCATATTGACGCAAAGCTCTTTGCAAGTCCTGCTCCGAGCGCTGCGGAAATACGCGGCGCAAATTCACTTCCGTGATATGGCGGCGGCTTTTCGCCAGGGCAAACATCAGGCGTCCAATCCAAGCACCAAGCGCCATACGCGCCCGCCAAGGCAATTGCACCGCCAACCACAGCAAGCCCAGCAAAAACCAGTAAGCGATAAATTTCAGATGGCGAATTGCCTTCAAATCCTGCACACTATGTCCTTTTTACGAGCAAAATATTATGGAAATCATCTTAGCCTCAACCTCGCCCTTTCGCAAAGCCATATTGGAGAACCTCAGGCTGCGCTTTAGCGCCCAAAGCCCGAATATCGACGAAAGCCCCCTGCCGCATGAAAGCCCTCAGGCTCTGGTCGAACGCCTTGCGCGCAGCAAAGCCCGAGCCGTCGATGCGTCTAAAGAAGCCTTCGTTATCGGCAGCGATCAAGTCGCTACCATCGACGGCGACATACTCGGCAAACCGCACAACATCACCAATGCCATCGCGCAACTCTCGCGCTTTTCAGGGCGGGAAGTGCAATTTTTTACCGGACTCTGCCTGCGCCGAGGCGATATCCTGCATTCTCTTGTCGAACCTTTCAGCGTCCAATTCCGCGAACTCAGCCCCGCAGAAATCCGCATCTATGTCGAACGCGAGCTGCCGCTCAACAGCGCCGGCAGCTTTAAATCGGAAGGCTTGGGCATTTTGCTGTTCTCGCGCCTCATCGGACGCGATCCCAATGCCCTCATCGGCTTGCCGCTCATCGCCCTGCAAGAGCTATTTGCGCAATATCGCCTCAACCTGCTCACCGACGCCCCCTATCTGGCGCAATGAAGCCTTGCTCTGCATTGCCGTATGGCGCAGCACTTCCTCCCACATCGAACGCGCAGCGGTGTAATCGACCACCTCTGCGTTCTTAAATTCGGACTTCAGCACCACCGTCATATCGTCTAAAGCATCGACCAAACCTAAAGCCAACGCCTGCTCGCCCGACCAAAACAAACCGCTGAACAAATCAGGATTATCCTGCAAACGCTCGCCGCGTCCTGTCTTAACCGCCGTAATGAACTGCTGGTGCAAATTATCCAGCAAGCCCTGCATATGCGCCAATTCCTGTGGATCTTCGGGTTTGGCGCCATTGAGGAAATCCTTGTGTTCGCCCGCCTTATAAGTACGGTTTTGCAAACCCAATTTATCCAGCAAATCGCCGTAGCCCATGCCCTGCGAAATCACGCCGATCGAGCCCACCACGCTGGAAGGATCGGCATAAATCTTATCTGCCGCCGCCGCCACATAATAAGCTCCGGAAGCCCCCATATCATTGATAAAGGCATAGGTGGGAACCTTATGCTCTTGCTTTAAGCGCATAATCTCGCGATAAATCTTGCCCGATTGCACCGGCGAACCACCGGGCGAATTGATGTCGACAAACACCGCTTTCACCCCTTTTGCGGCAAAAGCCTTGCCCAAAGCCTGATTCACATCCTCGGCATTGGCGTAATCATCGGCGCTGATTACGCCGTTTACGCGCACCATCGCTACAAAATCGCCCTTCGGCAAAGTCTCTCTTTTAAAACCACGGGTAGCAATCGCCGCCACATACAGCAGCACCAATAAAATCATCACAATGCGAAAAGCAATCTTCCAACGGCGGCGCGCGCGCATCTCCTTAATCGCCTCATGCGCCACTGCTGCCAAAGCACGTTCTTCATCTAAAGTCATTAAAAATTCCCCTTATCTAACAATTGCTGATGCGCATCAGGCAAAGGCGCCTGCACGCAAATCTCATCGCCCTCATAGGCAAACTGAATTTCCTTAGCATGCAAAAACATGCCGTGAAAACCCGCCTTGCGCAAACGACGGTTAAAGGCATCGTCGCCGTATTTACCGTCGCCGCCGATACCGTGTCCCTTGCTCTGCACCGAGACGCGAATCTGATGCGTACGCCCCGTATCCAAAACAGCCTCAAGCAAAGTCGCTTCTTTAAAATCGCGCAAAATGCAGAAATACGTCCGCGCCCATTGTCCCTCGCCTCTGCTCAGCACCATGCGCTCGCCGCCCTGCAACATTGCTTTTTCCAAACGAATGCGTACCTCTTTAATTTGCGGATTCCATTTACCGCTGACCAAAGCCCAATAACGCTTCTTGACCTCGCCGGAATGCATCGCCGCCTGAAAACCCGCCAAAGCGGCACGGTTTTTTCCCAGTACTAAAACGCCGGAAGTATCGCGGTCAAGACGATGTGCCAATTCCGCATAACCCTCGCCCCAAATCGCGCGCACCGCATCAATCAAGCCGTACTGCTGCTTGCTGCCCGCATGCACCGCGATACCGGCAGGCTTATTCAAAATCAGAAAATGCGCATCTTCATAAATCACCGCCTGCCGAATCCGCTCCAGCCAAAACGGCGGCACCGTCGTCAAAGCGCGCTGCGCATCAATAATCGGCGGCATCCGCAACTCATCGCCGGCAGTCAGCCTATCGGTAGGCTTGACGCGTTTTTTATTCAAACGCACTTCGCCCTTGCGCAGCATCTGATAAATCCGATTCTTGGGCAAACTCGGATAACGCTTGCGGATAAAATTATCTATCCGTTGCCCCTCGTCGCCACTCTCCACCTTAATAAAATGCACGCTTTCAACATCAAGTTTATTCAAAAACAACTCCTTAAAAAACACCTCACAGCAATTGCCGCTTTTCCTGCAAACTATGCTAAAATTTCGTCCGCATTATAAAAAAGTAATTCTACCTTTTTTGGAGTTCATCATGGCAAAAATCGAAACCATACCGCCTTACGCAAAAGCAATCATGTGGGTTGCAGGCATCTTCATGCCCCTCTTCCTGATTCTTCCCTTCTTCTTCTATGGCGGCACCGACATCACCGGGCACACCCTAGACAAAACCGAACTGCAAGCAGGCAACCTTGCTCCCTTCGGCAAACTTACATTATCCAGCGATATTCCTGTCGAAGCTGTTGCTGCCGTACTTGACGTGCAAGCCACTTACGACAAAGTCTGCGCCGCATGTCATGCCACCGGCATTTCAGGCGCCCCCGTTCAAGGCAACCAAGCCGCATGGCAAGCCAAAATTGACGAACGTGGCAGTGTAGAAGCGCTTGCTGAACAAGGCATTAAAGGCATCAACGCTATGCCGGCAAAAGGCGGCGCGGCAATCAGCGACGAAGACTTCAAAAAAATGGTCTCCTTCATGCTCATCAAAGCCGACATCGACACCGGCAGCCTGCCTGTCGCGGAAGCACAATAAATTCATCTCATGCCCCGCAAGGGGCATTTTTTATAGCAATATATCTACTTTATTCTTCGCTGAAAAACATCTTAAATGCAGGCGATACCACCCCTGCCTGAGACAAATATAAATTTTAGCAATTACTAGAACCTTAGGACACCGCAGCTGCAGCTACGCGATTTTTCAATTTCATACTTCACGTCAAATACCGGCACATCTCAACAATATTGACAGACAATTAGCATGATGCAGCATTAAACCGGCAATTTTTAAAAATACCGTTTAATATCGCTGATACAAAATCAAAAAAAGAAGTCATAGATTATGAAAGTTAAACCTATAAAAAACCACCGATGATTCGGTGGTCTTAGATTTGGCGCGCCCGGAAGGATTCGAACCTCCGACCGCCTGGTTCGTAGCCAGGTACTCTATCCAGCTGAGCTACGGGCGCGTTGTGAAGCGCGCATTATGCGTAAAATTGTCTTTTTGGTCAAGTAAAACCCAAACTATTTACTTAATCAGCTGTTTTTGGGAAAAATATTAAGGGCATCTCCTGCAAAACGTCCTTATCTTCTTTGTCATTATCAACAAACCAGTTATTGGCTTCCGATTTTGCCCCTAATGAAGCGAAATCAAATAACTCGCCATCTAATAAATGTGAAGGGCGTACGCGTCCCAAAGCGGCAAAAATATTCTCAACCCGCTGCGGCTGCAGTCTATCCCATTCCAATAACATTTCTTTGACCGCCTGACGCTGTAAGTTTTCTTGCGAACCGCATAAATTGCAGGGAATAATCGGAAAAGCCTTCCATGCCGCGTATTTGGCAATATCACGTTCATCACAGTAAGCCAAAGGGCGAATCACAATATGCTTACCATCATCACTTTGCAATTTGGCGGGCATAGCTTTAAGCTGTCCGCCGTGAAATAAATTCAGGAAAAAAGTCTCCATAATGTCAAAACGATGGTGTCCCAAGGCAATCTTATTCATGCCGTGCGCCTCCGCAAAAGTATATAAATGCCCGCGGCGCAGACGCGAACACAAAGAACACATCGTTTTTCCCGCCTCGATTTTATCCGTTACGATACTATAGGTATCGCTTTCGATAATATGATAATCCACGCCGATACTCTGCAAATATTCAGGCAACACATGTTCGGGAAAGCCGGGCTGCTTTTGATCTAAATTCACCGCGGTAATTTTAAAATCCACAGGCGCGCTTTGCTGCAAAGACAGCAACATATCCAATAAAGTATAAGAATCCTTGCCGCCTGAGAGGCAGACCATCACATGATCTCCCTCTTCTATCATCTGAAAATCTTGAATCGCCTTGCCTATCAAACGCCGCAGACGCTTATGCAATTTATTATAAGTAACGCTCATGAATATCCTTTTTTATGTTTCTATTTTCAATATCTTGTAAAATAGAAATGCCATACATCGCTATTAAAATATTGAGACAGACCATAATCCGCCCATCTCAAGCGCCGCTATGATAACAGCAAGTAAAAAATTTTTTCTGAATTTGCTTGACAGCCTCTTTTTTTCCGCTAAAATGCGCGCTCTATCTGATACACAGCCGGTGTAGCTCAGTTGGTAGAGCGCCTCACTTGTAATGAGGATGTCGCGGGTTCAAATCCTGTCTCCGGCTCCATTCTTTTAAAACTTCCCAAAAGCCCAGATGGCGGAATTGGTAGACGCACTAGCTTCAGGTGCTAGCGACTTCACGGTCGTGGAGGTTCGAATCCTCTTCTGGGCACCACATAAAACTGTTTATTAACAAAATTTTCTTATGACTGGCGTAAGGATGGCGTACTTAAATTAACCTTCCGCGCTTTTTCTCTCTCGCCTCCTTCTCTTCAAGCTTGTGCTTACGCACTTCCTTCTGCTCTTCCACGCGATTATGACTCCGCTCTTGAGACTGATGACGCTCTTTATCTTCATTGACGTTGACACGTGCCATAACTAAGCCAGCTTGGATTTGCCACTTCACTGCTTGCAAACCTGCGACGCGATGTAAGTCAGAGTAATCACTAAACTCCTTGCCTCTTTGAGCTGAAGTGAATTTTGGCACAGCGTAGCGGCCATTGACGGCATGAGCGGCTTTCCGCGCACTGTCTAAACCACTATTGTTAAGCCCTTTGCTGACGTTGTGTTGATCATTGTCACCGACAATGAAGACGCTGCGGTATGGATACATGGCCTTAAACTCTTCAGCGACGGCTTTGGTAGTGTTCAAAAAACTGTGTCACTCCCATAAACTATCCAGAAAACAAGGAATGACATTATGCAACACTTTGACTTTTTTATCAGCTGAAATAGAAAGTTATCTTGGGCAGAATCTCAATAGTAATAACCGCCGTAACGGTTACAGTAAAAAGACGGTCAAATCGGCACTTGGCAGCTTCGAACTTGAAACTCCTCGTGAGCGCAATGGAGAATTTGAGCCTGTCTTAGTCAAGAAACACCAAACTAAGCTCAGCCCTGAAATAGACAATCATATCTTATCGCCGTTCTCGCACGGGATGAGCTATAGCGCTATCAAAGAGCATATTAGCGAGATTTATCAGCTTGAGGTTTCAGAAGCCGCCATCAGCAGTATCACCGACCAACTTATTCCACAACTTAAAGCCTGGCAATCCAGAGCACTGGATAGCGTTTATCCTATAGTCGGAGAAGTGAAAAAGTAGTACAAGGCGGCGAGCCGCAGACAATACAAGAGCGTACGGCAAGGCGAGCCAACGCTGTAATACTTTTTCAATTCTTTGACTATATCGTATGGCTTGATGCTATTCACTATAAAGGTCAAAGATGAGGGACGCTATGTCAATAAAGCAGTCTATACACTGTTAGCCCTCAATACCGAGGGGCATAAAGAGCTTATTGGACTTTACTGCTCTGAAAGTGAGGGCGCCAATTATTGGCTGTCTGTGCTGACGGATTTACACAATCGTGGTGTAGAAGATATTCTTATTGCTTGTGTCGATGGTTTAAAAGGCTTCCCTGAAGCCATTGAGGCGATATTTCCTAATACCGAGGTACAGTTGTGCGTGATTGATCAAATCCGTAACAGTATTCGTTACATAGCCAGCAAGGAGCAAAAAGCCTTTATGTGTGATTTAAAGCCTGTGTATAAGGCGGTTAATAAAGAATCTGCCGAATTGGCCCTTGATGAACTCGACAGACTCTGGGGCAGTAAATATCCTGCGGTGATAGCTTCTTGGCGAGAGAAATGGCATTTACTATCGGCTTATTTTAAGTACCCTGAGGCAGTCAGGAAGCCCATTTATACCACCAATACGGTTGAAGCGCTGCATCGCCAGTTTCGTAAGTTGACTAAAACTAAAGGTGCTTTCCCCAATGAAAACAGCTTGCTTAAATTACTGTATGTGGCTATGTTAAATGCCGGTGAGAAATGGACAAGACCTATCAACAATTGGGGACAAACTATGATGCAGTTGTCTATCCATTTCCCCGGGCGCTTAGATAAGGTGATAAGCCTTTGATTGAACTGACACAGATTTCTGAACGCCCTCTTACTTGGTAATAATCCGCCCACTTATAGCAGTTTCCCAGTAGGAAAAACCAATAACTGGTTTATGCGTTGGCTTAATTTGAAAAACAGCACATCAGTTCACAATACACAAGGTATTGGAACGGTAGAAGCAGTTGAACAGGGATTGCGTGGTAGCAATAGACCTGAAAAAGGAATAGGGAACAGATGGAATTATGATGGTATTTATAAAGGGATTAGTGAAATAACAGGTGTTCCAAATATTTCAGATGAATATAAAGAGCAAGGAGTTCATAAATGAAGAAATATATAACCACGGTATATTGTATTCTCCTGATGTGTAGTTGTACACCAGATGGAATATTTGATATAGGATACGGTATTAGAGGAGGATATAATGTAGATAGAGATTTTGCACTTGGTAGTCATGTTAGCAAAGCTAAAGCTAATGCTGCATGGAAAGAATGTTCTGACAAATATATGAGAAATGGTGGTTCAGTATTAGTAGAACAATGTATGAATGATAAAGGATTAATACGTTTATCTGAAATACGTCGTAGGCAAAAGATGGCAGATCGGAAACACAGAGAGCAGTAATAATGAAATACTATTGTTACCGAACAAAGCGGTATTTACGCAGGCGATGACGGCTATCAAATCAAGGTCGGAAACCATACAGACCTCAAAGGCGAGCTCATCACCAGCACCCAAAGCGTAGAAAACAAAGGCAAAAATCGCATCACAACAGGCACACTCACCCACAGCGACATCCACAACCACAGCCATTACGAAGGCAAAAGTTTTGGATTGGGTGCAAGTGTTGCCGTAAGCGGTAAAACACTGGGACAAGGAGAACAAAACAATCCGCAAGAAAGTCATTTAAAAACCGTAGCCGATAAAAACGGTACAAGTTCATCAGTGGGTTATGGCAGCGACCAAGACAGCCAAAGCAGCGTAACCCGAAGCGGCATCAACACCCAAAATATCCGCATTACCGACGAAGCCGCACAAATCCGGCTAACCGGCAAAACGGCGGAGCAAAGCAAAAAAGCCATTTACACCACAACGGCAACTGAAACGGCACAAGCACATTCAGGCAGCCTGAACAACGTATTTGACCAAGAAGCGGTGCAAAACGAGTTGGATTTGCAAGTTAAAGTAACACAGGCATTTAACCAAAATCGCCAAGCTGCTAAAGCTGAAATTAACAAAGCTCATGATACGGCGAAAGCTCAATTAGATGCTGGTGAAATCACCCAAGCAGAATATGATGCGAAAGTGGCGCAACTTAATGGCATTGGCTTTGTATTAGATAGCGTTGCAGCAGGTTTAAGTACGCCAAGCAACAGTGTTTCAGGTAACCTGATTGCAACTGCTAGCCCATTGGTAACGCAAAAGGTTGGCGAACTGTTTAAAACAGGTGGTGCATTACATGAATATGAAGGTACGGTTTTACATGGTGTTGCTCAAGGAGTGGTTGCGGCAGCAGTTGCAGCAGCAGGCGATAATAATGCTTTAAGTGCAGGTTTGGCAGCAGGTAGTGCAGAAGTATTAGCACCTAAAGTAAGTCAATTTTTGTATGGAACGTCTGATGCCGATAAACTAACATCAAAACAAAAACAAACGATTAGTGCCATATTAGGAATGGCTGGTTCTGCGATGGGTGCGACCGTAGGAAATAGTGGTGCTGATGTCATTGTGTCGGGTGGATTAGCACAAAATGCGGTGCAGAATAATGGATTAAAAGAAGATGCTTTAAAAAAATTAGGCGATGCAAGAAAGTATTTAGATACAAAGTCTAGAGAAGCTCTTGATGGTTTGATTGATGCTTACAAAAAAGGAGATATTGAACTCACGAAGAAATATAAATCTCAATTAGATGATGCAATTGAAGCCTGGGCAACTTCTGGTGGATATGAAATTTTAGGAGTAAATCCTAAAGCAGCAGTTGGTGCGATGGCCTATGCAACAGGTGAATTACTTATTCCAACAAATGTAACGGAATTAGTACCTGTTGGAAAATTAAGCAAAGCTACAAAAGCATTGAAACTTTCTGATAACGTTTTGACGAAAGCGCCTCAAGTTGCAATTTTTGAAAAAATAAGAACTGTACGTAGCGATAGATATGCTAATTTAACTGACGTTCAATTATACAATAAAATAGAATATGTTATGTCAGGGCAAAAAATATCTGTTAATTCAGGCAAAACTATATATCTATCTCCTGATAAAAAAGATATTTTAATTATTGATCCCTTAAATCCGATGGGTGGAACCATATTTCCGAATACTAGAGATGCAAAAAGAACAACTAAATATATCAACAAATTTATTGAAGATGAAGGTGGTATAAAATGGTAACTATGAATGACAATAAAATATTAGTCAAGATTGCTGTAGATTATGGTGCTGAAGAATATATATGGATTTCTAATTTTAATACAATCGATGATTTATTAGATTGGTATAAATCAATTGAATATATTGATTATTGTGGGGAGAATATTTTAAATGAAATAAAAAAGGAATTAATATCTATTAACAATAATGAGGAATTGCAAGATTTTTATTATGAAAATAATCATTATCCAACGATAATGTTAGAAAATAATTATTCATCTTTTCTGTTATATTTAAATCATAAATATTTTCATAAAGGATACCGGCAAGCGTAGTTGGTATGGCAATGTTTTAGTGAACATGATTGCTACAGGCTTAAGTGCGCCTACGCAAAGTGGCGTAGGTATTGCAGCAGCGACTGTTTCGCCGATGATTTCATATGAAATTGGTCAAAAATTCAAAGAATTAGCTAAAGATAATGCTGATGGCAAATTAACAGAAAAACAACAAGCTGCTCATGTGCTGGCCCATGCGATACTGGGCGCAGCGGTTGCAGCAGCAGGAGACAATAACGCCCTAGCAGGCGCATTGAGTGCAGGTGGTGCGGAGGCGGTTGCGCCTTACATCAGTAAATGGTTATATGGCAAAGACAAAGGCAGCGACTTAACGGCAGAAGAGAAAGAGACTGTAACAGCGATTACAAATTTATTGGGTACAGCTACGGGTGCAGCAGTGGGCAACAGCGCAACAGATGCAGCGCAAGGCAGCCTGAATGCGCAAAGTGCGGTGGAGAATAATAGCCTTTATGTTGATAAAAACGGGGTAGTTATCCGTAATATTCCTAATGATGACTACAATATCTATCAATATGATTATGTTTGCTACCCTATTGCTAGAAATAATTGTCCTAATTTGACAGACTTTGATGAATTGTATAATTCACCCAAAAAAGTTGTAGGTCAAGTAATGTGGCAGGACTCATTTACTAGTCCAGAATCAGGGAAATCTTTTGGTATCATACATTTTGGGGAAAATATAGAACCATATATCTATCAACTTAATGATAAAGCATGGGGTCAATGGGATACTACTGTTGCTAGAAAAAGTCTTCCAGGAGGAGAATACGATATAAAAAGCAATTATCCTGGTGCTGGTTCATATCATGGATTTTTATTTCAGGGTAAATATATTTCATTGAGAGATGCTGGAAACATCTTAGCAGGTATGAATGCTGCTGTTAATGGAAAAACTTTTGATGAATTTCGGGCAAAGGGACATTTTAGGTGCTAAAAAGTTTGAAAAACCTTATTCTGTAAGGCTTTTAGCGAGGTCAAAAGCTTTGAACACAAAAAATGCTTTTTCTGTGGCTCAAAACAGGTCAAAAAAGACGGCAGACAAAATCATCAGCAACGATACAAATGCCGGCAATGCGGTAAGCGTTTTAGCAGCAAAAAGCGTCTTAACCCTCAAGAGTTGTGGACACTTTATAGTAGCGGCAAACAAAGCATGCAAGAGCTCGCCCAACGTTTTTCCTGCAGCCGTAAAACCATTGCTAGATATCTCAAACAAGCCCAACTTAGAGAGCCTGAACAACGGCATTTTTCATCAGTCAATATCATCATGGATACTACCTACTTTGGACGTAAATTTGGTGTGATGGTGCTGTATGACAGCATCAGCCGACAAGCCTTATCGGTCAGCGAGGTTAAATCAGAAAGCAATGCATTGTATCGACAAGCCATACGAGAGCTACAAGAAAAAGGAATACATATTCAGAGTATTATCTGCGATGGCAGAAGAGGATTAACCTCATTATTTCCCGATATTCCCATACAGCTTTGTCAATTCCACCAAGTCAAAACCATTAACCGTTATCTGACAAGAAAACCTCAAACAGCAGCGGCAGTAGATTTAAAACAACTTGCCTTAAGCCTAAAAAACAGCAGCAAAGCGGCATTTGAAGAGCATTTGAATAACTGGCATAAGCAGCATAAAGACTTTCTCAACGAACGTAGCTCAAATCCCGAAACAGGTAAATCACACTATAGGCACAAACGTTTAAGAAGTGCTTATAACAGTCTGAGGCGCAATCTGCATTGGCTTTTTACCTTTGAAGATTATCCGGAGTTAAACCTGCCAAAAACCACCAATTTGCTTGAAGGAAAATTTGGTGATCTGAAAAGACTTTTAGCTTGTCATTGCGGCATGGAAAAGGACAATAAGGTTAAGTTTATAAAAGATTATTTTGCTTAAAAAACGCTAGATAGCACCTATTTTGTCCCTTAGGGCTAAAGAACTCGAAAACAGCACCTAAAATGTCCCTTTGCCCTGAATTTCAACAAGCCAGTGGAGCATTACAACAGGGTGGTAAGACAGGAGTTTTATTAAATGTGTTTACTGATAAAACTTATGGTTCTGCTCCTATGTATGGTGAATTACCGTATCAATACTATAAAAGTAAATATGGTTACGACTTAGGACAACAAAGAATATGGATAAAAGATAACATAAAATATATAGTTCCTAATAATATACCAAGTATTGGAGAGATATTTAATGGAATTCGTTAATAATTTAGTCATTTTTTCCTCTTTATTACTAATACTTATTCCGATATTTCTTGCAATATACGGTATATACCATACGATATGGTATCGTAAAACATATATCCTAAAAATAAGTTTTACATTATTGGTGATAATATTTTGCAGTATGTATTATATATATTGCCGTTATCTTGACCAACAAAAACTGGCTCATTATTGCATAGATGGACAATGTATTTCTATTGTTCATCTATGCAAAAATTGTGGTATAAATTCTCCTACATATGCAAGAATTTACACAGGAAAAATATTGTTTAGATTTCAAACAAAAGCGAAAAATTATGCTGAATTACTTATGGAAGATGATATATTAATTAGTAAAAAAACTTTGAGAAATAAATTTATTATTTATGGGTCTTTACCTGTAATGAACGGTAAATTAGATAATATTGAAATAAAAGAAGCTGCTGGTTATATAAATAGAGACGATATTGATTATATTGTCTCAAAAAAATTAAAATTCAGGTATTTATATTAATTGTGATTATCCTGAATCACTAGAAAGCATAGCGTGAACACTCGTTGTCCGTGCAACATAACCACAGCACCCTTAACTCCTTTTCAGGCTGTCTATCATCATAAATATCTTTTTTTTTTGGTTTTTGATATGAATATAACTTTGTATCAAACCGACCGCCATTTGCGCGACAACAGCGATTGGAACTGTGGCGACAATATTTGGCTGATTCAATGGTTTGCGCCATTGGGACACAGCCATCAAATGCGCTTGGCGGTACGCCGGTTATTTCCCAATACGATTGTACGTGCCTTATATCATAAAGGCTCGGATAAGGGTTTGAGAATTTTAACTCTTGAATTATCAAACCAAGTGCAATACTTTTTTAAAGTAAACTTAATAAGGTGTTTTCCAGCCTAAACACTTTCTCGGTCGTAGATTTAATTTGTCGACGACCGATTGAATATAATCATCGCTCCACCGGTTTATATCCTGTTGCTTGGGGAAAAACTCCCTGAGCAACCCGTTTGTATTTTCATTTGTACCTCTTTGCCACGGCTGATGCGGCTCGGGGAAATAAAAGGCTGCGCCTAATGCTTGCGTAACTAAACTATGTTTGGCAAATTCCTTGCCTCTGTCCGGCGTAATTGACCGTAATTTATGCGGTGTAAGCAGTATTATCTGTGGCAAACTGTTATTTTAGATAGATATTTGGATAAATAACAAAGAAAAAGCAAGTAAATACTTGCTTCATTTAGTAGGATAACCTATAATATGCGCATCAGCAAGGCGCTGATAAAGTAAACCCCCAGCTTTCGATGGGGGCTGACTGGAGATAAAGATGAAAATCACAGTTTTCATCCTCTTACTCCTACTAAGCGTACCAGCTTGGTAGTGTAGTAAAACAGGGGCGGTGGCAGCCGCCTCTGTTCTCCAAATCATAACAAAAACACAGGGAAAAGCAAATGGCAAAAACACGCAATCAAATACAGGCAGAAAGCGATGCACGGCGAGATGTCAAGCTAAAAGCCTTTAAACTGCCGATAGCCGTCGTCGAGGAATTCGAGCGTATCGCCACAGAGCAAGGCTTGGCAAATAATGCCTTATTTATCGCCGCCCTAGAAGCCTATAAAAAACAAGAGAATATAGCATGAACCTTTATCAGCAGTTTAATCAGCTTTTTGCCGCTCACCCACGCGCCACGGCAAAAATCACGGGCAATCGCGGTGGTGGTGTGCTAGTGGCACAAACGCCCAACGGCACGGAGGTTATCTTGCACGGCAGCGCCGAGACGGGAAAACCGTCTATTACGATGTGGCGACAAAAGAGGTGCTGGGCGAAGCGCCGGCGGTGGTTTATACTGAGTTTGGGGTATAGTTTTTGCGCGTCTTTTATTTGCAGCAATGCAAAATTAATGCGCGGAAAATGCAAAAATGCGCCGCGCCTTACATATCATCGCCTCTTTCACCAACAATGCTTTTTTGCCTGCAATCTTTTTCACCAACTCAAAACGGCTTTTGCGTTCCGTCAAAGTAAGCAAACAGGCACCGCCTGCGACACCCAATACCGTATCCGCTTCCTAATGTCCGAAATGGCTGCGGTTTTGCGCTGAAATCGGGCGTTCCTCCAATGTGTGCGAAATCGTGATTTTTCCACGCTTTTCAAGATGATTTTTTCTCCGTCTTGTTCTGCCTTTATGGCGTAATTTTCGGCTTGCTTTGCCTTCACCGATATCTAGCTAACCTTGATGAATCGCGCGGTAAATTGTATTGAAACTGATTGATAAATCAGATTGTTCAAATTCTAAGCGCTTGCTGAGCTGTTCGGGCGACCACTTGCCGTCCAACACCTTGCTTTGCAGCAAATGACGATATTCCGCCCGTTTTATAGTACCTTAACTTCAAAATGAGACTTAGAGATACACATTTTGTCAGGAGAAGCGCTTAGAATAATCTCATTTTGAAGTTAAGAGACTATAATTTGGGTATCGCTTTGCACTTTTTCCGATGCTTTTGATAGCTGCTGTGCGCCGAACTCGCTCGATATACTTTGAGTGCATGCCTTTTTAGCTCACGGGAAATGGTGCTGCAGCTCCGCCCTAATTGTCGGGCAATCTCGGACTGTTTTTTGCCTTGAGCGAGCAGAATCATTATGCTTTCCCGTTCTGAAAGTGTAGGATGTCGGTAAGAAGCGTTCATTTTAGAGTCTTTTTTGTTGGGGAACAAAATGATACTCTATTATGAATGCTTCTTTTTTTGCACTTGGATTGTAAATTCAAGCCGTTTGAATGATTAAACTTCCGCTGCAGCCAATGCCTGCCTTAAATCCGTCAGCAAATCCTCAATATCTTCAATCCCGATAGACAAACGCAGCATGTCTGTGCTCACGCCTGCGGCGGCAAGCTCCTGCTCGTTTAACTGACGATGCGTGGTGCTTGCCGGATGCGTCGCTAAAGATTTGGCATCACCAATATTGACTAAGCGGGTAAATAATTGCAAAGCATCGATAAATTTTATTCCTGCCGCCATACCGCCTTTAATGCCGAAACTTAGCAAGCCCGAAGCTTTGCCGGAAAAGTCGCGTACAATCAAGTCGTGGTAAGAACTGTCTGACAATCCTGCATAATTTACCCATGCCACCTGCGGATGCTGCTGTAAAAATTGCGCTACTTTCAGAGCGTTTTCGCAATGTCTGTCCATACGCAAAGCCAAAGTTTCCAAACCTTGCAGAATTAAAAAAGCATTAAAAGGGCTGATTACCGCTCCCATATTGCGTAAAGGCGCGACGCGCGCACGCGCAATATAGGCCGCCTTACCGAAATGCTCTGTGTAATTCACACCGTGATAAGCAGTATCCGGCGTATTTAAGACCTGAAAACGCTCGCTTTGAGTCCAATCAAAATGCCCGCCGTCAATAATGGCGCCGCCGATACTTGTACCGTGTCCGCCGATATATTTGGTTAAAGATTCAATCACAATATCCGCTCCCAAAGCCAGCGGACGGCATAGAACGGGACTGGCTACCGTATTATCAATCACCAAAGGCAATTGCTGCTCATGCGCCGCAGCGGCAAAAGCCGGAATATCCAATACATTCATTGCAGGATTACCGATACTTTCGGCAAAAACTAATTTGGTACGCGCATCCGCATATTGGGCAATTTGCTCAGGCGCATCTGCATCGATAAAACGCACTTCAATCCCCTGCTTGGGCAAGCTATGGGAAAATAAATTGAAAGTGCCGCCATACAAGGTTTTGGTGGCGATGATATTATCGCCCGCCTCTACCACGGTTTGAATGGCATAAGTAATCGCCGCCATACCGCTGGCAAGACATAAGGCGGCAATACCGCCTTCTATTGCCGCCAAACGCTGCTCCAAGACATCGGTGGTGGGATTCATAATGCGCGTATAAATATTACCCGGCACTTCAAGATTAAATAAATCCGCGCCGTGCTGCGTATTATCGAAGGCATAACTTGCGGTTTGATATAAAGGCACCGCAACGGCTTTCGTGCTTGGATCAGGCGAATAGCCCGCATGTAGTAATTGTGTGGCTTGTTTCATTCTCTACTCCTTACTCGTTCTCATCGAATATCCGACAGACCATTAATCTTATCGGGAAGCGGTATTGTAAAGCAGTAAAACCGCGGCAGGAAATGCAGAATAAAAAAAGCCGAGTCGAACGACTCGGCCAACAACCACCAAAGGAGGATATAGAGGAGATAACATCGATGATGTTGGGGCGCATTATAGGCAGTTTGCTGCACTGCGTCAAGTAATTTTGATAAAAAATAATGAATTTTTATTCACTGCTTGTTTTTATATAAAAACAATATGTTACAAAAATACAATTACTCGGGGGAAAGGGACATTTTAGGTGCTAAAAAGTTTGAAAAACCTTATTCTGTAAGGCTTTTAGCGAGGTCAAAAGCTTTGAACACAAAAAATGCTTTTTCTGTGGCTCAAAACAGGTCAAAAAAGACGGCAGACAAAATCATCAGCAACGATACAAATGCCGGCAATGCGGTAAGCGTTTTAGCAGCAAAAAGCGTCTTAACCCTCAAGAGTTGTGGACACTTTATAGTAGCGGCAAACAAAGCATGCAAGAGCTCGCCCAACGTTTTTCCTGCAGCCGTAAAACCATTGCTAGATATCTCAAACAAGCCCAACTTAGAGAGCCTGAACAACGGCATTTTTCATCAGTCAATATCATCATGGATACTACCTACTTTGGACGTAAATTTGGTGTGATGGTGCTGTATGACAGCATCAGCCGACAAGCCTTATCGGTCAGCGAGGTTAAATCAGAAAGCAATGCATTGTATCGACAAGCCATACGAGAGCTACAAGAAAAAGGAATACATATTCAGAGTATTATCTGCGATGGCAGAAGAGGATTAACCTCATTATTTCCCGATATTCCCATACAGCTTTGTCAATTCCACCAAGTCAAAACCATTAACCGTTATCTGACAAGAAAACCTCAAACAGCAGCGGCAGTAGATTTAAAACAACTTGCCTTAAGCCTAAAAAACAGCAGCAAAGCGGCATTTGAAGAGCATTTGAATAACTGGCATAAGCAGCATAAAGACTTTCTCAACGAACGTAGCTCAAATCCCGAAACAGGTAAATCACACTATAGGCACAAACGTTTAAGAAGTGCTTATAACAGTCTGAGGCGCAATCTGCATTGGCTTTTTACCTTTGAAGATTATCCGGAGTTAAACCTGCCAAAAACCACCAATTTGCTTGAAGGAAAATTTGGTGATCTGAAAAGACTTTTAGCTTGTCATTGTGGCATGGGAAAGGACAATAAGGTTAAGTTTATAAAAGATTATTTTGCTTAAAAAACGCTAGATAGCACCTATTTTGTCCCTTAGGGCTAAAGAACTCGAAAACAGCACCTAAAATGTCCCTTTGCTCATTACTCGAGATTTTTATGTTGCATTGCAGCAAAACACCTTACATAAACTTATAATTATTTTTCAAACAGATAAACCTTTAAGTCAAAGCATCATGTAATAACCACAGCGTATAGACAATAAACGAAGCTGTTAATATGGCACCGGCACTTCTGCCCATACGTCCGCCATTGCGCAAAGCCCACAAACACAGCACAAATAACAAGACCGTAAGCGCCACCATCACAAAAATATCGCGGCGCAAAATTTCAGGAGCAATGTTAAAAGGCGAAATCGCCGACGCCAAACCAACCACCGCTAAGGTATTAAAAATATTAGAACCGATTACATTCCCTAAAGCCATTTCATGCTCGCCGCGCCTTGCCGCCATAACAGATGAGACCAATTCGGGCAAAGAAGTACCGATCGCAACAATCGTCAAACCGATAATCAATTCAGATAAACCCCAAAGCTGCGCCAGTTCTACCGCACCCCATACAATCAAGCGCGAACTGATAATCAAGGCAATCAATCCGCCCGTTAGTTTTGCCAAAGCAAGCGGTATTTTAATTTCCTGCAATTGCGACAGTTCCTCTTCTGCCAAGGCGGCAGCGCTGTCTTTAGCCGATTTTCTGGCTTCTATAAATTGCTGCGTTAATAAAACAAATAATACAAACAATAAGATAAAACCTTCAAAACGACTAAGCTGCTTATCCCATAATTGCCATAAAGCAAGCGCCGTTATCGCAAACAGCCAAATAAAATCTTTTTTAACCACTGTCGGCTGAATAAATAAAGGGCTGATGACGGCAGTCAATCCCAGTACCAAAGTAATATTAACGACATTGGAACCATAGGCATTGCCCAGTGCCAAACCCGAACTGCCTTCCATTGCAGATAAAACAGACACCACCATCTCGGGTGCCGAGGTGCCCACGCCGATAATAAACATGCCGATATAGTCAAGGAATCAAAAAACAGTTACACTAAAACTTATGGCATACTCAAAAGATTACAGACAAATGATATTGAACAAGCTGGCATCAGGTCATAGCTACAGAAAGCTTGTTGAAGAATATCGACTCAGCGCAACAACTATTCAACGTTGGAAGAAAAGCATAGAACGCAAGAAGTACGAACGCAAACCGGCAAAAATCGATAATGAAGCTTTAATGGCTGACGTCCAAGCTTATCCTGATGACTATTGCTATGAACGGGCAAGACGCTTTAACTGTAGCGACAGAGCTATTGCCATAGCATTAAAACGTGTCGGCATTACTCGAAAAAAAAGACCTTAATTCATCCGAAAGCAGACAAACAACAGCGCCTATTATTTCTTAAGCAGTTAGCGGCATTTGAAGCTGAAGGCAGAACCCTGATTTACTTAGATGAAAGCGGCTTTAAATCTCATGAGAACAGAGCTTACGGCTATTCCCACAAAGGCTGTCCTTGTTTAGGAAAGTACAACTGGCAACTCAAGAATCAAAGCAATGCTATTGGGGCAATACATAAGAACAAGTTGTTTGCGGTAGGGCTTTACGATTGCAGTATTAATAGTGATGTATTTCATTGTTGGGTAGAAGAATTGCTGTTAACACAATTGCCTGAAAACAGCGTCATTATTATGGACAATGCCAGCTTTCACAAAAGACAGGATACCCAAGAGCTTATTGCAGATGCGGGACATCATATTTTATGGCTGCCGCCATACAGTCCGGATCTGAACCCAATCGAGAAAATGTGGGCTTGGCTTAAACGTAAACGCAAGGATTGGCGATTAAATTGCATCGATAAACTATTCTTTTACTTCTTGTGGATTTGTAACTCTTTTTGATTTCCTTGACTATAATAACTTTTGGCACATGAAATTTCTTAGCCAAATGACTGGCACCGTCAATAAAGACATCGGCGCTGTACACCAACACGCTTAATCCCACTATCATTGCTAATAAATACAGCCACATATTTTTCTCTTCTCCCAAAAAAAAGCGCGCCCTAATCGGCGCGATTCCCATCATTATAATCACCAAGCATTACCGCAACATTTCTTGATGTACTTGTTCCTGCGCAATCAGGCAGTTTTCGCCCTGCAATAAAGACATGGGGCTGCCGTCATGTTGCGTGATGTGGATATTCAGCTCGCCCAAAATGGCAATTGCAGGAACGATACCCCAAGGCATTTGCCGCACGCTGATAAAGGCGGCGGCACGTCCGCCGGCAATAATGCCCGTAAGAATAGCCGTGCTGCCGACCACGCGTGCACTCAAACAATGCTCTAAGGCATAGCGGCTTAAAGGATCATTGCGCTTAATTGCGCCGCTTTCGAGAATCACGATGCTGTCTGCCAATCGGGCATCAGGTGGCGGCGCTATACGCCGTCTGTTGAGATAAGCGCCCTCGCCGCAGGAAGCATGATAAAAATCATCGCGCATCACATCGTAAATAATCCCGAACTGGCTTTGCCGTCGATATATAAAGCCAGCATAATGCCGAAATCGCGTTGCTGTTTGACAAAATTAATCGTACCGTCAATCGGGTCGATAAACCACACCGCACCGGCCAATTCGCTCAACTGAGTAGCGCCGCTGCTTTGGCTTTCTTCGCCGCAAATGCGGTGCTCGGGATAATGGCGGCGAATGGCTTGACTCAGCCGCTCTTCAATCTCAATATCCAGCGTCGTCACCAAATCATGGGCGTCAGCCTTATGATTGACGCTAAATCCTTCCTGCATCGCTTGGCGCAGATAATCACCCGCTTCCTGCACCCATTGCATGGCTTGCGTATAGGCAAGCTTAATCTCATCTTTAGTCATGGCGTACTCCTGCAAGGCGGATGGCGGCAAGAATTTGCTCGGCGGGAATCTCATCGTCAATGCGGCATTGTCCCAAACTGCTCATGGCAACCAAGCGCAATTTGCCGCTGCGTACTTTTTTATCCAAAAACATGGCATTATACACCTCTTCTACGCTAAATTCTTCGTCCATATCAATCGGCAATTGCGCCGCCTGCAATAAGGCAATAATGCGTGTCAATTCTGATGCCTTTAATTCGCCGCGCAAATGCGCCAATTCCGCCGCCATACGCATGCCGATTGCCACCGCTTCCCCATGCTTCCATAAACGGTAAAGACTGATGGACTCCAAAGCATGTCCGAAAGTATGCCCCAAATTGAGCAGGGCGCGCTGCCCATGCTCTTTTTCATCAGCGCAGACGACATCGGCTTTGTTTTGACAGCAATGCGCAATCGCTTTAATCAAGAGCTTTTTATCCTTCGCCATAATGCCGCCGATATTGCTTTCCAGCCATTCGAAAAACGCAATATCGTTAATCAAGCCGTATTTAATCACTTCCGCCAAACCTGCGGAAAATTCGCGTGCCGGCAGCGTGTTCAAGGTATCGATATCAATCAAAACGGCAAGCGGCTGATGAAAAGCGCCGATCATGTTTTTGCCCGAGGGATGATTGACGCCTGTTTTGCCGCCGACGGAGGAATCCACCTGCGCCAATAAAGTGGTCGGACATTGAATAAAATCCATACCGCGTTGATAACTTGCCGCGGCAAAGCCCGCCAAATCGCCGACCACGCCGCCGCCCAAGGCGATAATCAAGGCATCGCGCCCGAAGCGGTGCGCAATCAAGGCATCCAACACCTTGGCATATTCTTCGAGATTTTTATACTGCTCGCCATCGGGTATCAGCACTTCAATGATTTCCTTATCGCCCAAAGCGGCTTTAATCTGCGCAAGATACAAAGGCGCAACCGAGGGATTGCTCACAATGCAGACTTGGCGATGCGGCGCCAATTGCCGCCACACATCGGCTTGCCGCCACAGACCCGATTCAATCAAAATGGGATAGGAATGCGCCGCTGCCGGCGGTAATTGAAGGCTTAATTGCATAAGAAATCCTTAATGACAGATGCTGTGAAAGCCGAATTATCCGTTAAATAAGGTAAATTAGAAAGCGAAAAATCCGCAAACGGATTGATAAATAGAGATTTAAGGTCTTTGTAAAGACTCGAGCTGCAAAACAGGCTCCGGCAAATTTTCAAGCGACTCTGCGGCAGAGGCAGGCTGCACATCAGGCGCCATAATCACATCTTCGCCCACTGATTCCAAGCGGATACTGTCGATACCGGCTGTCGGCACGGCACTGCTGTCGCGCACCATTTCGGCGCCCAGCGGATTGTCCGTCATATCGGGCAAGCCTTGAATATCGGCAATATGGCCGATGTCGACATCGCGCAGCATAAAAAAGGTTTCGTTCTCGCCGATCATGCCGTATTCCTTGCGCGCTTTTTCTTCGTAAATAAAAAACGATTCCGGCGAACGCAGGGTTTCCACTTCTTGTGCTTTGCGCTGATTGCGCGCCTGCAATTGCTGATTTTCTTTTTCGTGCCAAAGCACTTGGGTTTCAAGCCCGAAGATATGTTGGCGCTTGCTTTCTTGCAGTCGCCAAAGGTAATAATTAAACGCCGCCAAGCCGGCGGCAATCGCCGCCAACAAGACAAACGTGATAAAGCGTCGGCTTTTTTTCACAAAATCTTAGTTTTTGATTTTGCCCAATAAAGCCGCTTTGCCGCCGTATTTGGCTTTTTCACCCAATTCAGCCTCAATGGTCAGCAAGCGGTTGTATTTCGCAACGCGGTCTGAACGGCAGAGAGAACCGGTTTTGATTTGGGTCGCCGTCGTGGCTACAGCGATGTCGGCAATCGTGGTGTCTTCGGTTTCGCCGGAGCGGTGCGAAATGACCGCAGCATAGCCGGCATCATTTGCCATTTTGATGGCCTGCATGGTTTCTTGCAGCGAGCCGATTTGGTTCGGCTTAATCAAAATCGCATTGGCAATGCCTTTGTCGATACCTTCTTTCAAGATGCTAGTATTGGTTACGAATAAATCGTCACCGACCAATTGCACTTTGCCGCCCAGTTTTTCGGTAAGCAATTTCCAGCCTTCCCAATCGCTTTCGTCCAAGCCGTCTTCAATCGATACAATCGGATAACGCTCGCACAGACCCGCCAAATAATCCACGAATTCCGCTGAAGTGTAAGATTTTCCTTCGGAAGCCAGCACGTATTTGCCGTCTTTGTAGAACTCGGAAGCAGCGGCGTCCATCGCCAGATAAATTTGCTCGCCTGCTTTATAGCCTGCTTTTTCAATCGCCTGCATAATCACTTCAAAAGCCGCTTCGTTAGAAGGCAAATCAGGGGCAAAACCGCCTTCATCGCCGACTGCAGTATTCAAACCTTTGTCGTTCAATACTTTTTTCAAGGTGTGGAAAATTTCCGCACCGGCGCGCAAGGCTTCGCTGAAAGAATCAAATCCCGCCGGCATAATCATGAATTCTTGAATATCGACGGAGTTGTCGGCATGCTCGCCGCCGTTGATGATGTTCATCATCGGCACCGGCAGAACGTAGTCATTTGTTACGTGTAGCACTTCGTACAAAGGTTTTTTCACGCTGGCGGCTTTGGCATGGGCTAAGGCTAAAGACACGCCTAAGATGGCGTTTGCGCCCAAGTTTTTCTTAAAGGCATCGCCGTCCATGTCCAGCATGATTTTGTCTAAGGCTTCCAAATCGTCAATCGATTTGCCTTTCAGCGCCGGCGCAAATTTTTCATTGACGTTTGCCACCGCGTTTTTCACGCCTTTACCCAAATAACGCGCTTTGTCGCCGTCGCGCATTTCCAAGGCTTCGCGCGAACCGGTAGAAGCACCTGAAGGCACGCCGGCTTTGCCGACCGCACCATCGCTCAATTGGGCAATGACTTGAACGGTAGGATTACCGCGTGAGTCTAAAATTTCAATCGCTTGGATTTTTTCAATCGTTACGCTCATTGTCTTTCTCCTATGTAAAAAATCTTTAAAGGCTTTTCGCTACCGCATCAAAGGCTTGCAATCTGCTCAATAAGGCTTGCATCTCTGCCAAAGGCACGGCGTTCGGACCATCTGATAAGGCTTTTTCCGGCTCGGGATGGGTTTCCATAAAGAGTCCCGCTACGCCGACCGCCACCGCCGCCCGTGCCAACACCGGCACGAATTCGCGTTGACCGCCTGAAGAAGCGCCCTGCCCGCCCGGTAATTGGACGGAATGGGTGGCGTCAAAAACGACCGGACAATCAAAACCCGCCATTACCGCCAGCGAACGCATATCGGAAACCAGATTGTTATAACCGAAAGAGGCGCCGCGCTCACACAGCATAATCTGCTGATTACCGGTTGCTTTGGCTTTTTCCGCCACATGCTGCATATCCCAAGGAGCGAGAAACTGCCCTTTTTTAATATTGACGGGCTTGCCTTGCCGGCAAACATTGGTAATAAAATCGGTTTGCCGGCATAGGAATGCTGGGGTTTGCAAGACATCGACCACATCCGCCACTTCGTCTAAGGGCGTGTATTCATGCACATCCGTCAGCACCGGCAATTCCAATTCCGCTTTAACTTTCGCCAGAATTTCCAAGCCTTTCGCCATGCCTAAGCCGCGATAGCTGTTGCCGGAGGAACGGTTCGCCTTATCGAAAGAGGATTTATAAATAAACGGAATGCCTAAATCCTGCGTGATTTTTTTCAGCGTTTCCGCTGTGGACATGGTCATCGCCTCAGATTCAATCACGCAAGTGCCTGCAATGAGGAAAAAGGGCTGCCGATTACCAACTTCAAAACCGCATAATTTCATGCTTTCTGCTCCTGATGCTGTTTAGCCGCCTGCACAAATGCCGTAAAGAGCGGATGCCCTTTGCGCGGGGTCGAGGTGAATTCCGGATGCGATTGTAAAGCGACAAAGAAAGGATGCTCGGGAATTTCCACCACTTCCACCAAACCGTTGTCCGCCGAGCGGCCTGAAATTTTCAGCCCAGCTTCTTCCAGGCGTTTTTCATAGTGGGTATTGACTTCATAGCGGTGGCGGTGGCGCTCGTTCATCAATTCGCCGCCGTAAATGTGCGCGATTTTGCTGCCCGATTTCAATTTTGCCGGCAATGTGCCCAAACGCATCGTGCCGCCTAAATCCGCCTGCGCATCGCGATGCTCTTTCTCGCCGCGCTCGTTGACCCATTGTGCGACCAGAGCGATGACCGGCTCGAGATTGTCGTCCTGCCATTCCGTGCTGCCCGCTTTTTCAATACCTAGAACATTGCGCGCATATTCAATCACGGCAATTTGCATGCCCAGACAAATACCTAGATAAGGGATTTTGTTTTCGCGCGCATATTGCACCGCCAGCAATTTGCCCTCGATGCCGCGGTTGCCGAAGCCGCCGGGAACGACGATGGCATCCACGCCCGCCAGCAAATGCGTGCCTTTTTGGTGTAAATCTTCCGAATCGATATAGCGGATATTGACCTTGGTCTGCGTATGAATGCCGCCGTGGAAAAGCGCTTCGTTAAGCGATTTATAAGCATCGGTCAAATCGACGTATTTTCCCACCATGGCAATGGTAACTTGTTCCTGCATGGTATTAATCGTGTCAACGACATGCTGCCATTGCGACAAATCCGCCGCTTTCGCATCCGTAATCGCAAAATGGCGCATAACTAGCTCATCTACGCCTTGATGATGATACAGCAACGGAATTTCATAAATATTGCCGACATCCAAGCCCGTGACCACCGCATCGGCGGACACATTGGTAAATAGGGCGATTTTGCGCCGCTCTTCTTCGGGCAATTCGCGATCGGCGCGGCAAATCAGCATATCCGGCTGAATGCCGATTGAGCGCAATTCTTTAACGCTGTGCTGCGTCGGCTTGGTTTTCAACTCTCCGGCGGCAGAAATATAAGGCAATAAGGTCAGATGGATATACATCGCACGGCTGCGTCCGACTTCCGTGCCCAATTGGCGAATCGCCTCCATAAACGGCAGGGATTCGATATCGCCGACCGTGCCGCCGACTTCCACCATCGCAATATCCGCGCCTTCTGCGGCGCGCAAGACATAGGATTTGATGGCATCGGTAATATGCGGAATGACTTGCACCGTCGCGCCTAAAAACTCGCCGCGCCGCTCGCGCCGAATCACTTCCTGATAAATGCGCCCTGTAGTGCAATTGTTGAATTGTGTGGCGCGCATATTCACAAAACGCTCATAATGCCCTAAATCCAAATCCGTTTCCGCGCCGTCGTGGGTTACAAATACTTCGCCGTGCTGGAAAGGACTCATCGTGCCCGGGTCCACATTAATATAAGGGTCCAGCTTAATCATGGTGACACGCAGACCGCGTGATTCCAAAATCGCGCCCAAAGAAGCGGCGGCGATGCCCTTACCTAATGAGGAGACCACGCCGCCCGTTACAAATATGAATTTTGTCATCGCTAATCCCAAGCTGAATTTACCGCGCAATAGTATCAGAATTAGGCTTTCTATGCCATAGCATAACCAGCTCCGCAAATGCCGCCGCAGCCCCCAATTCTCCTACCCAAGCCAATTGCCCGTCCACCCACAGCAAGGGCAGACGGCGGCGCAGCGGCGGCGCGATTCTTGCCAAACGCAGCCATTCTTTCAAAGGTTTGGCATGCCTTTTCCCGACAGGGCGAAAGGCTTGCGCCGGCGGATACAATGCCCAGCGGCAGTCTTTGCCGCGCAATAATTCCTGCCCTGCCTGCACCTCAAGCTGCCCGATACCCACCCAATCGGTTGTTAGGGCAAAAGGCGGCGGCGCACTAGGCGCTTGCCGCGGCAGATAATAAATCGCATCGTCATAGTAATAGAGCAACGTTTGGGCATATTCAATCGCCGCATAATCCGCTCCTGCGGCGATTTGGCGCAAAAACTCCTGCAAACGCGTACGCGGCGGCAGCGGCAAAGCCTGCAAGACCAACCAGCGGCGCAGAAAAATCGCCAGTTGCGCTAGAGATTTATCCCGATAGGGTGCAAGCGGAAAAGCCGTTTGATGTTGCGACAACAAGCCATCCAGCCATTGCTCTTGCAGTCCGCGGGCTTCTGCGACATGGGCGGCGGATTGTGCAATCGAAGCCATCGCTTGCGGATAGCGGCTTTGCAATAAGGGCAAGACCTCATGCCGCAGCCAATTGCGGCGGTAGCGGACATCCGCATTGCTGTCGTCGCAGACATGATTCAGCCCGTAAAGGGCAAGTCTGTGTTCCAAATCCGCACGGCTGCTCATCAATAAAGGACGCCAATGCTCGCCCTGTGCAAAAGCGCGTCTGGCGGGCATGGCGGACAGTCCCTCAATACCGCTGCCACGCAATAAATTAAGCAAAAAAGTTTCCGTCTGATCGTCCTGATGATGGGCGGTTAATAAGACTCCTCTTTCGGCTAAGGTCTGCGCAAATACCGCATAACGCGCCTCGCGCGCTTGCGCCTCCGCATTACCCTGCTTGGCTAAATTCAGCGGCACTATCTGACAGGAAAAGCCATAATCGTATGCGGTTTTCTGCACCAACTCGCCCCATGCCGCCGCCTGCTCATGCCAGCCGTGATTGATATAAATCACTCGCAGCGGCGCGCTCAGCCGCGCTTTCGCATCATGCAATTCATGCAGCAAAACCATGCTGTCCACGCCGCCGCTGCAAGCTAGCAAATATTCCCGCGGGCGGTACTGTGCCTGCCAAGCGAAAAACTCCTCTCCTAATCCGGACATCGCAGATTACTCCCCTGCCCCATAATCCAAATGCTCAGTTAAGCTCGCACAATGAGAAAAGAAAAAACGCCATGCAAAAGCATGACGTTTGTTAGTGCTATCATCATTCACCGCTAAATTGCCCGTAAGCACGCAATTTTTCAAAACGTTTTTGCATACGCAGGGCTTTATCCTCTTGCTCCAGTGCCGCCAAAGTACGCGAAAAAGTCTCACGCAGAATATGGCTCATTTCCTCAATATTACGATGCGCACCGCCCAAAGGCTCTGCAATCACTTCATCAATTAAATTGAGTTTTTGCAATTGCTTAGAGGTCACTTGCATGGCTTCCGCCGCTTCTGCCGCCATTGCCGCATCGCGCCACAAAATCGACGCGCAGCCTTCCGGCGAAATTACGGAATACATGCTGTATTGCAGCATCATCACCTTATCCGCCACGCCAATCGCCAAAGCCCCTCCAGAGCCGCCTTCGCCGATGATGCAGGCAATCGTCGGCACAGCAAGGATGGCCATTTCATATAAATTGCGCGCAATCGCCTCGCTTTGTCCGCGCTCTTCCGCGCCGATGCCAGGATAAGCGCCCGGCGTATCAATAAAGGTAATCACGGGAATTTGGAAGCGTTCTGCCAGTTTCATTAGGCGCAAAGCCTTGCGATAACCTTCCGGACGCGGCATACCGAAATTACGCTTCACTTTGGCTTTAGTATCACGTCCTTTTTCATGCCCGATGACCATCACGCTGCGCCCGTTCAAACGCGCCAGTCCGCCGACAATTGCCGCATCATCGGCATAATGGCGGTCGCCGTGTAATTCGCGAAAATCGCTAAACACGCGCGGCAGATAATCTAAGGTATAGGGACGCTGAGGATGACGCGCCATTTGTGCGATTTGCCAATCATCCAAACTTTCAAAAATGCTTTTGCTCAGACTTTTGGATTTATTTTCTAGTTTCTGGATTTCCTCGCTGAAATTCATTTCAGGACGTTCCGCACTAAACTGGCGTAATTCGCTTAGCTTTTTTTCCAATTCCGCAATCGGCTGCTCAAAATCCAAATAATCGGGATTCATTATCTCATCCTCAGTTCGCTTTCGAATAAAGGCAAGTCCGGCAGGAAAATCGTTTTATTCTCATGCCCTACAATAGCAACTTGCTGCGGAATAAAACGATGATGACCGCCTTTGAGCGTTTGAATGTCTTCCTCGTGAATATTCAATAATTCCGGCTCGCCATAACTAATCACCGCATAGCGGCGATACATAGACTGATTGGTAATCGTCGATACCAATAAAATGCGATACACGCCGTCATAGCTGTCTTCCGTGCCGGCAAAGTCAAAATCCAACACAGGCATTTTCTCATTTTGCACCAACATACTGCCGACGACAAATTCGCTCGCATTTTCGGCAGTTAGGGTCGGCGCATAAGGATATACGCGCCCGACGACGGCTTGAGGAAACAATAACCATTGCTGACCGCGGCAAGGCAGCAATACCACATCTAAATTAGTCATTTGCCTTATCTCCCAATAACGATTCAATAGTTTCAATCAAAATGTCTTCACGGTATGGTTTGCCCAAATAATCTTGAATCCCAATCTGATCCGCCCGTTCACGGTGTTTATCACCCGTACGCGAGGTAATCATGATAATCGGCACTTCCGAAACTTGGCTGTTCTGACGAACATGGCTGGCAAACTCAAATCCGTCCATACGCGGCATTTCAATATCCAACAAAATCAAATCCGGCGTAAAGCGTTGCAGCACATCAATCGCATCCAAGCCGTCTTTGGCAGATTCGACAATATAGCCGTTACGCTCTAAGAGTCGGGTCGATACCTTACGCATAGTTACCGAGTCATCCACAACCAAAATATTCGGTACAAAGGCTTCTTCCGCCGATGCGCTGCTGTGGTATTGACTCAAGCTGCCGATGCGGCGAGCCAAATCAAGCGGCTCAAGCACAGGAATCACATTACCGTCACCCAAAATCGTTGCACCGGAAATACCCGGAATATTCAATACTTGACGGTTAACGTTCTTCACAATCACTTCTACGCGGTTGGCGACACGATCCACATAGAAGGCTGTCGGTTCGCCGCTGGCATTGATGAAGAGCGCCGGCGCCGTCGCCGAATCTATTGCAAATTGATATTCATCGGATTTGAAGTAATCACCCAACATATAGAGGCGGTAATCCATACCGTCGTATTGAATATACACTTCTTCGCCTGCATGGCTGCGTTGCAAGTCTTCGCGCGGCACTTGAGCAATCGCCGCCACTGTGTTCATCGGCACGGCATAAGTTTGTTCTGCCACTTCAACCAACAGTACTTCGGAAATACTCATGGTAAACGGCATCAAAATGGTAAATTGCGCGCCTTTGCCGGGGATAGATTCTGCAATCAATTGACCGCGGCGTTGCTTAACCATTTCATTCACTACGTCCATACCGACACCACGACCCGACAATTGGGTTACGGCTTGCGCTGTTGAAAAACCGGAGCGCATCATCAAGGTATTGAGATAATGCTGATCTTGCGCTCTGCTTTCATCCAACCAACCTTTGCTGCGCGCTTTCTCGCGAATACGGTCATAATCAAAACCGCGACCGTCATCTAAAATGCGGATTTCCACATTTGAAGATTTCGCAGCAACCGTTAATTTGACGATGCCTTGAGCAGGCTTACCGGCAGCTTTACGCTCGGCAGGTGTTTCAATACCATGCCCTACCGAGTTACGAATCATGTGCTCGATAGCAGGCAAGACTTCTTCTATCAAGCGTCTTTCAAGTTCGACATGACCGCCTTCAATAATTAACTCGATATCCTTATCAACGGATTTCGCCGTTTGACGCACTAAACGCTTCAAACGTGCCTCATTCACGTCAAAACGCAGCAGTTGGGTGGTTAGCAGACGATCTTGAATGCCTCTTTGAATAAATCCCTGTTGGATAGAAATATTGCGTATCAAAGCATTTTCATGCGCCAATGTTTCCTGCACATTTTTCAAGTCATTGATCGCTTCGGATAATTGGCGTGATAACTGCTGAATTTCAGTAAAACGGTCCATTTCCAAAGGATCGAAATGTTCGTCATCATTCGTCTGTGCTTCACGTCGGAAGAGCATTTGTGCTTCCGTTTCATTATCCAAGCGCCGCATTTGTTCATCAATACGGTTAGCAATACGCGTAAGCTCATTTAGGTTAAATGTCGATTCGCTGGAAACGTTTTCCAGACGGGAGCGCATAATCGCCGTTTCGCCGACCATTGCAATCATCTCGTCGAGCAAATCCGCATCTACACGCACATAACGCTGCACTCCCGCCGGCGCCGTATCAGATTTTGCCGCTTCAGGAGCGCTTGAAATCGGTTTCGGTGCTTCCGGTTTCTCTGCTTCGGCAGCATGAGATTCTTTTTGTGCCGCTTGCGGTTTATCGGCTTCTTGGGTGATAGACGGATCCGGCGCCGCTTCTTTAGCAATGCTTGAAGAAGCAGCATCTTTTTGAGCACTCTCTTGTGGCGATTCAGCAGGTTTTTCTGCCTTAACATCGTTTTCAGGCGAAGCAGAAGGAGCCGCATCTTGAGCTTGTTCTACTGCTGCAGAAGAGGCGACATCCGATACTTGAACAGGAGGATGCTGCTCTGCTTGTGCTTGTTTGGCTACAGGCGTCTCATCGCTTGTAGCAGACTCAACAGCAGCAGCCGGCGCTTCTGCATTCGGCTGCACAAAACGTCCCTCTTTAGCAAAGATCGTCAAAGATTCATTCAAAGATTTTGCAGGAATTGGCATTTCTTTGCGTAAAACGCTATCCAACATGCCATATAAAGCTTCATGCCCCATATTGAGCAAATTTTTAGCCTGACGCATTTTGGTTTCATTGTAATCGGCAAGTTGTTCAATCAATGACTCCATCAGATGCGAAGTATCGCCAATAGCGGTCAAACCTACTAAACGCGCTGCACCTTTCAAGGTATGCATATTGCGTTTCAGCTCTTCTACCACGGCTTCATTTTTCAAATCCTGAGCAAATAAGGCTTCTGCCTGATCAATCAATTCCTGTGCTTCATCAGTGAAAATATCTACCAAAATAGGGTCGATATTCTCATCAAAAGCCGTTGCCATTTCCTCAGCTTCATGTATTTCTTCAGCTGCAGAAACAGCCGCCTCTTGCATTGATGCCGCATTTTCTTTGCTTAGCTCTTCCTCAGCTTGAGCTTCACGCAAACGCAGTTCCTGCTCTGCCACTTCAGGATAAGGTAATGGCAAATTTAAGAAGCGATTGATGTTATTGAGCATATAAGGATCTGTTTGCGGGAGGAATCCGTCACGCACCGCATCCAACATAATCATGGCTTGCCACAAAGCGCCGCTTAATACCGCAACTGCTTGGTTATTAGCTTCGCTGTGTCCATCTACAAGACTTTCAATCATGGATTCAATGGCATGTGTCAAATCGCCCAAGGCTAAATAACCAGACATACGTGCTCCGCCTTTTAGCGTATGCATATCGCGGCGGATAGCATCCAGATGTGTAATACTGCCGCGATTTTGATCCCAACGTTCTGCCTCTAACTGACTTCTACCTAATAAAAGCACCGCCTCATCCAAGAACGTTTCCGCCAATTCCGTTCCATGATTAGGATCCGGAATCCATTCGTCCCAATTTTGGCTGACAGGAGCGGAAGTCGCGATAGGCGCAATTTCACGCGTCATATGAGTATTGCTAATACCCAATTCTTGTCGTGTTTGCATCAAACTGTTGATTGTTTGAATGGCTTCTTCCGCACTATTATCATCATCAAAGTTCTCTATTAAATCAATGCTTTGCCTTAAAATAGAAGCAGCACTCAAAGAAATACCGGAACCTTGGTTGCGATGAGCTAACAATAACTGCTCAATAGCATCCAACATCCGCCAAATCCAATCCGGAACGCTGCCCGCTTCAATAGAATCTTCAATGTCGTAGACAGACTCGATTAAATTGTCCAACATTTCAGGGGTACTATTGTCTTCTACTTGCTGTGATAAAGACTCGAATTTATCAACAGCATTTAAGAATTTACCCAAACCGCTTGACTGATGCTGTTCGCTCTCTTTTGCGCCTACCGCATTTTCCAAACTCGGATGCGCAGAGATTTTTGATAATTCATCAGATAAACGGCTGGCGGAATGTGCATTGGCTTTTGGCGCATTGGCACTACTTAAAGAAGGTGTCATGCCGGCAATACCGGTAGCGCTCGAAGCAGAGGAATTGAAAACGATATCGCCGCTTCTGCTGTCTACATAATCCACCTTATCAGCTTTTGCTCTTGTAACATTTTGTCCTGCAGAAATATGCTCAGCTGACGAAGAAGCAATCTCATCATGAGATTCAGCCGAATTTTGTAGCATATCGTCAAAAGAGGTTTCGCTAGCCGTATCGGAAAAACCTGCCGGCTCTGCTGCCAATTCTTGAGCAACATTTCTCAACATCTCATCCATTAAGGCTTTATCATCAGCATCCATCTCATTAACTGAAGCCGCATCTTGCTTATCATCTTTAGATAAACCGGCATTTACTTCATCTGTTACCGATACCTCCGACTGAGATTCAATCTCTGAAATTAAGGCATCTACCATCTCATGCGCTTCATTTTCTGCTACCGAATCTGCAAATTGCACTTCAGCATTATTATCGGCATCGGCAAAGAACTCCGTAATCGCATCACTTGATCCTTGCTCGCCGCTAGACAAAGCCGCATCAGTTGATGGAGCAACATGACTTGATTCTACCGGCGATGCAAATTGAGCTTCCGCATTATCGGCATCGGCAAAGAAGTCCGTAATCGCGTCACTTGATCCTTGCTCGCCGCTAGATAAAGCCGCATCAGCTGATGGAGCAATATGACTTGATTCTACCGGCGATGCAAATTGAGCTTCCGCATTATCCGCATCGGCAAAGAAGTCCGTAATCGCGTCACTTGAGCCTTGCTCGTCGCTAGACAAAGCCGCATCAGTTGATGGAGCAACATGACTTGATTCTACCGGCGATGCAAATTGAGCTTCCGCATTATCGGCATCGGCAAAGAAGTCCGTAATCGTATCGCTCGAGCCTTGCTCGCCGCTAGACAAAGCCGCATCAGCTGATGGAGCAACATGACTTGATTCTACCGGCGATGCAAATTGAGCTTCCGCATTATCCGCATCGGCAAAGAAGTCCGTAATCGCATCACTTGATCCTTGCTCGCCGCTAGACAAAGCCGCATCAGCTGATGGAGCAACATGACTTGATTCTACCGGCGATGCAAATTGAGCTTCCGCATTATCCGCATCGGCAAAAAAGTCCGTAATCGCGTCACTTGATCCTTGCTCGTCGCTAGACAAAGCCGCATCAGCTGATGGAGCAACATGACTTGATTCTACCGGTGATGCAAATTGAGCTTCCGCATTATCGGCATCGGCAAAGAAGTCCGTAATCGCGTCACTTGATCCTTGCTCGCCGCTAGACAAAGCCGCATCAGTTGATGGAGCAACATGACTTGATTCTACCGGCGATGCAAATTGAGCTTCCGCATTATCCGCATCGGCAAAGAACTCCGTAATCGCATCATTGCTCTCTTCTGTTTCACTAAACGAAACCGCTTGACTTTTCTCCACAGACGATGCTAATGATACTTCAGTATTAAGCAGCTTATCTTCAATCACATTCTCTGCAAGATCTGTTGCAGCGCTTGTTTGAATAGATGCTGAATCATCCTCATCTGCAAAAACTTCATCAAGTAATGCCGAAGCAGCCGATTCTTGTGCAAAGTTTTCTTTTAATGCGATAGCTACCGATGCTTCAAGCACTTCCTGCTGTGCAACATCTGCCGTATGCTTAGCAATAGCCGCTTGAATTTGTTCTCTTAAGATTTCAACGTCATCGCTATCTGTTTGCATATCACTCATACGAGATACCGTAGCGACTAGGCGCTGCATAACAGCATCATCTAAACGCACATTATCATCGCTAAGCGCATTTTCCGCGGCTTTTGACAAAACATTAGATAAAAGCTTTTCATAAGCAGGATTATCTGCTGCAGAACCGGAAAAGGCTGCTGATAATTGCGCCTGTAGTTCCGCACGTTCTTTCACATCATCCAAAGAATGCCCCAAGCGGCTGAATTCTTTATCTAATTGCTGCGCTAAAATGGCTTCATCATCTTCATCTAAAGGCTGAGCAGCTAAACTTCTTTGTAGCATATTCGCGATATGGCGATAAGCGACAGCCTCCGGCGATGCAACGATATGAGATACGCTTGCACTAATCGTGGGTGCGGCAGAATCCTGCGCATCAAGCGCTGAGGCCGGCAAAATTTCCGACAAATCGCCTATCGTGACTTTCCCTGCTAATTGCGCCGATACCTGAGCACTCAATGAAGCCATCTGCTCGGATGATAAGGAATGCTCTTGCTGAGAAATTCGAGCAGATACCATATCACGCAGCAAAGACTTGTCATCTTCATCATGAATATCGATACTATGCAAACCATGTCCGATTACCGCACTGACTTCTTTAGCTAATTTTTCTACAATAGCTTCATCATAAGCGGCGGGCGATACGACTTTTTGCTCTGTTGCCGCCGGTTCAAAAGCATCATCCAGCGCTTGAGTTTTCTGAGCAACAGACTGCGGCGATGCTACAGCTGCCGATTCAAGCGTTTGCGTAACAAAAACAGTTGATGATCGCGACCCTTGCTGCTCTCTTGAAAAATCATCAATAGAGGTAGAGATATTTGCATCAATAGGCTGCGAAATAGAATGTTGTTCATCTGCAAACAGATCTACATCTGCATGCAAGGCTGTTTGAGAAATCGTGTCTTCTTCCGCTGCTGTAACTTTATCAATCTGAAGATCAGCATGTACAGTATCTTGAGATACTGTTTCTGCCGAATCAGACTTGGCAGCAAATTGAGCATATAAATTACGCGCTAAATCCGCCTGTTCTGCAGAAGACATCTCAGGGCTTGCCATTAAATGCTCGCGCGCTTGATGGGCAACCTGTCCTTGCAGAGATAAAGAAGCTTTATGCTCGTTAAAACCGTCTTCTGTACGCAAAATCTTCAGCAAATCATTTGCATCTGCTACAGCATTTAGAACTAAATCATTTGTTGGAAAATAAGATTCAGCAATGGAATTGAGCAAATGCTCATATTGCCAAGCAAAATCTCCCAAGTCTTGATAGCCCACCATTTTTCCAGAACCTTTTATCGTATGGAAAGCCCGGCGAACTTCTTCAACTAAGCCCTTATCTTGCGGAGCACTTTTCCATTGCGACAAAGTTTGATCGATCTGCTCTACAGTGGTGTCTAATTCCTCAAGGAAAATCTCTAAGATATCTTGATCTACAGCTTGTTGATCTTGATCAGACACTACATTTTTATCACCAACAGATGAAATATTATCTAAATCAGCTAAGGTTTTGTCGGCATAGAAAGGCTGTCCAAAAGCATATGTATTTGCAGCTTGGATTTCCTCTTTGTGTTCTACATTATCTGAAAGAGTACTTGATTGATCTTGCGCAACAGTTGCGGATATATCATCTGCTAAGAAATCCGCCTCACTCTCTGCGGCATCTAAAGAAATAGAAGAAATATCACTACTTACACTGCGATCAACAAAAGCGTCCTCTCCTTTCGTCTGTTGCGATACATTATCTGAAATAGCTTTAGTATCAACATCTAAAGAAATACCGGAATCTTCACCTGCTTTTTCATTTGAATGCACAGATAAATCGGCTATTGTAGAAGCTTCTTCAGACCGTTCAGTATCTGCAAAATCAAGAGAAAACGTCTGTGCCGGTTCTTTTTCAGCAGCGGCATCTACAGAAGAATTTTCTGCTGTTCTAATCAAATCATTTTCATCGGCAAATGAAATATCAGATACTGAATCAGACTTAGGACTTACATCACTGCTGACAGATTTTTCATCTACAGTAGAAAAATCGCCAGAGGACGGAATGGTGGCAGCTGTCGCAACAGTATTTGTTGCTTCGCCGATAATATTTGACTCAGCCGAAGATAAATCGGAAAGAGGAGTCTGTTTTTCTACAGCCGTTAATTTTCCCGTGATTTTCTCTATAATTTGCGGTGCATGTTTTGCATCATCAGTTAATGCTGCACGAACAGAATTAGCGTATTGGGCAAGCACTTGCTCATCCGCATCTTTATGCTCGCTCAGATAATTCGTAATATGCTCCGCCAAGCTTGCTTGCATTAATAATGCTGGCTGATGCTCGACAAAATCTTCGCCCACGGTAAGAATACGTAATAATTCAACCGTATCGGTAATTAAGTTCTGAATGGTCGCATTAACATCAAAGGTTTTATCAATCACCCGATTGAGCATTTGCTCATGCTGCCAAGCGCATTCTCCTAAAGCCTCATAACCTACCGTGCGTCCCGAACCTTTTATGGTATGGAATGCACGGCGTACGACGCCAATATGCTCTTGCTCATAAGGATTAGCTTGCCAAGGTTCTAATTCATCTCGAATTTCTTGAATCTTCTCCGCTAATTCTTCAAGAAAAAATTCACGAATTTCATCATCCATGACGGCACTGTCATGGCTTTCTAGGAAATTTTCTTTTCCTGCCGGCACGCTTAATGTTGATAACTCATTTAAAGACTTGCCTGCAAAATAAGCTTGATAGGCGCCTGCTGCGGCAGCTGCCTGATCTTCATTGGCTTGCCCTGTAATGGCAACTGCAGAAGGCAGTTCCTCTTCTTGATCAGATTCTACATCTTTTTCAATCTCAGCAAGCGAACCGTCAAAATGCGAATCTAAAGCATCAAGTCCGTCTAATAAATCATCTAAACCATTAGCAAGATCTGCATCTTCATTTTTAACTTGAGCTTCCTCAAGTTTCTCTTCATGTTTAATAAAATCAAGCAGTAAAGATTTCGCCTGATTTGAAGGCTTGTAAAATGTATTTAAAGCATCAGATACTTGTTTTAAATAATCTACGTCAGAATGATTGATTTTAGCGGTATCGCTCAAATCATTAAAAATATATTCGGCAGCAATCAAGACATCAATAGCTGCCGGATAAGCATCCGCATTCGCAGATGTTTGCAAAGAGATTTCTGCAAATTGCAATGACAACTGGTTCAAAGCGGCAGATAAATGCTTTTCTCCCACTAAATGCGCTATAGAAGCAAAATGAGAAGTTCTTAAAGCTGCTTCTTTCCAAGGCTGCTCAGTTGAAACCGTTTCAATATTGGTTAAACTTTTGCGCAAACTCTCATAAAATTGTCGAGCGATTTCGCCTGTGTCACGCAATAATTTTTGAATTTCTAAAGAACGCGAATAAGCACTTTGTTCCGTAATCGCGCTGCGATAATCGGCAACATCTTCCGCTTCGTATTGCGCATGTTTTAGCGTTTCTTCAACTAAAATCATCGCTTCTGCAATATCAATCCACTGGGATTCTGATAATTGCTCGTCCAACATTTGGTTAATCTGTTTAAGCAATAATTGCGGTACTTTTAAATCCAATACTTCAAATAAACTGATTAGATTTTTATTATGTCCGATTACAGAGGTAACATCGAATTGCTTATTCGCATGGACACCATACTGTTCAATTTGATTACGACTGGTTTCTAAGACTTCTGTTACTTTGGCAGATAAGGCTTGATAAGTTTCGCGATCAATTTTAGGCTTCACCGTGATTGCCGCAACACCGTTGCCGGCTAAAATCGATTCAATCGCTTGTGCAGCCTCATTTAAAAGACGCTCGTCTGTCGGCTCAATAAAGGATAAGCGAGTAATATAGTCATTAAGCAGTAATAAGCCGGAGGCTATCTCTGCTCCAATTTCGCTAAACTCGCTTTCCTGTACTGTTTTATCGCGATACTTATCATCTAAGGTTTTTACACTGTCAGCAAGAACCGCACATAATTGAGCGGCATTGTTGCGGTTAAGCAGCGCGAGTCCGCCGCTTACTTCTGAAAGCTGCTCAGCAAAAGCGTCAACGCCTCCGGATTCCGGACGTTCCAACCATTCAATTAATTGCTTTTTAACAGTTGTGATATTGTGTGCCATCTCATTTTGGACACGCACCAAAAGTTGATTGGCAATTTCGTTACTCATGTAATCCCCTTAAGAGCCTTAATTCTTCCTGAAATGCGGTGAAAAACTTAATAACCTTGCGGCAATTTGAATCCGGAAACAGAGGTTTCCAAATCTTCGGACAATCGACTTAAATTCGTAATCGCATTAGAAGTTTTTAATACGTTTGCTGAAGTGACGGTCGCCATCGCATTAATCTCATGCATATCGTCAGACACGCCTTCAGCCATACGCGATACTTTACGCGTAGAATCAGAAACTTTTTCAATCATACCGGCAAGCGATGTGGATACATCTTGAATTTTATTCAAAGAAGAACCTGCCTCTTCCGCAATATTGGCGCCCGATACTACTTCGCGAGTAGATTTTTCCATCGATGCCACGGCTTCATTCGTATCCGTCTGAATGGTTTTTACCAAAGACTCGATTCGTTTGGTCGCATTCGACGAACGTTCCGCCAGACGCTGAACCTCGTCGGCAACAACCGCAAAGCCGCGCCCCGCCTCACCGGCAGTGGTTGCCTGAATAGCGGCATTCAATGCCAAAATACTGGTTTGATCGGCAATGCCTTTAATAATTTCAACGATATTTCCGATTTCTTGCGAACTTTCACCCAAACGTTTAATACGTTTAGATGTTTCTTGAATATTTTCTCGAATCAGATTCATGCCGTTGATAGTGTCGTTTACACGACGCGCACCTTCTTGGGCGATATTTACCGAGTTACGTGCGATTTCCGCAGAATCTGTTGAACTGGAAGCAACATGGTCAAGAGAATGTACCATGTTGGCAATAACGTCTGTAATGGAATTGATTTTATCTGCTTGACGAATAGAAGACGCCTGCATTTCTTCTGCGATTTGTTTCGTACCGACTGTCGCATCGGCTACACGCGTTGAAGTACGGTTAATCGTACCTACTAACTCGCGCATCGATTCAATCGCATAGTTTACCGAATCGGCAATTGAGCCTGTAATATCTTCGGTTACCAAAGCCTCAACCGTCAAATCACCATTTGAGAACTCGGACAATTCATTCATCAAACGCAAAATAGCTTCTTGACCCTGCTCCGCTTTTCTTTCCTGCTCTGCAATAGTTGCTTTTGCTTCACTATAATCTTTCAATACGCTACCTGCCCACAACAAAGCACAAGCGATATAAAGAGCAACCAATCCTATTACTAAATATTTTATTTTATCCGTACTTAATTCAACCGCGCCGAATAATGAAAATGGCGCTTCTGCATTCCCCATCAATAAACCGAGAATTGTTGCCAAGGTCGCAATCGCGGTCACCGCCAACAATGCCAATACTAAAGAAGAAACAGCACTCGATTTACTTGCTGTTTTATTTGTTTTACGATTTTTTACCATAATTATTTCTGCCTTATTGTATGCTTTGAACAAATGCGGTATCTGCAACAAGATTTGCTAAATTAATCCGCATCCAATCCTTTTCTTCCATATGCGCATGCCCATCAATCCATCCATATTGAGATTGCAATAAGCCGATTTCGCAAGAACGAATTCCATAAACGTGGTCTACTTTTAAGATATATCCCTGTCCGACATCGCGTAATAAAATGAAGTTTTTTATTTGCTGTCTGCCTGTTGTCGGACGCGATTTTTTACCTAAAAATCGTCCGAAATCCACGACAGAATACACTTCGCTGCGATGACTGGTCAGCCCTAATAGCCAATTAGGGCTAAAAGGCAAAGGCGTAATATTGCCTACATCAGTCGCCACTTCCAATACTTGCGTCATTCCTATCAAATAATAGTCGTCGCTAACATTAAATGCCAAATAACCGTCCGTATAATCGCCATGATTAACGCGCATTTCACGCCGTTCACGGCTCATCTCGGCATAATGAAGCAAGGTCTGAAATGGTGACGCATCCGCTTGCACATCGGCACTCATACTAATAACTCTTCGATTGCGGCTAATAATACTTCTTTCGTTGGCGGCTTAATCATGTATTTGCTGGCGCCGTTTTTCATTCCCCAATATTCATCCGAGGTTTGGTCTTTTGTAGTTAACATCAAAATTGGAATATGTTGGGTTTGCGGATTTTTAGTTAATTTTCGTGTGGCTTGGAAGCCGCTCATGCCGGGCATTACCACATCCATCAAAATCAATTGCGGCTGCTGATTAATCGCTGTTTCGATACCAATAGTCGCATTTTCAGACCACAAAACGCGATAACCTGCTTGCTCAAGAATTTTCTTAACAATACCTGCTTCTGTTGGCGAATCATCTATGACTAAAATAGTTGCGCTCATCTTTTATCCTTAATTAACTTTTAACATGTTTTTGAATTGCGCCTAATAATTCATCGCGCGAAAAGGGTTTGGTCATAAAGTAATCAGAACCTACGATTTTTCCGCGCGCCTTATCAAACACACTATCCTTACTTGACAACATAATGACTGGCGTCGTCTTAAAATCCGGATTGCTTTTGATGACTGAGCAAACCTGATAACCGTCCAAACGCGGCATCATGATATCGAGAAAAACAATACTTGGCTTAAATGCGATAATCTTTGATAATGCCGCAAAACCATCTTCAGCAGTTGCCACCGTAAAGCCTTCCTTGCCTAAAATAGCTTCCGCTGTTTTACGAATCGTGCCGCTATCATCTACAATTAACACTTTGACATCACTATTGTTTCCAGCCACAACTACTCCTTATTATTCCTAACTGTGAACATATTCCAAAATCATTTGATAGCATAGCGCAAATACGCCCTAAATGCGATAAGAATTCTCTGCAAAATACGACTCCACCATGACCGCCGCCGCCGCGCTGTCATACTCCTCTCTTTTGCCGAAACGCTGCCGCGCTTCATGGCTGCTCAACATCTCATCGGCATAATGCACCGGCAATTGATATGCTTGGCGCAAAGCCTCGGCAATTCTTTCGATCTCGGCTTGCAAAGGATGCGCTTTGCCGTCTACCAAACGCGGCAAACCGATGACCACCGCATTAACCTTCCATTCCTTAATATAGGACTGAAAATGTGCCGCCTGCAGCGTTCGCACCGGTATTTTCAATAAGGCCAAAGGCTTTGCTAAACCGGTCATGCTTTGCCCGATTGCCAAACCCGTTTTACGCTGCCCGATATCGATACCTAAAACCCATGTAACTGTCATCATTCCCCCATTTTGTGCCGAAACCGCTATAATGCCTTGCTAACTATCGTTGAGCAAGTATCCGAACGGCTCGTAAACAAGGAAAAATCATGCAAAAACACCGCTTAATCATTATCGGTTCCGGCCCGGCCGGATACACGGCGGCGATTTACGCCGCGCGCGCAGGCTTGAATCCCGTCATTATTTCCGGATTGGAACCCGGCGGACAATTGACCACCACTACGGACGTCGATAACTGGCCGGGCGCTGCCCAAGGCATTCAAGGCCCTGTATTGATGGAACAAATGCTGGCGCATGCGCAGCGTTTCAACACACAAATCATCAATGACTACATTCAATCGGTCGATTTTTCCGCCCGCCCCTTTACTCTGAACGGCGAACGCGACAGCTATAGCGCCGAAGCCGTAATTATCGCCACCGGCGCCAGCGCCAAATATTTAGGACTGCCTTCTGAAACTGCTTTTAAAGGTCGCGGCGTATCCGCCTGTGCGACTTGCGACGGCTTTTTCTATCGCAAAAAACCCGTTCTCGTGGTCGGCGGCGGCAATACCGCAATTGAAGAAGCGCTTTATCTTGCCAATCTTGCCGAAAAAGTGACCCTCGTGCATCGCCGCGACAGCTTCCGCGCGGAAAAAATCATGATTGACGAACTCATGCAAAAAGTCGCCGAAGACAAAATCGCACTCAAACTCAACAGCCAATTAGAAGAAGTGCTGGGCGATCAGAGCGGGGTTACCGGCGCAAGATTAGTCAATAATAACGGTCAGCGCGAAGAGATTGCCGTTGACGGCATTTTTATTGCCATCGGGCATCAGCCCAATACCGGCATTTTTGCAGGACAGCTGGAAATGGATAACGGCTATCTGCGCGTACAAGGCGGCTCGCAGGGCAATGCGACCCAAACCAGCATCGCGGGCATTTTTGCCGCAGGCGACGTTGCCGATCAAATTTACCGTCAAGCGATTACCTCGGCGGCAAGCGGCTGCATGGCGGCGCTTGATGCCGAACGTTTCCTTGCCCACAATCCTCTTTCTTAATTTTCACACACAGGAGTTCCCATGGCTAACAGTCCTCTTATTATTCCTGACATTGGCGACTTTGATTCCGTTGATGTTATCGAAATTCTCGTGAAAGTCGGCGACACCGTCGCTCTTGACGACTCACTCATCGTGCTTGAATCGGATAAGGCTTCAATGGAAGTCCCGGCAACTGCGGCGGGTAAAATTACCAATCTGAGCGTCAAAGTCGGCGATAAAGTCAAAGCAGGTGATCAAATCGGCAGCGTTGAAAGCGCCGACGACACCGCTACTGCCCAACCGACTGAAACGCCTAGCGAAAAAACAGAACCAGCGGCGGCAAACTCCGCAGCCGACAGCCCTGCATCGAGCAAAGCCCCTGAAGGCGCAGTGGATTTAGTCGTCTTAGGTGCCGGTCCGGGCGGTTATTCCGCCGCTTTCCGCGCAGCGGATTTAGGCTTGAACGTTACCCTTATCGAGCGCTATTCCACCTTAGGCGGCGTATGCTTAAACGTAGGCTGCATTCCGTCCAAAGCCTTGTTACATGTTACCGAAGTCATGGAAGAAGCCGCCTCGCTTGCTAAAAGCGGCGTCCGCTTTGCCAAACCCGAAATCGATCTTGATGCCCTGCGCGCACATAAAGAAGGCGTGATCAAAAAACTCACCGGCGGATTGGCAGGCATGGCAAAAGCGCGCAAAGTCAATGTGATACAAGGCGAAGCGCGTTTTAGCGGCAGCCATGAATTCACTGTCAGCACCGCTGAAGGCGAGAAAAAAATTCAATTCAAACAGTGTATCATCGCTGCCGGCTCCGAAAGCGTCAAACTGCCTTTCATGCCCGAGGACCCGCGCGTGATTGACTCCACCGGCGCACTGAAACTGCAAGATGTACCCGCCAGAATGCTGGTTGTCGGCGGCGGCATCATCGGCTTGGAAATGGCGACCGTCTATCACGCCTTAGGCAGCAAAATTGACGTCGTAGAAATGATGGACGGACTGATGGCAGGAGCGGACAAAGACCTCGTCAAAGTCTGGCAAAAACGCAATCCGGATTTATTTGAAAACCTCATGCTCAAGACCAAAACCGTGGGTGCGGAAGCCAAAGCAGACGGCATTTACGTGCGCTTTGAAGGTGAAGGCGCGCCTGCCGAAGCGCAACGCTACGACCGCGTGCTGGTCGCCGTCGGACGCCGTCCGAACGGCAAAGCCCTCAATATCGAAGCGGCAGGCGTGAACGTGGACGAACGCGGCTTTATTCCCGTGGACAAACAAATGCGTACCAACCAGCCGCATATCTTCGCCATCGGCGATATCGTCGGACAACCCATGCTCGCCCATAAAGCCGTGCATGAAGCCCACGTTGCCGCCGAAGTCGCCGCCGGACACAAAGCCTTCTTCGACGCGCGCGTCATCCCCGGCGTTGCCTACACCTCTCCGGAAGTGGCATGGGTCGGCGTAACCGAAGCGAGTGCGAAAAACGACGGCATCGCGATTGAAAAAGCCGTCTTCCCTTGGGCGGCATCGGGACGCGCCATTGCCAACGGCTGCGAAGACGGCTTTACCAAGCTGATTGTCGATAAAAACAACGGTCGCGTCATCGGCGGCGGCATTGTCGGCCCGAATGCCGGCGATATGATCGGCGAAATCGCATTGGCGATTGAAATGAACGCCGTTCCTGCCGACATTGCCCTGACCATTCATCCGCACCCCACCTTGGGCGAAAGCATCGGACTAGCGGCAGAAGTCTTTGAAGGCAGTTGCACCGACCTTCCGCCGCAGAAAAAACGCTAAGAGCGTTTTCACACTCAAAAGCCCGCCACAGCGGGCTTTTTTGCTTATAATATAATCACCTATCCTAGCTCTAGCTCTAGCTCTAGCTCTAGCTCTAGCTCTAGCTCTAGCTCTAGCTCTAGCTCTAGCTCTAGCTCTAGCTCTAGCTCTAGCTCTAAAAAAGTGTCGCAAATTTATTCATCTGCTGCTATTATCGCCCTCCCTTTTATTTACATAAGAAAAATTGATGAACATGAAATCTATCAGCTGCGCGATTGCTTTGGCGATGACTACCCTGCCTAGCTTTGCCCAGGACAACAATTCTGAGAAATTGAGCAAAGGGACATTTTAGGTGCTGTTTTCGAGTTCTTTAGCCCTAAGGGACAAAATAGGTGCTATCTAGCGTTTTTTAAGCAAAATAATCTTTTATAAACTTAACCTTATTGTCCTTTCCCATGCCACAATGACAAGCTAAAAGTCTTTTCAGATCACCAAATTTTCCTTCAAGCAAATTGGTGGTTTTTGGCAGGTTTAACTCCGGATAATCTTCAAAGGTAAAAAGCCAATGCAGATTGCGCCTCAGACTGTTATAAGCACTTCTTAAACGTTTGTGCCTATAGTGTGATTTACCTGTTTCGGGATTTGAGCTACGTTCGTTGAGAAAGTCTTTATGCTGCTTATGCCAGTTATTCAAATGCTCTTCAAATGCCGCTTTGCTGCTGTTTTTTAGGCTTAAGGCAAGTTGTTTTAAATCTACTGCCGCTGCTGTTTGAGGTTTTCTTGTCAGATAACGGTTAATGGTTTTGACTTGGTGGAATTGACAAAGCTGTATGGGAATATCGGGAAATAATGAGGTTAATCCTCTTCTGCCATCGCAGATAATACTCTGAATATGTATTCCTTTTTCTTGTAGCTCTCGTATGGCTTGTCGATACAATGCATTGCTTTCTGATTTAACCTCGCTGACCGATAAGGCTTGTCGGCTGATGCTGTCATACAGCACCATCACACCAAATTTACGTCCAAAGTAGGTAGTATCCATGATGATATTGACTGATGAAAAATGCCGTTGTTCAGGCTCTCTAAGTTGGGCTTGTTTGAGATATCTAGCAATGGTTTTACGGCTGCAGGAAAAACGTTGGGCGAGCTCTTGCATGCTTTGTTTGCCGCTACTATAAAGTGTCCACAACTCTTGAGGGTTAAGACGCTTTTTGCTGCTAAAACGCTTACCGCATTGCCGGCATTTGTATCGTTGCTGATGATTTTGTCTGCCGTCTTTTTTGACCTGTTTTGAGCCACAGAAAAAGCATTTTTTGTGTTCAAAGCTTTTGACCTCGCTAAAAGCCTTACAGAATAAGGTTTTTCAAACTTTTTAGCACCTAAAATGTCCCTTTCCCCGAGAAATTAAATGCCTACATTGAATGCTATAGTCAATTCAGCTCAAATAAAGACACAGTTTTTATATGTTATCCCGTACAATAGTAAAGCTTGATATTTTTAGGTGTGCAACTTTGTTATGAATTGACTATATAATCAAAGAATTTAAAAAGAGTTACAGATTCGATTCACTTTGCCGCATTCACTGTACTGCCTGCTGCTCGCTACCTCGTACCATTTTTTCAATTCTTCAACTATACAACGCCGCTAATGAGCGCGCCATTCAAAGCATCAACCGCTATGAAAGCTGGGTAAAAGACATGGAAAAAGCTCTATAGTCAAAGAATTTAAAAAGAGTTACAGTTTTGACTCACTTTTCCGTACTTTCTCTAACGTATACAACTCGCCACTTTGTATCAGTTTTTCAATTCTTCGACTATATTTTGGGGTTTGGTGAGTATATTATAAATCAACTATACTTTTTCAGTTTCCCGCATCATAATGCAAAAAAGGGAAGCATATGCTTCCCTTTCTCTACTTATCTATCGAAGATTAGGGCTTAAGACGCTCACTTTCAGCGATACGCGCTTTATGTTTTCCTTCTTCAATCATGGTAATGAATAACAAGATAACGGCAAGAACACTACCTGCGATCATCACATAGAAACCGCCGTCCCAACCGTAATGTTCCGCTGCCCAACCGACTACGGCGGAAGCAGACACTGTACCGCCGAGATAGCCGAATAAACCGGTAAAGCCTGCTGCCGTACCTGCCGCTTTTTTAGGTGCCAGTTCCAGAGCATGCAAACCAATCAACATCACCGGACCATAAATAAGGAAACCGACGGTGGTCATGAGCAAGAAATCGGTAAATTGATAAGGGTTTTTATACCAAGGTAAATTGGCATATTCCGCCACCACATTACCCGCCGCATCAACCGGAGTTGCCGGATTAAGCCATAAAGCGATAACGGCAATCGTGGTTAAAATCATAAAGATAAAACCTGTCAAACCGCGCTTGCCTTTAAATACTTTATCCGATACCCAACCGCATAATAAGGTACCGGGAATGGCGGCTAATTCGTAGATACCGTAAGCATAGGCGGTGCCTTTGAAGTCAAAGTGTTTCTCTTCGCTGAGATAGGTCGGCGACCAAGAAAGAATGCCGTAGCGAATCAGATAAACGAAGACGTTAGCAACCGCAATGTACCACAGCAAACGGTTTTTCAGGACGTAGGTAACGAAAATATCTTTGGTTGAAAGTTCATGCTCATAGGTTTTTTCGTCATAATCGTCCGGATAATCGTTTTTGTATTCTTCAATCGGCGGCAATCCGCAAGATTGCGGCGTATCGCGCATCAAGAAGAAAATAAGAATGGCGATAACTGTTGCTGCCAAACCCGGATACCACAGGGCTTCGCGCCAAATATCTTTATGAGAGGCTTCTACACCGTGGGTTTGCGAGAAAATGAAACCTGCCAATAAAACCATCACACTAGGCATCAAACCGCCGACATTATGCGCACAGTTCCATACCGATACAATCGTACCACGCTCGGATTTTGACCACCAATGCACCATTGTGCGTCCGCAAGGCGGCCAGCCCATACCTTGGAACCAGCTGTTGATAAACAGCAATACAAAGATGATGAAGGCGCTAGAGGTCGCCCAAGGGAACAAGCCCATTGCCATCATAGTTAAGCCCGATAAGACCAAACCCAGCGATAAGAAAACCCGGGCATTGGCGCGGTCGGAAATGGATGCCATAAAGAATTTCGACAAACCATAGGCAAGACCGATTGCCGTGCCGATACCGCCTAATTCCGCCTTGGTATACATGCCTGCTTCAATCATACCCGGCATGGCAAGGTCGAAATTGCGGCGGACAAAATAATACGCCGCATAGCCGAAGAAAATCCCGGCAAATACCTGCCAACGCAGGCGGCGATAAGTGGGATCAATTTGTTCGGCAGGTAAGCGAGGCTTATGTTCTGCCGGTTTTAAAAAACCAATCATAATCACTCCTGAACAATAAAAAATAAAGATAGTTACCTTTTGGGCATAAGCAGTGTAAACTCTGCCGCGCACCTTATCAAATGTTTGTTACCGTTTTATTGCCAAATATCCGTATTTACATATTTTTTATTTTGTTTTATTTTGTTTTATTTTCTCCCTTTTCCACATGAAGTAACACAGATGCATAGAAAAAAAGTTTGGATTTTACTTGCCGGCGATTATAGCCCTGCCCCTATTGCGCCTGATAAAGAGGATTTTGTGATTGCTGTTGACGGCGGCATTGCATATGCCGAAACCTGCGCTTGGACTGTGGATTTGTGGATTGGCGATTTTGACAGCAGCGAAATAAACGCAAAGCGCAGCGCCATTGTGCGCAGCACATTCCCAAGCGATAAATCCCAAACCGATTTTGAATTGGCACTGGCATATGCGGACAAGCATTTTCCAAACAGTGTGCTCTATATCTTAGGCAGCGGCGGTGATGAAGCGGATCATGAATTTGCCAATTTATGGGTCTTGCCGCAAATTGCCGCACCTGCGATTCTCTGGCGCAACAATGCCACAATTGTGAAGGCACAGGGAAAAGTAAGTATTCAGTGGCAAGGCAGCGTGGGAGATAAGGTCAGCCTTTTTGCTTTTGATACTTTGCAGGCTTTGTCTTATCGGGGATTACGTTGGACGGTAGAAAACGCCACCGCAGAAGCGCATATTGCCGCCTTTGCACGCAATGAGATGCAGGCAGAGACGGCAGGCATGTCTTGGAACAGCGGTACGGCTTTAGTATTTTTAGCGCCGCTGTCCCTGCCGGAGATTAGCGATGATTGCGCGGAATCAGAGCAGAAATCACAAACACGATAAAGGCCGGCGGCAACCATGCCAGACCGTATTGGTACAAAGGCAGATTTTCGCTCAGCCATTGCTTCAGCACATCGCTAAAACCGAAACTGACCTGATAGCTATCCATTAAGGCAAATACCAAGGTGATAAACATGGTTAAGGCATACACATGTGTTTTGCCGGCAAATAATTTATCCAACAAAAGCAAGGCAACCAATACAATCGTTAAAGGATAGAGCAAGACCAATACCGGAATAGAAAAGGCGATAATTCCGTTCAAACCTTTGTTAGCCAAAATCAACGAGACCAAGGTGAATAAATAAGCGTATTGGCGATAGCTAAGGCGCGGATATAATTGCGTAAAATAGCTTGCGCAAGCGCTAATCAGACCGACAGCGGTCGTCAAACAAGCCAATAAGACAATGCTTGCCAAGACGATTTTTCCCGCCAAGCCGAAATAATGCTGCGTGACGGCAGCAAGGATTTGTGCGCCGTTTTTCATTTCCATGCCCAAATGCACGCTGGCGGCGCCAAGCAGACTGATAAAGTAATATACCATTGCCAAACAGAAGGCGGCAATCAAAGCAGCCTTAAAAGCCAATTGACTGACTAATAAGGAATCTTGCACATCGAATGCCTTAATCGCATTGATGACAATCACCACAAAGACCAATGCCGCCAAAGCATCCATGGTGTTATATCCCTCTAAAAAGCCTTTAACCATTGCTTGACTGGCATAGTCCGCCTGTGCCGCAGGCAGCACTGCTTCTTCTCCGCCTAAGGGTGAGATAATTGCCGCGGCAATCAGGCCGGCAATCGCTAATAACAGCAGAGGCGTCAAGATTTTGCCGATACGATCGACCAATTTGCTCGGGCTTAATGCCAAAAAGCAGGCAATGCCGAAAAATACCGCACTGCTGCAAAACAGCAAAACCGCTTTTGTTGTGTCGCTTGCCTCGCCGATAAAGGGCATGATGCCGATTTCATAAGACACCGTTGCGGTGCGCGGAATAGCGAATAAAGGACCGATGGATAAATACAAAGCCACCGTAAAAGCTACTCCGAAAATCGGATGCACCCGCCCTGCCAGTTTTTCCAATTCATATTCGCCGCTTTGCACAACTGCGACAATGGCTAAGAGCGGCAAGCCCACGCCCGTGATTAAAAAGCCTAAAATTGCAGACTGCACTTGTTCGCCGGCCTGTAAACCTAAAAAAGGCGGAAAAATCAGATTGGCAGCGCCAAAAAACAAAGCAAATAGCATTAAGCCCAGTGCCAATACCGGCACTCTTTTTTTCTGATAAGACATTCTCTAAAGCTCCTTGGTGTCTAAACGAATCCGCATCATACCGCTTAACTTACCTATATGTCATCTTTGGCGAATAAAATCACTGCTGTCCTCTTTATACGGTGCAAGTTACTTTATACGGTACAAGCTACCCAACTCTAAGCTTTATGAATACGATTTCTAAAAAATCACATAAAATTTGCGGAATTTCCCACTTAAAATTGCTAAAAAACACCGTTATTTATCAATTTCATGACATATTTATCTTGTCAAAAAAATCATGCAAGTGCTACATTCTGCATTTTCGAACATGAGGAGCAGTAATATGCACAGAGCAGCTGGAATAGAAAAATTATCCACCCAAGAAGAATGGGATCTGATTATTATCGGCGGCGGTGCAACAGGACTGGGCGCGGCGCTTGATGCGGCAAGCCGCGGTTACGCCACGCTATTATTGGAAGCCAAAGATTTTGCCAAAGGCACTTCCAGCCGTTCGACCAAATTGGTACACGGCGGCGTGCGTTATTTGGCACAAGGCGATGTGGCATTGGTACGCGAGGCTTTGCGCGAACGCGGACGTCTTGCTAAAAACGCACCGCATTTGTTTAAAAACCAAGCCTTTATTATCCCCGGCGAACAATGGTGGACCGCGCCCTATTACACCTTCGGCTTATGGCTTTATGACCGCTTATCCGGCAAACTCAGTATTGGCAAAACGCGCTATCTGTCTGAACAAGAATCACGCCGACGTTTAAACGGCGTTAAAGAAGAAAAACTGCGCGCCGGCGTATGCTATTACGACGGTCAATTCGACGATGCGCGTTTGGCTTTGACTTTGGCGCAAACTGCCATCGATAAAGGCGCGACCGTACTCAATTATTGCGCGGTTACGGCTTTGGAGAAAAATGCGGAAGGCAAAATTTGCGGACTGAGCTGCAAAGACGCTATCAGTGGCACGGAATACAATTTGAAAGCCAAAGCCATCATCAATGCCACAGGCGTTTTTGCCAATGACATCATTGCGATGGACGAACCCGGCGAAAAAGCGCGTATTGTGCCTAGTCAAGGCGTACATATCGTTATCGACGGCGATTTCCTGCCCGGCGAGGATGCTTTGATGGTACCGAAAACCAGCGACGGGCGCGTCTTGTTCGCTGTACCTTGGCATGGCAAATTAGTGGTCGGTACTACCGATACCTTGATTAAAGACGTGCATTACGAGCCTAAGCCCTTGGAAGAAGAGATTGAATTCATTCTCAAAACCGCCAAAGATTACCTCAAACGCGCACCGACGCGCGCCGATGTGCGCAGCATTTTCGTCGGACTGCGTCCGCTTGCCGCGCCGAAAGAAGAGGGCAAATCCACTAAAGAAGTCTCGCGCAGCCATAAAGTCGAGGTCAGCAATTCCGGTTTGGTACATATCTTCGGCGGCAAATGGACAACTTACCGCCAAATGGCCGAAGATACCGTCGATGCTGCGATTAATGCCGGCTTATTGCCGCAGAAAGCCTGTCAAACGGTGGATATGGCATTGCATGGCAGCCTCAGCGGCGCGCATTTAGACGACAGCCATATGGCGGTTTATGGTTCGGATGCGGAAAAAATTAATGCTTTAGCTGTACAAGACAGTCAATTGGCAGAGAAAATTCACGCTAACTATCCTTATACTTTGGCGCAAGTGGCTTGGGCGATTGAGCATGAACTGGCGCTGACACTGGAAGACGTATTGGCGCGCCGTATCCGTTTATTATTCTTAGACGCCCGCGCTGCCGGCGAAGCGGCACAGAAAGTCGCAGAATTTATGGCGACGCGTCTGAATTGGGACAGCGTTCGCCTAAATAGCGAGATTGAGAGCTTCAAATCCTTAGTCGCGCAATATACTTTGTCATAAATCATAGAGAAACAGGAGATTAGACATGACAAAATACGTGATTGCCCTTGACCAAGGCACCACTTCTTCGCGTGCGATTATATTTAATCACCAAGGAGAAATCGTAAACGTTGCACAAAAAGATTTCACGCAGCATTTTCCGGAGCCGGGCTGGGTAGAACATAACCCCGAGGCGATTTGGAGTACGCAGCTTTCCGTCATGCAGGAAGCGATTGCCAAAGCGCGGGTGCGTGAAGATGAAATCGCGGCGGTGGGGATTACCAACCAACGCGAAACCACGATGATTTGGGACAGAAAAACCGGCGAACCGATTGCGCGCGCGATTGTCTGGCAAGACCGCCGCACCGCGCGCTATTGCGACAGCTTGAAAGAAGAACACGGAGAGTTCATCCGCAAAAAAACAGGATTGGTCATCGATGCCTATTTCTCCGCCAGCAAAGTGCGTTGGCTTTTGGATAATGTCGAAGGCGCGCGCGAGAAAGCGGAAAAAGGCGAATTGGCATTCGGCACGGTGGACAGCTGGCTGGTATGGCGTTTGACCGAAGGCAAAGTGCATGTAACCGACCCGAGTAATGCCAGCCGTACCATGTTGTTCAACATTCACACCATGCAATGGGATGATGAATTGCTCGAACTCTTCCAAGTGCCTAAATCGCTGCTACCGGAAGTCAAATCTTCCAGCGAAATTTACGGCTATGTCGATAGTCGCTACATTCTGGGCGGCAAAGTGCCGATTGCAGGGATTGCCGGCGACCAACAAGCGGCTTTATTCGGACAAATGTGTACCAAAAAAGGCATGGTCAAAAACACCTACGGCACCGGCTGCTTCTTGCTGATGAATACCGGTGAGGAAGTGGTGGAATCGAAAAACAATCTGCTTTCGACCGTTGCTTGGAAAATCGGCGATAAAATCACTTATGCGCTGGAAGGCGGCGTATTCGTAGGTGGAGCGGCCATTCAATGGGTGCGCGACGGCTTGCGTGCCATCCGTACCTCCGATGCGATTAACAGCTTGGCGGCAACCGTTGAAGACAACGGCGGCGTCTATTTCGTACCTTGCTTGGCGGGCATGGGCGCACCTTATTGGGATCAATACGCGCGCGGCACCATCATCGGCATCACGCGCGGCACCACCGACGCCCACATCGCACGCGCGACCTTAGAAGGCATTGCTCTGCAAGTGCATGACATCGTGCGGGCAATGGAAAAAGACATTGGTCAGGAAACCCAAGAATTCCGTGTTGACGGCGGCGCATCTGCCAGTGATTTGCTCATGCAAATTCAAGCCGATGTCTTCCAATTCGATATTATTCGTCCGAAAGTATTGGAAACCACTGCTTTAGGAGCCGCCTATTTGGCAGGTTTGGCAGTCGGTTTCTGGAACAGTACCGAAGAAATCAGCGACCAATGGCAGCGAGATCGCAGTTTCAGTCCTGAGATGGAAAAAGAAAAACTGGAAAAAATCTTGCGCTATTGGAACAAAGCAGTGAAAGCGGCACAACAGTGGGTTGAGGAGTAAGCTATGAGTCCTTTTATGTCAGAACTCGTCGGTACCATGATTTTGATATTGTTAGGTAATGGTGTGGTGGCAAACGTCGTACTGAAAGGCACCAAAGGTAACAGCAGCGGCTGGATTGTGATTACCACCGCTTGGGCATTTGCCGTTTATGTTGCAGTCTTGGTATCAGGCGCTTCAGGCGCGCATCTCAATCCGGCGGTGACCATCGGTTTGGCGGCAGCCGGCAAATTTGCCTGGGGCAGCGTCGTACCTTATATCATCGCGCAATTCATCGGCAGTGCTTTGGGCGCTTTGTTGGTCTATACCGTGTATATCGACCATTTCAAAGTAACGGAAGATGAGGGCGCTAAACGTGCATGCTTCTGCACCGAGCCTGCCATCCGCAATTACCGCAACAACTTCATCAGCGAAGTCATCGGCACGTTCGTTTTGATATTCGTCATTCTTTACATTGTCGGCGCGGAATTCGCTCCCGGCACGGCGGACGCAACGCCTATCGGCTTAGGCTCATTGGGTGCTTTACCGGTCGCGCTCTTAGTGTGGTCAATCGGTTTGAGCTTAGGCGGAACCACAGGTTATGCCATCAACCCGGCACGTGATAATGCGCCGCGCGCGGTATTAACCTTCATCGGCAGCAAATTCAACACCCGTCCGGATTGGGAATACGGCTGGATTCCATGTGCCGGTCCTGTCGCAGGTGCTATTTTAGCCGCCATCGTTTATCATATTTTTAATTAGCCGATGGCTAAATAAACACAAGGGCTTGGTGCTTTACCGTACTAAGCCCTTTATTTTTAATAAGGAATGATACATTATGAAAAAACTCATTAACCGTGTAGAAACTGTTTTAACGGAACAATTGCAAGGCTTTGTCAGCGCCCATGACGGATTGAAATTACACAGCGACCCAACTTTCATCACCAGAAAAGACGCGCCGATAGCCGATAAAGTCGCCTTGGTCAGCGGCGGCGGCAGCGGACACGAACCCATGCACTGCGGCTTTATCGGCGACGGCATGTTAGACGGCGGTGTGCCCGGAGAAATCTTTACCTCGCCCACGCCCGACCAAGTATTGGCCTGCGCGCAAGCGGTCGATGCCGGCAAAGGCGTATTGCTGATTGTGAAAAACTACACCGGCGACGTGCTTAATTTTGAAACCGCCACCGAATTGGCACAAGATTTAGACATAGATGTTGGTTTTGTACTGGTTGATGACGACGTTGCGGTTAAAGACAGCACGTGGACGACAGGACGACGCGGCGTTGCCAATACCGTCATCATGGAAAAACTCCTCGGCGCAGCGGCGCGCGACGGCGTCAGTCTTGACGAATTGGTGCAACTCGGCAAACACATCAATAACGAAGGCTTCTCCATCGGTATCGCCCTAGACGCCTGCACCGTGCCGGCAGCCGGCAAACCGTCTTTCATATTGACGGAAAACGAAATCGAATTTGGCGTCGGCATACACGGCGAGCCTGGCATCGAACGCCGTCAATATCAAAATCTTGATACCGTCGTCGATCAAATGTTCGCTACCTTGATTGAAAATGGCACCTACAGCCGCACCCTGCGCAACTGGAACAGAGAAAGTCGCGCTTGGGACGAAGAAATCAGCGAGAAAAGTCCGTTGAAAAGCGGCGATAAAGTCATTGCCTTAGTGAACAATCTCGGCAGCGTACCGGTATCAGAACTGTACGGCGTCTATCATCGTCTGCAGCAGCGCTGCGCAGAACAGGGCATTGAAATTGCCCGCAGTCTTGTCGGTTCTTACTGCACCTCGCTGGATATGCAAGGCATCTCCATTACCTTAACCCGCGTGGACGACATGCTTCTCAAATACTGGGATGCGCCGGTCAAAACCCCCGGCATGACTTGGTGATTTGGAACATAAAAAAGGCTAGGAATTCCTAGCCTTTATGCGAATCAAAGAAGTAGAAACATAAAATCAATGTATAGTCAATTCAGCTCAAATAAAGACACAGCTTTTATATGTTAGCCCGCACAATAGTAAAGCTTGGTATTTTTAGGTGTGCAACTTTGTCATGAATTGACTATATTAAATTTTTCCATTCTTTGATGATATTCATCGGCAATGCGTCGTGCTTAGTCTAATTTACACTGCGCTTTTTTCGCTTCCACGCCTTCCATATAAGGCCGCATCAATTTATCGACATCTTCCTCAGATTTCGCATTCACGACCGCTCTTTCCAGCGCAGAAAACATCTCTTTTAAATCGACTTGATCATAAAAACAAGCGCAAGCCTTGGCATCTTCCTCTGCAGCGCAATCTTTCTGCATCGCCGCTTTCAAGGGCTCAGCATGTTTTGACATACCTTGAAACATTTTTTGAGCGACTTCTTTTTCATCGATTTCTTTGCCGCCGTTTGCCATAGCGGCAGTCATCACCGACATCATCACTTCCTGCATCATCGATTCGGCAACTTTCTCAGATTCCTCTCCTGTGTGGAAAATGTCGTCAAAGCTCTCCATTTGTGCAAAGGCATGATGGCTGCATACGGCTAATAAACTCATCGCTAATAATTTTTTCATATTGATTCCTTAAACGTTAGGGGCATTTCAATTAAATGCGCCGCCTATTATAGCGCTTATTAATAAATATCGCCTTTTAACTTCAAAAAAACGGTATTCAGCGCTTTCTCATATGCTTTTGCAGCAGGATTAAAACAGACCTTTTAATTCCCGATAACAAACCACCACCGTCGGCGCAATCATCTCAAGTAAAATCTGCGGGCGCTTACGCTCGTTCGCCAACCCGATCATTTGCTCAGTGTTCATATTTTTTGCCGCTTCCTGCGAAGCGCATTGGCAGACCTGCTTTTTATAGAAATCGGCATCATTACCCAAGGCAATTTTGCCCAGCTGCCAAATTTGCTGCCCTTCGATATAGCGGTGGCATTCATTATTCAGCCATGTGGCGGCAAGCTGCTGCCCGACGCCCGTACCCTGTTGATTGGCGCAGCCTGTCAATGCCGCCCCTATCAAGACAATGAAAAAGACGTTTTTCATACCATTCTCGCTTTGGCGGCTTGTGCCAATTCGGCAAGAATTTTCTCGGTATCTTCCCAACCGATGCAGGCATCGGTAATGCTTTGTCCATAAACTTCCGCTTTGCCGTCAATCAATTTTTGGCTGCCGGCGACCAAATGGCTTTCAATCATCACGCCGAAAATCGCCGCATTTCCCGCTTGGATTTGCGCGCAGACATCTGCACCGACCAGCATTTGCCGCTCATATTGCTTTAAGGAATTGGCGTGACTGAAATCAATCATAATTTTTGCCGGCAGTCCTGTTTTTTCCAATAGGGCTTCGCAGTCGGCGACCGATTGCGCATCGTAATTCGGCGCTTTGCTGCCGCCGCGCAGGATAATATGTGCATCTTCATTGCCTTTGGTGTTCACAATGGCGGAATGCCCGAATTTGGTCACGGATAAAAAGGCGTGCGGCGCATTGGCGGAAGCGATGGCATCAACGGCTATCTGCATGTCGCCGTTAGTGGCGTTTTTAAAGCCTACGGGGCAGGATAAGCCCGATGCCAATTGGCGGTGCACTTGACTTTCGGTGGTACGCGCGCCGATTGCGCCCCATGCAACCATATCGGCAATGTATTGCGGGGTAATCATGTCTAAAAATTCGGTCGCCACCGGCATGCCCATTTCATTGAGCGATAATAATAGATGTCGGGCGTGGCGCAAGCCGTCATTGATGGCAAAGCTGCCGTCTAAGAAAGGATCGTTTAAAAAGCCTTTCCAACCGACCGTGGTGCGCGGTTTTTCAAAATAGACCCGCATAACGATTTCAAGGCTGTCTTGATATTGCTCGCGCAGCGGCAGCAAGCGGCGGGCGTAATCTTTCGCCAGCTCGGTATCATGAATCGAGCAAGGTCCGATAATGACCAGTAAACGGCGGTCTTGCCCGTGCAGCATGGCATGAATTTTATCGCGCGTGTTTTGCGTAACTTCCGCCGCCGCTTGGCTTAGGGGATATTTTTCCAGCAAAGCAATCGGCGGCAATAGTTCGCGAATTTGGGTAATGCGCAAATCATCTGTATTTTTCATAAATCCTCATTAAGACAAATCAATAATCAAACATCGCATCATAGCCTTAAATAACAAGATTGACAAAGTATTCCGCCGACTTATTAAGTCCCGCTTAGGATTGATTTCTATCAACACCTTACCATTTTGTTTAATAACTTTACCTCAAGACGATAATTGCGCTATTATCAGCACAATGCAAATTGCATTATTTTGATTAACTGAAGAGGAACTTCTATGAAAAAATTGATGATTTCAACATTATTGGCTGCTTTAAGCATGAACGCGATGGCGCAAGAGGCTGCAAAAGCCGAAGAAGCTGCAGCAGCCGGTGCTGACAAATGCGCTATCACTATTTCTGGTGACGATGCGATGAAATTCGACGTGAAAGAATTCAGCATCAATAAAAGCGAATGCCCTGAATTCACCGTACATTTGAAACATGTCGGTAAATTGCCTGCGGTGGCAATGGGACACAATGTGGTAGTAACCAAAAAAGCCGATATGGAAGCCGTCGCTAAAGACGCTATTGCTGCCGGTCCTGCTAAAGGGTACATCAAAGAAGGTGATGAGCGCATTGTTGCCCACACCAAATTAATTGGCGGCGGTCAAGAAGATTCTGTGACTTTCAAAACCGAAGGTTTGGAAGCCGGTACCGAATACGAATTCTTCTGCAGCTTCCCCGGTCACTATGCTGTGATGAAAGGCGGCATTACTGTCAGCGAGTAATCGCCATACTGACAAAGCCTCGCCGATGCGAGGCTTTTTTCATACCCGTCCTTAAAAACTTTGCCTTAAATGAACATCCTAGAAGCGCAAGCGCCTCAACAGCACAAACGGCGTTTCCCGACGGCTAAACGAGCACCGCTGCATCCGCTCGGCACTTGTCGGGCAATGGCGCAGTTGATTTTTTTGCCGCAACGCTACCGCCCGCCCGAGGCGCTGCCCATGTCTTCGCCGAATTGGGCGGATTTTCTTGCACCCAATCCGCAGGCGCAATTCATTTGGTTCGGACATTCCAGCCTTTTGGCGCAGATGCAAGGACAAAAGATTTTCTTTGACCCGGTTTTTGCCCGCTATGCCTCGCCGATTCCGATAATGGCGAAACGTTTTCAGGCAGCGCCTGCGCCGCTAAAAGCCCTGCCGCCAATGGATTGGATTATCATCAGCCACAATCATTATGACCATCTTGACCGCCACGCTATAGGTTTTTTTGCCCGCCAAAAGCAGTGTCGATTTGCCGTACCGCTGGGTTTGGGAAAATGGTTGGCGCAATGCAGCGTTTCCAAAGCACGCATACAGGAGCTGGATTGGTGGCAGTTTTTAGATGTATCTGACGCAGTGCGCCTGCATGCCCTGCCCAGTCTGCATTATTCGGGGCGGCATCTGTTTGACGGCAACCGCTCGCTGTGTTGTAGCTATGCATTGTGCGATGCACAGGAAAAATTCTATTTTTCCGGCGACAGTTTCTACGGCGGCGGCGCGCATTTCGCCGCAATCGGGCAAAAATTCGGCGGCTTCGATGTGGCTTTTATTGAAAACGGACAATATCACGCGGCTTGGCGCGACAATCATATGCAGCCGCAAGACAGCGTCAAAGCGGCACTTGACCTGCAAGCCCGCCGCTTGATGCCGATACATTGGGGCGCTTACGCCTTATCGCCGCATGCTTGGAACGCCCCTGTAATCGCCAGCAGCGCAGAAGCGCAGAGAGCAGGCGTGGATATGCTGACGCCGCTGATAGGCGAGATTTTTTCCGCCCACAGTCCTAGTCGCTCATGGTGGCGCGATAAAGAGTAATTCCCGCCGCCGACATTTAAAAGCGGTAATTCAAGGAAATCGAGCCGAAGGTCGATTCTTTGCTGTGCGGGGATTTGAATTCTTTGCTGCGCCAGTTAAAGGTATAGCTTAAGCGCAGGCGCTGATAAGTATAGGCCGCGCCGATTTCCGCATCATAGACAATCGGTTCTTTTTTCACGCTATAGCTGTCTTTAAAGGTGTTGCCGTCAAGGAAGATATTGCGTGCCACCGCTCGGGCGTCAAAGCCGGCAAACAGCATCCAAGAATGTCCGCTCTCCGGCGTTTCAAAAAATCCGCTGCCCGAAATGGCGGGACGCACGCGCATAGGACGGGTCTGCCAAGGCATATCCTGCGGCATCAAATCCAGACTGAATCCCGCATTAGCATAGGTGTACACCGTTCCCAAAGTGACGCCGAAATGCGGATTAAAGCGGGTGTACAGGCTATCGCCGATTTTGCTGCGCCACAGTCCCGGATAAGTACGCTCCCAAGACAGCATCGCCACAGGCTCGTCAGAAATCTGATGCGCCCAGCCCGCGGGTTTTTCCGCATCAATCAGTTTATGATACTCCGTCTGCACCTGCTTGCCCAAAGCAGAAGGACCGACCATGCCCAGCGTCAATTCAACATCATCAATATAATTATCCACCGCCGTGCTCACGCCGATCGAGCCGTATAAAAAGCCGGCATAAGGGCGGTCGCCCTCAATCACATCCGCCGCCGAAATATCATGCGGCGTATAAATATTTTGCCCCAGCGAATAATAGCTGGTCGTGGTTTTATTGACTTGGAACATCGGCAATACCCTGTCCAGCCAATGAATTAAGGCAGGCTGATCGCGCCCTACATCAAAATACGTCAAACGGATGCCGTTGGTATAATCGCGGTCGCGTCCGGATCCGAACAAATCGTTTTCCGAGCTAATCGTGAAAAAACGCTCGTTCTCACGCAAAATATCCGCCGGAATCTCCGCCGCGATATTGCTGGGTCTGCCTTCCGGTACGGGTGCCGGAGTCGGCGTAACAGAGAATAAAGGACTTGCCGTCTGCGCCCAAATCAGACCAGAAAACGAGAACAGCCATGCAAAAATCATCGGGTTTTTCATATCTTCCCCAAAGGTCAAAAACGCTTATTATCGCATAAGCCGTATGGCGGCGTTTGCGGCATATGGCATTCAAGCAAATGCCACTATATAATTCAGGATTTTACCCAATCTATCATGCGCATTTTAAGCTACAACATCCAAGCCGCGATTCATTCGAACAGCTACCTCAGCTACAGCTACCAATGGCCACGGCAACTCCTGCCCACTCCCGCCAAAAAGCGCAATCTTGAGCGGATTGCCGAATTTCTGCGCGATTTCGATGTCGTCTGCCTACAGGAAATCGAACTGGGCGGACTGCGCAACGGCTTTAAAAGCCAGCATGCACAATTGCTGGAACTGACCGATTTTCCCTATGATGCGGTGCAAACCAACCGCCGCGTCGGACAACTGTCCCTGCACGGCAATCTCATTCTCAGCCGCTACCCCCTCAACATCATCCTAGACAGCCCTCTGCCCTCGCAAATCAAAGGACGCGGCGTATTGGCGGCAAGCATCGACCTGAACGCCCAAGACACGCTTATAATTGCCAACACCCATTTAAGCCTCGGCAAACTCGACCAACACCGCCAATTGCGTTTTATCCGCACCCGATTGCAAAACCATGACAACATTCTGATTTGCGGCGATTTGAATTGCCGCCCCGACAGCAGCGCGCTGCGCGTTCTGACCGAACACGGCTACCGCCTGCTCGGCAGACAGCAAGCCAGCTTTCCCAGCTGGAAACCGCAGAAAGCCCTCGACCATGCGCTCTTTAACAGCCGCTTGGCAGCCGATGCGCAAATCCTGCCCTTTCGCGCCTCCGACCACCTTCCCCTAGCCATCACCATCCACCATGAATAGCCAAGACTTTCTCTCCTTTTTCCGCCAAGCCGCGCCCTACATCCACCGCCACCGCGGCAAAACCTTCGTCCTGCATTTTGAAGCCGACTTCGACAATCCGCACATGACCGCCATGCTGCACGACTGCGCCCTCCTGCACAGCCTCGGCATTCGCCTCATACTCGTGCCGGCGATTCGCCGCCAAATCGAACGCAACCTTGCCGCCGCAGGACTCAGATCCCGCTTTAGCGGCAACTACCGCATCAGCGAAAAAGCCCATATGCCCGCCATCATCAACGCCGCCGGCAGCGTACAACTCGCCATTGAAGCCACCCTTTCCATGGGCGCGGTCAACTCCCCCATGCAAGACGCCGCCGTTCAAATCAGCAGCGGCAACTACCTCGCCGCCAAACCGCTGGGCATCCTCAAAGGCATTGACTTCGCCATGACCGGCAGCATCCGCAAAATCCACACCGAAGCCATCCGCAAACACCTTGCCGACCACGCCATCGTCCTCATGAACGCCATCGGCTTCAGCAACACCGGCGAATGCTACAACCTCAACAGCGACGAAATCGCTGCCGCCACCGCCGCCGCCGTCAAAGCCGACAAACTCATCTACCTCAGCGCCCAAGTCGAAAACTACCTTGCCGCCCAATACCCGCACCAACTCAACCCCGCCGCCGCCCGTCACAGCCAATACCCCGACACATGGCTCTGCCAACGCCTCAACCTCGCCGCTAATGTCTGCGAACAAGGCATCGCCCGCGTGCATCTCATCGACCACGCACGCGAAGGCGCACTCCTGCAAGAACTCTTCACCCGTGACGGCAAAGGCATCATGGTAACCGCCGAACACTACGACCAACTGCGCCCAGCCACCGCCGACGACATCAACCACATCATCGCCCTCATCCGTCCCATGGAAGAACAAGGCATACTCGTACCGCGCAGCCGCGCCACGCTGGAACAAGAAATCGAACACTTCCACGTCCTCATGCGCGACAACACCATCATCGCCTGCGCCGCCCTCTACCCCTATCCGCAAGAACAGACCGCCGAACTCGCCTGTCTGGCAGTCGCTCCCGAATACCGTCAACACCACCGCGCCGACTACCTGCTCGCCGAACTGGAAAAACGCGCCCGTAGCATAGGACTACGCAGCCTCTTCCTACTCACCACCCAAACAGGACAATGGTTTGAAGAACGCGGCTTCACGCCGATTGACATCAGTGAACTGCCGCAGAAAAAACAAGACAACTACAACCGCGCGCGCAACTCGCGCCCCTATCGCAAAACACTCTGAACAAGGATAGACAACTCATGGAAGACAAAGACATCAAAACCAACGACATGAAAGGCAAAGACGGCTGGCAGCGCATCATCAACGCCGCCCATTACTCCAAAGACGGCTTTATCGCCGCCTTTCGCCACGAAGCCGCCTTCCGCCAACTCAGCATCGGCAATGCCGTTTTATTCATCGCCGTATGGTGCTTCGACTTCAGCGCCGCCGAACGCATGATGCTCATCGCCGCCTCCTTTCTCTCCATCATCGTCGAACTCTTCAACACCGGCATTGAAGCGACCATCGACTACATTTCCTTGGAAAAACACCCGCTTGCCAAACGCGCCAAAGACGTCGGCTCCGCCGCGCAATTCATGGCAATGTGCTTAATCGGCATCCTGTGGCTGATTGCCCTGTTCGGCTAAGAATCGCCCTGCCATATTGCCAGCACTTTTGAATAAAGATAGCATAAGACGCTCTGCCAGCCATCAGGAGCCGCCATGCCCTCTGTTTTCATCAAAAACCTGTCCGAAGCCACCCGCCATGCCATCAAAATGCGCGCCCGTGCCGCCGGTCACAGCACGGAAACGGAAATCCGCCTGATTTTGGACAATATTGCCCTCAGTCAGCACAAAGTAAAATTAGGCTCGATGCTCTCCGCCATCGGTCAGGAATCAGGCGGCATGGATTGGGATAATCTGCGCGACAACAGCACCGAAGCGGCAGTCTCATTCGAATGATTCTGCTCGATACCAATGTCATCTCAGAACCCTCACGCCCGCAGCCCGATATTTCTCGCTATTTACTGATATATAAAACAAATAGTTAATAGAAATATTATCAAAAATTATCATTTTTCTCGCGTTCATATTGCTCATATAAAGCGCCTATTGCTTTCATATCACGATCTTTTGAAAGAATCTCTAAATTATATATTTTTGCCGTAGCAAAATGAAACATATCAAATTGATATTTTTAAATATTTTTTTCACCACTCTGCTTTTGCTTTACTAGTTCTTGTTTTGCCCTATCCAAACGAAATAAATTTCTAGCCAAATCAGAAATATCATTATTTATTTCAATAGTTTGAATTCGTCTTAATGCTTCTTTTAGTTTCTTTAATCTATCTGTATCATTCCAATCTACGCCGCGCAAAACTTCATGACGAATTAAAGGTGTTAAAAAGAACAGCGCCTCAGAGGCTTGCAACTTATCTTCGAAATCACGCAACACCTCGGCTTTTTTATTTGAATCTGCTTTAGGATCTGCCAAATAAATCAGATAATTTGTATCTAATAAATACCTTTTCATTTACCACTCTCCAAGTTTACCAATTCTTTCTGCACTAATTGTAATAATGCTTGTTTGGCTTCTCGCTGTCCCTCATCCTCTATCCATTTGATTTTTAATTTATTTAAATTAACATCAAAGGTATCGTCTAATAAATCAATAAATGAAACTGTACTTGGGTAATCAATTAATTTTGCATAAACTATACCATCTTCATAACGTTGCAAACGATAGGCTTCACCATGATTTAACTGACTGATTACCAATGACGAATGAGTAGTAATAAAAAATGTTGTATTTGGAAACAATTGCTTTAACAAAGGAATAATCTTCACTTGCCATTGATTATGTAGGTGGCTTTCAATTTCATCAATTAATACATACCCCTGTACATTAGCAATTTGGCTTTCATTAGTAAAATAGCTATAACCGGCAATAATTGATTGAATTATTTTTAAAATTGATGAAAACCCGCTTGAAAGTTCAGACAACTCTCTTTTCTGTCCTTCTATTTGAATAAAAACACGATTATCACCGGATATCTGAATAAATTTGGAATCAATTCTGTCATCTACCTTATTCAATAAGAACAAAAGCGTAGTCAATTCAATTTCTCGATTATCTTCTTTTGCTTGATAAGGATTAGCAGATTGCGCTCTTTGCACGATCCATTCTTCAAGATCAACATCCATATTCAAATTTTTCAAAATTTCAGGATTACTATTAAATCCATTCAATATATATTTTATATAATTTTCCAAACGTTCTTTTTTATTACCAATATGACTGATACTTTGTCCATGCCTGGTAATTCTTCCTCGCTGCTGTGCAGAAAGATATACAAAGGGCAATGAATATTCTATATTTTTAAAAGGATTACTATCTTTGTTAAAACCCTTTATTACTTCAAAAGTATTTCCATCTAAATTCAATAATTTGAATGGAATAAAATTTGGATCCACCCAAGAAATCTTATTTTTTACAATATTACTACTAAACAATAATGTACTAAATAAGCTTTCTAAAAACTTCGTTTTCCCTACGCCATTTTCACCAATAAAAGTATATACCCGCTGATTAGGCAGCAATGTAGCTTCTATTGTGCCCACGCCTTTCACTTGCTCAAAGCGTATCTTTTTATCTAAAGAAAATTCCATTATCTTCTCTCCTATAGGATTTTATTTAAAAAACCATTTTACAACAATCAGCGTATCAATAGATATTTCTTCCGATTGCACGTTCCTATTATGATTACTCAATTGTTTACTCGCCACCTAGCGTGTTATAGTCTCTTAACTTCAAAATGAGATTATTCTAAGCGCTTCTCCTGACAAAATGTGTATCTCTAAGTCTCATTTTGAAGTTAAGGTACTATATTTACCGCCATTCCACTCAACTAATCTTCCGCTTAGCCGTATTGCTTCACCGCCAATATCAGCGTCTTATTCGCCAAAGCGCGGACAATATGGCGCTCGTTCGCTTCTAAACGCGCAATTTGGTAGGGAATGAGCTCCTGACTGTCTTCGTCGCTGCGAATTTGCGCCCGCCCGCTCAGCATAATCAAGAGTACAATGGCATCTACCTGATAAGGCTGCATTTCATTGCCTTTTTGCATGACTAATTGTACCAATTCCTGCCGTTCGTCCTGCGCGATAATGCCACCGAGAAAGGCTTCGGGGTCTATACTGAATATTGATACCGTCCCAAAAAGTGTGTCTTTTTGCAAGAAAGTCAGCATAGGCAGTTTAGCTAAAAAGTAATGAATCTGCAAAACGGCTCAATGGATAACGGTAAGTTGTTTCACCCATATCAATAGCAGTTTTACTCATCAGCGTTAATACAGAATCTACATTGGGCATGCTGTTGCGTATCTTTAAAGTGCGTTTAAAGGATTTGTTCAACCGCTCAATTTGATTGGTGGTGTAAATCATATTTTGTACCTCGTTTTCATAATGCAGATAGGTTAAATAGTAACTTAGCTTGTCCTTATCAGCTAATATGGCAAGAGCTTGCGGGTAGTATTTCTTCCATTTCTGATAACAGGCTTTAGCACGTTCAGTAGATGCCGATAAACTGTCATGTTTGCCCACACAGAAGACGTCTTTTAAATCTTGTGCCAGCTCCGCTCTATGGCTGGTTTTGCTTTGACTGAGTAGGCGTCTTTTCAGGTGCAGTACGCACTTTTGTATGCGGCAGGCAAAGTGTTTTTCAATCCTCTGATCCAGCCCTTTCAAGTCATCGATGATGGCCAACTGAATGTGTTGTATGCCTCTTTCTTTTAGGTCTTGGCAGATGCTGTCCCAAGTGCTGGCAGATTCTGTGGGGGCGTTGTAGATACCGAGCACCTCGCGGGTTTTGTCCAGCTTCACGCCGAGCACAACATAGTACGCTTCGCTAGAGACGGTCTCACGTTTGGTTTTGACGTAGGTGGCATCCAAATAGATGATGGGATAATGGGGCTCTAGCGGTCGTTCTCGAAAGGCTTTCATGTCCTCATACAGGCTTTCGGTGATGCGTGATACCGCGCTTTTGGAAAGCTTTTTACCATAGATGTTTTCAGTAATGCCTTCGATCTGACGGGTAGTTAAGCCGTTGGCATATAACTCAAAACACAGCTCATTCAGCATATCCTGCTGCTCACGCATGACTTCTAGCAGAAGAGGCTTAAATTGTCCTAAACGATCTCTAGGAATCGCTAACTCAATCTGCTCACCAATACCCAGTCCGCGCAGACTACGATAGCCATTGGCTTTGTTGCTACCGCTACTGCTAGTAGTTAAGAAGTCCTTACGCTCGGCTTTCATTAGGCTGTTGAGCATAATAGATAGCAGCGTATTGATGCCATTGGGCTTGTTGGTAAAATCATGACAAATTTCTTGTAGCTGCTTTGGGCTTAGTTGTAAACTGTTCATAGGGTCTCTCTCTTTTTTGGATTGCGTTTGCTAAAACATTCTTACAAAAATTTGAGAGACCTTTTCTTTTGCCTCTCATCAGACACACTTTATGGGGCGGTATCTGAATATTTGCATTTCTGCTCCTTTCATTTTTATTTTAATCGGTTATAAAAAAACCGCCTGATGTCAAACAGGCGGTTTTTTACGAACTTAAGAATTACAGCACATCGCGGCAATTCAAATCATCAAAAGATTGTTCCAAGCGCTTGGACATGGCTTCTTCCATTTTGCGCAGCCAAACACGCGGATCGTAGTATTTTTTATTCGGCGCATCAGGTCCTTCCGGATTGCCTAATTGTCCTTGCAGATAGGCCTCATTGGCTTTGTAGAAGTCTAAAATGCCGCTCCATGCCGCCCATTGGGTGTCGGTGTCGATGTTCATTTTAATCGCGCCGTAGCCGATGGCTTCGCGGATTTCTTCGCGGCTGGAACCGGAACCGCCATGGAAGACGAAATCAATCGATTTTTCCGGCAAATTGCGTTCTTTAGACACAAATGCTTGCGAATCGCCCAAAATAGAAGGTTTTAATTTCACATTGCCGGGTTTGTACACGCCATGCACGTTGCCGAATGCCGCCGCCACGGTAAAGCGCGGGCTGATGGGATTTAATTGGTCATAGACGTACAGCACATCTTCCGGCTGGGTGTATAGGCGCGACTCGTCCACGTCCGAATTGTCCACACCGTCTTCTTCGCCGCCGGTGATGCCGATTTCAATTTCCAGCGTCATGCCCATTTTGTCCATGCGTGCCAGATATTCGCGGCAAATCTGCATATTTTCTTCGATGGATTCTTCCGATAAATCCAGCATATGAGAGGAAAACAGCGGTTTGCCCGTTTCGGCAAAATGTTTCTCGCCCGCCTCAAGCAGTCCGTCAATCCACGGCAATAATTTTTTCGCGCAGTGATCGGTATGCAGGATAACCGGCACGCCGTATTCTTCCGCCAAAGTATGCACGTGTTTAGCACCGGCAATCGCCCCTAAAACATCAGGGCGCGCGCCGCTGCTCGGCTTAATGCCTTTGCCGGCATAAAAGGCGGCGCCACCATTCGAAAACTGGATAATCACGGGCGCTTTAACACGGGCGGCTGTTTCCAATACGGCATTGACGGAGTCAGAACCGACGCAATTGACCGCCGGAATGGCAAAGCCTTTTTCTTTGGCATAGGAAAAGATTTTTTGCACGTCGTCGCCGGTAACTACGCCGGGTTTCACGATATCTAACAGTTTAGTCATGGTTTTTCCTTAATGAAGGGTTTGAGAAGCCGCCATTATAACGCTTTTACTATATTCATGTTGAAGGCTTTGCAAAACCTGATTTATTTTCTTCCCTTGCTTTGATGCCGCTTGACCACAGGCTCAATTTTGCCGCCGATTTCTTCCAAATGCAGATCAATCAGATAAACCATCGACACGAATTGCCGATCGCGTTCGCTCAATTCGCCTTGCGGAAAATTCAGGCGGCGCAGCAGTTTAAAGACGTCGTTTTCCAGTTTTTCGCGTTTTTCCAGCAAGAAGGAATAGCAGCGCATACCTTCAATAATTAATTGCTTATCATCGGGTTTGGCGGCTAAATCCTGCGCCGTCTGCATGCAATTCTCCGCCACCGCATGCACCATTTTGACGTATTCAAAATGCGCTTTCACCAGTTTTTCGCTGCGGCTCTGCGCCCATGCCGGCAAGCATAAGCAGAAAAGAAAGATCAGGATTTTTTGCATCATTTCTGTGTTATCAATGTAGTTATATTTGCTTTTTTACTATCTCGAACAAGGATTGATACAGCGTTTTGGCAATAGACCAACTCTGATTCAAGGCTTCTGTCAAAGACGCCGTATCCGTATCATGGAATAAGAATTCCCATGCGTTTTTTTCTTCATAATTCAGATATTTTTGCACAGTTTGCACTATAGGTTTATCAGGTTTATTCACAACAGCTTCTGCGCTTTCGGGCGACCACAGCCAGGGCTGCACGCTCATGCTGTGATAAACCTTCAGCCATTGCGCTAAGATTTCTTGCGCTTGGGCTTGGGGCATCGCCTCCAATCGCAGTGTCATGCCTTCGTCTTTTTTATCGTCGCTAAAATTCACATAGCAAACGCCTTTCTGCGTCAGCGGAATATCATGGCTGCTTTGCCATAAGAGATGCCACAGCCATGCTTCCAGCCAGTATTTTGCCTTACTCTTTCCTGCCAATAGACGAAGCCAAGCTTGATCGGCATGAACGGGTAAAGCAGCGGCAATGCTGATGTCGGCACAGCTGCATTCCTGCGTGCGAACAGGATTATCCGCTGTTGTTGCAGCCGCAGCGGTAAATAAAGCCGCTTTGCGCTGCGCTATCTGTGCCTGCGTTTGCCTATGTTCCGCTCTCGCCATACGCCCGATCGGCAGAATAGGCAAGGCAGCTATGATGTCTCGATTTTCCGGGCTGTCCTCGCTATGAATCAGCCGATGGCGCAATTGCCATTGTTCTAAGGAATCGAGAAACAGCGGCTCTCTGCCGAGATCTTGATGTTGGACGGAAGGCAGACGGATGTTTTGTTCGCGCAAATAGTGATTTAGCGGTTTTTGCAGGGCTTTCACGATGCGCTGAAAATCAAGGCTGTGGCGCGTATTTATTTTATTCTCGGCGGCGATAGAAGGCAGGCAGCTGAAATCATAGTGCGTGAAATCCAACCAACTGTGCGCATCAAGGCTTTTTTCTTGCAAGAGAATGTGCTGCAATTCCTGCCATAAAGGCGCCGCCGCTTTGCCTTTTTCTTGCTCGGGATGAAAAGGATCGGCGCTGTGCGCGATATGGATATGCGCCTGCGGCACTTGGTTTTCGCTTAAATAATTCAGCAGTTCCTGAATCGGCGCAGGCGGAATGCGCGCTTCGCCGTCGATGGGATCAACGGCGGTATAGAATAGCCAACAGGCGTCTTTTGCCGCACAAAGACAATGTAAGAAGGCGGCAAGGTCTTCATTGCGGCGTGAGCGGTCGCCTAATTGCGGTGACGCGATATCCAGCAAATTATAGCGGCGGTCCTGCACCGGCGTGGGGAATGCGCCGTTTTCCGCACCGAGAAAGACAATCAGGCGATAAGGCAGAGCTTGCAAGGCATTGAGCTGGGCAATGGTAATCACGCCGCTGGGTTCGGCGCTGATTTGCATACCGCTTAAAGATTCCGCTACCGTGCGCAAGATAAATTTAAAGGGCAGATCCGGTAATGTGCGCGCCGCCTCGCTGATAAGTTGTGATTTCATATGCTGAATATGCTTGTCTATCGCTTGATAGGCGCTGTTGTCAAAGGCATGCGCATAACGCTTATGCAAATGTTCTTCTAGTTTTTTCAGACCATCGCAGGGGTTTATGCGTTCGTCTTTGCCGGCGCGAATGGCATGAATTTCTTCGGCGAAGCGGCATAAGGCGTTTAAGGCGGCAAAAGCCTGATTGTTGATGGTACTATCGGGCGCGACTTGTCCGGCATACAGCGGCACTGTCGGCATGGCATAGCCGGTGACTAAGCGGTCAAGGGCATAGCAGAAGCTGAAGCGGTAATCCTTATCACTGAGCGTTTCCTGCAAATGCGCTTCGTCAAAGCCACGGCGAAAGCCTGCCTGCGCCAATTTATCCAGCCAATAAAGCATGTCTTCATGGCTCAGCTCATAGGCGGCGCAATTATCCGGCAGCAGCAGCCATTGTTTGACCGCCGGAAAGCTGAAATCGCTGTCCGCCAAGGTGTAAATACCGCTGAGTGCCTGCCATAGATTTTCCACCGCCGCCGTATTAATTCCCGTCAGACGTGTGGGCAGGGTGTAGCCGTCATAACTGCCTTGCTGAGGAAAAACGGCGCGCAAGGCATCTTGATGAGCGGCAACATCGGGCAGAAGAATCACAATATCGTCCAATCGCCGACTGCTGTCCGCATTCAGCCAACGCACAATCTCGCCGCGCAGCACTTCCAATTGGCGCAGCAAGCCGTGGCAGCCGTGGATTTTTAAAGAATCGTCTTCAGGCGAGGGATTGGGATTCAAGCTGATCGCATCATCGAGACGGCGGATGTCGTCCTGCAATTGTCCCAACAAATGCGCGCTTTGCGACTCGGGAGATTGCAGATAGTCGATTTGCTCCGCCAATTGATTGGCTTCTAACAGTTTGAAGCGTTGCCGCTCTTGTTTGCCGAAGCGGGAAAAAAGATCATGTCCGCTGCTCAAATGCTGCTCTTCCTGTTGTTGCACAGACAGATGGCGCAGCCAATGGCTATCGACAATATCGCTGAGCCGCTGATTGCTCACGCCGTATAAAAACACATAAACATCGCGCGAGCGCCCTAATGCCTGCAAAAAATCCAACATGGATTGGTCTACATCCCGCGGCATAAAAATAAAAAGTTGCTCGGTCAGAATATGCGCCGGCAAACGCTGCTCTTGCGCCGCCGCAATAAATGCCTGAGTCAGTTCGGCATGTTGTTTAGCAGTATCGACAAAGCATTTTTTCCACAAAAAAGCTTGTGCTTGCAAGACTTGCTGATAATGCGCCCGCAACCACTCGGGCATGGCGGCAATGGCTTCGGCATCGGCGAAATCTGCCAAATCCAAGGAAGAATGCTGCACAAAATCATCCAGCCACTGCGGACGCATCGCAAGGTAATCATTGAAAATTTTTGCCGTTTCTTCGGCATAAGCCCATAGACGCTGTATCTGCGTGTCGCTTAGCGCCGCCTGTCGTCCCAAACCGTTAAATAAGGCTTGCAAAGCAGGATGTAAAGCATGTTGTTCATCTTGCACTATATTTTGCGCCTCATTCAGCAAATAGGCGAACAGCTGCCAACGCATCATGGCATTGGATAATGGCGGCGGCAGGGTCTTCGTCGGATATTGGGCGCGAAACAGGGCTTCTTGGGCTTGATGCGCATATTCCCGCCACAGCAGATAGCGCATCCGTGCGGCAATGCCTTGTTGCTGCGCAAAGCGCTGTTCCAACCAATCCGCCACGCTCAAATTGGGTACAATCACAAAGCTGTTCGCAAAGACGGAAGGATTGTTCTGCTGATAAATCTTGATACATTCATCGGCTAATGTTTCGAGATCATTTGCTTGGCGGATACTTAACATGATGGCGTGTCTTCCTGACTGAGCAATTGCCAGTCTTGATCAAAGCGACGCTGCGGATAATGTGGTTTGCCCGGATAAGGCAAGGCGGCTTTGCGGCTTAAACGTCGGATAATTTCTTCCTGCGTCCACAGGCGGAATTCCGGCTGCGCGTCAATCCCCACGTCCAGTGCCGCGCCCGGTAAAGCAATGCTGCCGTGGGTATGTCCGTACAAATGCCAAGCGCCGCGCTGCGCATCGCGCCACTGCGCCAAAGGATAATGGCACAGCACAATGCGGCGGCCGTTCCAATTCAGTTCATGATAATCCTTAATCCACACAAAGCGTTCGCGCAGATAAGGGTCATCGGCCAAAGCATCGTCGTGATTGCCGCGCAGCAGGCAAATCTCGCCGTTCAGCTCGGCTAAGACGCGATAGGTTTCCGCCAAGCCGCCGAAAGATACGTCGCCCAAATGATAAACGCGTTCACCCTTCTGCACTTGGCGGTTCCAAATGCTGATGATGGCGCGGTTCATCTCTTCGGGCGAGGCGAAAGGCCGCTGACAATATTTGATGATATTGCGATGAAAAAAATGCGTATCGGAGGTGAAAAACAGGCGCACGGCAAATCCTTTACTATGTTTGCGCCATGATAACATTAAGTTCGCCTATCGGCATGTGCTGACGGATTAATCGGCGGTTTTACTCAATATATCGCGGATAATATGGAAATGGTCGTCATGAAAACAGCGTGCGTCTAATGATTGCACATCCTGCCACAGGGCTTGCGCCGCATCATCCGTACCAAGCGGCGACGGCAAATCGATATCGTCAGGAATGCGGAAATAAAAGACTTGCGTAATGATGCGTCCGCGTGCGCTACGTCCCGGCGCATCATAAATACCGCGATGGCGCAGAAAATGCCGCCATGCTTGAGGATTAACTCCTAAGCCCGTTTCTTCGCGCAATTCGCGCAGACAGCCCTCAAAACCCGTTTCATGAGTTTCTAAAAAACCGCCCGGCAATGCCAGCAAGCCTTTGCCCGGCGGATTGCCGCGCTCTACCAGCAAAATCCGACCGCGATGCACGATCATGGCATCCACGGTGGCTAAATTCACGGGATAAGGTATTTGCGCCCACAGAGCTTTTTCCTGCTGAATTTGCTGATATTCCTCATGCAAATTGGCAAAATGCGCGCTTTGTCGAAAGCGCTGCAATAATTCGCGTGCCGGCGCTTTCAGCGGCACATCCGCCGCTAAGGCTGCCTCCGCATCTTGCGCAAAAAAGACTTGGCGGATAGGCGTAGCGCTGATGCCGTCAAAATTCGGCAAGGCGATGTAGCGCCATTGCGGAAAGAGCGAGAGATAAAAAGAACTGGCGTCTTTTTGGTGTCCAATCAGGGCAATCTCTTCCTGCGCGACGTTCAAGCACTGCGCAATGCCTTGCACCTGCGTTTGCACATGCAGCATCCAGCTATGGTCGTCATAGGGATAATCGTCCAACGGCGCGAAATGCAGGCGCGATTGCTCGGCAGGCAGGGTAGCGCGAATCATTTCTTCGCGCTCTTCAAGGCTGAAGGGGTTTTTCAAACTACGCGGCGTATTGGCGGAGCCGAGCAGAATCAAGAGTTGCTCGGCCTGCGCCAAAGCCGTCCGCACCATTTGCTCATGCCCGTGATGAAAGGGCTGAAAACGCCCGATAAAAATGCCGAGGCGGAAAGCTTTAGTCATCGATTTCCATATCTTCGAAGAACATAAAATCTACGGAATTTTCGTCAATTTGATTGCGTCTTGAGGGATAGAATGATGTTGTTTTATCTTCTTTTTCCTCTGTTTGTTTGCTTGCATCGCCCATTTCTGCTTCGGCGTTCTCTGTTGAGGATAAATCGTCCAATGCCAAAATATCTTCCGGCAACTGCTCTTCTGCAAAAGCAAACTCGCTATGCGACGATGTCGATTGTTCCGATGTAGATTCCGCCATTTCCGCTTTCGCCGCCAAGGCTTCAATCAGGCTCATGCCGGCAAAAGGCGAATTCGCCGCAGCGGCGGCATCGGCTTTTTGTTGTGCGGCGCGAATTTGTTCGGCTTCGGCTTTGCGGCGGCTGAGATAATAATTAAATGCCGCATCTAGCGTTTCATTAACTTGCATTTGGGTAATCGGGCGCACCAAGGCGGCAAAAATTTCTTCCTGCGCTTCCAATTCGGCGATTTCTTCTTTGCTCTGCGATTGCGCCACTATCATGGTCACCAAATCAGGATGTAGATGTTTAAGCGCCAAGACCACAGGATAGATATCTTGCTGATGAAAATGCACATCGCAAATTATCACGCCGACATCGCATTGCGCCAGTATTTCCATGGTGGTATTGAGGTCTTTGCCCCAGTGAATGCGGTAGCGGTCGCCGAAGGCTTGGCGGAAACGGTTAAAAATCACTTCGCTTTCATAAAGCAGAATGATGTTGCGTGCATCAGTAGCGGTATTCATAGCGGTTGTTATCCCATAATATAAGCAGTCTTAGAAAGGAATATCGTCGTCATCAAAATTGCCGCTCATACCGGCATCGGGATTTTGCGGTGCAACAGGGCTTTGCGGCACGGCATTATTTCTGGCTTTGGACGCGGATTGGCGCGGCGCTTGGGCATAATCATCAGAATAAGGCGCGCCTTGATAGCCCTGATCATTGTGCTGAGAAGCGTTGCCGCGCGAATAACCGCCGCCTTGCGGCGCATGGTATTGATAGGCATCGTCAAGCGGTGCCGAACCGCCGGAGCGCGAATCCAACATTTGCATATTATCGACGATGATTTCGGTGGAATAGCGGTCGATACCGTTTTGATCCGTCCATTTGCGGGTTTGCAGTTTGCCTTCGATGTATAATTTACTGCCTTTGCGCACGAATTTTTGCACCACACCTGCCAAACCGCGATAAGCCACGCAGCGATGCCACTCGGTTTTTTCGCGGTCTTCGCCGGTGTTACGGTCTTGCCATGTTTCGCTGGTCGCCAAAGAAAAATTGGCAACCAAATCACCATTTTGAAAAGTACGGCATTCCGGGTCTGCGCCCAAATTGCCAAGTAAAATCACTTTATTAACGCCTCTTGAAGCCATATTTTTCCCTATGTATTCCGGTTAAATTTAACGCGATAGTGTATCGCGTTTACCCACCCAAAGTAAAACCAAAGCGGCAAGGGCGGAGATGAATAATAAGGCGACAAATACCGCATAGGCATGGCTGTGCTGCAAAAGCCAGCCGCTCAATGCCGCCCCGATAAAACTGCTGAGAAATTGTACGGTTGAGAAAATCCCCATGGCTTTGCCGCGACTATCGGCATCAGCAAATTGGCTGACCCAATGCGGCAAGCCTGTTTCCAAACGATAAAAACCGATAAAGAAAATCGTCAGCGCCAAGACCAAGCCCCAGAAATCGAAGCCGCATGCCAGCAAGGCATAGCCGATTGCCATGAGTATGAAAGAAACGCCGAAATTCAGCGGATGCGGATCGGCTTTATAGCGCATAAAGCTCAAGGCAATCAGGTTTGCCGGCAGATAGAGCCACCAATGTTGCACCCGCTCCAAGCCGCCGTCATTAACTAAAACGGAGGGCAGGACGGTAAAGGTACCGGTAAAGGTCGCGTGCAGTATCCCCACCGCAAAACATGCCTGCCACAGTTTTTTGCCCGCATATTGCTCGCCGCTGATGTGCGCCGTGCCGATTGCAGGCAGACGCCAAGCGGCACAGATTGCCAAAATGACTAAGGCGGCAATCACCCAAAACAAGCCGTCAACGCCGCCGACCCAATTCGAGACAATCGGGCCGAGAATTAAGGCCAGCACGAATGCCATGCCAATAGAACCGCCGATCACCGCCATGACGAAACCGCGTTTTTCAGGCGGCGAAATGTCGGTGGCATAGGCAAGCGCAACGGAAGAAATCGCGCCCATACCTTGAACGGCGCGCCCGACAATCATCATCGCAATCGAATCCGCCAACGCCGCAATGACTGAGCCCAGCAAAAACAAACCCAAACCGATTAACATCATACCTTTTCTGCCGAAGCGGTCGGACAAATGTCCGAAAGGAATTTGCAAAAGCCCCTGCGTCAGCCCGTAAGCACCCAATGCCAAGCCGATCAGAAAAGGCGTCGAGCCCTGTAATTCCGTGGCATAAAGGCTAAATACCGGAAAAATCATAAACATGCCTAGCATTCTTGAGACGTAAATGCCTGTCAATATGCCCAAACCGCGCCGCCAATTTCTCGTGTCCATGCCTGCTCCCCGAGTCAAAACGCCGCATTCTAACAAAATTTGCGATTTTTCCTGAATAATCATCCAAGACTGGACAAAGAGGCTGCAAGCTTATACCATAAGCTGCGACTTGTCGGGGTGCTTTATGCTGAGAAATACCCGTTGAACCTGATTCAGTTAATACTGGCGGAGGGAACAAGCCTCTCCGCTCCTGCACGGAGGATATATGAACCACTCTCATCCAATCGCGCTAAGCATTGCAGGCTCGGACAGCGGCGGCGGCGCAGGCATTCAAGCCGATATCAAAACCTTTTCCGCCTTAGGCGTATATGCCGCCAGCGTGATTACCGCCGTTACCGCCCAAAACACCCGCAGCGTCAGCCATATCGAGCTGCTCTCCGCCGAAAGCATTCGCGCACAAATTCAAGCCGTGATGCAAGACATCAAACCACAGGCGATTAAAATCGGCATGCTCGGTGATGCACCGATAATCCATACCGTTGCCGATGCCTTGGCTGAATTTGCCCCGCTGCCGCTGGTCTTAGACCCTGTGATGGTAGCGAAAAGCGGCGATACCCTGCTCAATCAACAAGCCATCAGCGCCTTAAAAAGCCGTCTGATTCCGCTGGCAAGCCTCATCACGCCCAATCTGCCCGAATCCGCCGTGCTCCTCGGGCGCGACAGCGTATCCTCGGGCGACGAAGAAGCCGCAAAAGCCCTGCTTGAGCTGGGCTGCCAAGCCGTACTGCTTAAAGGCGGACACGGAAGCGGCGACACCTTAAGCGACCTTCTTCTCGACGCACAAGACAAACAAACGTTCAGCAGTCCGCGTCTGCCGACTAAAAACACCCACGGCACCGGCTGTACCTTCTCCGCCGCCATCGCCGCAGGACTGGCAAAAGGACTGCCGCTTGCCGACAGCGTCGCCCAAGCCCACCGCTACCTCGCCGCCGCCATTGCCCAAGCCGACAATCTAAACATCGGCAGCGGACACGGACCTGTGCATCATTTTCATCATTACTGGTCATGTTTCAACACGCAGGACGACACATAAAACCTTGCCCTAGTGTTGCCCTGAATTGGAAGCGCTTACTGCTGCTTCCAATGAAATTCTAGCACCATAAATGAAGGAATTTTTGATGAATGCCATCTGCCTGAACAATCTCAGCATCCGCTACGGCAACCGCTGCATCTTGCACAATATCAGCCACTGCTTTGCCGCCGCCCAATGGCATCTCATTCTCGGACGCAGCGGCATGGGCAAAAGCACTCTGCTGCATGCCATCGCCGATCTACTGCCGCACAATGCCGACATCAGCGGCAGCATTACTACCGCCGCAGGCGATGCCCTGCAAGGCAAAATCGCCTACATGGCGCAGCACAACGATCTCCTGCCTTGGCTATCTCTCCAAGAAAACGTCCTGCTCGGCGCACGACTGCAAGGCAAAGCCAAAGACTATCCGCGTGCCGCCGCCCTACTTGCCGCCTGCGGACTGGAAGAATATGCCGCCGCTAAACCGCGCCAACTCTCGGGCGGACAAATCCAACGTGCCGCCCTCGCCCGCACCCTGATGCAAGACCGCCCCTATGTACTCATGGACGAACCCTTCTCCGCCCTAGACGCCATTACGCGCTACGAACTGCAAAACCTCGCCCTGCAACTGCTCAGCGGCAAAACCGTCATCATGATAAGCCACGACCCTACCGAAGCCCTGCGTCTTGCCAACAGCCTGCACATACTCACGCCCGCCGCCTTACAGCCCGTCGCCCTGCCCGACAGCCGCACGCCACGCGCCCTCGATACGCAAGGCTTGGCACAACTGCAAGAACAACTCATACAACAACTCCGCCATGCTTAAGTCTCTTCTACGCCCCCTCATCACCTGTGCCGGACTGCTGCTGCTCTGGCAAATCATCATCTGGTTCAGCCACACTCCAAGCTACCTCCTGCCGCCGCCGGAACGCGTTTTAACGCGTCTGTGGCACAGCCGCAGCCAACTCCTCCACCACAGCGGCATCACCGCTTTGGAAATCCTGCTCAGCCTCTTTATCGGCATCATCTTGGGACTGCTGACCGCCCTTGTCCTGCAATACAGCCGCCTATTGCGACAATGGTTTTTGCCCCTCATGCTCATCTCCCAAGCCATACCCGTCTATGCCCTCGGGCCTATCCTCATGCTCTGGTTCGGCTACGGACTGCTGCCCAAAATCATCATCACGGTCATCATCATCTACTTCCCCATCGCCACCGCCGCCTATGACGGACTGCGCCACACACCGCCGCACTATCTCGCTCTAGGCAAAACCTTAAACGCCGGCGCAATTGCCGCTCTCATTCATATCCGTCTGCCCGCCGCCCTGCCCGCCTTTGCCAGCGGCATTCGCGTTGCCGCCGCCATCGCCCCCATCGGCGCACTTATCGGCGAATACGTCGGCGGCAGCGCAGGACTGGGCTACCTTATTCAATACGGCATCAACCGCAGCCAAACCGACCTCGCCTTCGCCGCCCTCTTCGTCATCACCGCCCTTACCCTCATCATCTACTACAGCATCGACTTTATTTTGAAAAAATTCATCAACTGGTAAACAAGGAGACACTCCATGAAAAAACTGCTCTTAGCCGCCGCTCTTAGCGCCGCCCTGCCCGCTCAAGCCGCCGACCGCCTCAAACTCATGCTTGATTGGTTCATCAACCCCGACCATGCCGCCATCATCGTCGCTCAACAACAAGGCTACTTCACCGCCCAAGACCTCGAACTGGAAATCATCGAACCCTCCGACCCCTCCATTGCGCCGCGCATGGTCGCCGCCGGCAAAATCGATCTGGCGGTGGACTACCAACCGCAACTCTACCTCCACGCCCAAGAAGGACTGCCGCTCATGCGCGTCAGCACCCTCATCTCCACCCCGCTGAACACCATCATCGTCAAAGACGACAGCGACATTCGCAGCATTGCCGACCTCAAAGGCAAGAAAATCGGCTACTCCGTCGCCGGCGTTGACGAAGCCATGCTCGCCCCCGTACTTGCCACCGCCAAGCTCAGCCTAAAAGACGTAGAACTGGTGAACGTAAACTTCTCGCTCTCACCCTCTGTCATGAGCGGACAAGTCGATGCCGTCATCGGCGGCTACCGCAACTTCGAACTTTACGAAATGCAAAGCCACGGACATAAAGGACGCGCCTTCTACCTTGAAGAACACGGCATACCGAGCTATGACGAACTCATCATCATCGCCCATAAAGACCATGCCCGCGCCGACAGCATCCGCCGCTTCAACCAAGCACTGGAGCAAGCCGCGCAATACATCCTCAACCACCCCCAAGAGGCATGGCAAAGCTACATCAGTTATAAAAGCGAACTCGACGACGACACCAACCGTGCCGCATGGCAGGAAACCCTGCCGCGCCTAGCCCTGCGCCCCGCCGCTCTTGATAACAACCGCTACCGCCGCTACGGAGAATTTATGCAATCCATCGGTTTGATTGAAAAAGCCCCTGCGGTGGAAAACATCGCCCTTGAGCCCTAAACCATAAAATACAAACCTTTCATGTTAAAAACCGTCGCATGACAACATGCCGACGGTTTTTAAATAAATTGCATTCGGAATATCAATTATGCTGGCCAAGCATTTATATCCGATACAAAATCCACATCAACAACGATAAAAAATAAAAAATCTAAAAAATCATTTTTAAAACTCATAAGCAAATTTCAACCAAAACTCCCGACCTGCAGTATAGGCATTATCTCTTGAAGAAATCGGATAATGGGTTTTTCGTACATGATTCAATACATTTAACACATTGCCTTGTATATAAAACCGATGATTATATATATCGCTTTGCCAACGCAAAGCACTATCCCATTGCACATGACTGCCGTAATCATAACTGCGGTAACGGTCAATTCCCATTAAAGGATCATCAATATCTTCATAACCTTTAATCGGCGCTTTAATATATACATCATTCGACCAATCAATACCGCTATCAGGCATATACATATTCAAACCCAAATGCAGCTGCCAATCTTCCCGACTGCTATTGACTTTTCTCACCATATCCGCACGACTCATCAATTTACCATCCAAATAAACCTGCTGATTCGGATTCCCCACATCGGCGCGACTTGAATCCAACCAATCCAAGCCCAATGTAGTTTTCCAATAAGTATTGCCAATCTGCCACGGCTCTTTATTTTCTATTTCCACCGTATAAATCCGATTGCTGAAATCCCTGCCGTTAGTATAATAATTAAAATCTTTATCATCTTTTTTCATGATAATCCGATCATTATTCTGACGATAAATATAGCCTAATTTCACATTCAAATTAGAAATCTTTTGCTCATATCCCAGAGAAAACTCATCGGCATAAGGCGTTTTCAAACGACCGCCGTCTTTATATTGACGAGAAGCATCTTGATGAATCTTTAAAATATCTTCAGTCAGCTTTAAGGCTGCAAAAGAGCGACCGTAATAGCGGTTCGCGCCGATTGTCCATTGACTTTGCGCATTCGGCTGATAGCGCAGCACCAAACGCGGAGCAATATTGGTATTTTTCAAATAATCGTCGCGCTCCGCACGCAATCCTGCGCGAAATTCAAAATTCTTCCAAGAAATTAAATCTTCCGCATAAAGCGCCGCATTCTGATAATCGGTTTTCGCCCTACCTGCCGGCGTATGCAAAGCATCGGCAAATAAGAGCGAACCGTCGGAAAGATAAGTCTTCACCGCCGCATCGACCGCCTGCGGGCGATAAAAATCATAATCCGTTTTCTGATAAATCCCGCCCACAGAAACAGAATGCTCGCTGTCGCCTATAAAAAACGGCTGAAAAGCATATTCCGTCGAAAAATGCAGATTATGCTGTTTTAAGCGGCTGTCGCCATAACCGCCCTTCTCATAATTGTATAAAGGATCAAAAGTATTCTCATCTAATACCGATATGATTTCCGCTTTATGCGCATTAGATTGGCGCTTATCCGTAAAAACATCATAAGCCAAAGTATTTGTCCATGTTCCGCTTTCCGCCTCGTGCACCCACGCAAAAGTAGCGCCGTAAGCCTGATGATAATCTTTGGCATTGCCATCGATATTATCGGCAAAATATTTATTCTCGAAATAATTAGAATAACGCCATGATAATTCCAAGCGATTATTATCATTTATTTGCCAATTAAGATTCAATAAAGCATTATCCGATTGCCGCTTGTGGTTTTCTTTTACCAATTGCGTATCCGGCATAAGACCGATCAAACGGTTTTGCGCAATATGGGAATGGCGGCGGCTTGCAGCAAAAACCATACCCATATTATCCCTAATGCCTTTTTCAATGATCACATTCATATCTTGTTTGCGATATTCAGGCTGCAAAGCGGCAATTCCATTACTTTCAGGGCGAACGCGCGCAAAAACATCGCCGGCATATTTGCCGGCATTAAGCGCCGCCCAATCCGAAGCCGTAGTACGGTAATGGAATTTAAACCTGTCTTCTCCGGAATACCGCTTGGTTTTCGCGATTAAGGCGCCACCCATAAAACCACCTAAACTGGCGGAAATATTGCTGTCTTGCACTTCAATTGCCGACAGCATATCCGCATCAAAAAAATATCCCTGCGTATGGCTGATATTGGGCAAAACCTGCATCGCTCCGTCAAAAATATCGCTTACCGTCAATTCATTGTTCACATTAACATTATCTACAAAATAAGCGGTTTGATTGGCATCTGCACCATTAATCGAAAGCCATTCCGGCATAATCTCGCCGCGCTGCACACCATTGCTGTCGCTTTTCTCATAGCGCACATGCACATTGCTTTTTACATAATCGCTGATATTGCCGTTACCTACCGGCATAATTTGCATATCGTCATTGTCAATCGTTTGTGCGGAAGTTAAAGACTTATTGCGTTCGCCGTAAACCACGATTTCCGACAATAAAATGGGCGCAGTTTCCTGCACATAACGCAGCTGTAAAATAGAATTTTCTGAAGAAATATTAGAATCTTGCGCTTTCACAAACAGCGGCATTGCGGCAAATCCCATCATTGCGCCGAATATTGCCGCACTTAAATTTTTCCTGCTAAAAGAAGGAGTTATCATAAAGGCCTCTTATATCGGAGAAGCGCATATTATAAACAATTCATTGAATAAAAGTAACTATTATTTAGATAATCAACAAACAACATAACTATATGTTTTTATTTTATTAAATGGATTTTCACCACCATACATGACTAAACTATTTTGATCACTCAGTATGACATCGGACACAGGCATACAACATTCTTAAGCTTTGAAAAATAACCTACATAACAGCACCTTAGAAAATACCCTAGATGTAATCTGCAACAATTTCTATCGCACTTATAAAAAACACATGATTTTTCTTGAAAACGAACATACATTCACGGTAAATTAATTCTGTTTTTATGCTTTAAGGGATAATATTATGAAAAAATACAGAATGATTTTATTATTAAGCAGCCTTTTGAGTACGCATATAACGGCGCAAAACACGCCGCGTGCAGAAAAAATCATCGTATATAAATGGATAGAAAACGGCATTGTGCATTATGCCAAAGTTCCGCCGCGCGGCATAAAAAACTATATTTTATTAAATGAACAAGGTATGCAAATTGATGAAGAAAAAATATCGGACATTCCCTCATCACCCAATATCCAACATGCGGAAATAAACGATATAAATCCTGAAAATATCATTATTACCAGTATAGAACGCTGCAATGCCGCTTTTTACGATTTATCGATTTTAGACAGCCAAGAAAATACTGAAGGAATTTATACAAATGATGCCGATGGCAATCCTGTCAAACTCTCTCAAGCAGAAATCGCCGCTCACCGGCAAAAAATCGAGCAATTGATTGAAGAACTCTGTCAGGATCAATAAATAAACCGCGCATGTTTAAGCAGAAGAATTAAGCAAATATTATAGCTTCTTCAGATTAAAATGAGACAATAAAAATTTTCAACATATTGAAAAATATTTCAATATGTTGTTTAAGGCGTATCATTTTAATCTGAAGAGACTATATATTTGCGCTGTAAAATGCAAAAGCCGCTTGCAGAGCAAGCGGCTTTTGATATTAATGTTCAGATAATTTCTTAAAAAATTCCCTGAATTTGTTTGCCAAAATCATCTAAGGTGTTCTTACGCGAATCCACCTCTTGGTCATTATAGAAACTCTTATCATTTTCTACGCGACCAATTTGGCTAACGCGGATAAAGTTTTTCAAACGTCCGGCGCGTGTGTTGCCGTCATTAAAGCTAAATGATGCAATCAAACGCTCTTGCCCCGCTTCAATCGGGTTAGACAGGCTCACATAAAAACGGCGCAGGGATTTTTCGCGATCAAAGCCCAAATCCTGCACATAAGCGCCATTATACCAACGAGGCGTAATCAAACGATCCACGCCCTTAGGCCCGCTTTCGGTATAAACTTCTACCAAAAAGCTTACGACAGGAAACTCGCCGTAATAACTTTCGCTTCCCGTATTTCTCAGCCTTAAAGCCACCGAACCTGCAAAACCTGCCGCTTTAGCGCTTGAAACCGTCAAATAAGGCTCAAGATCCAAAGGCAATTGCTGTCCGGGCTGACGCATATCGGGATTTTTCGGCTTTTCGGGCAAAATCGCAATTGCCTTATTGGGAAGATGCGTATTTTTATCCACAGAATCGGCCAAATTATCGTATAACTTGACGCGCACCTCGCTCTTTAAAGGCACAAAAGCACGCCACATAGTCGGTGTGGTCCATAAACCGTTAGAGCCGCAAATTTGTTGCGTACCAATCATATTAACCACACGGAAGCCGTAAGTCGCCTCTCCCGTATAGCCGGCAGGCACGCTATAAGGTCCGATATTTTGTCCCACCGTCCAAGACAATGAATAACTGGCGCTCGCTCCTATTTGCTGTGCTAAAGAAAAAGCAATGCCCCATTGTCCGCCGATAGAGCTATCCCCCTGCTTAGACGAACCATTAGATCCCAAATTTACATCGATTTTTTCGGTACGACTGCCGTTAACCGAAAAAGAAATGCTTTGAGCGCGGGAGGTGTTTTGCGTTAAAGGAATGCTCATCTCGGTTTCGTTTTTAGCGGAAATAGTGCCTACCGGCAACCAAGACTCATTGATTTTATACACCACCGTGCGGCGGTCTTCCAAAGCATTACAGACAGGAAAAGGATTCAACACATTGGCTTTCAGATGCGTGGAACCATGCGATGTGTGAATAATCGGGAGTTTGGCATCAATAGCAGCCGTTTGAGGATAGGTGTTGATTTGCGTAGCGGAAAAAGCCGGCAATGCAGCAGCCAAGGAAAAAACGCCTAATACAGAATAGACATTTTGCTTATTGATCATCTTCATACAAACCTCTAGAGTTATCTACAGAAAAGATATACAGAATATTGCTTGATACAGTCTGCGCAACAGGTACGAACACTGCAACAGTCGCGAATGGATGATAAAAAATACAAATTTTTAAACAACAACAGCATATTGCATCAACATACTATTGTCAGCTTATTATTTAGTACAGCAGATAATAATGCAAGCGCTTTTTTCAATTGTTACTATCAAAACAATCTAAGACACGGATAACTAAGCACTTAAGAAAACGGATTGATTCGGCAATTTTTGCCGAAGTCTGTGAGACTTGATAATCTCTACGCTGAATACATTAAAGAGATAGAGGCAATTTGAATAATCGTCCTCGTAAGGTGCTAGGCTTTATGACGCCATTGGAGGTTAAAGTTAGCTTTGGGTGCGTTGCACTTCATATTTGAATCTGCCTCTTAAGTTTTCTCCCTTAGTGAGTTTTTCTTAATTTATCTTGCCTTTCTATCAGATATTGGTGGAGCCAAGGAGGATCGAACTCCTGACCTCCTGCGTGCAAAGCAGGCGCTCTCCCAGCTGAGCCACGTCCTTTTAGCATTAAACGCAGTTTAATATTATTTAAGCCAAAAAGCCTTGGGAACTCAACTGCTCTTCGATAGATTTTGCAATGTTTGCATCAGTTGCAATCTGTTCATATGAATGGTTTTCATATATTTTTGCCAGTGCTCCCAAATCTTTATAGCTGATATTTGTGCCGTCAGAGAATGAGAAATTTTCCATCCGATGCAACACAGAGCTTTGTCCTTCGATTGTAATACTGCTTTCAGGACTGCCTAGGAGCTTAAAGCTAAAGTTTTTGCCATCTTGAGAGACATAAAAATCTTTCAAATTATGAGCGGTGAAATTTATTTCATCACTCACGCCAGAGCTGTCATAAACATTAACCGATCCGAACTCAGAGCCGATGAAAATCTTATCCGAACCGCCACCAGTTTTAACGCTGCCAGAGCCTTGGACATAGACTTGATCATTATTCAAACCCGTATCAACACTGACATTGTTGCCATTGACAACAACCGCATCTTGAAACCATGAAGTATTAACTTCGGCATCGTCTGATGCAACAACAAACTGACGACCTCCAAAAATGCCCGTTTGCACATTTTCCGCAGTTTCGGTGTAATTTACATTTTTGCCAGATTGATTGTTGCCGTAAAATGCAGCTAATGCATTGTCAATCACTGCATCATTAAATACAAACTGATCGACTTTATTCTCATCACCGTAGAAATCACTTATGCTTACGGAATTATTGCCGTTAGTAATTACCAAATTTCCGTTATCATTCTCAAAACCATAATCCTGAACCGAGGTATCAGCAAAATCAACTTTGTTTTTGTCCTTACCATCAGGATTGGTTTCATTTAAGGTATCATGACCGAAATCGCCCGTCTCAACATAGGTGTCAGAACCTAAGCCGCCGCTTAGGGTGTCATCGCCGCCCATGCCGTTAATGGTATTATTCGCATCAGTGCCATTGATAGTTTCATCGGCACTAGTTCCCAGATTAGCAATGTCATTCAAGGCAGTATCCAAATCTGCCCGACCATAGAAATACATTCCTTTGGTATTTTCTGCAATACTTTGGAACACCGATGCCGTAGAACCACTAGACAAAGCAATAGTATTGATTGGAATATACTCAAATGCACCTTCTTTTTCCCCGTCAAGTTCGACTTTCTTATTGTGCGAAAGCGCATAAACCTTAGACAGACCATCCAAATCGTCGCCTGGTTCATCACCGAAAAGCCAAATTTGCTTGGCATACTCCTCACCTGCTCGCCAATCAAACTCATTAAGAGCCTTGCTAAGAGAAGTAGCCACCAGCTCCGTCCCGCCACCTTGCTCAAATACTGCGTTAATGGCAGAGTAAGCCTTTTGCGGAGTATCGGCATTCTTAGCAATCCAAGACAAACTACCATCAGTGTAAGTCATAATCCCGATATTTGTATCAAGATTCTCATCATTGGTATTAGTAAATAATTTGCTAATCATATTTTTTACATTAGCTTTAACCGTATTGATATCCTCTGACATTGACCCAGTTACATCAATAACAAAAACTATATCCTTGCCAGCTTTGTCTATAAGCTGGATATTCAAATCGCAGTTTTCTTTATTAAACTCTTCAATCGTGAGAGTTTTGCCTTCCTTGATTAACTCAACTGTCAAGTTCTTGCCGTTGAGCGTATACTTGATATTTTCTCCCTGCAAATATACCTGCTGATCAGATACTGAAGTATCACGATAAGCTTTGCCTAGAACAACATCGCCAAAATGCACTTCACCTTGACCGTCTTTGTCCTTGATTACATCAGTATCGCCTGCATAGTATGTATCAGAGCCATCTCCGCCTTCCATGCGGTCGGATTCTCCGTCGTCCTTCAAAACAACATCACCAAATAAATAATAACCACCAACTAGAATATCAGCACCAGCTGCCCCATGAATCTCATCCGAGCCTTTACCGCCAATGAGGGTATTAATAGATGTGTCGGAAGTGTCATATTTATTACTTCCTGCGATGAGAACATCATCGCCATTATTTCCATTTAATGTATCTGAACCAGAATTCCCAATAATTTTATCATTATTAATAGAGCCGATAACACTGTCATCCCCATTACCAGAAATAAAGACCACTCCTGATTTAAGTTCTGAAGCACCTAAATCAGCATACAATTTAGGGAGTTGTATATAAATATAAGTATTATTCATTAAATAAAATTTTGAACTTGAATTTTCATAATCGCACGTTCCATAAAAGATAATTCGCCCATCTTCATCCAAAAATCGGATAATACCATTATCCCACAGTTTTTGAACAAGATTGTTTGTCAATACACTATCCAAGCCAACAGATGCCTGATTCCATTTGTTAGTTAAAAAATTAGAACTTGTTTTTTCATTTTGATAATCCTGATATGACAATGTTTTGGTATTAACATTATCCCAGTCAAATTTAATATTAACTGTTCTACCAATTCCTGAGGGATCAATTTTCCACTCTATCATAGAATTAGCGATTTGAGATGTAGTACCACCTTCAAAATCAAAGTTCTCCATTGGTTTTCCGTTTTCATCTCGAAGTCCTGGCTCATTATTAGAATAAGGAACAATGGCAAAACTTTCAATTGAACGATTCCCATCTTCATCAACAACAAAAATCGCATCATCATTTACCATAAAAGCAACAGAATTCCAAATATATGCTCTCTCAAGCAAGTTATCTTTGCCATCATCATATTCAGCAGTACTTTGAGTTACTCCTGCAAATTTAATCTTTAATGCTTGAAGTATTTCAGATTTAGTATATCTTCCAGCTTCTAAATTTTCAGAAGCGGTACTGCTTTTAGTAAAAAATTCATCTAAAAACTTAAAATCTTTTGCACTAACAAATCTGCCTGCTCCATCTGTCATATACTCATTGATATTGATTTTTACAGGATAATCCACTACTAAATCTTTTGGTCTAATGAGATTTCCATCAAGTAAATTATTTGGTTTTTCTAATTGACCAAATAAGTACATTGAAGTTATCTGTGCCATTGTAGGCAAAGTTGAAATTTTGTCAGCCATTTTTACACTCCTAATTAGTTTAAAATAAAAAAAGTCTGTTGTAGAAAAAAATTAAAATTCAGGTGGATATAGATTTCCACAATTTGTCATAATGAAGGAGCTTCTTTTCGTTTGTACTCTTGCATATCGCCAACCAAGTATTTTTTCTAAAAAAGTTCCCCAATCTTCATACAAATGTCCCCCTTCTAAATCTGTTTCAAAATTTCCGTACATTTTTTCTCTTGTAAAAATATATGCTCCATAATAATCATTAGACTGTTCTTTATATTTACTATTATCTAATATTGTGTATATATCTTGTTCATTCAAAAAACGCATTTTCTTAAAACAAAAACCGTAATAATTAAGCATGCCAATTAACAATGGAAATAGCAAAAATAATGCAAAATATAATAATTGTCTTCTTTTATTTTCAGTCAATCCTTTGGATATAAAAAAGGAAAATAATAAATAAATAAATGCACCTATGATTAACATAAAAAGAACTATCATCATACCAACACCAGCCATATTTTCCAACTCCTTATTAACTATGTTTTTCTTTCTACTTAATGCAGTTGTCTGCACAATCTTACTAAGCTACTACGATCGGCTTTCTCAGATTAGCTCCCCCTCGCGGGTTGGCAACCGTCTGTACCGATAATTCAAGACCTGTTTTGGGCGTGTCTTTATTGAACAAATACAAAGACCACATTTGTGTAGCTGTAATTGATTCATAGTAACTCATAAAAATAACTCCATAAAAAAGTTAGACAAATATGAAGAAAATTATTCTTCACAGTACCTTTGTATGTAAGGCAATCCATTGCTATACTCAGAAAACACTCTTACATACATATTTTCATCAATATTATAAATATCAATGAAAGTTTTTTGCCAAGTGGTGAAAACTTTTCCATACTGTTTGTAGTTTATATATCTAGCATGATCCCTTGCTTTTAAGTCAGTTTCTAAATCAGGTTTAGGTTTATCTTTCCAATATGTATCACTATATTGATTATCAAGAGAGCCCAGTGGATCATATTGAAAACTACAATTTATACTATCATCCATACGAATAAACGATTTATCAGAGAAAATAGTTCTCATAAGTCCAGCCTTAAACTCAGCTTGGTTATCTTTTGGGTGAAATTGTTCCACAACTGCATAGCGTCGGGATGGACTGATACTATTCCAATATTCTGGTGGATTAACGAATTCTCTACCATTTTTCCTTTCTACATCCTTTAGGCATATCTCCAACTGCTTCCATTGTCTAGGCACTGAAGCGGTGGTTCTGTCAATAATAATGCCGTCGCTATCTATTTTTGCAAAAACATTCTCCGCATTGATAGCGAATACGAGATTTGCAGGCAACCATTTGCTATGAATGTGCGTTTCTTTAACAGTTTCTTTATAGAAATCATCATTTTTTAGGATTTTTTCTTTCACATAAAAGTCAATTTGCGGATTTTGCTTGATGGCGTTTTCCATATCATCAGATAAAGCATATTGATTTAGCTCAGATAATTTTTTAGGTTTAGATAAGGAATAGACATCTACACTACACAACAAAATAGGTTGCTCTCTAGAAGGCTCAAGCCCTTCTTCAAATAGATTTTCTTTAATCTCATAATGATAAACCAGCCCCTTCAATCCTAATTTAGCGTATTCTTCCTTGAGCCTATAAACTTCTTTATGTTTAATTCCATTTTTTGTATCCGTCTTATAGATTTTTTCCATTGGACTTTCCAAGCTATATTTCTTCCATTCTGGTTCAAATACCCCCAAAAACCAAGCCGTTAATACTCCAGTAAGACAAATCACAAAACTAAACAATAATATTCCCTTAGATTTTTTCATATTTTCCTCCTTATTAAAAACAATCACAGCTTAGATTCAAGCTTGAAGTGCAACGTTTAATAGACAAGAGAGAAGATGTAAGATGTGCGGTGTTGCACTTGCTCATCAACTCTTACCTATCAGAACGCTATGAAACACTATACACATCTTACACAAGAACAATCTTACACAAGAACAAAGGTATCAAATATCCGTGCTTAAGAAAAGCGCTTATTCATATAGCGAAATAGCCGATATCGTGGGCTGCCATAAATCTATAGTCGGAGAAGTGAAAAAGTAGTACAAGGCGGCGAGCCGCAGACAGTACAAGAGCGTACGGCAAGGCGAGCCAACGCCGTAATACTTTTTCACTTCTTTGACTATACCATCAGCCGAGAGATCAAACGCAATACAGGTAAAAGAGCTTATCGACCGCTACAAGCTCAAGAAATGGCAGAAGATCGTAAAAAGCAAAACGCTTATCAACTCAGTGATTTTGCCAAAGCCTACATCAATCATCTGATTGAGAGAAAATATTCTCCCGAACAGATGACAGGGCATCTTAAACGACTGGATTGGCAACATGTTCCCAGTCATGAAAGCATTTATCGCTATATTTATGCAGACAAGAAATCAGGCGCAGACTTATATCGTCATCTGCAACGAGAGAAGTCAAACTCAAAGCATTGAAGCATCGTAAAGCCGAACAAGTGGCACAAGCTTGTATAGAGATACTTAATGCTGAAAAGGTTTGCACGATTACTTTTGATAATGGCAAAGAATTTTCTCGGCATGAACAAATAGCTGAAGCACTCAATGCCGAGATATTTTTTGCCAGACCTTATCACTCTTGGGAGAGAGGGAGTAATGAGAACCTCAACGGATTGATTCGGCAATTTTTGCCGAAGTCTGTGAGACTTGATAATCTCTGCGCTGAATACATTAAAGAGATAGAGGACAATTTGAATAATCGTCCTCGTAAGGTGCTAGGCTTTATGACGCCATTGGAGGTTAAAGTTAGCTTTGGGTGCGTTGCACTTCATATTTGAATCTGCCATCAAATAAATCTTAACAATTATAAAAAACGCGAGCTGTTGCCCGCGTTTTTTTCATCACTATTGCAAAAGCACGGCTTTATTCATCATCGCTCATTTGTACGGACGAGAAAATGTTATAGCCGCCGTCCACATAGGTAATTTCCCCTGTAATGCCCGAAGCCAAATCCGAGCAGAGGAATGCGGCGGTGTTGCCCACTTCTTCGATGGTAACGCAGCGTTTCAGCGGCGCGGTTTTCTCAAAGCCTTTAAGCATTTTGCGGAAGTCTTTGATGCCCGAGGCGGCAAGGGTACGGATCGGGCCGGCGGAGATGCCGTTGACGCGAATGCCGTCTTGTCCCAAATCCGCCGCCAAATAGCGGATACTGGCTTCCAATGAGGCTTTGGCAAGTCCCATGGTGTTGTAATTCGGCACGGCTTGCACAGCGCCGAGATAGGTTAGCGCCAATGCCGCCGCTTGGCGGTCTTTCATCAAAAGATAGGCATGGCGCATCAAGAGCGGGAAGGAATAGGCGCTGATTTCATGTGCCAGAGTGAAATTCTCGCGTGTGCAACCGTCTAAAAAGCGTCCTTCGATGGCTTCGCGCGGCGCAAAGGCAATGGCATGTACCAAGCCGTCCAGCACGCCCCATTCCTGTTTGAGAACGGCGAATGCGTTTTCTACCTGTCCTTCATCGGCAACATCTAAGGGCAGATAGACTTTCACGCCGAATTCTTCGCCCATTTTTTCCACGCGCGATTTGAGTTTTTCGTTTTGATAAGAGAGGGCGATTTCCGCGCCTTCGCGGTGCATTGCCTGCGCAATGCCGTAGGCAATAGATAAATTGCTTGCCAAACCTGTGACTAAAATTTTCTTACCTTGTAAAAATCCCATGATTGTTCCTTATGTTGTATATGCAAAATTTGCAGCGGCACTATTGTAACCGCGCCGCTGCTGTTATCAAAAATTCCTTGCCGCTTAACTCTCTCCTGTAGGGAGGATAGAGGGGTAAACTCTTCTTATTCAGGGCAAGAGCTAGAGTCATGCTTTATCTGTTGCCCTGTATATTGACACATGCCGCCAAAGATTAGCGCGGTGCTTTGGCATAGCCATTATCCGCAGGGAAAGGATTGGCTTGTCCGGCATTCGGGTCGTGCAGCTCGAAAATCGCCGTACCGATAAGACCGATATGCCGTGCATCGCCTTGTTCGTTGTTGGCGGCATAAGCGGATTTGGCTGCGCTGAAAATAAACGAGGCGACGACGCTGTCGCTTTTTCTAAAGCCTTCGATCACTAAGCGGGATTGCGGCTTTAAGACGTATCCGGAATGCGCACGGCTTGCCGGCACGCCGCGAATCACGTCCAATCCGTCCACGCTGGCAACAATTTCAAAGGTTTGGTCGGAATGGTTTTGATAGCTGAGTTGGTAAGCCTGTCCTTCTTTGCCGCTCAGATAATAAGCGCCTTTATCGCGGAATAAGGGCAAGCCGCGTCCCTGATCATCTTGCACGGAAAAGGAAATTTTCCCTGCCACCAATGAGATGGCGTTCAGCTTGCGTCCCGAAAAATCTTTCGCGGCATAGCGCAGAACATTTTCATCAAGGCTTTGCTGGCTGATGCGGCGCAAATTCACCGTTTTCACTACCGATTGGACTTCGTCGCCCCATTGCGTGCCTAATTTTTCATCTTGGCTGATGCTTTGTTCCGCCGTCATTTTTCTCTGCATATTCAGCATCTCGGACGATGTTTCTGCGCTGTTTTCCGCGCTGTTGTGCTCAATCGGTGCATAGGCAGTGCAGGCGGATAAGCATGCCGCAATCAGCAAGGCATACCATGATTTTTGTTTGACAGATAACATAAAAACTCCTTTGCTTATGTGAAAATCGCCCTATTCTATAGTCTCTGTAACGTCAAAGTGAGATTATTTCAGGCGCTCCTCCTGATGAAATGCGCATCTCTAAATCTCATTTTGACCTTAAGGTACTATACTGGATTTAGGGCTGTGCTTCACGGTCGATTACCGCGCGCATTTCAAAGCTGGAATGCACATTCGCCACCCCTGCCAAGCGGTTTAATTTGCCGAGCAAAAATGCCTCGAAAGCCCGCATATCTTTCACGACTACTTGCAATAAATAGTCTTCCGCCCGCCCTGTAACGATGCTCATGCGGATAACTTCGGGAAATTTCGCCACCGCCGCCTCAAATTCGGCAAAGCGTTCCGGCGTGTGTCTGTCCATCGTTACGGCAATAAAGACGCTTAAATCATAGCCGAGTTTTTCGCGATTCAGCCTTGCACCGTAGCCGTCGATATAGCCCTCGTCTTCCAATCTTTTCACGCGTCTGGCACAAGGCGTGGGCGAGAGATGCACGGCTTCCGCCAATGCCAGATTATTGATGCGTCCGTTTTCGCTGAGAATATGCAGAATTCTTTTGTCGATAGCATCCAAGCCGGTTTCTTTTTCACTCATTTTTCCCTCTTTTGTAGAGAATAAGATTAAACAGAGGCGCATTATACGACAAATTTAGCGTTTTTATACCCCGAAACACCGCTATAATGCGCTGTTTTCAGAATTAGGATTCCAGCATGAGCAGCCCCTTTGACCACCGCAAATACCGCCCTTTTGCCTTTGCCCCCCATCTGCCCGACCGCACTTGGCCGAATAAACAGATTACACAAGCGCCGCGCTGGGTCAGCGTGGATTTGCGCGACGGCAATCAGGCATTGATCGACCCGATGACGATTGAGCAAAAATTGCGCTTTTTCAAATTATTAGTGGATTGCGGCTTCAAAGAAATCGAAATCGGCTTTCCTGCCGCCTCGCAAATCGAATTTGATTTTACCCGCCGCCTGATTGAAGAACAGCTGATTCCCGACGATGTTACGGTGCAAGTCTTGGTGCAGGCGCGCGAGCATTTGATTCATCGCACCTTTGAGGCTTTGCAGGGTGTCAAACGCGCGATTGTGCATGTGTATAACTCCACCTCCCGCGTGCAGCGCGACAAAGTCTATGCCAAATCGCGCGAAGAAATCACCGCAATCGCCGTCTTCGGCGCAAACATGCTCAAAGACTTGGCGGCACAATATCCGCAAAGCGAATGGATTTTCCAATACTCGCCCGAAAGTTTTTCCCAAACAGAACCGGATTTTGCAGTAGAAATCTGCGAAGCGGTCTGCCAAGTCTGGCAACCTTGGCAGGGGCAGCAAGTCATTTTGAACCTGCCCTCGACCGTGGAAGCCTCGACGCCCAATCTCTATGCCGACCAAATCGAATACTTCTGCCGCCACCTCTCCTGCCGCAAACACGTCAGCATTTCCGTGCATACCCATAATGATCGCGGCTGCGCGATTGCCGCTTCCGAATTGGCGGTCATGGCGGGCGCGGATCGCGTGGAAGGCACTTTGCTCGGCAACGGCGAGCGCACCGGCAATATGGACATCATGGTCATGGCGATGAACCTTTACTCACAAGGCATCGATCCGAAACTCGATTTCGGCAAAATGAATGAAATGGTGCATATTGTCAGCGAATGCAACAATCTGCCCGTACATCCGCGCCACCCCTACATCGGCGAACTCGTATTCACCGCCTTTTCAGGCTCGCACCAAGACGCAATTAAAAAATCTTTGGAAAAACCGAGCACCGACGGCGTTTGGGACATCGCCTATCTGCCTATTGATCCGCAAGATATCGGGCGCAGCTATCAAGACGTAGTGCGCATCAACAGTCAATCCGGCAAAGGCGGCATCGCCTACATCCTCTCGCGCGATTACGGCTTAGACCTGCCGCGATGGCTGCAAGTGGATTTTGCCCAAAAAGTACAGCTGGAAAGCGAAAAAACGCAAAAAGAACTCAGCAGCCAAGAAATCATGCAGATTTTTGAAGAACACTATCTGCAAAGCGGCGACTACCAACTCTTGGACTACCATATCAGCCGCCACGACCGCGCGGACAAACTCGAAGCCCAACTCAGCCATAGCAGCGGCGAAACCGCCATTCAAGGCGAAGGCAACGGCGCTATCAGCGCCTTTGTGCAAGCGCTGGAAAAAACCTTTGCCATGCCGATCAGCGTCGTCAACTACGCCCAGCATGCCCTTTCGCAATCCACCGATGCACAAGCAGTCGCCTATGTGGAATTGCTGATTCGGCAAGAACGCTACATCGGCATTGCCTACAGCCACGACACGGTAACCGCGATGCTGCGCGCCACCTTAGCGGGATTGAATCAGGCACTTGGCAAATGATGATTTAACAAGCACATAGCTAAAAACGAGTCGGATACTGGTATCCGACCTAAGATATTGAAAAACAATTAATTTTAATTAGGAATTAACTATAAACAGCTTCTAAAAACGTGCATGGATAATCTGCATATCTAAATGACGTTTTGCCCAGTTGCTGAGATACATCAGGCGTAAATGCCAAGGATAGCGTTTGCGACAGTAAGTGCTTGACACACTCCCACCACCAAACCTAGCGGTTATGGTAGGGGGAATCCTTGCGACCCATAACAACCTCAACCTAGATTGAGTTGTTACCTTTCGCCAGTACACTTACGCTGATAAGTATTATACTGGGGGAACTCTTTATACAGCACTAAGTCCTAGTGCATCAGCTAACGCTTGATGGCGTATATTGCTTGCTGCATTGATATCACGGTCATGGTGTGTTTGACAGCTAGGACATGCCCAATTTCTGACTGACAACGGCAGACTGTCTAATTTGTGATGGCAATGCGAACAAATTTTACTACTGGCAAAGAATCGATTCACTTTTAGAATGTTTTTACCATACCAATTCGCCTTGTAGGTAAGCAGGGTAACAAACTGCCCCCAACCGACATCATTAATGGCTTTGGCAAGTTTTCGGTTCTTTACCATGTTTTTCACCGCTAAATCTTCAAGTGCATAACTGGTAGCTTGGTTTTCGCAAATCAGTTTATGCGTGATTTTGTGGTGTAAGTCTAAACGCTGGTTGCGTACTTTTTCATAAATACGAGCAACGGCTAATTTTTGCTTTTGATGGTTTTTGCTGGTCTTTTGTTTGCGAGCAAAAATTTTTTGCTGTATTGCAAGGCGTTTGCTTGCTTTAGATAAATGTTTTGGGTTATCAAACTTGCTACCGTCTGATAAGTTAAGTAAGTGGCTGATGCCTAAGTCAATACCTACAGTTAGACTAGGCTCTATTGTGGTTGGTGTTGGTACAATTTCATTGTTTTCTACTAAAATACTTGCATGGTATTTGCCTGTTGCTGTCTTAGTGATGGTAACCGTTTTGATATTGCCAATAAATTCACGGCTAAATACGGTTTTGATGCCTTTGATTTTGGGTAGGTTGATGATGCCTTGTTCAAAGTTTATGGTGCAATGTTGTGGGCATTGATAACTTCGCTGTGGAATTTTTTTAGATTTGAAGCGTGGAAACTTGGCACGACCTTTGAAGAAATTGCTAAAGGCGGTATGCACATTTAGCAAGGCATTAAGTAACGATTGGCTATTGACTTCATTTAGCCATGCAAATTTGCCTGTTTTCTTTTTCTTGACTAATTGGTTTTGTATTTGAGTACGGGATAATGATTTGTCAAAGATTTTGTAATATCTATTTTGTAATGCCAATGCCCAATTATAAACAAAACGAACACAACCAAAGTGTTGTTCAAACGCTATGGCTTGTTGTTGGTTTGGGTAAATTCTGTATTTGTAGGCTTTGAGCATGGGTTGTTAGTCAACTTGAATGTAGGTATAATTTAGCGTAAATCCTACTTAGTGTCAATCATGAATAACAAACTAAAATCCCATTATCATTGCGTTTATAAACTTACTTACCATTTAGTGCTAGTCACAAAATACCGCAGAAAATGCTTTACTGGAGCTATGCTCGATAGGCTAAAAGAAATCGTAACCGATCTTTGCCAAAAATGGGAAGTTGAGCTGTTAGAATTCAATGGGGAAGCCGACCATGTGCATTTACTGCTTGATATGCATCCTAATATCATGCTAAGTAAGTTTATCAATAATCTAAAAACGGTAACGAGCCGATTGATGCGAAAGGAATTTGCAAAGCACTTGGCAGAGTTTTACTACAAGCCTGTACTTTGGACTAGAGCGTATTGTTTGCTGACGACTGGCGGTGCTACGATTGATACCATTAGACAGTACATCGAAAAACAAGAACGCCCTGCTTAGGTTGCCTGTGCTTACATCTCCATCTAAATCGAAGATTATAGGTGGAGAATTACGCACGATGAGTTAAAAGCCGGCGGTTTTTCGCCTATTCGGCGCAAAGCGGCATGCCGTTTTTCTCGTCCGACAAATGCATTTGGTATTACATCAAAAATCATTTCCGCTTGCGGCAAAGCCTTGGCAATCTCTGCAAACCAATTACGCAATTCTTCGCTTGTGAAATACATCAACACGCCTTCTGCAATCAGCAACACAGGCTTCGCTTCGTTTTGTATTTTAATGATCCAATCCCGATCAAATAATGACATCGCTAAATAATGATTATTGGATTCAGGCAGTAATTGACGCCTTAAAGCCATCACATCCGGCAAATCCACATCATACCATGCGCTCACATCCGGCTGTCCCAAACGCTCATAGCGAGCATCTAATCCGGCCCCTAAATGCACCACAATCGCATCAGGATGCTTTGCAATAAAGTCTTGCGCCATCTCATCCAAGACCAAGGCACGAGCGCAACAGCCAATCTGCGAAGACTTTGCTTGTTTTAATTTGGCAAAATCATAATCAATCGATTGAAACATACTTAATGCTTGCGCATCATAAAGCAAAGGATTTTCTTTTCTTGATTCCACTGCCTTCGCCCATAAGGGAATGAGCATCGTGCTAGATAAAGCATCTATCGTTTGTAGAGAAACAGCGTTGTCCGACATCATAGGCTTCCAAAATAAGAAGCATTCTATTTTAGAACTTATTTCGGCATTCGATGCAAGAAATTTCAAGAAAATGCAGGAAAAGCATTAGAAAAATCTGTCATTCGCATAAAAAACATATTTATCAAAAAGTTAAGCAGTAGTCGAACACTATAGTACCTTAACTTCAAAATGAGACTTAGAGATACACATTTTGTCAGGAGAAGCGCTTAGAATAATCTCATTTTGAAGTTAAGAGACTATATAGTCGGAGAAGTGAAAAAGTAGTACAAGGCGGCGAGCCGCAGACAGTACAAGAGCGTACGGCAAGGCGAGCCAACGCCGTAATACTTTTTCAATTCTTTGACTATACTTGCTTAATATTCTTCTTTTTCCTGATAAGGCGCGCCCATATCCAACTCCTTCGCCAGCGCAATAATCCCGCCGCGTCCAAACATCAGCTGCCAACGACTGCCGCCGTTTGCCTGCCACAATGCCGCCGTACGCACGCCGCACAGCAGCAAAGTACGCACACGGTTAACCACCTCCGTCTGGCGCAAATAATTCGCCTGCCCAAAGACTTGAATACGCTTTGCCGCCTTACTGGCGCTGTCCTGATAAATCGCAGAATAACGCGCAAAAATATTCTCATGCAGCATGCCGAAATGCGGAATATGCTCACGCGTTTCCTGCAAGCCCTTGAGCAAGACATTCAACAATTCCGCATTGCCCTGCAAACGCCGCGCCACGCGCATCATCTGCAAGACATAAGCCAAACGTCTGTCCGGCTGCGTATGGCTGAAATAATGCAGCAAATCGTCGCGCCCCTTGGCTAAGCGTTCGGGGCAATCATAATAATCGCGCACCGTCTCGCAATTCATGCGCGCCAAACTCGGCAGCAGCACGGCAAAATTCTCCTCCGCCCATTGTCCTTTCTCCGCCAAAGCCGTCACGCCCTCCGCCGCAAAAAACATAGCGGATAATGCCCAAATCTGATCGGCTTGTTCCTGTCGTATCCGACTCATTTGCCTGCCTCCATTCTCTCCTCAATCACGCCGCCGCCCAAACAATGCGCGCCGTCATAAAGCACCAAATACTGCCCCGGCGTCACCGCTCTTTGCGGCTCGACAAAATCCGCAATCAATTGATCGCCCTCAAAAATAATCCGACACGCTTGATCCGGCTGGCGATAGCGCGTTTTCGCCGCATAGACTTTGCCTTCTTCAGGCGGCGCATTGAGCCAAGACAATTGACCGGCGCGCAAACGGCGATGATATAAACCCTCATGCTCACCCTGCCCCACAATCAATTCATTATTCTTCAAATCCTTATCCAAAACATACCAAGGTTCTTCGCTCGCCCCTGCCACACCGCCGATGCCCAAGCCCTGCCGCTGCCCCATGGTGTAATACATCAGCCCGATATGCTCGCCAATCACCTTACCGCTGCTGTCTCTCATCTTGCCGGGCTGGGCAGGCAAATACTGGCGCAGAAATTCACGGAAAGGACGCTCGCCGATAAAGCAAATCCCTGTGGAATCCTTCTTATCGAAAGTAATCAAATCATTAGCTTGAGCAATCGCCCGCACCGCGCTTTTTTCCATGCCGCCTAAAGGAAAAATCGCCCGCGCCAATTGCTGCGGCGTGATTTGATGCAGAAAATACGACTGGTCTTTATTGCCGTCGATACCCTTAAACAAAGCCGCCTCTCCGCCATCTTGAAAACGCTGCGCATAATGTCCCGTAGCAAGATAATCCGCGCCGAACTGCGCCGCATAATCCGCCAATTCCGCAAATTTAATCTCGCGATTGCAAAGCACGTCCGGATTCGGCGTGCGTCCGGCGCGATATTCCGCCAAAAACAATTCAAAGACCCGCTCATGATATTGCTGCACGAAATTTACCGTATGCAATTCAATCCCCAAAGTCTCGCAGACATCGCGGGCATCTTCTAAATCCTCCGCCGCCGTGCAATAGCCGGTGGAAAAAGACTCCTCCCAATTCTTCATAAAAATCCCAAACACTTCATAGCCTTGGGATTTCAACAAATAAGCCGCCACCGAAGAATCCACACCGCCGGAAATCCCGACGGCAATTCTTGCACCCTTAGGCGGCAAAAACGCAGCAAATGCCATGTACTCGTCCTTAATCGATAAAACGCGCCTATTGTATAGTACCTTAACTTCAAAATGAGACTTAGAGATACACATTTTGTCAGGAGAAGCGCTTAGAATAATCTCATTTTGAAGTTAAGAGACTATAACGCAGCATTAGCGCGATTCAGCCTATATAGTCGAAGAATTGAAAAAGTATAGCCGTTAAACTTTAAAACAAGACGGAATTTCCTACGAAGAGCAAAGAAAGCAAAGTTTTGAGCAAAACTCGCTACGCAGAGTTGGCGAAACTGCAAATTCCCACAAAACCAGTTACGGAGCACTCAAAATCCCCTTTTGCCTTGCCGCAGACAGCGCAGGATTTTTCGGGAACAAGCGCGTCACTGTTTGAGCGATTAACGAAGTCCGAAGCGTTTTGACGCGCGCCGAAAAATTCAAGCTGGCAAGGGAACTCCGCGTAGCGGAGCAAGGCAAGGGGCTGCCTTTCTTTGCGTACTTTCTTTGGCAGCGCAAAGAAAGTACGGCACAGCGCAGCGTTAAAAATAAATCATAAGAATTAAGTAATGCCAGAAATCTGGACGTTTTCAGCATAAATAGATTTTTGGGTTGAATGGCTATATTACGGCGTTGGCTCGCCTCGCCGTACTATCTGTACTGTCTGCGGCTCGCCGCCTTGTACTAATTTTCACTTCTCCGACTATAGACAAAAAATATAGTACCTTAACTTCAGAGACTTAGAGATACGCATTTTGTCAGGAGAAGCGCTTAAAATAATCTCATTTTGAAGTTAAGAGACTATAGCTCTGAAAAATGCAAGACAGCGCAAAAAAAATCCGTTTTTTATCGAACGCAAAAATGTCGACTTTTCAGACAAAATGCTCTGTACTTTTGGTCTAAAATAAGAGGACGAGATCGCCATGCTATTTATCCGAACAGAAACAGCACCTAAATAAATTCGGAAATCTTGCAAAGCTCTCAGGCTAACTTAATCTTTTCAATAGACATATTTTTTGCATCTACTCACAGGAAATACCGTATGAATCACATCTACCGCGTTGTTTATAATACTGCCAGCCAAACCTATCAAGCCGTGCCGGAAATCAGCAAAGGCAAACACAAAAGCTGCGCCGAAAAAACAAGCGCCGCAGCAAGCAAAACCCCAACTTTTGCCGGCAAACTCCGCGCGCTCTGCGCCGCCCTTCTTGCGCTCACCTGCCCATTCGCCCTTGCTGCGCCCACAGGCGGCGCAGTATCGGCAGGACAAGCCGCTATTCATCAAGCAGGCAATATTACCGATATCCGGCAAAGCTCCCAAAACGCCGCCATTAACTGGCAAAACTTCAGCATCGGCGCTCATGAAACCGTCAATTTCCATCAGCCTAATGCCCAATCTCTGACCCTAAACCGCGTGATTGGCAACGAACGCTCCATTATCGACGGCGCGATGAATGCCAACGGCAAAGTCTTCATTTCCAACCCTAACGGCATGCTCATCGGCAGAGATGCCCAAATCAACGTAGGAAGCCTTGTCGCCACCACCGCACAGATTAGCAATGACGACTTTATGAACGGTCGCTATCAGTTCACCAATGCCAAAGGCGAAATAGAAAATCTCGGTAACATCACCGTACCGCAAGGCGGCGTGGTTGCCCTAGTCGCCCCGATCGTCAAACACAGTGGCACAATCACCGCTCCCAAAGCCCATACCCTGCTGGCAAGTGCTGATAGCTTTTCTATCACATTGCCCGACAACGCCAATTTTGCCTACACCCTAGACAAAGGCACGCTACAAGGACTCGTTGATAATGGCGGCGCAATCTTGGCAGACGGCGGGCGAGTGGTACTGACCGCCAAAGGCGTGGACAGCGTTAAAAAATCGCTGATTAAACACACAGGCGTGATAGAAGCCAATACCGTACAAAATAAAAATGGCGTGATTGAGTTGTTGGGCGATTTGGATAATTCGGCTTTGAATGTGAGTGGTTCGTTAAAGGCGGAAGGCAAAGCAAGTGGTGATGGTGGGTTTATTGAAACCAGCGCCGCATCACTCTTTTTTGCCGATAGCGCCCATATTTCCACCCAAGCCCAAAACGGACAAACAGGCACATGGCTGATTGACCCCAAAGACTTTACCGTAGCCAAAAGCGGCGGCGATATGACAGGCGCTCAAGTCACTACAGGATTGAAAAGCAATAACATAACCCTAAAAAGCCGTGATGGGGCAAAAGAGGGCAAAGGCGATGTGATTATCAACGATGAAATCAACTGGGATAAAAACACGCTCACGTTCAATGCGAATAATGACATTCATATCAATAAGACGATGAATGGTAGTGGGACGGCTAAATTGGCGTTGGAGTATGGGCAGAGTACGGATAATGGTGGGAGTAGTGATTATTATCTTGATAAAAACACCCCACTAAAAGACCGCACTGTCAAGGTCAATCTACCAGAGGGAAAGAATTTTTCCGTCAAAAAAGGCAGTAATGGCGAAACGGTGGTGTTTGATGTCATTCATCAAATGCCTGAAATTACAAACGGTGGCACAGAAGCCAATGCACAAGCTTTTTCAAATCAAAACATTGCTTTTGGTAAAAACATTGATTTATCTCATACAGAAAACCATAATGGTTTTGCAGGTTGGACATTAAAACAAAAATATAAAACGGGCGATAATTTATTGGGTGGTGAGCGTTTTCACGGTTTAGGGCATATTATTGAAAATCTCACTCTTGACGCTCCCAATCAAAATGATGTTGGTTTAATTAGAAAAGCACAAACGACCGAAATTCGTGATTTAAGTTTGCATAATAGTCAAATTAAAGGCGGAAGAAATGTTGGTGGTTTAATTGGTGTTGCTACAAATAGCCAAATTAATAATGTTATTGTTAATAATGGTGGCATCTCAGGTGAAGAAAATGTCGGTGGCATGATTGGTTATGCTGGTGTGAATCTAGGTGTTACCAGTGAATTATCGTATTTACACAGCGATATTAGAGTTAAAGCTTCTACTGATCACAATATTGGTGGTTTGATTGGTATGATTGATGTTGGTAGTTATGATGCACCGAATATGAATATTCATCATGCCACTTCATTTGGCAATGTTAATGTTGCAGGTAGTAGTAACTTGAACGGTGGTACAGGAGGATTGGTTGGAAGAATTCATTTAACTACTGGTAGTGGAAGTCATTTTTTGTCTGACAGTTCTGCAAAAGGCAATGTGATTGCACCAAACGCTTATAGCGGCGTAGGTGGCTTAGTTGGCTATATTGAGCAAAATGGTAAGCAGAGCATTATTCAAAATAGTCATGCCACAGGCAAAGTAGAAGGTGCATATTTGGCTGGCGGTTTAGTTGGACGCTTGCAAAAAACAAATATATCAAATAGTTTTGCAACTGGTGACGTGTCTGGTGGTAGCTATGGTGGTGGTCTTGTAGGGGATGCATATGATAAATCAGTCATTGAGAACAGTTATGCAACAGGTAATGTAACGGCTAATAAACCCAATAATAGCATTGGTGGGTTGGTTGGTTCATTATCAGGATCCCAAATTAAACGTAGCTATGCAGAAGGTAATTTAAGTGTTGATGTCGCAAAAATCACCAGTGCAAATAGCGTAATAGCAGGTGGTTTAGTGGGATATGCTCGGGCTGCTGATATTAAAGAAAGTTATGCTACTGGAAATATTGAAACCAAAAATATAGATGTAACTGCTGGCGGATTGATTGGTACATTAAATCAAAAGACCAATGTTGAAAACAGTTATGCTACAGGTTCGTTGTCGTCTAGCGGGACAACGAGGGCAAAATTTGGTGGATTGGTTGGAGAAGTGAGCGACCTTGAATCAACCATTAGTAATACCTATGCGACTGGTTCTATTCATATTCAAGATCTTGTGGGTTATAAAAACTTTTATAAACCAGGAGGTTTAATATCTTACAACTCTTATTCATTAAATGGCAAGAAATTGGCAGGTGTAGAAAATAGCTATTTTGACAAAGATACTGTTGGCGTATTAGAAAGTCCGTTAGGTGGGGAGGCTTTATCTACCAGCGATATGAAAAAGCAAGCTAATTTTCAAGATTGGGATTTTAATAAAATTTGGCGGATTGATGAAAATAATGATTACCCACGTTTGAAAATGCTTACAAAGGGTACCATTGTGATTGCACCAACGCCTAATTTGCCAGGTAATCCAACACCACCAAGTCAAACTACAGATTTGGCAATAAAAGCAAATGATCTAAGTAAAGTTTATGACGGCAGACCTTTAACAATTACTGATGCTAATGACCCAAATGCTCCATTGCGCAATTTAAAAGGGTGGAATGGTAATGGCGTAAGTGTAACAGGTCTATTAGATGGCGATACATTGGATAATAAAAATGTATTTTCGGGTAGTTTGCGTTTTGACGGTAAGGGTAGTAATTGGGTTAATGCAGTAAATGCAGGAACGTATACCCTTGTACCCACAGGTCTGACTGGTGGTCAAAAATACGAAATTAAATATGGGGAAGGGAAATTAACAATTGACAAACGCCCTGTTAAGTTCACACTCTCGGGTGAAAAGATTTATGATGGCAAAGATAGTGTTGAAATTTCCCTTACCACCAACAAAACCAATCAAGAAGGTATTTTGGATAAAGATTTGGATAAGGTTACCATTCAAGGCACTGGTACACTCACCAGCAAAAATGCTGGCGTTCAACAGATAAAATCTGTCAGTAATACGCTCATTGGAGGTGAGTTGGGGGGTAACTATAAATTGAGCGATGAAATCGTTGGGCGATGGGTTATTCATAAACGCCCAGTAACACTCAATCTATCAGGTGAAAAAGTCTACGATGGCACAAACACCATCTCAGTTTTGGAAAAAGCCAACACCACCAATCAACAGGGTATTTTGGATAGTGAGTTGGATAAAATCACCTTTAATGGTTCTGGCTCATTAACTGGTACAAATGTTGGTACACATCAATTACAGAGTATTTCTGAAACTGTAATTGCTGGCGAATTGGGCAAAAACTATGAAATTAGTAAAGTTGGTGGACAATGGCAAATCAATAAAAAGCCAATTGCTATTACCGCTACTCGTATTTATGATGGCACAAATAATGCTATTTCGGAAGAGGCAGACAATAACACCATCATTACAAACCTGCAAAATAAATTGGTAACTGCCGATAGAGGTAAATTATCCAATGGCAATCCTGTTACAATTGTCGGGCAAGGCACTTTATCAACAAAAAATGCTGGGGATAAGATTAAAGTTTCTGATACTGGTACTTTAAAATTATTTGCCTTAACGCCAGCAGATAAAGCAATAATGGATAACTATGAGCTAGATTTGGTGAATAGTCATTGGACAATTAAGCCTGCTGATTTAGTGGTAACTGCAGTTAGCGATAAAAAAGTTTATGATGGTACTCAAAATTCTAATAAAAAACCAACTATTGTGGGATTGAAGGATGGTGATACAGCAGAGTTTGGGCAACGCTTTACTAATAAAAATGTTCAGGGAGAAAACAATACTCAGTTATTTATCGTTGATGGTAAAATTGTTGATGGCAATAATGGTAAAAACTATACCATTATTGACAAAAATGCAAAGGGTACAATTACGCCTGCTGAATTGACCATAACCGCTGTTAGTGATAAAAAGACTTATGATGGCACACATAACTCTAATAAAAAACCAGTCATTACAGGGCTAAAAGGTAATGATACGGCAGAGTTCGGGCAACGCTTTGATGATAGAAATGTTCGAGGTGAAAACCAATCTGAAATATCTGTTGCCAATGGCAATGTTGTAGATGGAAATAATGGCAATAACTATTCCATTTACACCAAAAAAACAAAGGGAACGATTGAGCCAAGAGAGTTAAAATTGATTGGCAAGGCAAAAGATATTGAATCACCATCTGATATTGATTCTTTAAAGGGTTGTATGTTTAATTGTTACAATGCTGAGATTGATATGGATAGCTTGAAGTTAATTGGATTACAAGGTAATGATACAATTGATGTAACAATTCATTCTGCTACATATGTTGAGAAACCATACGCTGGTGATGATAAACCAGTTTCAGTTGATTGGTCCATTAGCGGACAGTATGCTAAAAATTACACTGAAGCTGGTAGTAATGTAACAGGAAGAATAACTCCACGAACCTTTGGTGGCAAAGCTCTATGTTTTATTGCTAGTGCTTGTGGTATGAAAACGGATACAATGACAGCAGTAAATGAACATATGGAAAATTATATGTATATAATGTATTTCTCTACTAGAAAATTAGACCTTTCCACACAATTAAAAGGATTTTTGTCTAGTGATTATTCGGAAAAGGCAATAGATGATGCTGACTTTAAAAACCATCCTTTCATGTCAACTGCTTTATGGGGTGTTGCCTTGTTAGGCGATGGTGCATCAACTGTGGGCAACGTAGTCTCTTATCCTTTTACTTTTGTTAAAGGACAAATTTCCACTGGGATCAATGAGACTAAAAAAGTAAAAGGACTTTCAGAACAACAAGCTGAATCGTATGAAAAAATTGCCCATTTAACGGTTGATTTGATTAATATTTATTATTCTGTTGCCAGTTCAAAGCATGTTGATTTAATAGGCACACATGAACAAGCAAATGAAAGATTTACTACACATTTGGCAGAACAGACCTATCAACAGTTGGAGGAGTTTGGTAAAGCTATATCAAGCTTTCCACCAGAACAGCAAAAGATACTATTATCAAACCCACTCATGCAAAAAGTTCTATCTGGAAGTTTTAAAGCGAATAAGGCAGCTGCAACCAAGGAGATACTTGCAGATAGCTTGGGGTTAATCAATGATTTAATTCAAGCAGGTTTAAGTATTGATGAGGTATTGAGCCAAAATGAGCAGTAGAAAGAATTGCACCACCTTATACTTAAAGTGGTGCATATAGTACGAATCTACACCCATCAACTAGTTTTACTAAAATTTTAGGAAATTTTAAATGAAATCCCAAACACTCACATTATTAACATTTGGTATATTATCCGCCAACCTCGCCCACGCCACAGACGCAGGCACTACCTTACGCCACGCTACCCAAACCACCACCCCACCGCCTGCCACCATCACCCCTTTGACGCTGGCAGAGCAGGGCGACATCAGCACCGACACCACGCCCATTAGCGTGCGTGATGTGGTTCTGGTGGGCAACACGCTATTATCCACCGCCCAGCTTGAACCCGAGTTGGCGAGCGTGCGTGGCACAACCACCACCTTTGGCGGATTGCAGACATTGGCTGGTAAAATTACCGACACTTATCACAAGGCAGGTTATCCCCTAGCCACCGTCATCATTCCGCCCCAAAAGATAGACGGCGGTGTGGTACAGCTTCAAGTGCTAGAAGGGCAGATTGCAGGCGTAAGCGTAGAGAACCGTTCGCGACTCTCTGATGAAGTAGTACAAAGCTATTTGTCAGGCATGCAGAGCGGTCAGCCTTTACGCCAAGCCGACAGCGAACGAGCATTGCTCTTAATCAAAGATTTGGCAGGGACGGACAGCGTCAATTACCGTTTGCAAGGCGGTAATAACGGTACGGATTTGGCGGTGGATTTAGGCGAAGCGCCGCTTGTTACCGGTTTTGTGCAAGCGGATAATTATGGTTCCAAATCCACCGGCGAAATACGCACGCGTGCAGGCGTCAATCTCAACAGTCCCTTTGGGCGTGGCGAGAAATTATCCGTGCAGGCGATGAGCAGCTTTAAAGGTGTAGATTATGTAAATTTGTCAGCCGATATGCCTGTCGGCGCTGATGGATTGATGTTTTCCGGCAGTTTAGGGCATACGCGCTATGATTTAGGCGGCGCGTTTAAAGATTTGAATGCCACAGGCACGGCAAATACGGTTGATATCGGCGCACGCTATCCTTTAATCCGCAGCAATCGGAATAATTTATGGCTTTCGGCAAGCGGCGAATATCGGGATTTACAGGACAAAATCGGCAGTACCAATACCGTTACCGATAAATCGATTAAAACCCTTCATTTGGGAGCGAACGGCTACCATCAAGATGATTGGCTAATGGGCGGATATACGCAATGGCGCGTAGATAATACTTTCGGCAGATTAACTATCGATAGCGCCGACGCACGCGCCATCGACAGCCTTTCCGCCAAAACAGAGGGTGCTTATTATAAAATTGCCGCCAATATTTCGCGCACGCAATATTTTTCTCCGCAATTCTCCGCGATCTTATCCTTAAACGGGCAATGGGCAAATAAAAATTTAGATCCTGCCGAGCAAATGAGCTTAGGCGGCAATGATGCCGTTGCGGCTTATCATAGCAATGACGTGTCTGCAGATATCGCTTTGCAAGGCGGTTTGGAACTGCGTTATGCACTGACGCCTTATGTGTCCTTAAGCGGTTTTTATGATGCGGGACGCGCAAAATTACGCGCCAAACCTTTTGTAAGCGGCGATAATACGGTTAATTTACACGGCGGCGGCATCGGGCTTTATAGCCAATATAAGGATTTTTATTTGCAAGGAAAAATTGCATGGCGCGCAAGCAATCGGCAATTTAGCAATGATAGGAATCCGCGGGCTTGGCTGAAAGTGGGTTATAATTTTTAATCTTAAAGCAATCCGACAAATTCTGAAGGGTGAATGTGATTTGCCCTTCAGCCATGAAATTTACTCTATAGTCGAAGAATTGAAAAAGTATTACGGCGTTGGCTCGCCTTGCCGTACTATCTGTACTGTCTGCGGCTCGCCGCCTTGTACTACTTTTTCACTTCTCCGACTATAGTTATAAACTATTAATCGAAGATAATAAAAGCCCGTTTTTCTAATCCTTGAATGATAAAACCCCTGCTAAAATTTTATAAACCTTCGAGCGCAAAGGCTGAAACTTATCGCGCTTAGCGGTATGATGTGCAGCTGCATTACAATAGGACATCATCATGAGCTTCATCGCTTCGCATTATCTTCTTTGGAAATCCCTGCATTTGATTTTTATGGTTGCTTGGTTCGCCGCGCTTTTTTATCTGCCGCGCTTTTTTGTTTACCACACGCAGGCTTTGCAAAGAAATGATGCGCAAGCGATGGCGTATTTCCGCGTTATGGAGAAAAAACTCTATATTATCGGACACATCGGCATGGGCTTGATGCTGATATTCGCCCTGTTCTTAATCGCCGCCAATCAATTTGCTTGGTTTAAGGGGCAAGGCTGGTTACATGCCAAGGCGCTGCTTGTTGCGCTGCTCATCGCTTATTACATTTTCTGCGGTCGCATCATGAAAGCCTTTGCGCGCGGCGAAAACCGCTACAGCGAAACTTTTTACCGCTTTTTCAATGAGTTTCCTGCGGTTCTTCTTATCATCATCGCCCTTCTCGCCAGTCTCAAACCTTTTTAATCAGGAGCAGTTATGAGCGCCACTTCATTCGATTTACACGGCGAAGACTTTTGGAATCCTCAAGGTCCTTACCGCAGTTTGCACCACATCAATCCCGCGCGTTTGCAGTTTATCGAGCGCTTTATCGATTTGCGCGGACAGAAAATACTGGATATCGGCTGCGGCGGCGGCATTTTAAGCGAAGCGATGGCGCATAAAGGCGCGATTGTCAGCGGCATCGATTTAAGCGAGGCGGTATTAAATGCCGCCAATCAGCACGCCGACGGCAGCAATCTGCACATGGATTACCGCCGCATCAGCAGCCAAGAATGCGTGGCGCAAGGCGAGCAATACGACCACATCACCTGCATGGAAATGCTGGAACACGTGCCCTCGCCCGCCGCCATTTTGCGCGACATTCACGCCCTGCTCAAACCCAATGGCTATGCCTTTATTTCCACGCTTAACCGCAACCTGACTTCCTTTTTCGGCGCAATTGTGGCGGCGGAATATTTGTGCAAACTCGTGCCTAAAGGCACGCACCGCCACAGCGACTTCATTCGTCCGCAAGAATTGGTCGCAATGGCGGAACAAGCGGGATTAACGCCTATTGCGCTCTCGGGCATGGATTATCATCCCTTTGCCAAAACGGCATTTTTAAGCCGCAATCTGCGCATCAATTACCTTCTCGCCCTGCAAAAACAATCATGAGCAATCCCCGCTTTGCCGCCGTGTGGTTTGATTTAGACGGCACTTTATTCGACAGCGCGCACGACCTCATTCCGGCGATTATCGCCACCGTGCAAGCCGCCGGATTGCCCTGCGCCGATTTTGCCGACATTCGCGGCAGCATTTCGCAAGGCAGCCGCGCCATGATTGCCTACGCCGCCAACCTTGCCGCCGATGACGCGCGCCTTGACGGACTGGTAACAAGTTTTCATCAGCACTATCTGCAACGCCGCCTGCTTAACCGCTATTTTGACGGCATGGAAACGCTGCTCGCCAAAATAGAAGCGGCGCAAATCCCTTGGGGCATCATTACCAATAAAAACACCGCCTTTGCCCAAGCCGTCGTCAGCCAAGCGCAATTGGACAGACGCATTGCCGCCCTCGTCTGCGGCGACACCCTGCCGCAGAACAAACCCCATCCGGCGCCGCTGCGCTTTGCCTGCGCCCATATCAATGCCAATCCTGCGGACTGTCTTTATGTAGGCGACAACGAAAGCGACATACAGGCGGCGCGCGCGGCGGGTATGCCCGGCGTTGCCTGTCGCTACGGCTATTTGCCGCCCAACAGCCGCATCGAGACATGGCAGGCGGATTACATCATTGAGCAAGCAAGCGAATTAGCTGACATTATCGGAGTATGAAACTATGCAAGACATTCGTTTAATCACAGGCGCCTGCGGCAGAATCGGCAGCACCCTCGCCCGCCATTGGGATACAAAAGCCCATCTGCTGCTGCTAGACGCCGACCCTCTTGCCTTGCAACGCTTAGACGAAGAACTGGGCGGCGACCACACGCTGATTCCCTTCGATTTATGGCTGTCGCCGCCGCAACACTATCAACGCCTTGCCGATATGATTCGCGAAGACTACGGCCGTCTTGACAGCCTCATCCATCTTGCCGCCTACTGCGGCAATCTGCGCCCCCTCTTCAATACCGAAGCCGAAGACTGGCTGAAAGCCCTGCAAGTCAATCTCACCGCGCCGCTCTGGCTCAGCCAATATCTGCTGCCGCTCTTGCAGCAATCCGCCGCGCCCAAGCTCGCTTTCAGCGTCTTCAACACCCTTGAAGAACAAGCCCATTACTGGCACGGCTTCGGCATCGCCCAAGCCGCCCTAAATCGCATGATCCGCGACATCAGCGAAGAAAACGGCAGCTATCCGAATCTCGCAGTCTGCCGCATCGACACCGGCTGGATCGAAAGCAGCCTAAGCCGCAACATTTTTCCCGACGGGCGCCCGCATTGGCGGCAAGCCGAAGACATCATGCCGCTGTTTGACCGCATACTCGACGCCCCCGCAGGACAACTCACGGAGATCAGCCATGAGCAATGCTAATCCCGAGCAAATGCAGGCCCATGCCCGACAAGTCTTAAGCATCGAAGCCGAAGCCGTGCTTGCCCAGCAAGCCCTGATTGTCGAGCCTGCTTTTGTGCAAGCCTGCGAAGCCATCTTAAACACCCGCGGACACGTCATCGTCAGCGGACTGGGCAAATCAGGACATATCGGCGCGAAAATCGCCGCCACCCTCGCCAGTACCGGCACACCCGCCTTTTTCGTCCACCCCACCGAAGCCGGACACGGCGACATGGGCATGCTGACCGCCGCCGACACCCTCATCGCCATCTCTTTTTCGGGCGAAAGCGGCGAACTCATGACCATGATACCGCTGGCACAAGCCATGGGACTAAGCGTCATTGCCATCACGGGACGGACGCAATCGGCAATGGCGCAAGCCGCCGATATTCATCTGCATCTGCGCGTGGAAAAAGAAGCCTGCCCGCTGGGATTGGCGCCTACCTCCAGTTCCACCGCCACATTGGCGCTCTGCGACGCCCTAGCCGTCGCCATTATGCAGGCGCGCGATTTCTCCAGTGCCGATTTCGCCCGCTCCCACCCCTTCGGACGCTTGGGCAGACGCCTAATTACCAAAATCGGCGATGTGATGCGCAAAGGCGCGGAACTGCCGCTTAATCGCGCCGAGGACAGCGTGCAAACCGCCCTCTTTCAAATTACCGACAAACGCTTGGGGCTTACGCTTATCTGCGACGAAGCGCAGCAACTGCTCGGCATCTACACCGACGGCGATCTGCGCCGCAGTCTGGGCAAATATCCCGACGCCCTCTCCCTGCCGCTGTCTGAAGTCATGACCCATGCGCCGTTAACCACCCATAGCGCGGCATTAGCCGCACAAGCCCTGATGCTGATGCAAAACCGCCACATCACCGCCCTGCCCGTGGTAGAAAATGGCAAACTCTGCGGCGTCGTGCATATTCACGACCTCCTGCAAGCGGGAGTCGCCTAATGCAAGCATGGTTTCAAAAACGCCATATCGTATGGATAGCCCTCAGCGCCGTCATTGTCGGCATTTGGCTGCGCCATCAGACAATCGAGCATGCGGAAAAAGACGAATCGCCGCAGGCGCCGCCGCTCTTAGTCGTGCATGAAGGCATCAGCTATCGCTATGACGAACAGGGCAATAGCCATATGAAACTCAGCGCGCCGCTTACCCATTATTATCAAGACGCACGCGGCACGGAATTTACCCAACCGCGCCTACATCATCAGCAAGGCGAGATGCATACCCATATCCGCGCCGATTACGCACAGCAAAACGAAGCCGGCACGGAATTGCATTTGGAAAACAATGTCTTTGCCGAGCGGCAAAACGGAGAAGACAGCGCCACGCGCTTTGAATTTTCAACAGATAAGATGTTGTATCGCATCGATAAAAACCAAGCGGAAAGCGATGCACCCGTTTTGATTCGCAGCGCCGACAGCACAACTCATGCCATCGGCACAATATGGCATTTAAATCAGAATTTATTTATACTAAAACAAAATGTACGGAGTTATTATGCGCCTCATCACAATTTTTAGCCTTAGCGCTGCCCTATTCATGCACAGCGCCATCGCACAAAACAGCGACAACTACAAAGAAATCCCCATCAATCTGAGCGCCGACCAAGGCGAATACGATGCTATTGCAGGACGCGCCACCTATACCGGCAATGTGGACATCACCCAAGGCGAGATGAACCTCAAAGGCGATAAAGTCGTCATTCACATCAGCGAAGGCGAAGTTACCCTAATCGAAGCATGGGGCAAACTCGCCACCTTCCACTATGTGGCTAAAAACGAACCGCCGATTGACGGACGCGGACAATACATGAAATATACCATCGCCAGCTCGACCGTGGAAATCAATGGACAAGCCTATGTCAAACAAGAAAAAAACGAAACGCACGGCGAAACCCTCACCTATAACCTCGCCAAAGAGCAAGTCAGCGGCAAACGCGTCAAGATGACCCTAACTCCGAAATCAGGCGGCTAAATGAGCGGATTGCAAGCGGTCAGTCTGCAAAAACGCTATAAAGCGCGCACCGTCTTAAGCGACTTCTCCCTGCACATTCGGCAAGGCGAAGTCGTCGGCTTATTAGGACCCAACGGCGCCGGCAAAACCACCAGCTTTTATATGATTGTCGGACTCATCAAACCCGACGGCGGAAAAATTCTCCTTGACGAACAGGAAATTACCCGCCTACCCATTCATGAACGCGCCAAACGCGGCATTTCTTACCTGCCGCAGGAAGCCAGTGTCTTTCGCAAACTCAGCGTGCGCGACAATATCTTGGCGATATTAGAACTCAGCAGCCCGCTCAAACGTGCCGCCCGCCAAGCGCGTGCAGAAGAACTGATGCAAGACTTAGGCATCGCCCATCTCGCCAATACTTTGGGCATCTCCCTTTCGGGCGGCGAACGCCGCCGCTGCGAAATCGCCCGCGCCCTAGCCAGTAACCCGCGCTATATTTTATTGGACGAACCCTTTGCCGGCGTCGACCCGATAGCCGTCGGCGACATCCGCAACATCATCACCCATCTGACCGAACGTAATATCGGCGTGCTGATTACTGACCATAACGTGCGCGAAACGCTGAAAAGCTGCGACCGCGCTTATATTTTAGGCGGCGGCGAAGTCATCGCCGAAGGCGATGCACAGGCGATTGTCAATAATGAACGCGCGCGGCAAATCTATCTTGGTGATGATTTTAGTTTGAACTGAGCAGCGTATGGCATTCTCGCAACAGCAAAATCTTGACGTAAAACTCAAACAGCGAATTGCCCTGACCCCGCAATTCCAGCAGGCGATTAAGATTTTGAACATGAATGCCCAAGAGCTTTCGCTGGAAGTCTCGCAAATGCTCTCACAAAACTTTATGCTCAATTTTGAAGACGACGGTCTGCGCGAAGAGCGCAGCGAGCAGGAAGAAAGCGAAGACATTGACGACGGACTGCTTAAGGAACTCGGCGAAGACCTGCCCTATGACGGCGAATGGGAAGATGTTTACGAAGACTGGCAGGACCATGGCTCGCGTCGGGAAGAAAACAGCAATTTAGAAGAGTTTATCAGCCACAGCCATAGTCTTGAAAGCTATCTGCTCGAGCAATTGGAACAAATGCCGATTAGCGAGGAATTACGCCGTACGGCAGAACTGCTGCTTTATCATTTAGACGAAGACGGCTATCTGCGCGAGCCGCCTCAAAAACTCGCCAAACTCTATCAACTCGAACTCAATGCCGTTAATAAAGCCATTGCCTTGATTAAGAACTGCCAACCCACCGGCGTCGGCGCAGCGGATTTAGAAGAATGTATACACTTGCAATTAGAGCAGCTACCACCTAAAACCCCGCATCTAGGCACGCTCAAGCGCATTATGGCGCGGCATTTTCTGTTTATCGGCAAAAATCCGCAGCTGATCCAGCAGCGCCTCAACCTGAGCGAACAGGAATACCGTCAGGCAATTGCTTTATTAGAAAGTTTGAATCCGCAGCCCGGACAGGGATTTACCCCTTCAAACGGCAATTTTATCCAACCCGAAATCATCGTACGCGAGAAAAACAATATCAGCTATATTGAAATCGATCCTTCGCTCAGCCCTTCGCTGAGCATCAATGAAGAATACGCCGCGATGATTAAACATGCCAATGAGCAAGAAAAAACGCTTTTGCAGGCGCAGCTGAATGAAGCGCGTTGGTTTTTAAGTGCGATTGACAAACGCGCCGACATCATCCGCCGCGTAGCAGGCGTCATCGTCGCTCTGCAGCAAGAGTTTTTCCAAGAAGGCGAAAAAGCCATGCGTCCGATGACGCGGCAGAAAATCGCCGATATGTTGGATATTCATGAAAGCACCGTCTCGCGTGCCGTCAACGGCAAATACCTCAGCTGCAAACGCGGTGTTTACGAATTGCGCTATTTCTTCTCCACCCAGCTCGAAAGCACCGACGGCGGCGAAGACCAATCCACCACCGCCATTAAAGCCACTATCACCGAAATGATTGCGGCGGAGAATCCGAAAAAACCTTTGTCCGATCAAAATATCGCCGATCGTTTGGCAGAAGAGGAAGGTTACAAAATCGCCCGTCGTACCGTTGCCAAATATCGCGAAGAACTCAATATTCCCACTTCCACCGAAAGAAAACGCCGCTAATCGCGCGCACTTCATCAGGTTTGTGCGCCGCAAAACAAAAACGCCCGAAAACGGACGTGAAATAAAAAAGTATCGTCCATTATATAGTCTCTTAACTTCAAAATGAGATTATTCTAAGCGCTTCTCCTGACAAAATGTGTATCTCTAAGTCTCATTTTGAAGTTAAGGTACTATAAACAGGCGTCTTTGACCAAATCCGCCAATAATACGCAGCAGCGTTCCAACTGGGATTTTTCAATCCATTCATCCGGCTGATGCGCTTGCAAGATGCTGCCCGGCCCGAGGATGACCGCTTGGAATCCCGCCTGCTGGAAATGCCCTGCTTCGGTGGCATAGGCGACATGTTCCAGCTGAGTGTCGGGCAGATGTTTGGCAAGTAATGCCAGCAATTCGGCATTATCGCGATTGACCAATCCCGGCACGATTGCACTGGTCAATTCCGTTTCAATCCGCAAATCGCTATTGGCGACGCATAATTGCTGTGCATAAGCCTCAACCCTTGCCAAGACCGCTTCGATGCTTTGCTCGGGCAAATTGCGGATTTCCCAATCCAGCACGCATTCGCGCGCCAATACATTATGCGCGATGCCGCCTTGAATCATGCCGACATGCAAAGAGCTGTGCGGCACATTAAAAGCGGGATTGATTTCCCCGTCGGCAATCAAATCATACATAACTTGCTCGATATAGCCGACCAATTTTCCCGCCTCATGCACGGCGGAAACGCCTTGATGCAGAATTTGCGAGGAATGCGCCGCCATGCCCGTCAAAGTTGTGCGGATATTGACGATGCCTTTTTGCCCGACGACGGGCGCCAGCAAAGTCGGCTCACCGATAATCGCCCAAGCCGACTGCGCACCCCATTCTTGCAAGGTTCGGGCAATCCGCGGCGCTTTGTCGCAGCCGACTTCTTCGTCATAAGAAAAAGCAAAATACACCGGTTTTTGCAAAGGCAATTGCTGCCAAGCAGGCGCGCTCGCCAATACGCAGGCGATAAAGCCTTTCATATCGCAGACACCGCGTCCGATGAGTTTGTCGCCGCTGTCGCGCATGACAAAGGGATCCGCCGTCCACGGCTGCCCTGCTACCGGCACGACATCGGTATGCCCTGAAAAAATCAGACCGCCTGCCGTCTGTGGCCCAATCTGCGCAATCAAGGATGCCTTAGGCAGACCTTCTTCATCTTCTAAACGCAGGCAATGAATGCCCAAATCCTGCAAATAGTCTTGCACCCAATCCATCAAGCCCAAATTGCTTTCGCTGGAAATGGTGTTATGCGCAATCAGTTCTTGCAAAATTTCTTGATAATTCATGAATCAGCTCCATCCTATATTCGCCACTAGCGCCAAAAAGACCCAAGCCAAGAGATAAGCTTTAAGCAGCAGCGGAAAGAAAAATTTTACCCAGCGGTCATAAGGCATACCCACCAAAGCCAGCATTGCCAAAGTGCCGCCGGAAGTGGGTGCAATCATATTGGTAAAGCCGTCGCCGACTTGGAAAGCCGACACCGCCACTTGCCGCGTCATGCCGATTAAATCCGATAAAGGAATCATAATCGGCATGGTGGCAACCGCCTGCCCGCTACCGGAAGGGATAAAGAAATTGATGATGCCGTGCACAATGCTCATTAAAATCGTGCTGACGGTTACCGGAAAATCATTCAAACCTGAAGCCAAGCTATTGATAATCGTATCGCCGATAGCGCCCTGCTCCAGCAGCACTTGGATGCCGCGCGCAAAGCCGATTAACAATGCCCCCTTGCTGACCGCCGCCGCCCCTTCGCCGAATTTTTGCGCAATTTCATTAGGACGCATGCCCACAACTAATCCGCTCAACACGGCAATTAAGAGAAAAATTCCCGCAATTTCATTAATATACCATTTGTATTGAAACACACCGAACAGCATCAATGCCAAGCCGGCAAGGAAAATGCCTAAAATCGTCCAATCTTTGCCGCCCATGCGGTAATCCTTAATCGGTTTTGCTAATGTCAAACCGGCGGTAGAGACGCCAAGCGACAAACTCGCCTGCGGATTGCGGCGGATTTTCACCAAATAGCGCGCATTATGATGGGCAACTGTTGCCAAAATAATCAAGGCAAACACGCTGCGCACGACAGCGCCGGAGAAAATTTCCAATTGGGCGATTTGATGCGACACACCGACCGTATAAGGATTAATCGGCGATGTGGCGAAACCGAAGCCGATGCCGCCGATAGCAATGCCCAGCCCTACCATGACATCGCCGCCGATTGCCAAGCCTAGTAAAACCGCAATTGGCACTAGGGCGATATTATTTTCATAGCCCACCGCAATGCCCAGTAAACCGAAAGCAAAAGTACTGATCCACACCAGCAAAGTGCCGCGTTCCTGTCCTAATTTGCCGACCATGCTGCCGACCGCATTTTCCAACATCTGCGTTGCCGACAAAATATGGAACAAACCGCCGGCGATAAAAGCGATAAAAATCACGCTTGCCGAAGCCACCATGCCTTTAGGAATAGCGAAAAAGGCATCTAAAATCGAGAGCCTGCCACCTTCGACCTGATGATAGGTATTGGCGAGCACCATCATGCGCCCGCCGATTTCCGCCCGCTCGAAACTGCCTGCCGGCACAATCCAAGTCAGCAACCATGTAAACAATAAAATATAGAAAATCAGCGCCAAAGGATCGGGAATCCAGCGCAGCATGCGATTCATATCTTTCATCTTATTCCTTATTTCGCCGCTTCTTGCAGACGTGCGCGGCGCAAAGCCTTCATCAGTATCGGATGCAAATAGGCATTGGCGCAGACAATCGTTTCCGTATCCAACATCGCTTTTTCATCGCCGTAATCGCTGACCAAACAGCCCGCTTCCTGCGCAATCAAAATCCCTGCCGCAATATCCCAAGGCTTGATGCCGGACTCGAAATAGCCGTCCTGCCGTCCGCAAGCCACATAGCACAAATCCAAAGCGGCAGCACCCAAGCGGCGCAAATCGCTGAAATCCTCCAGCACCGATTGGCAATAGGCGAATTGCTGCGCCATCTGCTCGGGCGTTTTAAAAGGAAAACCGGTGGCAATCATCGCCTTATGGCTGTCGCGCTGCCCATTGGCGCGAATCCGCTGTCCATTGCAAAAAGCGCCTTCGCCGCGTGCCGCGCTGAACATCTCGTCCGTAATCGGGTTATAAACCAAGCCGATTTCCAACTGCCCTTTCTTCAGCAGCGCGATAGAAATCGCAAAATGCGGCAAACCGTGGACGAAATTCGCCGTGCCGTCCAAAGGATCGATAATCCATTGATAATCGCTCTCCGCCACGCTCAAACCGCCGAACTCCTCGCCCAAAATATCATGCTCGGGGAATTTATCCTGCAAAATCTGACGAATAATCTGCTCGGATTGCTGATCAATCACGCTGACAAAATCGCCGCGCCCTTTCTCCTGCACCTTAATACGGCTCAAATCGCGATAGCCGCGCTCAATCAGGCGCCCCGCTTCTTCCGCCGCACGGCGGGCAATCGTTAGCATAGGATGTTGCATATCTTCTCTCCCAAAAAAATCAGGCGGCATTTTAGCAGAATGCTGCCGGTGCCGCCCGCTAATGCGCATTGCTGCCTACACAGGAGATAGAATAGATTTTTTGTAAAAACCGCTTTTAAAGATTTATTTACACGCATTTGCCCCTATAATGCGCACACCGAAATCAAGAGGAAAAGCCATGAGCAAGCTTAACAGCGCAAACCCATCTGCAACAGCGAATCTTAACCGATTCTTTTTGATACTCTTTATCAGCATGGTGAGCTATTTCATCTACTGGGGACTGGGTTATACCCATTACAACCACAGCACACTCTTCCTCCTCGCCACCGCCTTCGGCATCTTCATGGCATTTAATATCGGCGGCAATGACGTCGCCAACTCATTCGGCACCAGCGTCGGCGCCGGCACCTTAACCATCACCCAAGCCTTATTAGTCGCCGCTATCTTTGAAGTCAGCGGCGCCGTTATCGCCGGCGGTGCGGTAACCGACACTATCCGCAAAGGCATCATTGATCTGAATCGCATGGCTCTTGAGCCGATTAACTTCGTCTTCATCATGATGTCCGCCCTGCTCTCCTCCGCCCTGTGGCTGCTCTTTGCCACCAAAAAAGGTTGGCCGGTCTCCACCACGCATGCCATCATCGGCGGCATTGTCGGCAGCGCCTTATGCTTGGGTATCATCAGCGGCAACGACTCCGTATCGCTGATTCAATGGAACAGACTCGGACAAATCGTCGCTTCTTGGGTGCTTTCGCCCGTCTTAGGCGGCATCGCCTCTTATCTCATCTTCTCGCAAATCAAGAAAAATGTACTGGATTACAACGTCCTTGCCGATGAAAAATTAAAAGCCATCAAAGCCGAACGCAAAGCCTATAAAAAAACCCACCGCGAACAATTCGAACTGCTCAGCGAATCGGAAAAAGTCGCCGCCGCCTCCGCCATGGCACGCGACATAGAAATTTATGAAGACCCCGAGCTTGACCCCGAAGAACTCGAATCCGACTACTACCGCGGACTCTACGAAATCGACCGACGCAAACAATCGCTCAATACCTACAAAGCCCTGCACTCTTGGGTGCCCTTTATCGCCTCTGTCGGCGGCATGATCATCGCCTCTATGCTCATCTTCAAAGGGCTGAAAAACATGAAATTAGGGCTTAGCGACATCGGCAGCTATTTCGTCATCTTCATGTTCGGCGCCGGCATTTGGATGGCAACCTTCATCTACGCCAAAACCCTAAAACGCAAAGACCTCGGCAAATCCACCTTCCTCATATTTTCATGGATGCAAGTCTTTACCGCCGCCGGCTTTGCCTTCAGCCACGGCGCCAACGACATCGCCAATGCCATCGGACCCTTTGCCGCCATTATGGACGTACTCAAAAGTGGCGATATCGGCAGCCAATCCCCCATTCCGCCGGTCGCCATGCTGACCTTCGGCGTCGCCTTGATTGCCGGACTGTGGTTTATCGGCAAAGAAGTCATCACTACCGTCGGCAGCAAATTAGCGGAAATGCACCCAGCCTCCGGCTTTAGCGCCGAACTGGCGGCGGCTTCTGTAGTCATGATGGCATCGATTATGGGCTTGCCCGTATCCAGCACACATATTCTCGTCGGCGCCGTATTAGGCATCGGCTTAGTCAATCGCAATGCCAATTGGGCTTTGATGAAACCGATTGGGCTGGCGTGGATTATCACCCTGCCCTCCGCCGCTTTCCTATCCGCGACCAGCTTTTTAATCCTGCGCGCGATTTTTTAATTGCTGTCTATCGTCGAAGCAGTGGGAATTCATATCAGATATGCCGATACTGAATACCTTTCCATTTCTCGACGATAAGATTCAAGCAAAAGGCGGCCCGAATATGCCGGACCGCCTTGCTCTTTTATCAAGCGAAGCACTAAAAATAATGCGGTATCGATTTATACACTTTCTATTTCTGCGGCTACCTGCCGAAACTTAGCGCCTAAATTTGATTTTTTTCGCATCAAATGCGTTCGGATCACGTTGGGCAATCTTTTCTCCCCAATCATTCAATATCTCCTGCGCATATTCCTCATATTCGGGATCTTCCCTGTTTTGAAGGACATACATCATCTCTTGATAAGCATAAATTCCGCCGCTATCTTCCAATGCCGCGTTCTGCCCGCCCTCATTGCAATACGGCAGGCGAATGCGTAAGGGTTTGATCAGTAAAGCCTCACACAAAATCTCATGCTCCCAATCATCACCAAAATCATAGGTATACATCAGCTTTTCGCCCACCGATAACACATCGGACATCAAAGGCAATCTTTGCGGCTTTCTCTTTTTAGATGCCGCCTCACTCTGCGAATGATCAAAAAAATCCCATTCTTCATTCGTAGGATAAATCGACGGCGAACGTCTGCCGTGCTTCTGCTTTTTCCAAAAAGAAAATAAATGATAGCCTTGCCACTCAAAAGCGGATTGAATGGCATGATGCAAAGCATCTAAATTCATATCCACCGGCACCAGAATTCTGCGCCAAATTTCAGGTTCGCTATCCACAAGATGAATGCGTAATTGGTAAGCAAGCGTCAGAGGACTTGTCATCATTGCTCCGTTTTTTCAAAAAGATAAATTAAACCATATTTATAAGAGATAGTTACCGCAGAAAATCTGAAGCATTAATTCGCATCCAGATACCGCCGCAAACGAAATACATCATCGGGTGTAATCCGCGCCTGCAAGGGCGTGGAATAGATGCACCAATCGGTAACATCATCCAGCGGCAGAGTATAGCTTTCGCCGCTGTGCATTTCGCTGCGTTCGTCTTCCAGCAAATTGCGGTTACGGTAATCCGCCGTCTCATATGACCAGGCTTCAGGTTCGTCATGATCGTAAATGCGGATGCGGGACAGGCTGACCAGCTCATTATCGAGCTCGTCTTCATCAACACTGCGCAAAACGATATTGGTAAAACCGTCTTCGTCTTCTTCAATAGAAAGGATATCGTCCACATCATCACGTTGCAACACTTTCTCCACGCGGCGGCGAATGGCGGCAATATCGGGCGTGGCAATGCGCTCTTTGATGGCGGCAAGATAAATGCTGGGCGCTTGATAGTCGCCTTTCTTCAGCTCTTCATAGGCTTCGCTGTGATGTCTCATAGATTTTCTTTGGCTATTCATTCAGTCTATTGTTCAATCTCATCGCTCAAAAGGCAAGTGCCGAAAAGCGGATACTTTAGCAGACCAAGCGCCAAAAAAATTAGGGTCTATTGAACATTCATATCTTAAGCCATTGATAAGAAAAGGTTAGAGCCAGATTATTTTCAAAGTTTCTTTTTAGCTTATCAAAGCGTGTGGCAATCGCTCGATAATCTTTAAGGCTCTAGACTAACAGAGTGATTCTGCTAGTCTAGAGCCATAACAAAATAAAGCAAGTATAGTCAATTCATGACAAAATTGCACACCTAAAAATATCAAGCTTTACTATTGTGCGGGCTAACATATAAAAGCTGTGTCTTTATTTGATCTGAATTGACTATACATTCAAATATTCAGGCGATAAAAAAGCGGACTGTGCGTCCGCTTTTTTATGCGCGATGATTTGTTTTTAAGGCAAACCATCATAGGCAGGTCGGCGTGATTACATCATGCCCATGCCGCCCATGCCGCCCATTCCACCCATGCCGCCCATATCAGGCGCAGCAGCTTCAGGTTTTGGCAGTTCTGCAATCATGGCTTCGGTGGTAATCATCAAACCGGCTACAGAAGCGGCGTTTTGCAAAGCGCTGCGGGTAACTTTGGTCGGGTCGATGATGCCGGCGGCAACCATGTCCACATATTCGCCGGTGGCGGCGTTATAGCCTTCATTTCCGCTGCCGGCTTTGACTTTATCGACCACAACGGCAGCCTCGCCGCCCGCGTTTTGCACGATGGTGCGCAAAGGATATTCCATAGCGCGACGGGCAATATCGATACCGACTTGTTGGTCGTAGTTATCGCCTTTGAGCTCAGCAATCGCATTAATGGCACGAATCAGCGCCACACCGCCGCCGGGAACGATACCTTCTTCAACCGCCGCACGTGTTGCATGCAGAGCGTCTTCCACGCGGTCTTTTTTCTCTTTCATTTCCACTTCGGTAGCCGCGCCGACTTTAATCACGGCAACGCCGCCGGCTAATTTCGCCACGCGCTCTTGCAGTTTTTCGCGGTCATAATCGGAAGTGGTGTTTTCGATTTGGGTGCGGATAGTGGCAACACGCGCATCAATGTTCGTTTTTTCGCCGTTGCCGCCGATGATGATGGTGTTGTCTTTATCAACGGTAACGCGTTTTGCCGAGCCTAATTGCTCTAAGGTCGCGCCTTCAAGGTTCATGCCGACTTCTTCGGAAATTACTTGTCCGGCGGTCAGAATCGCAATATCTTCCAACATCGCTTTGCGGCGATCGCCAAAGCCGGGCGCTTTAACCGCAGCCACTTTCACGATGCCGCGCATTGAGTTGATCACTAAAGTTGCCAAGGCTTCGCCTTCTACGTCTTCGGCAATGATTAACAGCGGACGACCAGATTTTGCCACGGCTTCCAATACCGGCAGCATGTCGCGGATATTAGAGATTTTTTTGTCATGCAGCAGAATGTAGGGATTATCCAATTCCACGTTTTGCGCCTGTTGGTTGTTGATGAAATAAGGCGAGAGGTAGCCGCGGTCGAACTGCATACCTTCAACCACTTCCAAGCTGTCTTCCAAGCCTTGACCTTCTTCAACGGTAATCACGCCTTCTTTACCGACTTTATCCATTGCTTCGGCGATTTTTGCGCCTACGGTTTCGTCAGAGTTGGCGGAAATGGTGCCGACTTGGGCGATAGATTTGCTGTCATTGCAAGGTTTAGACAATTCTTTCAATGCCTTGACCGCTTCTGCAACCGCTTTGTCGATACCGCGTTTCAAATCCATCGGGTTCATGCCGGCGGCAACAGATTTTAAGCCTTCCGTAACAATGGCTTGTGCCAATACGGTGGCGGTGGTGGTGCCGTCGCCTGCCGCATCATTGGTTTGAGAAGCCACTTCTTTCACCAATTGTGCGCCCATATTTTGGAATTTGTCTTCCAATTCGATTTCTTTGGCTACCGATACGCCGTCTTTGGTAACGGTCGGTGCGCCGAACGATTTGTCTAAGACCACATTGCGGCCTTTAGGACCGAGCGTGACTTTTACCGCATTGGCGAGAATGTTCACGCCTTTCAACATCTCTTTACGCGCTTCTTCTCCGAAACGTACTTCTTTAGCTGCCATAAATTAAACTCCTAAAATTAAAAACAAAAAATTATTCGATAATGGCGAAAATTTCGTCTTCGCGCATGATGATGTAGTCTTCTCCGTCCACTTTGACTTCGCTGCCCGAATATTTGCCGAACAGGATTTTATCGCCGACTTTGACGTTCATCGCTTGTTTTTGACCATTGTCCAAAGCCTTGCCTTCGCCGACGGCAATCACTTCGCCTTGCGAGGGTTTTTCGGTCGCAGAACCGGGCAGAACGATGCCGCCGGCTGAGGTTTTTTCTTCTTCTTGACGTTTAACGATCACGCGATCATGTAAAGGACGCAGTTTCATAAATACACTCCATAAATAAAAAGACTGGCAAATCCAGCAAAAAAGTTCTCCCCCTTTATGTGGCTAGGGGCGGATTTTTCAATCCGGATAAAATAAATGTAATCTTTTGTTAATCTTTGAAAGCATTCACAGCCCCAAGACCGGCAGCGGCTGCGCGCTGAATAATAATATTAAACCTAGACCAATCAATAAGAAAGCCCCGATTGCAGCCAGCATCAGCAAACCTTTTTGCGCGGCGGCAGCGGAGAGAGTGAGGCGTTTTGCCGCTTGCTCGCGTCCGTAAATGGTTAATAAGGCGAGGCTGAGCACGGTGATTGCCGTGCCGGCGCTGATGGCGAAAGTCATGGCAATACCCACAGCCCATAATTGCCAAGCGGCGGCGACCGCCAAAGCTAAAATCGAACCAGAACAGGGACGCGCACCAATCGCAAGCAATGATGCCCAAAAAGCCGTCTGTGCTTGCGGTGCATGATGATGTCCGCAGCCGCAATGCTCGTGCGCATGATGATGTTCGGCATGATGCCTTCCGCCGCGGTATTGGCGAACGGCTTTGGCAAGCATATAGATGCCGGCGGCAATGATGAGCGCGTAACTCAAGCGTTCCGCCCAAATAATTTGCGACATGGCATCGCGAATCAGCCATTGCAATGCGCCCACCGTTACCGCCACCCACAGTACCGCGCTGATGCCTTGCAATACGGCGCCGCCGACCGCCAACCAGAGCGCATTTTTATAGCCTGAAGGCTGCGTGAGCAAAAAGGTGGTAATCACCGCCTTACCATGCCCCGGTCCTGCCGCATGCAAAATGCCGTAAACAAAGCCGAGGCTAACCAAGAGCCACCATGTCTGCCACTGCGCACCGCCGCGCATTTGGCGCATCAGCATCGTCATTTCGCGGCGGTAATTGTTCTGCCAACGCTGAATATCGAAAACGATGCCCTGCCATAGGGCGCGCAATTCTTCTTGAAACAGCCACAGCGCCAGAAAAAGCACAATCATGAGTAAAAACCATTTCAGCTGCTTATTTATTGACATAGCAACTCCGCATGTTCAGCAAAATATTGCCCCAAATCATAGGAAACCACCGCGCCTTGATCCAAAGCCGCCGCCTCTTCTTGCTTGGCGCTGTCCGGCTTGGCATGGCTGATGTTCAAGCGGCAGGAGGGCATTGGCTGCTGCTTGGGATTATGCAGTATTTCCACGTAATAAGTAGGTTCATAAATTTGATAATACAAAAATTTTACAGGTCTTAGCAAAGGCAGTTCCGTCTCAATAATCAGCTCTCCGTTCGCCTCATACAAACGCGCGCTATGCGCCTCGCCAAATTTGTCTTTTGGTCGCGTATAAAATTTTTCTGCAAATAAAGGCGTCAGCGTGCGCTCTTCAATTCTTTGCCAACGTGCTTCTTTCTGTTCGTCCGGTGTTTTATTCATTTCATCAATAAAAATAGCGCTATAGATAGGATCAAAAGCCCAACGCTGCTGCAAGGCGGTAATTTCCCCTGCCGCATTCAGGCGCGGCGTCACTTCCACCAATATCCACACATGCGGATGCGCCGAGACCGGCAGCATCGCCAAACACATCATGCAAAAAACAATTTTTCTCAAAAATTTCATTCTCCTTACCTACAAGTCCATTCTGCGGTTTCGGCAAAAAAACGCCCTAAATTCGGATCGCCTTTCTGGTTTTTATCCAATGCCGCCGCTTCGATATATTTTTCTTCGCTGGGTTCTGCCGGCGTAATCGTCAAACGGCAGCCGTCGATTTGCAGCGGCTGCGCCTTGGCATGCAGAATTTCCACATAATATTCAGGCTCATAAATTTGATATTGCAGATGCTTGCTTGGCTCGAGCAAGGGCAACTCCGCTTCGACGAACAAATCATTGCCTTTTTGCACAAGCCTTAGATCGCGCGGTGCGGCAAATTGACGGTGCGGAAAAGTGTATAAACCCTCATCGCCTAGCGTTGCCCGAATATCTTTCTCCAAATCCTGCCACAGGGCTTGACGCTGCTCCGATGTTGCCCCCTGCTCCACTTCTTCCAGCAATAAAGTGGAATAAAAAGGATCGAATTGCCATGACTGCCGTAAGGCGGCAATACGCCCCTGCGCATCTTGCACAGGACGAATTTCCACATCGATCCATACATGCGGATGCCCTAGCGTTTGCAAGCTTAATAGTAGCAATATGAAACAATATCGCCGCACGACTTCCTCTCAAAAAATCGCATCATACGGCAAGTGTGATGAAAATCTAGTGAAAAAATGGCGACATAAAAGGGTAACAATTGCTGAGGATAATCTCCTTCTTTGCACCACATTATCTTTGCACAGAAAAAACCGATAAATCCTCATATTTTTTGCTATATTTCCATTTTCTTTAACCACGGAGCATACGATGAAAAAAACCTTGTTATGTTTATTTTTGCTGGCATTGCAGGCGCAGGCGCAGGAATTTACCCCTGTTAAAGCCTATAGCTACGGCGCGCGCCCTTTTTATCTGATTGACGATTTACCTGCCGGCGAACTCAAAGACAGTCTTGCCGCCTGCAACGCGCAAAGTCCGCAAAAAACTGAGTTCAGCATCGGGCATCGCGGCGCGCCTTTGCAATTCCCCGAGCATACGCTGCAATCTTATCTGGCTGCCGCACGCCAAGGTGCAGGCATTATCGAATGCGATGTGGCGTTTACCAAGGACAAAGAACTGGTCTGCCGGCATGCGCAAAACGATTTGCACACCACGACCAATATTCTCGCCACGCCTTTGGCGGAGAAATGCAGTGTGCCCTTTACCCCTGCCCAATACGATGCCGCGGGTAATTTAATCGAAGAAGCGAAAGTGGAATGCCGCACTTCAGACATCACGCTGGCGGAATTCAAAACGCTGACAGGCAAAATGGACGCCGGCAATCCCAAAGCGCGCACGGTGGAAGAATATATGGCGGCAACGCCGAATTGGCGTACCGATTTGTACAGCCAAAACGGCACCTTGATGACACATCAGGAATCGATTGAATTATTCAAGGCTTTGGGCGTGAAAATGACGCCCGAGCTGAAAACGCCGGTCGTGGAAATGCCTTTCGATGGCTTTACGCAGGAACAATATGCGCAAAAATTGCTGGATGAATACCAAGCGGCAGGCGTGGCGGCAAGCAAGGTTTTCCCGCAATCCTTTAATTATGCCGATGTGCAGTATTGGATCAAAAACGGCGGCGATTTCGGTAAGCAAGCCGTATTTTTAGATGAGGAACTCGATACCGCCGCGCGCATTGCCGAAATGCCGAAACTGCGCGAAGACGGTTTGAATTATCTGGCGCCCGCCATGCCGATGCTGCTTGCCAATCAAGACGGCAAGATTGTGCCATCGGATTATGCCAAAGCCGCCAAATCGCATGGCTTCAAACTCATTTCATGGTCAATCGAACGTTCCGGACCTTTGGCGAACGGCGGCGGCTGGTATTACAGCGGCTTGAATGATCTCATCAAAAAAGACAGCGATTTGCTCAAAGTCTTGGACGTATTGGCGCAAGAGGTCGGCATTGTGGCGCTGTTTAGCGATTGGCCGGCAACGGTAACTTATTACGCGAATTGCAAGGGATTGTAAATCTTCTCTTTCATTTCCCGCCAAGGCAATGGATTGCCTTGATGGGCACAATAAAAATAGCCGCCTTTCGGGGCGGCTATTGCATGGACTGCCAAGCAGGGCTTATTTGCTCAAATCTATCTGATAGATGGCAAAACCGACTTCGTCCGTACCGACTGGCTTCATCGGATATTGGGCGTATTCCTTAATAAAGGCTTGCGCTTTTTCGCTGGGCGAGGTTTCAAAACGGATATCAAGTTTGACATCGCCGGCAATCGGCGCAATCCGCCAGTTGCCGTCCGCTTTCGGGCTGACTTTGCCATGCTCTTTACTCTGCGCCGAGATGAAATTTGCCAAGATTTGGCGGTTTTCATCCGGTGCGGCGAAGACGATATGCTTGTCGCCGGTGCCGGGAAATTTATTGCCGTAAGCGCGGTAATTATTGGTAGCAATTAAAAATTCCGCCTTAGGATCGACCGGCTTGCCTTGGTAGCTAAGATTGACGACCCGATGCGCTTCGGGATTAACGAGCTGGCATTCGCCGTCATAGCGGGCGGGCTGGGTGAGGTCGTATTGATATTCCACGCCGTCAATCACATCGAAATTATAGGTGCGGAAACCTTCCCAATTGAGCAGGCTTTGCGCTTTCTCGCTCTTCGGATCGATTTGCAGGAACATGCCCGCGCTGCATTCCAACCATTCTTTCAGCTCTTCGCCGCTTACTTTGACCACTACGAGGGTATTGGGATAGAGATACAGGTCTGCCGCATTGCGGAAGGTCAATTCGCCTTTATTGACTTCGGTGTAGCCGCTCGGGTCGTTTTTGCGTCCGCCGACTTTAAACGGCGCACCGGCGCTTAAAATCGGAATGCCTGCCAATTCCGGCAAGGCTTTGACGGCGTTTTCCACATAGGTTTTTTGCGCGGCATTGACGATTTGAATCGTAGGGTCGTCTTGCACCAAAGCCAAATAGCTGTACATATTGTCGGTAGCATGTCCGATCGGTTGGGAAACAAATTGGCGCGTCGCTTCGTGAACCGGCTGGAGCAGGGCGGCGATTTCCGCATGGTTTTCCGTGGTTGCGGCTTTTTTCTCGGCATCGTAAATAGGACGGATAGCGGCTTTGCCGTCTAAAACCAACCATTTGCCCTCTTCTTTGCCAAGCGTCAAATCTATCACGCTGATATTGTTTGCCCAATAGCCTGCCATTGCTTCCGGCACGCCTTTGACCGTGCCTTTGTCAATATCGGCATGCGGCGATTGTGCAAATTCTTTATTGGGGAATAGGCGGTGGGAATGTCCGAAAATAATCGCATCAATGCCTGCCACATCCGCCAGATAGAAAGCGGAATTTTCCGCGCCTTCCTGATAGGGATCGTCGGAAGGACCGGTATGCGCCAAAGCAACAATAATATCCGCCCCTGCTTCTTTAATGAGCGGCACATATTTTTCAGCCGTTTTGACGATATCGCGCGCTTCTACTTTGCCTTCCAGATTCGCTTTGTCCCAAATCATGACTTGCGGCGGCACAAAGCCGATATAGCCGATCTTAACTGTATGTTTTGTGCCATTCTCTGCCAATACTTCTTTTTCTTGAATGAAATAAGGCTGGAAAGCCGGTTCTTCCGTGCCGGCTTTCACGATATTGGCATTGATAATCGGGAATTCGGCTTCTTTCATCGCCATTTCCAAATAGGGCAGCCCGTAGTTGAATTCATGATTGCCCAGCGTGCCGACATCATACTTCATGGCGTTTAATGCCATAATCGAGGGCTCGGGACGACCTTCTTTAGCGCCGACCGCCGCCTGATAATCGGAAATCGGATTGCCTTGGATAAGGTCGCCATTGTCCACCAATACGCTGTTAGGCACTTCTTCTCTGGCTTGTTTGATTAAATTTGCGGCGCGGCTGAAGCCGAATTTCTCTGTCGGCGCGTCTTTGTAATAATCGAAATCGGTTAGGAAACCGTGCACGTCGGTCGTGCCGACGATGCGCAAATTCACGGTGCTGCTACCGGCAGCAAAAGCCAAACGACTGCTGCTGACAGCTACCAGTCCCCCTGCTCCGATTTGAATAAAACGGCGTCTGTTAATCATAGAAAATCCTTTTTAACATATTGTTAAACCTCATGTTTCAACACACAGAACGGACACATAAAGTATCGCTCTATGTGTTGTCCTGAATTGGAAAACTTTACATCTCTTCCAATGCCATTATTCTCCCCGAAGGTAGGGGAAAGAATTGAGAAATTTTTGATGTTTCAACACACAGGGCAACACATAAAGCGTCGCTCTACGTGTTGCCCTGAATTGGAAGAGGTTACACTTCTCCCACAAGATTATCCTCCCCAAAGGGAGGGGGTTCAACCAGTAAGGAAATTTTGATGAAAAATCCGACTGCATTGCAGTCGGATTGTCGGGGGAGAGATTATTTTCCGCTCCAATCTTTGATTGCCGCTTGGCGGATATTGAGTTTGTTCTGCGTATCGCCTTTGTAATAACCGCTGTCTAAACCGCCTTCCCAATCGCCGTAGTTAGGATTCGGCAAGATAATGAATTTTTTGCCGAATTGCGCCTGATTGGCATCAACGAAAGCGCGGCGTTCGGCATTGGATTTGCGGTAAGTGGCGTCGCCGAAATCGTTCAAATTATCGCCGACATATAAAACAATCTCATAGCCTTGATCTTCAATAGCTTTGAAGCGCGGCGATTTATTGGATTTGTCGGTTTTCAAGAACAAGGTTTCTTCGCTCACATTGTGGAAGCCTAGGCGTTTCATATCGTCAATGGTGGCGGCTTTTTCCACATCGTCGCGGCGATTGGAAACGAAGAATACCGTGCCGCCGTTGGCATTGACATAATTGGAAAATTCCACTGCGCCGGCAATCGCACCCGATTCTCTGGCGTTCACCCATTGCGTCCAGGTCTCGCCCTCAAAAGGCTGACCGTTTTTCACTTGCCAACCGGCATAAGGGCTGTTGTCAATTAAGGTTTCGTCAAGGTCAACGGCAACGGCTTTTCTCTTGCCTTTGGCGGCTGTGGCAGAATCAAAGGCTTGTTTGGCATAATTAAATGCCTGATAAGCCAGCGCATTGTATTCGCCGGATTGCTGCATCCATACCACACCCAACGCCGCTTGGTTCTGCAATTGGGCTTCGACAGCGGGCTTCTCGCTAGTAATGCCGCCGGCGCAACCTGCCAATAAAGCAAGAACCAATACATTGATACTCAATCGTTTCATGATTTCTCCTTGTTAAAAAGACTATTGATGATAAGCAGGGCTGAATTCATGCACCGCATCAATCATCGCCTGAGCATTTTCAATCGGCACATCGGGGGTAATTCCATGTCCAAGATTAAAAATATGTCGATGCCCATGCCCGTAATCCGCCAAGGTATTTTGCACCGCTTGGCGAATGGCGGCAGGGTCTGCCAATAACATCGCCGGATCGAGATTGCCTTGCAAGGCAATGTTTTCACCTACGATTTTGCGCGCTTGCGCTAAAGAAGTCGTCCAATCCAAGCCTAGGGCTTGCGCACCGCAATCTTTCATCTGCGCCAGCCATTGTCCGCCGCCTTTGGTGAAGACAATCGCCGGCACGGCATTGCCCTCGCTGTCGGGCTGCAAATTCGCCACAATGCGGCGCATATATTGCAAAGACAAATCTTCGTATGCCCAATGCGGCAATGTGCCGCCCCAGCTGTCAAAAATCATGACTGCCTGCGCGCCGGCGGCAATTTGCGCATTTAAATAATCGCTGACCGCTTGGCAGAGTTTGTCCAATAATAAAGCGATAGTTTGCGGCTCGCGATAGGCAAGGGCTTTGGCGCGCGCATGGTCTTTGCTGCCGCTGCCTTCAATCATATAAGTCGCCAATGTCCAAGGGCTGCCCGAAAAACCGATTAAAGGCACGGCGCCATTGAGTTCGCGACGAATCATTTTGACCGCATCAAAGACATAATCCAATGAACCGTCGGGCGGCAAGGGCAGGTCTTGCGCTTCTTGCAAGCTGCGCACCGTGCGTGCAAACTGCGGGCCTTCGCCTTTGACAAAACGCAGCCCCAAACCCATCGCATCGGGAATGGTCAGAATATCGGAAAATAAAATCGCCGCATCCAAAGCGAAGCGGCGCAGCGGTTGCAAAGTTACTTCGCAGGCAAGCTCGGTATGGCGGCATAAATCCATAAAACTGCCCGCCTGTTCGCGCGTGGTGCGGTATTCAGGCAAATAACGTCCTGCTTGGCGCATCATCCACACAGGAGTTCTTTCTACTTTTTCACCGCGCAGCACGCGCAGAAATAGGTCGTTTTGCATAACAATTTCTCTTTTTTGTCGAATAGAACGTAAATCAGCCGCCTTGCAGCGCAAGGCTTGCCAGAAGGCATTATCAAGATTCGCCTTAGGCATTTCAAGCCTTAACACCGCTATTGATAAGCCGTGCGCCGCTTTATCTGCGGTTTTTTCCATCATTATCCCGATATATTTGCCAATATCGGCTTGTCATGAAAAGTATTAAGGTTTAAATGTGTTTGATTTATTTATAAATACAGATTTTTAGAGCAAGATGCTAAGCAATGAAAATATTGAAATGCGAAATTTTCGTATTGACTTTATCTTATCCAAGAAGGAAGATATGCGCGCTTTTTTATTTTCAAAGGTATATTATGCGTAAATTATTGTCTTTGGCGGCAGCTATCGCTGCTTGTGCCGCTATGGCGGAAGTCAAAACCTTTCAAGACGTCATGGGACGCGAAGTCTCGGTCGATGTGCCGGTCAAACGCGCGATTCTGACGTTCTATTATCCGGATTATATTGCCGTTGCAGGGGCGGAGAATTTCAAACATGTGGTCGGCATCTCGCGCGAATTCTGGGAAAAATTCAATCCCGGCAGCTGGGGGCTGTATGTGGAAAAAATGCCGGATTTGGCCAATATCGTCGATGTCGGCTATGCCACCAATAATAATTTCTCGACCGAAAAAGCCCTTGCTTTAAATCCCGATGTGCTGATTGTGCCGAAAATCCAGATGGGCGCCTTAGAAAGCGAATTGCCGTATTTTGAAAAAGCGGGCGTGCCGGTGGTGGTGGTCGATTTCAATGATCAAACGGTGGAAAACCACCGCAAAAGCGCGGAAATTTTCGGTATTTTGAGCGGCGAAGAGGCGCGCAGCAAAAAAATCGGCGAGGAATATGCCGCCGGCATTGCCGATATTCAGGCGCGGATAGCGGAAGTCAATGTCGCCAAGCCTAAGATTTATGTGGAATTCGGCAATAAAGGCCCGAGCGAACACAGCTTTACTTTCGGCAAAAACATGTGGGGCGCGATTGCCGAGACGGTCGGCGGCGACAACATCAGCGCGCCGCATATCGAGTCTTGGGGACAACTCAATCCCGAGCAGGTCATCAGCGCGCAGCCTGAAGTCATCATTATTACCGGCACGGAAAATAATGTGGAAACCGCGCCGGAAATCATGGCAATGGGCATTGATATTGCAGAAGAAGATGCGCGCAAACGCTTATCAGGATTTGTCACGCGCGCAGGTTGGGCGGAATTGCCGGCAGTAAAAAACCAACGCGTTTACGGTCTGTATCACACCGCTTCGCGTTCTTTAAGCGATTTGGCCGCCGCGCAATTTATGGCAAAAGCCCTGTATCCCGAAGCCTTTGCCGATGTCGATCCGCTGAAAACCTATATGGATTTCCATGCCGATTATTTGCCGATTACACCGAAAGGCACGTTTTTTCTAAATTTCAATAAATAAGAGAAATAAAACCATGGATATTTTTTCTACTTTCCTCAAATTTATAAGATTGGTTTTTCCCTATTCCTTGCTAGATAGCAAAAAGATCGACAGAAATAAATTAGAGGAAATAGAAGAATATCTCAATATAGAAAGACCTAAACATATAGAAAATAACAGCACTATCCTCACCAGACAGTTTGCTCAAAAGAAAATTCCTATTTTAAATAATCTATCTGTAAATGAATTGGATGATTTAATAGATAAAAAAGAATCTGATATGGATGGGATATTCAATGTTGTTTGGGCTAAAGGCGGTGCATTGATAGGGTTTGGTTATATTGAATACAATTCGGAAGAAAGCAAATATTTGTATAAGAAAAATGGTAATCCTACTACCGCATTAATTGTAGGATTAATAATGATATTTTCTTTATTTTTATATATTGCCTTCTTTTTAAGCAATTATCAAATAACAGATATTGTAAAATTTATTATCCACATCACATTAGTATTTTTATTTGTTACAATATCCATATCTATCCTTTCGTTTTATACTAATTGCAAAAATGCTTATAAGGAATTACAGAAAGATAAATATCGCCATATTTTTGAATAACCGATTTTTTAACCATAGGGAAGCAACCATGCTGAAAAAACTACTGGTCGCGGCAGCTATCGCCGCTTCTTTGGGCACTGCTTATGCAGAAGTGAAAACCATCAAAGACGTACTGGGGCGCGAAGTGGAGATCGATGTGCCTGCCAAGCGCATTATGCTCGGCTTTTATTACACCGATTATCTTGCCGTCGGCGGCGAAAAAGCCTTAGATAATGTGGTCGGTTTTTCCAAAGCGGTATGGACGGATTGGACGCCGACCAGCTGGGAAGTCTATAGCAAAGCCCTGCCCAAGCTCAATGAATTGGCGGATGTGGGCGAAGTGGAAGTCGGAACCTTTTCCGTAGAGAAGGTTTTGTCGCTGAAACCTGATTTGGTCATTCTCGGCGAATGGCAATGGCAGGTCTTGGAGCCTGATCTTGAGCCTTTGGAAAAAGCGGGCATTCCCGTGGTAGTTTTGGATTACAACAAAGAGCAATTGAATTTGCATTTGGACAGCACGCGCATTTTGGGCGAAATTACCGGTCAGGAAGCGCGCGCGAAGGAAATTGCCGATTGGTATGAAGGTGTTGTGAAAGATGTGCATACGCGCGTGGAGAAATCCGGTCAGCCCAAGCCGAAAGTCTATATCGAATTCGGCAACAAAGGACCGGCAGAACAGGGTAACAGCTTCGGCAATACCATGTGGGGACCTTTGGCAGTGCAGGCGATGGGCGACAATATCGCTGCCGAGCATGTGGAATACGCCGGTCCGATGAATCCCGAGCAAGTGATTGCGGCGAATCCCGATGTGATCGTAATTACGGCACGCGAAACCGAGCTGAAGAAAAATGCCGAAGCCATGGTCATGGGTATCCACATTGACGAAGCGGAAGCGCAGAAACGCTTGGCGGGCTATAAGGCGCGCAGCGGTTGGTCCGAATTATCCGCGATTAAAAACGACCGCCTCTACGGCATTTATCAAGGCGCCTCGCGTACCTTAGCCGATGCCGCTTCCATTCAGTTTATTGCCAAAACCCTCTATCCCGAAGCCTTTGCAGATATTGATCCCTTGGCGACTTATTTGGATTATCACAAAAAATATCTTCCTATTGTTCCTAAAGGTACTTTCTACCTGAAGGCGAAATAAGTATGTCGGCTAACGATCTCTTTGTTAGCACGACTATTGCCAACCACCGCCGCCGTGAAAAGCAGCGGTGGTTGACGCTTATGGCTTTTGCAATAGTTTGTTTTATTCTTTTAGTCTTGGATTTGGCGACAGGTCCTGCCATGCTCAGCCCGATGGAAGTGCTGCGCGCCTTATTCAAAATGGAGGGTGTGGAGCCGATTTCTTTGAATATCGTGCATGATATGCGCCTGCCCAAGGCTTTTATGGCGGTGGTGGCGGGTATGGCATTGAGCGCAGGCGGTGCGGAAATCCAAACCCTGCTCAATAATCCCATGGCAAGCCCTTATACTTTGGGACTGGCGGCGGCGGCAGGTTTCGGAGCGGCAATTGTGATTGTTTTCGGCAGCTTCGGTCTGCCGCTGATGATTGCCATGCCCTTGGGTGCTTTCTCGATGACGATGATCGCTTCGGGCATTATGTTTTTGTTCGCCTCGATGCGCCGCTTTAGCTCGGCAACCTTGGTCTTGGTCGGCATCGCTCTGCTCTTTTTATTTCAGTCCGCCTCTTCACTGATTCAATACCGCGCCGCACCCGAAGATTCGCAGCGGATTTTATTTTGGCTCTTCGGCACCTTGGAAAAAGCCAAATGGGATACGCTGACAGTCAGCGCCGTAATTACCGCCGTTTGCACCGTGATTTTACTTGCCAATACTTGGCAATTGACCGCCTTGCGCTTAGGCGAAGACCGCGCGGCAAGCATGGGCGTGAATATCCGCCGTCTGCGCCTGAAAGTCTTGGTAGTTGTTGCCGTCATGACCGCTACCGTCATCAGCTTTGTCGGCACAATCGGCTTTATCGGCTTGGTGGCGCCGCATGTGGCGAGAATGTTAGTCGGCGAAGATCAGCGCTTTTTCCTGCCGGCATCTATGCTCTGCGGCGCGGCATTTTTATCCGCCGCCTCGGTGCTCTCTAAAATCATCAATCCCGGTGCACTGTTCCCGATTGGCATCATTACCTCCTTTATCGGCGTGCCCTTCTTCTTTTGGATTATTTTAAGCAGGAAGAACCTATGAGCCTTCAGCTTGAACAAGTCAGCATTTTGCGCGGCGATTTATGTATTGCCGATGCCATTTCCTTAGAACTGCAAAGCGGTAAAGTTTATGCCGTGCTCGGCCCGAACGGCGTCGGCAAATCCTCGCTGATTAAAACTATTTTCGGCGACATCGCTTTTCAAGGCGAAATCAGCTTCAAAGAACGCTATCTGCACAATGAACGCCTCGCCCATTGGCGCAAAACAATCGGTTATATGCCGCAGGATACGCAAATCGACGCCTCATTAACGGCATTGGAAGTCGTACTCTTAGGCAAACTCGACTCTTTAACTTTGCATATCAGCGATGAGCAGCTGGCAACGGCGGTCGAACTGATGCAGACACTCGGCATTGCCCATTTGGCGCAGCGCGATGTGCTGTCCTTATCGGGCGGACAGCGGCAAATGGTCATGTTTGCCCAAGTGCTGCTGCGCGAGCCGGAGCTGCTCTTGCTCGACGAACCCGTCAGCGCCTTAGATATGCACCATCAATGCGTATTGCTGGAGCAAGTGCGGCAATACACGCGCGAGCGTAATTTAGTCACCATCATGATTCTGCATGATTTAAGCCTTGCGGCGCAATTTGCCGACGAGCTGATTTTATTGGCTCAGGGCAAAATTCAAGCTCAAGGCAGCGCCAGCCACATTTTCCAACGCCATATCATCGAGCGCATTTACCGTGTGGAAACCCATATTTTTACCGACGAAGCCGGCAATACCGCAGCCGTTCTGCCACGTCGCGCCATTCTTTCCCCCTCACGATAAGGAAAAGCCATGAAAAAAATCTTCTTAGCAAGCGTATTCAGTCTGATAGCCCACAGCGCTTGGGCGGCAAATCATCAAGTCCAAATGCTGGACATCGGTGCGGATAAAGCGCCGATGGTCTTTGAACCGGCAGTATTGCATATCGCCGTCGGCGACAGCGTCACCTTTCTGCCGACCAACAAAGGGCATAACGTGGAAAGCAAAAGCGTGCCGGAAGGTGCGGAGCATTTCAAAAGCGAGCTCGACCAAGAGTTCACCGTTACCTTAGACAAAGAAGGCATCTATCTCTACACCTGCCCGCCGCACAGCATGATGAACATGAACGGCGTCATCATCGTCGGCGAGCCTGTCAATTTAGAAGAAAGTAAAGAATACGCCAAAAGCCGCATGGAGCGTCGCGCCATGTCGAATAAAGGACGTTTGATGCAATATCTGGACAGCATCGACAGCCAAGCTGCGGAACAGTCGGCAGAGGCGGACAAAAACGCCGCACCATAATGGCGAACATCTACATCGCCACCTGCCTTGCTTGGCGGCAGGGCAATGCGCTGCTGCAAGCCTTGGCGCAGCACCTGCAAGCCGAGCTCCTTCCTTGGCAGGAAATTATCCCTGAGCGCATCGGCGGCGGCGCCTTGCTGCCGCTTGCCGCTTGGGATTACAGCGAACAGCCGCAAGCCTATTTGGATTGGCTTGCCGCCTTAGAAGCCGCGCAAGTGCGGCTGATTAATCCGCGCGCCGTACAGACATGGAACATCCGCAAAAGCTACCTTGCCGACTTGTACGCCCAAGGGCTACCCGTGACGCCCAGCATCGTGCTATCAGCTCAGCATCGCACCGACTGGCAAAAGCAGATTGCCGCCGCAGGCTGGGAAAATCCCGTTATCAAACCCCTTATCGGACAAAGCGGCAAAGGCGTGCAACGTCTTACCCAAATGACTAATCTCAACAGCGCCTATCCGCAAGGCGCATTGTTGCAAGCCTTTATTCATGCCCCTTTCGGCGAAGTCTGCCTTATTTATCTGCAAGGTGAATATTTCCATGCCGTCCACCGCCGTCCGGCACCTCAAGAATGGCGTGCCAACAGCGCCTATGGCGTTGAAATTCTACCGATAAGCGTTTTACCGCATTGGCGTAAAGCGGCGGATAGGCTGATGCAAGCCCTGCCATTTCAGCCTGCCTATGCGCGTATCGACGGACTGATTCAAGAAGATAATGCCTTTATTTGCAATGAAATCGAGCTGATAGAGCCGGCATTGTATTTGCCGCCGGAGCGTATCGGAGAGGCGGCAAAACTCTTGCTACAGTAAAACTGTGAATACATGAGAATATCGTAAAGTTATCTAAATATATTCCACAGATTTATTCGGTTATACTCAAACCTCTTTCACACAAACCTAATGGAGAATATATGGGTACAGGTATTATCGGCATGATCGTCATCGGTTTCTTAGCAGGTTTGATTGCGCGCGCGATCAAGCCCGGCAATGACAAATTAGGCTTTTGGATGACCACGGGCTTAGGCATCGCAGGTTCCTTTGTTGCCGGCTTCCTCGGCTCAAGCCTAGGCTTATACCGCCAAGGCGAACCGGTCGGCTTTATCGCCTCCGTTATCGGCGCAATTATCATCTTGGTCGTATTTAGCATGATCGGCAAAAAAAAATAATCTTTCATCGCCGCAAAGCCTGCCGCCGCAGGCTTTTTTTATGCGCGCAATTCTTCTACTATAGACCGCCCTCAATCGCTAAGAAAACAAAAACAGGATACACATGCAAGCACGCGCCTTTTGCAAAATGCACGGATTGGGCAATGATTTCGTCGTGTTGGACTGCCGCCGGCAAGCCTTTGATTGGACAAGCGCAGAAATCCTCTCCCTTGCTGACCGCTACCGCGGCATCGGCTTTGACCAATTGCTGATTATTGAAAACCCCCGCCATCCGCAAGTCGATTTCACCTACCGCATCTTCAATGCCGACGGACAAGAAGTCGAACACTGCGGCAACGGCGCGCGCTGCTTCGCCAAATACCTGCGCGACAAGCAACTATTCGATTTCTCACGCCCTGTACGCGTTGCCGTCAAACGCGGCATCATTGAAATCCGCCACATGGGGCAAATCGAAGGCAAAGACGAATTCTGCGTCGATATGGGCGCACCCGACTTCACACCCTTTACCGCCGCCCAAAACAGCGAACTCTACCAAGCCATCGGCGAACAGACATTCGGCATCGTCTCCATGGGCAATCCCCATGCCGTCTGCGAAGTCGGCGACAGCGCGACGGCAGAAGTCGCGGCAATCGGCAGCGCCCTGCAAAAACATCCGCTCTTTCCCGAGCAAGTCAACGTAGGCTTTATGCAAATCATTGACGAACATCATATTAAACTGCGCGTCTTTGAACGCGGCGTCGGCGAAACCCAAGCCTGCGGCACAGGCGCTTGCGCCGCCGCCGCCGTCGGTATTGCTCGCGGCGTACTGCGCTCGCCCGTGCGCGTCGAACTCAAAGGCGGCAGCCTGCGTATCGATTGGGAAGGCAAAAATCACGCGCTATTGATGAGCGGCGCGGCAGAAAGCGTCTTTGAAGGACAATTGCCCGCCCGCGCATGAGCATTGACAAATACTGCGATTTCCTGCGCTTTGAACGCGAACTGGCATCCTTAAGCATCGCCACCTACCGCCGCCTGCTCGAACAAGCCGACCGGCATTTTGAACACAGCCTCATCCGGCAAAACAGCCATACCCTGCAAAGCTACCTCAACCGACTGCGCCGCCAAGGTATCGCCGCCAACACCCTCATCCAACACCGCGCCGCCCTGCGCGGCTACTTCGACTGGCTCAAACGCCAAACCCTGCGTGCAGACGACCCCAGCCTCGCCCTCGTCGTACCGAAAATACAAAACAAAATCCTGCCCAAAACCCTCAGCCCCGACCAAATCCGCCAATTATTGCAAGCGCCTGATGCCGAAGCACCGGCAAGCGAATGGCGCAACCACGCCCTCTTTGAACTCATCTACAGCAGCGGACTGCGCCTTGCCGAAGTCGCCGCCCTCAACGCCGCCCCATTCTCACCGCCGCCTGACGAACTCGTCATACTCGGCAAAGGCGGCAAAGAAAGGCGGATTTTTATCGGCAGACAAGCGCAAACCGCCCTGCAACATTGGCTCAAACTGCGCCCGCAATGGCTTAAAAATCCTGCAGAAACCGCCCTCTTCCTCAACCAAAGAGGCACCCGTCTGAGCAAACGCAGCATCGAAAAATTATTAGAACAACATGCCGTCCGCCGCCTAAACGGCATACACGTCAGCCCCCACATGCTGCGGCACAGCTTCGCCAGTCATGTACTGCAATCCTCCGCCGACATCCGCGCCGTGCAAGAAATGCTGGGACACAGCGACCTCTCCACCACCCAAAAATACACCCATCTTGATTTTCAGCATCTGGCAAAAATCTACGACCAAGCACACCCGCGCGCGCGCAAAAAAAACCAAGACGGCGAATAAACGAAGCCTCGCCACCAGTCCCGTTTTAAACAATTCACAGAAAAACCATAAACCACACCTCCATGAACATCAAAAAACGTCTATTTCATTCCGTCTTATTTGAAATAGGCGCGATTATGATCGGCATGCTGCTGATTCTATGCTTTTCAGACACCGAAGTCGGCTTAACTTTCGGCGTCGGCTTGAGCATCTCGTTGATAGCCACCGTGTGGAACTTTATGTTCAATTATGCCTTTGACAAATCTTTACCGTCCCCGCGCAACCCGCAAACTGGCTTTGCGCATATTCCACACCTTCATTTGAAAGCGGCCTGCTGATATAGTCGGAGAAGTGAAAAAGTAGTACAAGGCGGCGAGCCGCAGACAGTACAAGAGCGTACGGCAAGGCGAGCCAACGCCGTAATACTTTTTCAATTCTTTGACTATATCGTCATTTGCTGCAAAGCAAAGTGTTGGGCGGCAAATGGTCGCCCGAACAGCTCAGTAAGCGCTTAGAATTTGAAAAATCTGATTTATCAATCAGTTTCAATACGATTTACCGCGCGATTCATCAAGGTTGGCTGGATATCGGCGAAGGCAAAGCAAGCCGAAAATTACGCCATAAAGGCAGAACAAGGCGGAGAAAAAATCATCTTGAAAAGCGTGGAAAAATCACGATTTCGCATACATTGGAGGAACGCCCGATTTCAGCGCAAAACCGCAGCCGTTTCGGACATTGGGAAGCGGATACGGTATTGGGTGTCGCAGGCGGTGCCTGTTTGCTTACTTTGACGGAACGCAAAAGCCGTTTTGAGTTGGTGAAAAAGATTGCAGGCAAAAAAGCATTGTTGGTGAAAGAGGCGATGATAACCCTGCTTACACCGCATAAATTACGGTCAATTACGCCGGACAGAGGCAAGGAATTTGCCAAACATAGTTTAGTTACGCAAACATTAGGCGCAGCCTTTTATTTCCCCGAGCCGCATCAGCCGTGGCAAAGGGGGACAAATGAAAATACAAACGGGTTGCTCAGGGAGTTTTTCCCCAAGCAACAGGATATAAACCGGTGGAGCGATGATTATATTCAATCGGTCGTCGACAAATTAAATCTACGACCGAGAAAGTGTTTAGACTGGAAAACACCTTATGAAGTTTACTTTAAAAAACTATTGCACTTGGTTTGACAATTCAAGGACTAAAAAGTCCTTGCGCTCGGCTTTCATCAAGCTGTTCAACATAATCGATAGCAGCGTATTGATGCCATTGGGCTTGTTGGTAAAATCATGACAAATTTCTTGTAGCTGCTTTGGGCTTAGTTGTAAACTGTTCATAGGGTCTCTCTCTTTTTTGGATTGCGTTTGCTAAAACATTCTTACAAAAATTTGAGAGACCTTTTCTTTTGCCTCTCATCAGACACACTTTATGGGGCGGTATCCAGCATTTTTCGGGATCCGCCATATGCGGCACGAAACTTTATAATAATTCTATTGACAATATTTATCATTTAGTTTAGGTTTGTCGTCCTCTTTTTTTTAACCATGGAGTGTCTAGATGTACGCAAAAAAACTCGCTTTGTCTTTCGCCCTGTGCGGTGCTCTCAGCTCGCTTGCTGGCGCCCACGGTCTGTGGATCGCCCAAGTCAATGGTGACATGACCTTCAGCTACGGTCACAGCGGCACCAATACTGATGCCTACACGCCGGACAAAATCGTGCAAGCTTTCGGCTTCAAAGCAGACGGCAGCAAAGTGGACGTCGCTACCAAAAAATACGACAACTATGTCACGGCTAATACCGAAGGTGTCGCCATAGTGGCTGGTGTCATGGACAACGGCTACTGGGCCCAAGACAAAAACGGCAAATGGGTGAACCAGCGCGGCGATCAAGTCGATGGCGCCGAATCTTCGGCCAAATCCGCCAAGTACACCGTGGCTTATCTCAACGAACGCGCCAAAGTGCAGCCTGTTGGCCTGAAGTTGGAAATCGTGCCTGCCGTCAACCCTACCACCCTAAAAGAAGGCGACGAGCTGAAAGTGCAAGTGCTCTATCAGGGCAAGCCACTTGAAGGCGCGGAAGTCAGCAACAATTATTTCAACGAACACGCCAAAACCGTCAAAACCGATAAAGATGGCAATGCCACAGTTACTGTCGCCGAACATGCTTTCAATATTGTTGCCGTCGGACACAAGGCCAAGAGTGACGATCGATTTGAAGGCCGCAGCTACCACGCCACGCTGACCTTCGAAGCCAAGCACGACCATCATCACTGACCTCTCTTTGTTAACGGCGTATGCGCCCGGGCATACGCCCCTTCCCCACGAAGACCAGCATGAAATACTTCCTCATCTTCGGCACGCTCCTCTTTTCCCTCACTGCCCGCGCCTATGCTCCCGGCCTTTCCTGCCAAATGCAGGGAGAGACGGTGCAATGCATCGGCAGCTACTCCGACGGATCTTCAGTCTTTGGCGTGGACATCAAAGTTCTCGACTACAATGACAAAGTGCTGTTTGAAGGCGCGCTCGACAAGGAAAGCCGCATCGAATTTCCCAAGTCCGTCGTCAGCGAATACTACGTCAAGTTCGACGGTGGTTCCGGTCATATCCTCGAACTGGATCACGCCGACATCCAGTAACACGCATGAGCAAACCCGCTCTAGTTGTCACTGTCGCTCCCGCGCGGGCCACGCGCGAGACTGCTTATGTGCTGCTCGCGGCACTGGCCGTCATCCTCATCGCCGCACTTATCATCCGCCACAACCAGAAAGATATAGTACCTTAACTTCAAAATGAGACTTAGAGATACACATTTTGTCAGGAGAAGCGCTTAGAATAATCTCATTTTGAAGTTAAGGTACTATACTGACGTCGACGAGGGCAAACAGCGCGGTAGCCACCGCTGGCAGAAATACCACGTCGCAGGTCGCGAGGTCTATCTCGGCGTGAGCGTGGAGCCGCAGACAGCCGGACATTTCCTGTGGATCCTGCCGCCTGCGCGCGAGGAAAACGCGCTTGCCCAATTCGAAGTATGGCTGCATCCCGCAGCCCAACCGCCTGCCCTGCATCATCTTGATGCCGAAGATTTGGTGCCAACAGGCTAGAAGCGCATCAACCGCAGCAACGACATCCGAAGACAACCATGAACACCTTAGTTAATGCGTCAAGTGCAGATAGAATTTCTGCGCTAAAGCCGCGTGCAGCGAGTTCGCCTGCTGTCATTGAAGTATCTTCTAATACGTCATGTAAGACAGCAACAATCTTTTCCGTTTCGCTACCTACTCTTGCCATCACAGCTAAAGGATGCAAGATGTATGGTGCGCCTCCTTTATCTTTTTGCCCTGAGTGATAAGTTGCCGCAATAATAATGGCTTGTTCAAGCGTGGACATTGTCTTACTTACCTCCTAAATCTTGACCGGCATGATACTGTCTAACGTTTTCCATCAATGCTTCTTCGGCATCTTTCGCCGCCTGAATGATTTCCGCTATTTCCGCTTCGCTATAATCCGCCGCTTTTAATACTTCTTCAGGTGATAAATCGCCGGCGAATACGCGCCCACAAAAACCGGCGGCAGCATAGCGCTGCTCCAAAGGATGTTCATCTAAGAATTGACGCACCGGCACCGCTTTTTCGGCTTCCCTTTCTATCTGTCTTTCTAAAAACCGCTCTAAGAGTTCTTTAACATATTCTTCAAAACTGGGGTAGCTTAATTCCTTAGCTGCTATTTTTTGTTCTTCAATCGGCAGCGTTAAAATGCTGTAGTTAATATCCACATCCATCTCATCAGCTAATCGCTGAATATCTTCATTGGTCATCATCTAATTATTCTAAGGATCTAGATTAGCAAGCTAATTTGATAGAGTTTATTGTAGAAGCGAGTATAAATATTTTTCTACATCATCAACACTCTACTTCCAAAGCCAATCGCATTCTTTCAAGTACCATTCAAAATTTTTGCTTACTTCGTTAAATTTTGCAAGCCTTCTTTTGGTAAAACTACAAAAAATTCCTATATAATTGATATAGTTACTATCATAATCAAATTCATCTTATACGCTTAAATTAGCTATAATACCTTTTTTATTTTTAGGAGCGCATGATGACAGCAGAAACTTTTGATTTAATTTGTATCGGCGGCGGCAGCGGCGGCGTGGCGACGGCAAGACGTGCGGCGGAGTACGGAGCGAAAGTCGCTCTGATTGAAAAAGCACGCGTCGGCGGCACCTGCGTGAATGTGGGCTGCGTGCCTAAAAAACTCTTTTGGTATGCCGCCAATACTGCCGAGGCTTTGCATAATGCGCCGCTCTTCGGCTTTGCCAAACCCGAATCCGTCGCTTTTGATTGGGCGAGCTTTAAAAAGGAGCGCGATGCCTATATTGCGCGCTTAAACGGTATTTATGAGAAAAATCTCGAAAAATCAGGTGTGAGCTTAATCCGCGGCGCAGCGAAATTCATCGATAAAGACACGGTGGAAGTCGAGGGCAAACGCTATCAGGCAAAACATATTCTTATCGCGGTTGGCGGCACGCCGAGTATTCCCGAGATTGCTCAAGCGCAATTGGGCATTACTTCCGATGATTTTTTTGCTTTGGAGCAGCAGCCGCAGCATATGCTGATAATTGGCGGCGGCTATATTGCCTGCGAGATTGCAGGCGTGATGCAGGCATTGGGTAGTCAGGCGGAGATTGTGATTCGCGGCAAGCACTTGCTGCGTCAATTGGATGAAGACATCAGTGGCACACTTGCTGATGCCATGCAGGAACAAGGGATTAAGATTCATCGCGAAGCCAATGTAACAGCGATTGAAAAACAAGGCGGACAACTTGAAGTGCAATTGGATAACGGCGAAAACATCCTGACCGATTGCCTGTTTTGGGCGACCGGCCGCCGCCCTGCGACGGATGCGCTGAATCTTGCCGCCGCCGGCATTGCCGTGCAAAACAACGGCGTGATTGAAGTCGATGATTATCAAAATACCAATGTGGCGGGCATTTATGCGATTGGCGATGTGGTCGGCAAAATCGATTTGACGCCGGTGGCGATTGCCGCCGGCCGCCGCCTTGCCGCACGTCTTTTTAAAGGCGACAGCCAAGCCAAATTGGATTATGACAATGTGCCGAGCGTGATATTTACTCATCCGCCGATTGGCACGGTGGGGTTGGGCGAGCGTGAAGCGCGGGCGCAATACGGCGATACGCTTAAGGTCTATAAAGCGCAGTTCACGCCGATGGCGCGCACTTTCGCCGCCCACAAGCCCAAAACGCTGATGAAATTAATCTGCCAAGGCGAGCAGGAAAAAATCGTCGGCATTCAGATGATTGGCGACGGCGTGGACGAAATGCTGCAAGGCTTTGCGGTGGCAGTCAAAATGGGAGCTTGCAAAGCCGATTTTGACGATACGGTCGCCATTCATCCGACCAGCGCGGAAGAATTGGTGACGTTGCGCTAAAAAACGCTAATTGAGCAATTTTCCCAAATCATCAAGCGGCAAGTACGGAGCAATTCTGTACTTAGCGCTTGATGATGCTTCTTAAAAACTTAGCTTCAACCTTGAAGTGCAATTAATATAGTCAGTTCATGTCAAAACAACACATGACTTTTACATATCGACGTAAACAATAGAAATATAATGCTTTAAGTGTTCTCTTTTGGCATGAATTAATTATAATCCTCAAGGCCTTAATCCCCGATGTGTGGGGCGGTTTTTCCAACTATGAAGCGGAGCGAAATGCTTACACCTTGCCGCGTCTTAATCCCCGATATGTGGGGCGGTTGTTCCAACCTGCTAAAACCGAGTATTTTAGGATTGCCAAAGTCGTCTTAATCCCCGATGTGTGGGGCGGTTTTTCCAACCTAAAAAACAAAAAAGAGGTTAAAGAAAAAATTTGTCTTAATCCCCGATGTGTGGGGCGGTTGTTCCAACATTTACTTACGGAGAACAACATGAAACTAGTCAAGTCTTAATCCCCGGTGTGTGGGGCGGTTGTTCCAACAAACCAGATATTGAACAAAAAATATCAGCATTGTCTTAATCCCCGATGTGTGGGGCGGTTTTTCCAACCCGCCATTACGGTCAATATCATCAGGGCGGTTTTTCCAACGCCGGCTATATTGACAATGGCAAGGGACAACTCGTCTTAATCCCCGATGTGTGGGGCGGTTTTTCCAACATGTAACCTCTAAGAAAGGTGATGTTACTTACCAGTCTTAATCCCCGATGTGTGGGGCGGTTTTTCCAACTGATGTGATAAAAGAGAAAATCGCCCATTGCAAAGTCTTAATCCCCGATGTGTGGGGCGGTTTTTCCAACTATTCACAAGATGCCTTCGGTAAAAGACTTCTGTCTTAATCCCCGATGTGTGGGGCGGTTTTTCCAACGGGGGCGCACAAATGCATCACTGGCAATTGGCTTGTCTTAATCCCCGATGTGTGGGGCGGTTTTTCCAACCAAGAATGGTGGGGATACTCGTATCAAATTATGGGTCTTAATCCCCGATGTGTGGGGCGGTTTTTCCAACTGCACGCCTTGGCGCAGGGAAAATCATTAACAAATGTCTTAATCCCCGATGTGTGGGGCGGTTTTTCCAACTGACTGCCTGTTTTTTCTCTTTGCTTTTCAAATGGTTGAAAGGCGTCTTAGCTAAATTTCTTTTTTGCCAAAAGGAGTTTTTCATGCTATCGAGTTTTCAATGACTTAGCTTTGTGTCGGAAGAACGTTGAGGCGCGCTATTTTAAAGGCTGTTTATGTGTTGTTCAAGGATTTTGTCGTTGTTTTTATGGTTGTTTAAATAAAGATATAGTCGGAGAAGTGGAAAAGTAGTACAAGGCGGCGAGCCGCAGACAGTACAGATAGTACGGCAAGGCGAGCCAACGCCGTAATATTTTTTCAATTCTTCGACTATAATACATTGTTGTCGGCTGCCTTATGCATAGTCAATTAATGGAAAAATTAATTATTTTTCAATCGGGTAGATATTACCGTTCCTCTCAACTCTCCAAAACAAAAAACCGTATATAGTCAATTCATGACAGAATTGACTATAAAACTACGATATTCTTTTGGATATGACTATAAAATCTGTTTTATCACAAGGAAATGGATTCCAAAATATTTTTCAATCTTCCTTCCGGTTTTCCTTTCTTTTTAATCCAGTCATGCTGAGCAAATTTCTCTCTTAATTGTTGAGGAGAGAAAAATTTAATCAAATCGGCTTTTTCTTCCGTTTTTACAGTCTCATCTTCAAATATGGCGTTCAGATCTTTCAATAGCTCTTCAAATAGTTTCTGCCCTTTATCATCATTTGACTGGAATTTTTCGCCGCTTCCTAATTTTTCGCACCATTTTGCTTTTAAAGCTTCGGCTTTTGGCAGATTTGCCAATTTTGCTTCTTTAGCTTGCTGTTCTTTTTCAGCTGCTAACTGTTCTTTCTTTTCTTTGATGCTGCGCATTTGCTGTTCATCGCATTCAAAATAGCCATAGCCTGAAGCTGTTTTGCTGCCCATGCCTTGATTTTGCAACATTTGAAAGAGCAAATTATTGGCAAAATTCGCCCAAGCTTCGCCATCTTCGCCGCATTCCACCACAAAATAGAAACTGCCTTGACAGGCAATTTGCTGATTGGGAATAGGACTTTCCATTTCATCGGCAACAGCTTGCTTGCCATTGTAATAATCTTGGTGGTGCGTGGTAACGATTTCGCCGACAAATGGCTTGCCGCTATTGGGAATCCACCAGGCATCATGCCAAATCAATGCGCCTGCATTGTCTTCATCGCCAAACAGTACCTGACGGATGTTTTCAGGCAAACCAATACGTTCGGCAAATGCCGCCACCGCCCCCTTTACGCTGGAACCTGCCAACATCGGCATGCCGTAAGTATGGTGCGTAGTCAAGCCCGTTTCCAAAGCGGTCGCGCTGCTCAATCCCGTGTACAGTCTGCCGTTGATTTTGGCGGCGGTAAAGGCAAAACGTTTTTCGTCTTGGCTGTGTGTCAACCAGCGTTCATAGGCTAACTCATATAATTTGCTGGCTGAAATTTTGCTGACACGTTCAATCAAATTTTGTTTGCATTCTTTGCTTTCGCCGGAATCCCACACACTTAAACCGCGCTGCATCAACAATCCTGCATGTGCGCTTTTCAGGCTGCCTGAAAGCCGACCCTGCGGCGCAATTAAATCGCGCAAATGATTTCGCATTAAGTTCATGATGTTTCCTTTTCTAGCAAAGCTTGGGTGTAGCGTTTCAACCATGAAGCCGCGTCCAATGCTTTGCGTGTGAGCAATTGGTATTCGCTGATATTGGCTTGCAGAATATGACTGTGCAGGGCTTGACCATCGTCTTTACCTGTTAATAATTCCGCCAAATGTGCCAATAATTGCGTGTGTTCATCTTTGCCTTTTGCCAGCAAAAATCCCACTGCTTGGCTTAATCCTGATTGCAAAATCATACTGGGGAAGGTCAATGCCAAGGTGCGGTACTTGGCTTCTAATTCACGTCTTTTTATACGTGCGACCAAAGGATAAGCTGCCTGCGCATATTTTTGGGAACGGATTTGACTCATATTCTCCCCCTATTTCATCAACAAACGGCACAAACCACGACCCACCGTGTGTTTACCGCCGATTTGAATGTTTAATGCTTTTTCAGGCAGCAGCGTATTCAATTCTTGGGCAGATTTTGGATTGTTTTTATCGCGTGATGCCCCAACGCCGAACACACCCCAAAGCACGGTTTCACAGGGTAAATTTTCTTCCGACCACAATGCGCCGTTTTGAACGATGCGTGTTTTTTGGTCAATTTTGATTCGCATACGGATTTCTGTGGCAGTATCTGCCAAAAAGGAAAACACATCATCAGGCAACACCACAAAACGCTGCGTCAATTCTGCCTGCCAAGTCTCATCATCAGGATAAATAGCTTGGGCGATGGCTTGCGCCCATTCGCTAACAACAGCATTTTTTTGTGCGTCCATATCCAAATCTTCCAGCGCAATTTTATCGCCCAGCAACAGTAGGCTGTCTGAAATCACTTGGGCTTGCTTATCCAATTCAGGAATGGCAAATGATAAATTAGCATCACGCTGATAACGCTTTAAAATAAATGGACAAGTCGCATACGCCACCGTCCCCGCAAACGAACGCACAGGCAACAGCAATAATTGTGCATCGCCAAATGCCACCGCGCCTGCATGTGCAGGATCGTTATTCTCCGCACCAAATAAGATTTTCACATTTTCTTTGGATAAATGGTGTTCGCAATGTTCATTGCCGAACTCATCGCGCAATACGCCTTTAATCGCCGACCCTGGAACAATCGGCAAATTGCTTGCACGAGAACGCGCAATCGGTAAATCCACCGCGCCCACGCCTTGCCCTGTGCCAACGTGCAAAGCTGATAAAGTGTGTAAATGATATAAACGGTTTTCCATAATTTTTTCCTTTTATTCAGGTAATTGCCAAGCAGAAATAAGGCATAAACCAAAACCGTCCAAACGGTCTTGTTCATTTTGACAAAGAGATTGATAATTTAATACGGTAACATCTTTGGCATCAAGACATTGATTTTCTAAAATTTCCAGCCAATAGACCGAACCCGCCGCCACCGCTTTTCGCATGGCCTTGGGTTGATGTTTTGCCAAATCCCAACCCGATACAGGCTGCCAACGGTCTATTGCCGCCGCCCGCAATTTCACGCGAATATCGGTTTGGGGCAATGTGCCGGTGAGCGTGTCTTTATCCAAGCAATCGGGCAACCAGCCTTGTTCAAACACGGCTGGCGACAATAAAGTCAATTTCAAACCATTGGTTTGTTGAAATTCAGGCTGCCTGAAAAGCTGTTTAGGAACTTCGGTTTTCTCTAAGCGCGATAAACGTCCTTCACCACCAAAACGCACCAAATCATCATTCAATGATTCTGCCGCGGCAATCACAAAGCCATAACGCTCTTCGTGCCAGCCTTGATGATTTTCACATCGCGTGTTGGCAAAATCGTAGGCAGCGCTTTGAAACAGTTTGCCGTCTTCACCGGCTAACGTATCACGATCAATCGCCACATGGCTGCGCACTTCTACAGGCAAGTGATTTGCGCCATTTTTTTGAATATCCTCATAAGATAATGATTGACCATCACACTGCCAAGCCAAAAAATCCGCCAAATCCCAAAATGCCGCACCGCTTTGCGGTTTGCCTTTGATAGAAGAAGCCATCTGCACCGGCAACAAATCATGCGGCAAATCCGAACCACAATCTTCAGGCACTTTTTGTGGCGACAAACGCAGCAATTGCACACGATCGGTTTCTTTATTTTTAAGATACAGAGCATCGGCTGGTTTGGGCACAAACACCTGTTTCAAGCTACCTGAATCGTCCAATTTCGCCAAAAACAAACCGTTTACCGCAATATTTTGCAAAGCCGCTACATCGTAGCTGCCTGAAAAACCGTCCTGCTGCTGCGCCGACACCGTGCGAATCAAACCCGCCGCCGCGCTGGGCAAAGGAAACATGATGTCGTCTGTGTCCGACTGTGCGCCAAAGGGTTTGCCACTGCGAAACACCAACGGCGAAAGCGCGTCAATGATGTAATAATTCATGAATGTTCTCTCCCTAAATCGCGTTGGGTTTTGGCCGCCAGCCAGCGGGCGATGATTAACTCGGTAGCAAGGGCGTTTAAGTCTTGCAAAGCATTGAGGCGGTTTTCCAATTCCGTTTTCACGACAGCATCTATTTTTTTACCGTCATGAGTACGGGCTTTTTCCAACATACGCATCAATTCAGCCATGCGGATTTTTTCCAACAAGGCTTCATCTCTGGGTGTGGGAAAATCGGTAGCCGTAAAAATTTCACGACAATCATAAGCAATACGGCTGCTGATGGTTTTTTCTTGATAAGCCTGCTGCCAGAACCTGAATTTTTCCAATGCAGATGTATCATCCCAACGCAAACGCATATCTACAGTCGCACCGCCGCGCACCGCCAATGTGATGCCCAAAGCATTACGCTGTGTTTTTTTGGGGTATTTATCGCCTTTAGCTTCTTTTTCGGCGCGTTTTGCCAAGGCACGGATATTGCCCAATGGTGTATTGATGTGGCAAATTGCCAAACCCACCGATAAGGTAGGCGGATTTTCTGCCCCCAAACCATCGGCAACTGGTTTCAAACTAGCTGAAAATTTTTCTGCCAGTGCTTCGGCACACTTAAGGGCTTGATTGAGCGGCACCAAACCCAACACATCATCGCCACCCGCATAAATACATTGCGCCTGATGTTTTTGCATGGTTTGGGGAACACCTTCGGCAAATGCGGATAAATGTTTAGTGATAGATTGATGATGTTCTATTTTTTCTGCTTTATCCAGCAATTCCCCCATGCGATCGCCGTCTGCCAACAACATGGCAAAATAAGGGCATGGCTCGCCATGTGCTTTCCAAATTGCTTTTAAAGCATATTTTAAATTGTCCAATAATGGTTTATCGGCATCGTCACAGTTTGGGTAAGCTGCTTGCAAACGTGCAGGGTATAAAAATTGCGCGTCATACGGAAAATCCGCATAAATTTGATGATTGCCTAAAACGCGTGTTGCCAAGCCATTTTTCACCAATTCTTCATAGGCTTGTTTCACTTGCTCAAAATCGGCATGGTGTTTGACTTCAGCAATCCAACTCTCTGCCGCCACGCGAGTGATGGCGGTGAATTGCTCCGGATTACCGCATAAACGCTTGACCACACCTGCACAATCCAGCTGCTCCGATTGGCTCAACCCTAATTTTTTGCGTAACAAAGAACTGTTTTTTTCAGGCAGCACGGTTTCACGCGCACCGTCTAACGATGATTTGGGTAAATTCACTTTATTAAGTGATGGAGCAAAATCACGAGTGGCTTTACGCGCTGCCAACATGGCGGCGGCTTTTTGGCTGGCTGAAACATATTCTTTCTCATCAGCCATTTTTGCCCACGCGTATTGCACTTCCACATAATCGTTTTTTTGATTATCCCAAAGCTCTTGGCGCAACTGTTTACCGATTTTTTCAAAAACATCATCAGCTTGTTTAACAAAAAAATCCTCTGCGGCTTTTTTGGCTTCTTTGGCAATATTCAACAGCTCTTCTTGAGATTTATTTTTGATGATAACCTGAATTTTATTGCCCACATTTTCAGGCAGCTTGTTTTCTTCTGCATGAGGGAAAATCATTTCCGCACCGCTATTTAGCAAACTTTGCGCCGCTGCTTTGGCAATCTCCGACAACAACCACGACCCCGCCCACAAATCACGACTGCGCCGCGCCGAAGCAATAAATCCTTGCACCGGTCCTACAGACAGGATTAAAACATATGAATTCATTTTGTTTTCCCTAAAATGTTTTTCACTTCTTGGCTGCTATTGGGCAACATCAGCACCATAGCACGCCATTGCGAACCGTTATAAACAGGGCGACTAAACACCGTTGCCAAATGACGCGAATGTTCATCATTTTTGCCAAGTAATTTTCGAAATGCCTCTTTATGCTCACGGCGTTTTTCTTTCCAAGCATCAATCGCATCAATCCACGCGGCTTTGGCATTATTTTCTAGGCTGCCTGAATGCAAGATTTGACAACCCAAATCACGCATTTCCTGTTCTGAAACCAAATTCAAGCCTTGCACGGTAAATACGCCACAACCGCGTCGCGTTCGTCCACCAATACCGCCCAAAGTCGCCCACCAGCGTAGGGTTTCTAAAACTTGTTCTTTTTGTTCATCGCTGATTTTTTGGTCAAAGCAATATTGCAAATTCCAACGCAAACCTTCTTTACCCAACTTCATTTCAGGCAAGCCAGTTCGGGTGCTTCTGGCGGTAAATAAGGCATAACCTAATGTATCATTGATATTTTTAGCGTAGTCTGAAAGCAAGGCTTTTTGGAGTTTATTTTCCATTTCCACCCGCAAAAACACCAAACTCGCATGACCTCCGCCCTCATCGCCATCATTCATACCGCCCCACAAAGCAAATTCCGCTTTGCGAATATCTTTCAGCTTCCATTTATGTTGCGTCAACAAACGCCACCAAAAACGCAACTGTCCGCGAATCGCTGCCACACGAATCGGTAAATCCGCATCACTGTGTCTTGCTTCAACGCCACCACCGTGAATAGGCGTTACCAATTCACATGAAATGCTTTGCCATGCTATTTCAGTAGAGTGCTGCCCTGAATCTGTTGTAATAATTTTGCTGTCTTTATCAAACACAGGTGCGGCTAAATCAATTTTTCGTAAACTCATGATTATATTTCCCATGTTTCAATATATTGAATAATATCTTTTAGTTTTTGATGTAATTTTTCTTGGTTATTCAAAATTGGTAAAATATCAGCATTATCTGGCTTTGTACCATGTGCCATTGCGTTACGAATAGCAGAAATTTCGTTAAATAATTTTTTACCCGTTGAATTAAGAGTCTTCTTCAATTCATCCTTTGCTTTATCACGTAAACCATGAACATTTTGATCTTGATTATTAAATTTAATTTTTTTAGAAATCCATGCTTCATTACTCAAAATACTGGCTTGTAGATAATTGCCATTTTCCAAGTGTCGTTTCGCCAAATACAACTGGCGTTCATAATGACCTTTCTCTTTCACCCATTGAAGTCTCTGCACCCAATCATTTTTTACCAATGGTAAAAATAGATTATTAATTTGATTTGATTGTAAATTTTTATTAAACTCTTTCAACGATGAACGCGAAAATTGCATTTGGTTAATATTTTCAAAAAAAGCAGCTTCCTTCAATAATTGACCATTATGCGAATCTAACAATGGGATAAATGCGGCATAATTATCGCTTTGTTTATAAGCAGAAAGCGCATCTACCCAATCCAACATGGTCAGCATACCGCTCAAATCCACTACCGGCGTACGGTTATTCTCATTTCTCATTTCAAACGCGCCATAATAAATATGTTCAGTACGAATATTTTTTATACTTTTCAAAAAACGCGCCGCAACCAATGCCAACATAGGTAAATGTCGAAAGCCATGAGTAACATCGAGTGAAATACATTCATTTTCACATAATTCTCTGGAAATTCTTTGCAAAATAGCAATTTGCTCCACACTATCACGTGCATATCCAATCACGATACAGCGAACCTCACAACCCAATTTCTGCTCTAACTCAGGTGTGAATGCCTGTAAGAAGTTTTCATCAACTTCATTTTGGCTAGATTTTTCAATTAATTCCAATAACCTTTCATCTGTAGTGCCGTAGTGATCAAATAATACATCCCACATACTACCGGCTGTACCAATCAGCAATAATTTTTTAGGTTTTATTATTTGTGTTAAATCGGCTCCCATAAATTTAGTGGTAAAAAATTGATTATTTAACTCATATTCCGTTTCACGGTAGCCATTCATTTGCTTACCTAAAAAACTAATCAAAGTACTCATATCATCTCCTTGGTTAAAATGAAAATATATCAAAAATTATTAACTTAAAACTTTACATCTAAACTATAGCATTCTAAAAAGATGATAGTATAAATTTCAATCATTCGCTAGTTTTCTCAAGCGATAAGCCCCCAAACCAAAAACCGTTTCTTTGCCGATATGCAGCCACTGGCACAAATGCAAAAACACACTCAGTTCAGGCGGAATATCTTTAAACCGACATTCCCCGATAAGCCCACCTAAACTCATATGCTGCTGTTGGCGGTTGGAATAACGCGTCCAATCCTGCCATCGGACTTGGCTCTGCCAAACAACATCTTGGCATTGCCTAGCAAGAGCGGCATAGTCGGCCTCTATCGCTTGAGGAAAATAAAGCTGAGCGATGCTTGAGCTGCGCCGCATCGCCTGCCGCAGCACTTGGTCTGCACTAAAATGTTCTTCTTTAACGACCTTGCCTTGCTGCTGTAGACGCACAGGTGTTAGAAAATTCAGACAGATATGCTCTGGATAGCTCTCTGGCAAGCTGATGCTATTATGATGCCGGATAATATTCCTATCTTTGAGAATAGGATACCAAGAATCTTGATGCTCTACTGCCAATTCAATCAACTCCGCACGACTTTTCTGCCTACCGATTTGATGATTAAAAGCCTGCTGCAAAGCATAGCTAATCAGCGGCAGATAATGCCGCGCCTCGCCAATCAGCACAAGATTAAAACGATATATCTCGCCGCTTTGCCAATGCGTTTTTCCCTGTAGCGGCGGCTCGATAACATAAGGCGGCGGCGGCGTATTTCTCTGACTGCGATCAAGACGCTGACTCGGCGGCACACTGAAAACGCGGCTATAAAAACAATTATCTTGATGCGGATCTTGTCTGCAAGTACAAATATATTTCATCAAAGCATGCCCAAAAATACCGCGCAAAGTAGAGCCGGCATAAGCAGGAAATTGCACGGCTTGATGCAGCAAAAAACCAAAACGATAACGGGCAATCGGCAAATCGCTCGGCAAATTATGAGGCTGCATCGATCTTCCTTTCTTTTGCCGCCAATCTAAGCATCTCCAGCCCTCCTCACAACATCATGCCTTCAGCTTGCGCACATCAAAAGCCTGCAAACTTGCCCCCGCTTCACGCATCTCTTGCGCTGAAAACTCGCTACCGCGCATCGCCAAAGACTGCGGCATCTGCAAAAAATAAAACCGCGCACCGCGCTCGCAAACCTGCGCTGCCAAATGCACAGGCAAAGTCCCCAAAACCACATCGCCGGCATTAATCTCCTCCACCGCCAAATGCGGCACCACCCTATCCACCTGCCAAAGCTTCTGTTCAGCAATCCAGTCTATAGCGCCCTGATGACGCGAAACAAACCAAACCGTCATATCCAGCTCCTTATTGAAAACCGCATCATAAAACAAAGCTTAAACAAACTCGATAAAAACAAATTTTTCTACTCAAAAAAATTTACCATCACGGCATAAATAAACACCACAACAAACACATAAGGAAACCCATGCGCCACTACTACCTCTTTATCTACGACATCAGCTGCCCCAAACGCCAAGCCAAAATCCGCCGCCTGCTTCAATCCTATGCCACAGGTAGGCAAAAATCCCTCTACGAATGCAACCTCCACCCCCACGAGCAACAACAACTCTGCAACGACATCAGCGAACTCATCACCGAACAAGACAGCCTTCACTACTTCATTACCGACTCCGAAAAAGCCAAACACTACGGCATAGCCCACCCCTTGCGCCAAGACTATTTCATCATCAGCTAAAGGACAACACATGAGCACCCTCTATATCGACCGCCGCAACCTTAGCCTCAGCATAGAACGCGCTGCCCTAGGTCATTCGCGAAAACGAACAACACCTCAACACCCTTCCCCTCAAACTCATCGAACGCCTCTGCATACATGGCGACCTTCAACTCAGCGCACACAGCCTAGGCAAACTCGGCGAACACGGCATTGGCATCGTCATCTTAAGCGGCAGAAACCGCCGCCCCCTGCCTATTGATGCCCAATTGGAAACTAGATGGAAAACGCCGCCAACACCAATACACCCAAGCCCAAACCCTGACTTTTGCCTACAACAATCCCGCCACATCTGCCAAGAAAAACTCCAAGCCCAACTGGAACACCTTCATCAATACCGCCAACCGCCCATTTACCGCCACATCAAATCCATTACCCAACACCTCTCCCACATAAGCCACAGCCCAAGCATCGCCCAAATTCGCGGCATAGAAGGCGCGGCGGCAGCCCAATACTTTTGCCGCATGGCAGCACATCATTCCGCGCAATCTGCAATTTACAGACGCAACCGCCGCCCACCGCGCGACCCAGTAAACAGCCTCCTCTCTCTCGGCTACACCCTGCTACACTTTGAAACCGTCAAACACCTACACCTCTGCGGACTTGACCCCTACATCGGCTACTACCACCAAACCGAACACGGACGCGAATCCCTCGCCTGCGACCTCATCGAAGCCCTGCGCCCGCAATACGATCAATGGATCATTCAACACATCAAACAACAACGCTACCGCGCCCAAGACTTTCGCATCACCGCCAACAATTGCAGCATCAACAAAACCGCCCGCCAACACTTCTACCAAGACTACGAACAACTTGCCAAACAACTGCGCCCCCAATCCACCACCGCTGCCGCCAACTACTCAAAACCCTAGATCCCGCCCACGACAGAAACAGCGACCACCTCCACATCATCGACAAAACAAACAACAGCGAAACAACATCATGAACTGGATAATCGCCTACGACATCACAGACAAACGCCGTCTGCAAAAAATCCACCGCCAACTCACAGACATCGCCATCTCATTGCAAAACAGCACCTTTCTATACCAAGGCAATGAAACACAACTCATAGAAACACTCGAACAACTCATGCAAAACCTAGACCCTAAAAAAGACGACCTACGCGCCTACCCTCTCGCCGGCAAACTCTACCGCCTAGGCAAACCCAGCCTAGGCACAGGCATCAGCCTCGGCAACTTTCCGGAAACCCCATCGCCATATTTAAAACACAAAACATAAAACACCCCTTGAACGGCGCGCAAACAGCCTTTAAAATAGCGCGCCTCAACGTTCTTCCGACACAAAGCTAAGTCATTGAAAACTCGACAGCATGAAAAACTCCTTTTGGCAAAAAAGAAATTTAGCTAAAGCGCCTTTCAACCATTTGAAAAGCAAGGAGAAAAAAACAGGCAGTCAGTTGGAACAACCGCCCCACACATCGGGGATTAAGACGCGCAAGCCGATCATCACAGTTGGAACAACCGCCCCACACATCGGGATTAAGACACTTGCAGCTTGTATGCCTCACC